>JAJUGJ010000002.1 GCA_029268225.1 Burkholderiales bacterium | reverse complement strand
GGCTCGGGCAACCCGCTCAAGTCGCGCCCCGACTTCCTGAACGTCGGCTGCCCGAAGTGCGGCAAGCCCGCCCAGCGCGAAACCGACACGATGGACACCTTCGTGGACTCGAGCTGGTACTTCCTGCGCTACACCTGCGCCGACAACCACGGCCAGATGGTGGACGGTCGCACCGACTACTGGATGCCGATGGACCAGTACATCGGCGGCATCGAACACGCCATCTTGCACCTGCTGTACGCGCGCTTCTGGACCAAGGTCATGCGTGACCTGGGCCTGGTCAAGGCCGACGAGCCCTTCAAGAAGCTGCTCACCCAGGGCATGGTGCTCAACCACATCTACTCGCGCCGCACCGCCAAGGGCGGCAAGGAGTACTTCTGGCCCAAGGACGTCGAGCACGTCATGGACGAGACCGGCAAGGTCACCGGTGCCCGCCTGATCACGGCTGTGGACAGCGCTGACGGCATGCTGCCCGTGGGCACGGCCATCGACTACGAAGGCGTGGGCACCATGTCGAAGTCGAAGAACAACGGCATCGACCCGCAAGAGCTGATCGAGAAGTACGGCGCCGACACCGCCCGCCTGTACACCATGTTCACCGCGCCGCCCGAGCTGACGCTGGAGTGGAACGATGCCGCCGTGGAAGGCAGCTTCCGCTTCCTGCGCCGTGTCTGGAACTTCGGCATGAAGTTGAGCGCTCTGCCCAAGGCCGATACCACCGCGCTCACGCAAGGTGCCAGCTCGCTGGCCGACGTCGCCTTCGGCAAGGACGCCAAGGCCCTGCGCCTGGAAGTGCACACCGTGCTCAAGCAGGTGGACTACGACTACCAGCGCATGCAGTACAACACCGTGGTCTCCGGTGCGATGAAGCTGCTCAACGCGCTCGAAGGCTTCAAGGGCACCGACACGCCCGACGGTCAGATCGCCCTGATCGAAGGCTTCGGCATCCTGCTGCGCACCCTCTACCCTGCGACCCCGCACCTGGCCCACACGCTGTGGAGCGAGCTCGGCTATGCCCAGACGCAGGGCGACCTGCTGGACGCCGCCTGGCCCAAGGTTGACGACTCGGCCCTGGTGCAAGACGAGATCGAGCTGATGCTGCAGGTCAACGGCAAGCTGCGTGGCTCGATCAAGGTCAGCCCGCAAGCCGACAAGGCCGCCATCGAGGCCGCCGCTCTGGCCAGCGAAGACTTCGCCAAGTTCGCCGAAGGCAAGGCCCCCAAGAAGGTCGTGGTCGTGCCCGGTCGCCTCGTCAACGTGGTGGTCTGACCATGCAGCGCCGCCACCTCCTCACCGGCCTGAGCGCCTCGCTGGCCCTGGCCACCCTCGGAGGCTGCGGCTTCCAGTTGCGTCGTGGCCCCAAGGCCATGGCCTTCCGCACCATTCAGCTCACTGGCTTCACCAGCACCTCGCCCCTGGCGGCCGAACTGGCGCGTGCACTCGAAGCCAGTGGCGTGCGCGTGGTCGATTCCACCCTGCAAGCCACCCAGGCGGCCGGCACCGAACAGGTGCCCACCAGCCACCTGGTGTTCGAGGCCTTGCGTGACAGTCGCGACTTGGTTGTCGTCACCAAAACCGCCTACGGTCAGGTGCGCGTCATGAGCGTGCGCACCAGCGTGCGCTTTCGCATCCTGCGGGGCGACGGGTCCGAACTGCTCCGCCCCACCGACGTGGCCCTGGCGCGCGACCTGAACTACAACGAGCGCGACGCGCTGGCCAAGCAGGACGAAGCTGCGGCCCTCCAAAAGAGCATGCAGACCGACATCGTCAACCAGGTGCTGCGCCGTCTGGCGGCCATCCGCCCCGAGCAGCTCAGCAGCGTCCCGCAGGCCGCCACGGCGGCTTCGGCGCCGGTGCCCGCGGCCAGCGCCGCAGCGCGCTGAGCGTCCGTCCGCGCCCATGCAACTGCGCCTCGACCAGCTCTCGGCCCACCTGAGCAAGGGCGCTGGTGCGCTCAAACCCGTCTACACGCTGTACGGTGACGAGCCCTTGCTGGCCCAGGAGGCCGGTGACGCCATCCGCACCGCTGCGCGCGCAGCCGGCTTCACCGAACGCCAGGTGCACACCGTCAGTGGTGCGCACTTTGACTGGTCGGGCCTGTTGGGTGCGGCCAGCGAAATGTCCCTGTTCGGTGACAAGCAGATCATCGAGATCCGCATCCCCTCGGGCAAGCCCGGCAAAGAGGGCTCGCAGGCCCTGCAGCAGTACTGCGAGGCCGCCCAAGGCAACGACGGCCTGCTCACGCTGGTCACCCTGCCGCGCCTGGACAAGACGCAGCAAAACAGCGCCTGGTTCACCGCCCTCGATGGCACGGGCCTGACCCTGCGCTGCGACCCGATCGAGCGCGGCCAGTTGCCTCTGTGGATCGCCCAGCGCCTGGCCGCCCAGGGCCAGCAGGTCGAGCCCGGTGAGGCCGGCCAGCGCACCCTGGCCTTCTTCGCGGACCGCGTCGAAGGCAACCTGCTCGCCGCGCACCAGGAAATCGTCAAGCTCGGCCTGCTGCACCCGCCCGGCACCCTCACCATCGAGCAGATCGAAGAGGCCGTGGTCGATGTGGCCCGCTTCAACGTCTTCAAGCTCAGCGAGGCTGTGCTCTCGGGCCAGATCGAGCGCACGCTGCGCATGATCGACGGCCTGCAGGCCGAGGGCGAAGCCGCCGTGCTCGTGCACTGGGCCCTGGCCGAAGACATCCTCGCGCTCTACCGCGCCCGCACCGCGCTGGACGGCGGCAAGCCCCTGCCCATGGTGCTGCGCGAGCAGCGCGTCTGGGGCCCGCGCGAGCGCCTGTTCGAGCGCATCCTGCCCCACACCCGCGCCACCGCCCTGGCCCGATTGGTGGCCCACGCCAGCACGGTCGACGGCATCGTCAAGGGCCTGCGCCACCCGCAATGGCCGGAAGACGGCTGGGAAGCCTTGCGCCGCCTGGCGCTGGAGCTGGCCCAGACCGCGCAAGGCCCGGCCGCCGGCCGCGCCCCGGCCTCTGCACGCCGCTGAGCGCCACCCGGCCACAACCGGCGCCCACCGCCCGGGCTCGCCGTGCACACGTCCCCCGCAGATCGGGGGCTGCCTCACTGGAAAGCCCGCGGCCAGCGCAGCGTCTGCCCCACCTACAGTCGGTGCACCGCCCCCTCGCGAAGCCTGCTGTCCCGTGCGCTCCCCCGACCTGATCCCGCTGAACCGATCCGAGCACATGTACTGGGCGGGTGAGGGCCACCTCGGCCCCATCAACCAGCCTTATGTCTTGCGCCTGAGCGGTCCGGTCGACGAAGCCTTGGTGCGGCAAGCACTGCGCGAACTCACCACCGCCTTCCCGCGCCTGCGCAGCGTGATCGAGCCCGGCCCCTGGCGCGACCGCATGCGCATCCTGCCCGATGACCGCGCCGTGGACCAGCTGTTCGACGACGCCTACCGGGTGGAGCTCGGCGTGGCCCTCGACGACCGCGACGCGCTGCAGGCCTGGCACAGCGCCCGCCTCAACGAGCCGCTCTCGCTGGAGCGCGGCCTGCCCTGGCGCGCCCGCTTCCTGCCTCACCCCACGCAGCCCGCCCTGCTCTTCGTGGTGCACCACATCGTGGGCGACGGCCGCTCCATGGTCCAGCTGCTGTGCGCCATCCTCGGCCGCCTCAACGGCCAGCCCATCGCCGCCAGCCCGCTGGACTCGCCCTCGATGCACGCCGCCGTCACGCCCGCGCGCCTGTGGCAATGGCCCGCAGCCGTCTGGCGGGGCTGGCGCCAGGGCCGCGCCGACCAACGTGCAGCCCGGGGCCAAGAGGTCATCATGCTGGCCAGCCGGCGCAGCCCGCGTTTCACCACCTCGGCCATCCGTTACCACGAGCTGCCCTGCCCGGCCGAGGCCATGAAGCAGTTCGCCAAGGCCCATCGCACCACGCAAAACACCCTGCTGACCGCCCTGGTCGCGAACACCTTCCTCGCGCCGCACACCGGCAACGCCCAGGCCGTGGCCGCCTTGCGCATCTCGGTCGACCTGCGCCGCTACTACCCCGAGGACCAGGCTCCGGTGTTCGGCAACTACGTCTCGTCGTTCACCGTGCGCGCGCGCCACCAGCCCACGCTGGCCGCCCAGATCGCCGACATCGAAAAGCAGATCCAGCAGCACCTGGCCCGTTACGAACGGCGCGACCACGCCCTGCCGCTGACTCTGTACGAATGGCTGCCCTTCATCGGGCGCACGCGCTACCGTCAGTTGATCGCGGCCAGCAAGGCCCGCGGCACCCTACCCGCGCTCAGCTGCCACCTCAGCAACCTGGGCAGCGCCGAGTTCATCAACCCGAAAGACGCCAGCGTGCGCCTGCAGGCGCTGTGGCCCGCCACCGTCAGCACGGCACTGCTGCTGGGCGCCCTCACCCTCAACGGCAAGCAGTGCCTCACCGTGATCCGCCAGTGCGACGAGGTCGACGACGAGGCCGTCGCGGACTTTCTCAGCCGGCTCGATCTGCAGTTCGCCCGCTTGCAGGGGGCGTCCGCCGCCAGCTGACCCCCGACCAGGCGACGAGCACGCGCCAGCCGACCCGTGCCCGGTCGCCGACTGCGCCGCGTGACGGACACGCCCCCGACCTGTCACCCCTCCAGCTGTACGAGTTTGTTCCCCTCCTGCCGCAGCGGGATGGGCGTCAGCCGCGCGCCGTGTGCAGCGCCTGCGCCAGCTGCGTGTAGGCGGTTTGCTGATCCGCCGGCAGCCCCAGGCTCGCCAGCGACGGCCAGGCCTGGCGCTGCACCACCTCGGTCTGCACCTCGATCAGCCGCAGGGCATCGCCCAGACGCGGCAGCACCGGGCCGGCAAACAGCACGCGTCCCGCGTGGGCCACCAGCAGCGTCGGAAAGGTCTCGATGTCGATGTCGCCCAGCGCATCGGCCTCGTCCTCGATGTCGATCCAGCGGTAGTGGTGGGCCGGCAGCGCCTGCTGCAGGGCCTCGAACACCTGCGCGTACTCACGGCAGGTGCCGCACCAGTCGGCGCACAGACAAACCACATCGAGGGCGGGCACGAGGGAGGGCGAATCAACCATGGTGCCCCGATTGTCTCAAACCCGGCGCTGTCACATTGCACAGGGCATCCACCGCCATAATCGAACTCCCTTTTTCAACCCCGTCACACAGGAGTTCGAACCATGCCGGTGATCGTGGTGGCCAATCCCAAGGGCGGCGTCGGCAAGTCCACGCTGTCGAGCAACATCGCGGGCTATTTCGCCCGTCAGGGGCACAGCGTCATGCTGGGCGACATCGATCGCCAGCAATCCTCGCGCCTGTGGCTGCAACTGCGCCCCGACACGCTGCCCGCCATCCAGAGTTGGGACGTGGCCCGCGACGACATCGTGCGCCCCCCGAAGGGCACCACCCACGTCGTGCTCGACACCCCGGCGGGCCTGCACGGCAAGCGATTGCAGGCGGTCATGAAACTGGCCGACCACATCATCGTGCCGCTGCAGGCCAGCGTGTTCGACATCTACGCCACGCAGGACTTCCTGAGCGAACTGCACCGCAGCAAGCGCTCCGACAAGGTCAAGCTGGGCGTGGTCGCCAACCGCGTCAAGGATCACACCAAGGCGGCCGAGCACCTGCAGACCTTCCTGCGCTCGCTCGACATCCCCTGGCTGGCCCAGTTGCGCGACACGCAGAACTACACCCATCTGGCGGCCCATGGCCTCAGCCTGTGGGACGTGCCTGCGCACAAGGTGGACAAGGACCTGGCGCAGTGGCGCCCCATCCTCGACTGGCTGGGCCGCTGAGCCCATCACTGCGGCCCAAGCACCAAAGCCCGGGCCCTCTCATGAGGCACCGGGCACATTCAGGCGGTCACGCCAGACAACAACGGGGGTGAGCGAACCACGTTCGCATCCGGAACCGGCCGCAGGGCCGTTCCGGTGAGTCACATCAGTGGCGGCGGGGAGGCGGCGTGTAGCCGTTGCGCTCGATGTGACGGAAGGTGATGCGACCCTTGGTCAGGTCGTAAGGCGACAGCTCCAGCGAGACCTTGTCACCCGCCAGGATGCGGATGTGGTGCTTCTTCATCTTGCCCGAGGTGTAGGCAATCAGCTGGTGTCCGTTTTCGAGCGTGACGCGGAAACGCGAGTCCGGCAGGACTTCGTCCACGACGCCATTCATTTCAATCAGTTCTTCCTTGGCCATGGGCCGATCTCCAATAGGTCTTGACGGTGATGTGGCGGCGCCCTGCGCGGAGGGTGCGCGCCCGCCCGGGACAAAAGACCATGATCGGTTGCGCTCGGGGCGCGGCGTCCTGGGTGTGCAAACGTGTGCCATCCGATCGCAGTCAATGCGCGAGGCCTGTCATGGCAAGACCTCAGGCCGAATGGGCAACTGAACATGATAACACGGTGCGCCCGATCCAACGATGACGGCACAAGCACCCCGCCGAGCCCCCCATTTCAGGCGAGAGGCCAAATAAAACAAGACAGGGGCGAGAAAACCGTGTATGGTGCGCTCTGTAGGTATACCAAGACCGTCGTTACTGAGGTCTGTTGTTTGTCCCCTGCCGCCCGGCAGGTTGGTTCGAATTTCCACCCAAGTGATCTTCTTGCGTGTCTCTGCAACGCCCCGGCATGTCGTCGCGGGCGTTTTTTCATCACTTGTTAATTAAGGAAATTCCATGTCCACCACCAACCAAACCGGCACCGTCAAGTGGTTCAACGAAGGCAAGGGCTTCGGCTTCATCGCCCAAGACAACGGCGGCAATGACCTGTTCGCCCACTTCAGCGAAATCCGCACCTCGGGCTTCAAGACCCTGCAAGAAAACCAACGCGTTGAATTCGACATCACCCAAGGCCAAAAGGGTCTGCAGGCGTCGAACATCCGCCCGCTGTAATCCAGTCGGCTGAGTTTCACGCTCAGGCAAACGCGGCTTCGGCCGCGTTTTTTTTCGTCTGTGGCACAGTGCCCGGATGTCGTCCCATGCCACCCCAACCGCTCCGGCAGCCCACTCGGCTCGCCAGGACATCCGCACCATTGGCCTGATCGGCCTCGGTCACTGCACCTCCCACTTCCACCACATGCTGCTGCCGCCGCTGTTCCCGGTGTTCATCCGGGAGTTCGGCTTCAGCTATGCCGAGCTCGGCCTGCTGCTGACGGTGTTCTTCGTCATCTCCGGCGTGGGGCAGGCCCTGGCCGGCTTCGTGGTCGATCGCCACGGTGCCCGCCCGGTGCTGTACGGCGCCATGGTTTGCTATGTGGCCGCCTCACTGGCCACCGCGACCGCGCAAGGCTATGCCGGCCTGATGCTGGCGGCGGCCCTGGCCGGCCTGGGCAATGCACCCATGCACCCGGCCAACTTCACCATCTTGAATCGCCGGGTTTCAAGCTCGCGTCTGGGACACGCTTTCTCGGCACACGGTCTCAGCGGCAACCTGGGCTGGGGGCTGGGTCCGGTCTTCCTCATCGGGCTGACCACGCTGACGGGCAGCTGGCGCACCGCCGCGCTGTGCGCCGCGCTGCTGGGCGCCGGAGTGTTGGCGCTGATGCTGTGGCGCCGTGACGACCTGGACGACCACCACGCCACCCACCGCGCCCAGGTGCAGGCACAAGTCGCCGATGGCTCGGCCGAGCACGCGCTGGCCTTCCTGAAGCTGCCCGCGGTGTGGCTGTGCTTCTCCTTTTTCCTGTGGACGGCCGCCGCACTGGGTGCGATCCAGAGCTTTGCCAGCCCGGCCCTGAACCTGATGTATGGCCTGACCGACACCACCACGGCGTTCGTCGTGACCGGCTACATGCTGTGTGGGGCCGTGGGCATGTTCATCGGCGGCTTCCTGGTCAACCGCGTGGCGCGGCTGGAGCGCACGATCGGCGTGTCCATCGGGGTGTCGGTGCTCATGCTGCTGCTGAGCGCCTCCGGGCAGTTGCCGCCCTGGCTGGCGGCCCTCAGCGTGGTGCTGGCCGGCTTTGGCACCGGCCTGGCCAACCCCTCGCGCGACATGCTGATCAAGCGGGCGGCTCCTCCGGGTGCCACCGGCCGGGTGTACGGCACGGTGTACGCAGGACTGGACAGCGGTCTGGCGCTGGCCGCGCCGGCCTTCGGCCTGCTGATGGACCACGGTCTGCCCGCCGCGGTGTTCGCCGGGGCCGCCCTCACCTTGGCCTTGGGCGTCGCCTCCGCGGCCATCGTGGGTCAACGCATCGCCGCGCGGGCCTGATCGGGCGCCACTGGCCGCCCCTCAAAGTGCCCGCACGCATCCATGCACCCTGGCAGGGCGGGCGCTCGCGTCACCCTCAATGCGGTTTGCGGGGTTTCTGAAACGCCTCAGGCTTGTAGACATTGCCTTCGCGCACCACGTCGGCCGCCCGGCTGGCGCGCCGGGCACGCTCGATGGCGGCCTCGGTCGCCTGGCGCGCCTGCTCGGCTTGCACGGCCTCGGCCTGGCGGGCGGCACGGCTACGGAACAGACGGCGAACCGCACCCGAAGTGAGCACCCACTGACGCCTGACGGCTTGATCCAGTTGGATGCGACGCGATGCGGGCAGGCACAGCCGCACCAGCATCACGGCGCACACGCTCGCCACCAGCACCGCCAGAACCTGTTCCCCGGACATCACACCCTCGCCTTCTTCACGCCCTGCGCCCCCACCGCGGCGCTCTCCTCAATATAGTCCAGCCAGCTGGGCTATGCTTGCCACCATGACACTCCTGATACGCTGGCTTTTGCTGGCCTGTGCCCTGGTGCTGCTAACGCAGTGGAACCTGGGCGTACAGGTCGACAGCTTCGGCTCGGCCATGTGGGCCGCCCTGGTGATCGGCTTGCTCAACGCCTTTGTGCGCCCGCTGCTGATCCTGCTGACCCTGCCGGTCACCATCCTGACGCTGGGCCTGTTCCTGTTCGTCATCAACGCGCTGACCTTCCAGATGGCCTCGGGCTTGCTGGACGGTTTCCACGTGACTGGCTTCTGGCAAGCGCTGCTGGGCTCCATCCTCTACAGCCTGTGGGGCCTGGTCATCGACACGGCGCTGCAGCGCATGATGGCCCGCCCACCGCAGGGCTGAACCCTTCGTCTCAGGCGCACCCTGCTACCGCCTCGCCCACGCGAGCCGGCGCTGAGCTCAGCGCACTGGCATCACAAGGGTGTGGCCCGCAGGCGGACGCCGGCCAAGGCGTGGGCCACGGTTGCCTCGCGCACGGCCGCGCGGTCGCCCGGCAGGTGCAGCAACTCGGTGTGCACGATGCCGCGGCGCAGCGCCCAGGCCAGCCACACCGTGCCCACAGGTTTCTCGGCCGAGCCCCCGGTCGGCCCGGCAATGCCAGTGACGGCCACCGCGATGTCGGCCCGCGAGCGCGCCAGCGCACCTTCGGCCATGGCCCGCGCCACCGGCTCGCTCACCGCACCATGGGCGGCAATCAGGGCGGCGTCCACGCCCAGCATCTCGGTTTTGGCCTCGTTGCTGTAGGTGACGAAGCCCCGCTCGAACCAGTCACTCGAACCGCTCAGCGCGGTGCAATGGGCGGCAATCAGGCCACCGGTGCACGACTCGGCCGTGGCCAAGCGCCAGTGGTGGGCTTTGAGGCGCTCGGCCAGCGCCACGACCTCGCTTGACACATTCAGGCTCACGCTCATCGCTGCATCCTTTCCGGCCCACCGGCCATTTGCTTGCCTCGCCCCAACGACCTCGATGCGGTTCAGCCGAACAGGGTCGCCAGCACCCCGCGATCCCGCACAGCCACACCCAGCGCCAGCACCAGCAAGGCGCAGGCGGCGGCCACCAGGTCGTCGAACATGATGCCCAAGCCCTGGCGCCAGCCGATCGGCTGGCCCGGCACGGCCTTGAACAGGGCATCGGCCCAGGCCACCGGGCCCGGCTTGGCCGCATCGAAGAAACGGAAGGCCACGAACGCGCCCAGTTGCCCCAGCCAGCCCACCGGACCGATCAGCCACAACATCAGCCAGAAAGCCCAGATCTCATCCCACACGATGGCACCGGGGTCGCTGGTGCGCAAGTGCTGCGCCGTGCGGGTGCAGGCCCAGCAGCCCAGGGGCCAGCCCAACAGCAGAATGGCCGCCCAGATCAGATCGGCCTGCGGCTGGCCGCTCAGCGCCATCTGCAGCGCGACAAAGCTGAGCCAGGCCCACAGCGTGCCGACCGTGCCCGGCGCGATAGGACTGAGCCCGCTGCCAGCGCCCAGGGCGATGAAGTGCGCCGGGCGGCTGAGCAAAATGCCCACCGTGGGCCGGCGCGGGGCTTCGCTCATGCTCATGCGGCCCCCTTGAAGTGGTCGAACGAGGTCCAGCGGTTGGGCACGGTCTGCCCACCCCGCCACAGGCGCAGGCCCGGCTCGGCCTCGATGCGCCCGATTCGGCTGAGCACCAGGCCCAGCTCGGCGCCCAGTTGGGCGATGCGCTCGCGCTGCGCGGGCGACGCGGTGAACAGCAGTTCATAGTCGTCACCCCCGGCGAGGATGCAATCGAGTCGCTCGTCGGGCGAACGTGCCACGAGCCAGGGGCTCACGGGCAACTCGTCCAGGTTCAGCGAGGCCCCCACCCGGCTGCGGCGCAGCACATGCCCCAGGTCTCCCAGCAGGCCGTCGGACACATCGATCGCGGCCGTGGCCAGGCTGCGCAGGCCCACCCCCAACGCCACACGCGGGTCCGGACGCTCCATGGCCAGACGGGTGGCCTCGAAAGCCTCGGTGCTCAAACCTGGGTGCAGGCTGCCGCGGAAGGCTTCCAGCGCCAGCCGGGCCTCACCGGGATGGCCACTCACCCACAGATCGTCGCCCACCTGGGCCCCACTGCGCAGCAAGGCCTGGCCGGCCGGCACCTCCCCCATCACCGTGATGCCGATGGCCAAGGGCCCCGCCGTGGTGTCGCCACCGATCAGTTCGCAGTCGTGTTCGTCGGCCAGGTCGAGCAGGCCACGGGCAAAGCCTCGCAGCCAGGCCTCGTCCACCCTGGGCAAGGTCAGCGCGAGGGTGAACGCCACGGGCGCCGCGCCGCAGGCGGCCAGATCCGACAGGTTCACCGCCAGCGCCTTGTGCCCCAACCGGGCCGGACTGACGGTAGACAGAAAGTGACGCCCCTCCACCAAGGTGTCGGTGGAGACGGCCAGTTGCATCCCCGGCGCTGGCGCGATCACCGCGCAGTCGTCACCATTGCCGACCACGGCACGGTGCGGGCCCTGGCCCGGCCGCCGCCAGAAGAAGGTTTCGATCAGATCAAATTCACCCAGGCTCATGGCTGCATTGTCGGGGATCAGGCCTCCCGCGCTCGGACAATTCCAGCGCAGCTTGGGCGAAACCACCTTGATGTTCCTAAAATGTGAGCCTGCCGACACATCCGCCGGCGTTTCAAGGTGAACCAAAACATGACCACCCCTGAGCAAAAACGCGCTGAACTCAAAAAGGCGGCGCTGGAATACCACGAGCACCCTACCCCCGGTAAGCTCGCCATCAGCGCCACCAAGCAACTGACCAACCAGCGCGATCTGGCACTGGCCTACTCGCCCGGCGTGGCCGCGCCCTGCGAGGAAATCGTCGAAAACCCGGCCACCGCCTTCAAGTACACCTCCCGTGGCAACCTGGTGGCCGTGATCACCAACGGCACCGCCGTGCTGGGTCTGGGCGACATCGGCCCGCTGGCCGCCAAGCCCGTGATGGAGGGCAAGGCCGTCCTGTTCAAGAAGTTCTCCGACATCGATGTGTTCGACATCGAGATCGACGAGAAGGACCCCGAAAAGCTGGTCGAGATCATCGCCTCGCTGGAGCCCACCTTCGGCGGCATCAACCTCGAAGACATCAAGGCACCCGACTGCTTCTACATCGAGCGCAAGCTGCGCGAGCGCATGAAGATCCCGGTCTTCCACGACGACCAACATGGCACCGCCATCGTCGTGGGCGCTGCCATGCTCAACGGCCTGCACGTGGCCGGCAAGGACATCAAGAAAGTCAAGCTGGTCGCCTCGGGCGCCGGTGCGGCCGCACTCGCCTGCCTGGGCCTGCTGGTCAAGATGGGCTTCCCGCGTGAAAACATCTGGGTCACCGACCTGGCCGGCGTGGTCTACGAAGGCCGCACCGAGTTGATGGACGAAGACAAGGCCTTCTTCGCCCAGAAGACCGACCTGCGCAAGCTGTCCGAAGTCATCGAAGGCGCCGACATCTTCCTGGGCCTGTCCGCCGGCGGCGTGCTCAAGAAAGAAATGGTCGCCAAGATGGCGCCCAAGCCCATCATCTTTGCCCTGGCCAATCCGAACCCGGAAATCACCCCGGAGGACGTCAAGGCCGTGCGCGACGACGCCATCATGGCCACCGGCCGCTCGGACTACCCGAACCAGGTCCACAACGTCCTGTGCTTCCCCTACATCTTCCGCGGGGCCCTGGACTCCGGTGCGACGACCATCACCGATGAGATGGAAATCGCCGCGGTGCGCGCCATCGCCGAGCTGGCCCGCGCCGAGCAGAACGAGGTGGTGGCCGCTGCCTACGCGGGCGAGTCGCTGAGCTTCGGTCCGGAATACCTGATTCCGAAGCCGTTTGACCCCCGCCTGATGATGAAGATCGCACCGGCGGTGGCCAAAGCGGCGGCCGATTCGGGCGTGGCCTCGCGCCCGGTGACCGATTTCGTGGCCTACGGCGAGAAGCTGCAGAGCTTCGTCTACGCCTCGGGCACGACGATGAAGCCCATTTTCAGCGTGGCCAAGCGCGCCAAGGCCAAGCGCATCGCCTACGCCGAGGGCGAGAACGAAGGCGTGCTGCGCGCCGCCCAGATCGTGGTGGACGAGAACATCGCTCGCCCGACCCTGGTGGGTCGCCCCGAGATCATCGCCCAGCGCATCGAGAAGTTCGGTCTGCGCATGAAGGCTGGCGTGGACTACGACGCCGTCAGCGTCGAGAACGATCCGCGCTACCGCGAGTACTGGCAGACCTACCACCGTCTGACCGAGCGCAAGGGCGTGACCGAGCAGATGGCCAAGATCGAGATGCGCCGTCGCCTGACGCTGATCAGCTCCATGTTGCTGCACAAGGGTGAGGTCGATGGCCTGATCTGTGGCACCTGGGGTCAGACCAGCATGCACCTGGCCTACATCGACCAGGTGATCGGCAAGCGTGAGGGCGTCAAGACCTATGCCGCCATGACGGGCCTGATCCTGCCGGGTCGCACGGTCAACATCCTCGACACGCACATCAACTACGACCCCACGGCCGAACAGCTCGCCGAGATCACCATCATGGCGGCCGAGGAGATGATGCGTTTCGGCCAGCGTCCGAAGGCGGCCCTGCTGTCGCACTCGAACTTCGGCTCCAGCAACGAGCCCTCGGCCGTGAAGATGCGCCAGGCCCTGGCCCTGATCCAGCAACAGGCCCCCTGGCTGGAGATCGACGGCGAGATGCACGGTGACACCGCGCTGGACGAGCCCTATCGCCAAAAGCTGATGCCGCGCAGCACCCTGAGTGGCGAGGCCAACCTGCTGGTGTGCCCGAACGTGGATGCCGCCAACATCGCCTACAACCTGCTCAAGGTCGCGGCCGGCAACAACATCGCGCTGGGCCCGGTCCTGCTGGGTGCGGCCAAGCCGGTGTGCATCCTGACGCCTTCGGCGACGGTGCGCCGCATTGTCAACATGACGGCGATGACGGTGGCCGACGCGAACGCCACACGCTGAACGTGACGCGGCCAGGCGCCGCTGAAAACAGCCCGGGCTTATAGCACAGGCTGTCAACCCCCCGTCAAAAGGCCCCGGTTAGCCGCTTTTCAGCGGCCCGGGGCCTTGAGCTTTTGGGGGGTTTTCGATAGCATGATGGCTTTCACGTAGAGCTGTTGTGCTGAGTGCAGAACCCTTCACGACCCGGCTGTCAGGGCCTTCCCGCCTGACTTCTCGGTCTGCGGCTTTCCTGGCTGGACTGGTGCTGGGTGTCGCCGCCCACTGGATGCCCGTAGAGGCCCAGGCGCGACGCTCCGATCCCATCGACCAGCCGGCCGTTGAAGCTGTGGTGCCTTTGTCGGCGCTGCCGGTTCAAGCGCAAGTCGTCCACCGACGCATCCTGGCTGGCGGTCCTTTCCGTTACGCCAAAGACGGCTCGGTGTTCGGCAACCGCGAACGCCTCCTGCCCCGTCAGCCACGCGGTCACTACCGTGAATACACCGTGCCCACCCCAGGTGCGCGCGACCGCGGCGCGCGGCGCATCGTCTGTGGTGGTAAAGAAATGCGTCAACCTGAAACTTGTTTCTACACCGAGGATCACTACAGCAGCTTTCAACGCATCGACCCTCGGCATTGACCGGTCCGGTCACCTTCCGCTCTTTTTTCTTTGACCCTCAACTTTGCCTCCCGGCCCCTGGAGTCTTGCTCCTGGCGCTGAAGGCCCCAAGCGATCATGTTGTTGCAATCCGTTCGACCCAACATCGTTCAAGCCATCCGCGCCTTTCGCCCGGAAGAACTGCAACAGGCAGCCCACGCGGTTGGCCACCACTTCCTGTACACCAACCTGAGCGCTGCGAAGGACAAACAGGACGTGCTGGACATCATTGCTCGCGACTTCCTGTTCCCGGATCACTTCGGCAAGAACCTCGACGCGCTGTACGACTGCATGACCGACCTCGTCCACAAGTCGGGCCCGCAGCCGGGTTTCGTCGTCGTGCTCGAACTCATCCCCGGTGACAACGCCTGCGACCGCGAGACCCGCGAGCAGCTGCTCGACGCCTTCCGCGACGCCGCCGATTTCTGGAGCGAGCGCAAGATCCCCTTCCGCGTGTTCTATTCCATGGCCGTTTCGGGCAAGGAATCGGCCAGCAACTGGGACAAGGCCGATGTGGCGCAGAACGACCCCAATGTGAAGCCTGTGAAGGTCTCCAAGAACGCCACGCCGACCATCGTGATGAACCTGCCGCCGATGAGCAGCGTGTTCGACACTGCTGCGCTGCTGAGCGCCGCCTGACCACGCCAGGCGCAGGCGACCGGCCAGGCGCTGGTCGTCACGCTGCGCCAAACCCCATGACAAAGGGCCCCTCCTCACGGATGGGCCCTTTTGCTTGGGGTGACGCCGCGGTGCGCTGGCGCGATCAGGGGAGATCTTGCGCCACACCGGGGGCCGACACCACCCGCGGCCCGATGGTGTCGCCCAGACGGCGTTTGAGCGCCAGGGGTTGACCGCTCAGGACGTGGGCATACACGGTGGCGTTGGCCAGCACCTTTTTGACGTAGTCACGGGTCTCGGCAAACGGCACGTTCTCGGCCCAGGCCGCTGCATCGACCGTGCTGCCTTCACGCCAGCGTCGTGGGCGGCTGGGGCCGGCGTTGTAGGCCGCTGCGGCCATGGCTTGCGTGCCCTCGAAGTCATCGAGCACCAGCTTGAGGTAACCCGCACCGATGCGCAGGTTGGTGGCACGGTCGGTCAGCAGCTCAGGGCTGTAAGGGATGTTGAGCTTGCGCGCGGTCCAGGCGGCTGTGGCCGGCATCACCTGCATCAGCCCTGAGGCCCCCACCGACGAGCGGGCCGCCACCAGAAAGCGTGACTCCTGGCGAATCAGCCCGTACATGTAAGCGGGGTCCAACCCGACTTCGGCGGCGGCGGCGAGCACCTCGTCGTGGAAAGGCGTGGGGTAGCGTTGGGCCAGGCTCACCGCCTGGCGGGTGCGCTCGCTGGAATTGATGCAACGGTCCCAGATCTCGCGGCGGCACGCCACTTCGGCCACGGCCAGCAGTTCACGGTCACTCAGGCCACCCGGCTTGGTGCGCGACAAGGTGAAGTTCCACTCGCGCACCGCCTCGGTTCGCCAGCCCAGCGCCAGCAGGCGCAGCGCACGGTCGATGCCGGGCTCCGCTTCGGCGCGGGCCAGTTCCGCATCACTCAGTGGAGCGGGGGGCACGGGTGGCGCAGCTGGGCGGCCTTGCAAGGCCTCGGCAGCCAGTTGTCCGTAGAAGGTCAGCGGGTCAGCGACCTGGATCAGGAGTTCACGGGCCTGCTGGCGCAAGGCCGCGGCAGCCGATGGCGTTTGCGCCGCCCGGGCCTGCAGCGCCCGCGCCTGCCAGTATGCCCAGGCCGGATCGCGGCGCTGTTCGGCGGACATGGCCGAGACGGCTTGCTCCACCAGGGGCCAGCGGGAGGTGTCACCCGCTGTGGCCGCACGGATGGCACTGCGCACCATCCAGGCCAGGGTCTCCTCGGACCAGGCCGCCGCGCCGGGCGACAACTCACCCGCACCCGCAGCGATGCCCAGATCGGTCCAGGCCCGCGCATAGTGCGCTGGCGCCTCGGGCAGCAGCCGCCATGCCGCGGTACGGCCCAATTGCGACCAGGCCCAGGCGGCCTCTTCGGCGCGCCATTGCCAGCGGGCGCGGGTGGCGGGATCGGCGATGGCCGCGGCCGCCGCGGCGTGGTCCACGCTGGCCCAGCGGATGAAGGCCAGCAGGTTGAGTGGGCCTTCCGATTCCGGCGGGATCGTCAGCGGGATGCTGGCCAGCGTGGGCTTGGGCAGCTGCTTCTTGCGCAGCACACTGGTGGCGGTTTTTTTCGATGCCTTCGTGCCCGACGACGGAGGCCCCATCGAGGCGCCCGGTGCGCCGCTGGGCGGCTCTCCCGCCGACATGAGGGGAGCGGTGAGCGCGCCAGGCTGCAACACGGCCTGCGGCGCGGTCATCAGGCGCGCAGCCACCTGGGCCACGGCATCGCCGAGGTGGCGCGCCGATTGCTGCACGGCCTTGGGCTTGTTGGTCTCCACGACCAGCCGCAGCTTGTGCCACACATCGTCAGGGGTGAGCACCCCGGCTTTCAGCAGCGCGCTGGCCATGCGGTCGCAAGCCTGGTCCGCATCCTTCTGGTCCCACCAGACCTGCTGGGCCTGGGTGCGCCAGGTGATCGCAGGCTGGGCGGTGGGTCGGGTCTGGTAGCGCGCCAACACGTCCCAGCATGCCACCTCGCGGTCGTCAGCCATGCGGAACTGCGGCTGGATCCGCAGGAAGGTCGCCCAGTCCTGGCGGCGTCCCAGCTCCAGCAACCAGTCGTTGCGGCCCCGGTCGGCCACGTAGCTGTCCGGCCAGCGCGCGAAGAAGGCGTCGGCCTCGGCCACGCTGAGGGTGGGCAGGCGCAGCATCAGCGACCAGTAGTCGGCCCAGGGGGCCAAGGGGTGCTGCGTGCGGATCAGCTGATCGCGGGCCGACAGCAGCGCCACCGCGTCGCGGGTGCGCCAGGCTTCGCGGGCCGCCATGATGGCGGCATTGTCCGCGCCGTCCGTCGCGGTCTGCGCGGAGGCGACGGGGACCGAGGCGCCCCAGGCCAGGGCCATCGCCGCCAGCATCCGGGCGGCCGGGGCCGCATACTTGAGTGTGAATTTCAATGGAATGTCTCTCTGTGATGACCTCACCCGCCCCGAATCCCGATCGTCCCGCCCTGCGCCGCCGCCTGTTGGCCGCACATCAAGCCTGGTGCGCCACGCCTGCCGGCGAGGCCGCACAAGCGCAGCTTGAACAAGGTCTGCTGGACGTGCTCGCGCAGCTGGAGCCCGAAGTCCTGGGGGTGTACTGGCCCATGAAAGGGGAATTTAACCCAAGGACACTGGCCTTGCGCGCCCAGGCGCAGTGGGATTGCCGCCTGGCCTTGCCCTTTGCCCAGCGCGAACCGGTGGCGATGCATTTCCGCCCCTGGGATGGGGGCGAGTTGAGCAGCGTGGACGAGTGCGGCCTGCCCAGCCCGACGGGCAAGGCCGTGGTGCCCGATGTGGTGCTGGTGCCCTGCGTGGGCTTCACGCCCGAGGGCTACCGCCTGGGCTATGGTGGCGGCTATTTCGATCGCTACCTGGCGGCACACCCGGGGGTGACCGTGATCGGCGTGGCCTGGGAGCAAGCGCGGGTGAGCCGCGAGGAGCTGGCCCCGCAGGCACACGACCTGCCGCTGATGGCCGTGGTGACCGAAGCGCGGGTGTGGACGCCGGACTGAGGGCGCACGCCGCTCAGGCGCGCGCGGGGAAGACCGGCCACATCGCCATCACGCGCTCGCCTTCGACCACGGCAATGTCCCCGAACTGCTGGAGCACCGCCTCGCTCTGCGTCGGACGGAAGAACACGAAGTCGTCAGGCTGCAGGCCCTGGCGGCCCGAGCCCACATAGAGCTGCTGGTTGGACGAGGCCCCGATCAGGGCGCTGGCCTGCAAGCCCGCCGGCGAGTCGGGCTGCGCCAGCCAGTGCCCCCCGTGGATGAAATGGGCGACGCGCTGGTTGGGGTCCCAGCCGCGCAGCAGCGTGCCCAAGGCCCCCACCCCGTCGGGCGCCCGCCAGGGGGCCACCTTGAGCACTGGCGTGGCGATCCAGACGGCGGGTTGCAGATCGGCCAACAGGGGGGTGTCGAAGTCGCTGGGTTTGACCAGGGCCGAGCCCACGGCCACCTCGTTGGCCGGGCCCCCTGCCTGGTGCAGGCGGTAGGTGGGGGAGCCGCCGGTGTTGAGCGTCAGCCGCGCGGGGTCGCGGGCCAGCGGGCTGGCCTGCATCGCGTCCAGGCAGGCCCGGTAGCGCTGCTGCACCTGGGCGCGTGCCGCCGTGCGCAGCCCGCCCAGGTCGGGGATCTTTTCGGTGTGAGCGTCGTAGCCCATGAAGCCGGACCATTGCAGCCAGGGCTCGCCTTGCAGCAGGCCGATCACCTCGCGCAGCGCCGCGTCGTCGGGCAGACCACCGCGGTGCAGGCCCACGTCGATTTCGAGGTTGATGCGCAGCACCTGCCGACGCGCCCGGGCGAGGTCGCGGTACTGCGCCAGCCGCGCCGGGGTGTCCACCAGCCATTGCACCTGGCGGACGGGGTCGAAGCCACTGCGCGGGGGATGCGCCAGAAAATGGGCGGCCGCGGCCACCGGAAAGGGCTTGCCGAGCAGCACCTCGCTGCGCGGCCGCTGCTCGGCCAGCAGTTGCAGGTAAGGCAGGTTGAACACCATCTGCCGCTCGGTGCCCAACAGGGTGGACAGCTCGTCAAGCAGCAGCAGGCAGGGCAAGGATTTGTTGACCAGACGCAGCGCCAGGGCCGCGTCGAGGTTGGCGCGCACCTGACGGGCATTGGCGTGCAGCTGCGCGCGGTCGAGCACCAGCGTGGGCTGGGTAACCCCGGCCTGGCGCAGGGCACGGCTCAGGGCCTGAAAGCGCGCATCGTGGGGGGCACCGGCCTCCCCGGGGCGCACAGCCCAGATCGCCACGCCGCTCCCCAGGGCAGCAGCGCCCAGCCAGCGTCGGCGTGTCCAGTTCGGCATGGTGCAGGTCCTCAGGTGATGCCGAACACCTGGCGCAGGTGGGCATTGAGCAGGCGCCCCTGCGGGTCGAAGCGCTGGCGCAGGGCAGCGAAATCGGCCCAGCGCGGGTAGAGCGGGGCCAGGTCGGCGGCGCCCAGGCGGTGCAGCTTGCCCCAGTGGGGGCGCCCCTGATGCGCACGGAAGATCGGCGTGAAATCGTCGATCAGATAGGCCCAGTCCTCGTCGGCCGCGGCATGCACGGCGATCGAGCAGCTGTCTCGGCCATGGAAGGGGCTGAGCCAGGCGCCATCGCCCCGGACAAAGCGGAACTCCAGCGGGAAGAAGGCCTCGTTGCGCTGCTCCAGCCGGTCGACCACCGCACGCAGGCAGGCCAGTCCCTGCTCGCGCGGCACATGCCACTCGGTTTCCTGAAAGCGGGTCGGGCGCACCGAAGACAACAGGCGGTGGGAGCGATGGCGCGCCGATTCGGTCAGTTGAGGGTCGATGGCCTGCTGGGCCACCCAGCGGCGCAGGCGCGGGAAGCGGCCCAGCCAGTCCCGCAGCTGCTTGAGGTCGCTGAGCACGTCCTCATCGGCCGAGTGGGGCAGACTCAGGTCGGTGCCCGAGTAGGGGTCCAGGCGGATGCAGGCGGCGTAACCGGTGAAGGGCAGCACGTAGAACTCGAAATGCCGGTGGCGCCGCGCCAGCTCGGGTGCCTCGGCCAGCGCCTGCGCCAAAGGCATCAACCAGACGTGGCGTTCCAGGTGATAGGCGGGCACCACGCGCAGGGTCACACGGGTGACCAGACCCAGGCTGCCCAGCGAGACGCGGGCGGCCGCCAGCAGCTCCGGGTCGCGACGGGCGTCGATCTCGACGAGCGCCCCGTCCGGGCGCACCAGGCGCATCGCCACGACCTCGTCGTGCAGAGCCGGCAAGCTGGCCCCGGTGCCGTGGGTGCCGGTGGCGATGGCGCCGGCCAGGGTCTGCACGTCCACATCGGGCTGGTTGCGCAGGGCCAGGCCCTGGGCGTCGAGCGCCCGCGCCAGGGCACCGATGCGCGTGCCGGCGTGGGCGGTGACGGTCATCGCGGCCCGGTCGACCGAGACAAGACCCTGAAGGCGGTCCAACGACACCAGGGTCTGGTCGGTGGGCACCAGGGCCGTGAAGGAGTGGCCCGCGCCGACCGCACGCACCTCGCCGCGCGTGCGACGCAGGAGCTGCTGCACCTCGGCCTCGTTGGCGGGTGTCGCCCAGGTGGACGGCGTGGCCTGCTGCAGGCCCGACCAGTTCTGCCAGCGGCGCGGCGCAGCGGGTGCCCGCGGTGGCGTCTGCGCATGGGCCTCGCTGACCAACCATGGCGCCAGGGTCCCGCCCCGCAAGGCGTCGACCAGACCCAGGGCGGCCGCGCCACTCAGCAGCTGTCGGCGATTCAGGTGAGATCGGCTCATCGGGGGGTGCTCATGAAGGTGATCAGGTCTTGCAACTCGGCATCGCTGCAATCGGGGCACAGGCCCATGGCGGGCATGCCGCGCAGGCCCTCGCGGGTGTGAGCCAGCAAGACGTCCGGGCCCTGCTGCAGGCGCGCCTGCCACGACGGGGCATGGCCCGTCAGCGGTGCGGCGCTGCGCACGCCATGACAGGCGAGGCAGCTGCGCTCGTACAGGGCGGCCAATTCAGGCCGGGCCGGACGCAGCCGCTCGGCGGCCAGCACATCGGCATCGGTGGGCGGCACCGGAGCCCGCTCACCGCAACCGCTCAAGCCCACAGACCAGGCCAAAGCCCCAACGGTCCCCCAAGCCACCCATCGTCTCTGCAGGGACCGATGTCCCCGCGCGGTACACCAAGACTTCACCAACGCACTCCTGCCTCTCAGTCCACACGGAAAGCGCGGCTCACGCCCGTGTACGGGTTGATCGCCCCCGTCCAGCCGTTCTTCCAATGCCCGTCGTGACGCAAGCGGTAGCTGCCGGCGGGCGTGCCGGCAGGGATGCGCCACACCACATCCACCACCGAATAGGCGATCCCCTCACGGCGCCACTGGTAGCTGGTCTCCCAGTCCCAATCCTGGGCCACGGCCACCCATTGCCCGTCCTGCCAGCGCTCGACCCGCAGGAAGCTGTCCTGGGTCTTGAGGTGGTTCTTGGGGTGGCCGCTGCGGAAACTCGCCTTCACCACCTGCCCCGACTGATAGGCCGGCTGGGCGTCCTGCAGCACCTTGCCAAAGCTCTCTCTCAGCGGCTTGTCATCGAAAGCCACACCCGGTCGCGTCAGGCGCAGCGCCGAGGTCCGGTCACGCGGCGGCAGGCCCGGCTCCACGGCTGCGCCACTGACCATGGCCTGCGTCAGGTGCGCCACGGTCTGCTGGACGGCGCCGAGCGCCCAGGGGCCAAACTCGTTGGAGGCGCCTTCATAGTGCTGCATCTC
Source organism: Burkholderiales bacterium (assembly GCA_029268225.1). Lineage (GTDB taxonomy): Bacteria > Pseudomonadota > Gammaproteobacteria > Burkholderiales > Burkholderiaceae_C > Aquabacterium. Next base: position 215,947 of record JAJUGJ010000002.1, on the reverse strand, counting down.
GAACTCTTCGCGGGTGGTCAGGTAGCCCGCGTAGCTGTTGGACAAGCCCGCCACCACCACCGTGTCCACCCCCTTGGCGGCCAGTTGCTGGCGCACCTGGGCGCGCAAGCGATGCCCGACCATCGTCGTCGGCTCGAAGGGCAGCCCGACGATGGCCAGCGCGCCGACCTGGATCACCTGGATGGGCAGCACCGACGGCACCCAGTCCAGGGCCCCGGTGGGCAACAGAGTGGGCTTGGGCGACTGGCAAGGGTCACTGACCACCGACGAGATGCCGAAGAACGCCGTCTGCACCAGGCCGCCCAACGGCGAGCTCGCAAAGGTCTGCAGGGCCGTGCCCAGTTGGGCGCTGGCCGTGGTCATGCCCTCGGTGATGCTAGGGATGTTGGACGGTCCGTTCTCGCCACCGGCGGCGAACGACACCCCTCGGGCCGCCGTGCACAGCACCGCGCCGCCGGGCTGACTGTAGGCGGGCGCCACGGCCAGGCCGGGCATCGTCACCCACTGGTGGCGCAGGTCCACCACCCCGGGCAGAACGCGACCGGGCGTGGTGTACAGCTCCCAGGCTTTGTGGAGCTGACGCTGGCCCGCTGCTTCGGCATTGGCGTACTCGTTGGGCGAGCCCTCGTAGCCCGGTGCCGAGTAGGCATTGCCATCGGTCGGCACCACATCGCCCTCATCGGCATTCGCAAAGGCCGCGACAAAGGTCTCGGAGGCACTGTAGTTGACCCCCTTGCGTCGCTCGAAGAACTGCGACGCGTAGCCCTTGTTGTCGCCGCTGATGTGGGTGAACTTCAGGCTGAAGCTGGTCGGATGGATCGCGTACCAGTTCAGCATGCCCACCTCGCGCCCATTGTCCTTGCGGAACTTCAGCACCGTCATGGTCTTGTTGGTGTCGTGCCCCAGCGCGGCCGCATCCGGATTGGCGCGGAACGCGGGCAGCGAGCGGTTGCGCGTGGCGCCCAGCAAGTTGCCTTCCACCAATTCGATGCGACCCGGTGCCAGGTTGCGGTGCGCGCGCTCGATGGCGGCCACGATGCCCGACACCGCCGCCTCGAAGCTCTGGGCGTCATAGCCGGCCCCACTCTTGTCGGCCGCCGCCAGGATGTAAAGCGTGTGATGCGCATGGCCGCCACTGCCCACGTGCGTGTGGGTGGCCGAGAGCATCACGTTGTCGTGGCGGTAGAGCGTGCCGTAACGGGGCTGCAGTCGCTGGATGACGGCGAGCTTCAGGGACTCGTGGGCCGCACCCAGGTCCACGTTCACGAACACCGCACGCGGGCCGCCCTGCGCACCCTGCATGATGAAGGCACGGGCCCGCAAACGCTGGTGCAGCCCATTGACCTCCTGCTGCGCGGCATAGCCGAACATGCCCGTCTCGGCCGCCGGACCGGTGATGTCGTACACCCCCGTGCCGATCAGGAACTCACCGGCCCAGGCCGGTGCCGCCAAGAGGCCCGTCAGGGCCAAAGCGCAAGCCGTGGCAACGGCACGCACACGACGACGCATGAAAGGCAGGCAAACAGGCATGGCAGCAGCTCCCGATCGGTTGAACACGTGCCACCATGTTCGATAGTTATCACTACCCAATCATCAGGGGATACCCGTGACACAGGTCACGCTCGGGGCCCATGCCAGAATTCCCGCATCGATACGGGGCCAAAAGATGCCAAGCACCCTTTCCACGACCCGTCCGTCCGCACCGGATCTGGACACCAAAACCCTGCCGCGCCAAGGCCGCGCGCAGGAAACCTTCGAGCGCATCCTGGCCATCACGGCCGATCTGCTGTCCGAGGTCGGCATCGAACGCCTGTCCACCAACCTGATCTGCGAGCGCGCCGGGCTCACCCCACCCGCGCTGTACCGCTATTTCCCCAACAAGTACGCGGTGCTGCACGCCTTGGGGGAGCGCCTGATGGGCGCGCAAAACAGCTTGCTGGCCCAATGGGCCACGCCCGAAACCCTGGCGGCGCCAGCCGCCGAATTCGAGCGACGGCTGCTGGTGCTCTTCGCCGACACGCTGGCGCTGACCGACGCGTTCGCGGGTGGGGTCTGGATCATGCGGGCCCTGCGCGCGGTGCCCGCCTTGTACGAGGTGCGGGTGGCCTCCCACCGCCACGTCTCGCAACTCATCGAGCAGGCCTTTCTGAGCGCGCACCCTGACATCGACCGCACCCAGGTCCAGACCTTCGCCCGCCTGGCCGTGGAAATGGGCTATGCCGTGCAGGAGATGCTGAGCGATGAGCCCGATCTGGACGCCCGCGTGGTCATCCAGCGCTACGCCGGCATGATCACGCGCGAGGTGATGGACCTGCGCGACCCGGCCCGCTGAATCGACGCACGCCCCCAAGACCGGCGAAAAAAAGCCCCGCAGGGCGGGGCTCCGAGGGTGGCGCCACCAAGGCGCCGAGCCGGTCCGAGCCATCGGACCGAGCGGTGACCGATCAGGCCGCCAGACGCTGGGCCAACTTGGCCTTCGTGGCGGGCATTTCGGCCGGCAGGTTGTAGGCCAGCTGGGTGAACAGCTCGTCATGCAGCTTGAGCTCTTGGGTCCAGGCGGCGGTGTCGATGCCGATGACGGACTGGAACTGTTCCTTGGTGAAGTTCAGGCCATTCCAGTTGATGTCTTCGTAGGTCGGGCTGATGCCGAAGGCGTTTTCCACGCCGTGGGCCTTGCCTTGCAGGCGGCCCAGCATCCATTCCAGCACGCGCATGTTCTCGCTGTAGCCAGGCCAGACGAACTTGCCATCGGCGCCCTTGCGGAACCAGTTCACGCAGTAGATCTTGGGCAGTTGGGCGCCGGAGGCGGCCAGCTTGTTGCCCAGGTTCAGCCAGTGCTGGAAGTAGTCGCTCATGTTGTAGCCCATGAAGGGCAGCATGGCGAACGGGTCACGGCGCACCACGCCTTGCTGGCCGAAGGCCGCGGCGGTGGTTTCCGAACCCATGGTGGCGGCCATGTAGACGCCTTCGGTCCAGTCACGGGCTTCCGTCACCAGCGGCACGGTGGTCGAGCGACGGCCACCGAAGATGAAGGCGTCGATCGGCACGCCGGCGGGGTTGTCCCACTCGGGGTCGAGCGCCGGGTTGTTGGTGGCGGCCACGGTGAAGCGGGCGTTGGGGTGAGCGGCCTTGGCGCCGGTTTCCTTGGCGATGGCCGGCGTCCAGTCCTTGCCTTGCCAGTCGATCAGGTGAGCGGGCAGCTCGTCGGTCATCGACTCCCACCACACGTCGCCGTCGTCGGTCAGGGCCACGTTCGTGAAGATCACGTCACGGTCCAGCGACTTCATGCAGTTGAAGTTCGTCAGGGTGTTGGTGCCGGGGGCGACACCGAAGTAGCCGGCTTCCGGGTTGATGGCGTACAGCTTGCCATCGGCACCGGGCTTGATCCAGGCGATGTCATCACCGATGGTGGTGACCTTCCAGCCGTTGTAGCCCTCGGGCGGGATCAGCATGGAGAAGTTGGTCTTGCCGCAAGCGGACGGGAAGGCCGCGGCCACGTGGTACTTCTGGCCTTCGGGGTTGGTCACGCCCAGCAGCAGCATGTGCTCGGCCAGCCAGCCCTGGTCACGGCCCATGGTGGAAGCGATGCGCAGCGCGAAGCACTTCTTGCCCAGCAGCGCGTTGCCGCCGTAGCCCGAACCGTAGGACCAGATTTCGCGGGTCGAGGGGTAGTGGACGATGTACTTGGTGTCGGGGTTGCAAGGCCAGGCCGAGTCTTGCTGACCGGCTTCCAGCGGCGCGCCCACGGTGTGCACACACGGCACGAACTCGCCGTCGGCACCCAGCACGTCGATCACGCCCTTGCCCATGCGGGTCATGAGCTTCATGTTGACGGCCACGTAAGCCGAGTCAGACAGCTCGACGCCGATGTGGGCGATGTTGGAGCCCAGCGGGCCCATCGAGAAGGGGATCACGTACATCGTGCGGCCCTTCATGGCCCCCTTGAACAGCGCGTTTTCGCCGGTTTGCAGCTTGGCGCGCATTTCAGCTGGCTCACACCAGTTGTTGGTGGGGCCGGCGTCTTCCTTGCGCTCGGCGCAGATGAAGGTGCGGTCTTCCACGCGGGCCACGTCGGACGGGTGGGTCCAGGCCAGGTAGGAGTTGGGGCGCAGCTCGGAGTTGAGCTTCTTGAAGGAGCCGGCGGCCACGAGCTGGGCGCACAGGCGGTCGTACTCTTCGGTCGAACCGTCACACCAGACGATGTCCTTGGGCTGGGTCAGGGCGGCGATCTCGGCCACCCAGGCGATCAGCTTGGTGTTTTTGACGTAGGCAGGTGCATTCACCTGTACTGCAGCAGTCATGACTCACTCCAGAAAATGAAAAAACAGGGTCTCGACAGCACTGCTTCGCGGCTTTTTCACACCGTGGCACCACACGGCCACCCACAATGCTCTCGACACCCAGCCCAAGCGGGAACCTTCCATTTTAATCAAGTCGCCCGTTTTTGACACCCCCCTGTCATTGATCCTGACCAAGGACAGACCCCTACCCCCCCATCAAAGCGTGCCCTGTCGTTCTGCTTTTTTGTATCCTGACACGCTTGTCCGCCCCCACAGGGCCCTGCTTCGACGCCTGCCGCCATGCCTCTCTCCGCCCGCCGCACCTTCTGCACCGCCTCCCTGCCCGGCCTGGGCCTGCTGGCAGCGCCTTCGATGAGCCTGGCCCAGGGACGGGTGCCGGCACGCGCCGACAGCCCGCGCATCGGCGCCGACCCCCTGCTGATCAGCACCGGTCTGACCGGACGCTGGCAATCGTCCATGCGTCAGGACCTGGGCTGGACCGCACGCTTCGAGGCCATGGGCACCCGACAGGTGCTGACCGCCCTGGAGCAGGGTGCCATCGACGCTGGCCTGTTTTTGTCTCACCCACGCGCCGACCGCCTGGACCAGGAAGGCCTGATCTTCGACCGCAAGACGGTGGCCCGCACCGATGTGCTGCTGTTGGGCCCGGCCACCGACGTCGCCGGCATCCGGGGCGAGACCGATGCCGGTCGCGCGCTGCAGCAGGTGCTGGCCGCCTGTCGCGCCGGCGTGGCCAGCTGGCAACCGCTGGAAGCCGACTCCCCCCTGGAGGCGCTGGCCCATCGGCTCAGTGGCGGCCAACTGCGCGCCTTGCTGAGTCTGGCGGCCAGCGTGCAGACCGGCGCCCGCTTGCCCAGCTATCGCCTCATGACCCGCGCACAGTGGCAGGCCACCCCGCCACAGGGAGAGCCCCGCAAGATCTGGCTGGCGGGAGGCCCTCAGCTGATGCTGGAAGCCCAGATCGCCTGCGCGTTCCACGCCCGCCACCCTGGTGCCAAGCTGCTGGTGAAATGGCTGCAGTGGCCCCTGGCGCAGAACGCGGTCAAAGCCAGCCGTCCGGGTTGGCAAGGCCCCCGAGGAGGATGACGATGGACGCCTGGCTGCGCACCTGGTCGTGGTTGCCCACGCTGCCCGACGGGCAGGTCGACCTGCCCCTGCTCGGCAACGTCGTGGCCGCCAGCCTGATGGCGGTGCTGGCCTTGTTGATGTGGATGGGGCAGCGCACCCAGTCCCTGCCCCCCATGAGCCGCCCACTCGCCCACACCCTGGGTGCCTCGCGTTGGCGCAGTTGGTGGACCTTGGCGCTGCAGCTGCCGGCCCCCCGCCTGACGCGGCACCGCGCGATGGCCACCCCGGCCCGGGCCCTCAGTGTCGAGCTGCGTCTGCAGCAACCTGGGCTCGACATCCGGGCGCAGTTTCGCGTGCCACCCGGCCGCGTCTGTGCCCTGGTGGGGCGTGAACCCGCCAGTCAAAGCGCCCTGCTGCAGGCCACCGCCGGCCTCATCCCGGTACGCGGAGGGCGCATCGCCATCGGCCAGGACACGGTGTACGACGGTTCGGCGCGCATCAACCTGCCCGTGCACCAGCGCCGCCTGGTCTGGCTGGACGCCCATGCCCACCTGTTCACCCACCTGAGCGTGCGTGGCAACCTGCGCTACGGCCTGCCGCGCGGCACCCCACCCGCCGACGCCCCCGACTTCGATCAGGTGGTCGCCTGGCTGGCCCTGTCTCCCCTGCTCTCCCGTCGCCCCGCCCAGCTCACGGCCGCACAGCGTGTGCGCGTCGCCCTCGGTCGGGCCCTGCTCTCCGCGCCACAGGCGCTGCTGCTCGACAACCCGCTGGGCGAGGTGCCGGCACACGAGCACGACGAATTGCTGACCTTGCTGGCCGAGATCCCGCGCCGTTGGCGCATCCCCATGGTGCTGGTGAGCCCCCGCATGAGCGAAGTGGTGCGACTGGCCGACGATGTGCTGGTGCTGCACGAAGGCCGCATGGCCAGCGCGGGGCCCGCGGCCCAGGTGCTGTCGGACGTCTCCCTCTCGACCTTCCTGGAAGGCACCGACGCCGGCAGCGTGCTCGAAGGCGTGGTGCGCCGCCACGACCTGAACTGGCTGCTCAGTGAGGTCGATGTCGGGGGGCAGCGCATCACGGTGCCCGCGATGCTGCATCCGGTGGGCAGCACGGTGCGACTGAAACTGCGCGCCCGCGACCTGAGCCTGCACCGCCAGCCCCCCGCCGACACCAGCAGCCTCAACTGCCTGCATGGCCGCATCACCCAGGTGATGCTGGCCGGCGAGCACGGCACCTATGGCGCCGTCGGGATCGAACTGGATCAGGCACTCGGACTGCACGGCAATGCCGAGCAACCGCCCCCGAGCGTGTGGGCCCTGCTGACTCGCAAGGCCATTCAGCAGATGAACTGGCAGCCGGGTCAGCCCTGCGTGGTCGGCTTCAAGGCCATGGCGACGGCCGTGTCCGCCTGGCATTGAGCGCGCCCCGCCCGGGCGGAGGGAACGGGCGCATACTGCCGACCTGCGTTCCTGTTTCCGCCCTCACCCGATTGCGCCCCGATCATGTCCACGCTTCTGCCGCGCCAGATCCTGTCCGTCAACACCGCTGCGGCCACGCCGCTCGACATCGAGGGGCGTCGCATCCTCAGTGGCATCGTCAAGCGCGCGGTCAGCACCCCGGCCGACCCGCAGCGGATCGCGGTGCAGCGATTGGGTCTGGCCGGCGACGAGCAGGCTGATCTGACGGTACACGGAGGCCTGAACAAGGCCGTCTACGCCTACCCGCACGAGCACTACGCCTTCTGGCAGACGGTGCGCGCCCAAGCGGGGGTGCAGGCCTGGAACGAGCCCCTGCCACACGGCATGCTGGGCGAAAACCTCACCCTCACGGGCCTGCTGGAAGGCGACGCCCATGTGGGCGACCAACTCAAGTTTGCCGACTGCGTGCTGGCTGTCAGCGAACCGCGCAGACCCTGCTTCAAGTTCGACGCCATCATGGGCTTCAGACAGGCGACCAAGATGATGGCCCAGTCGGGCTACTGCGGCTTTTACCTGTCGGTGATCCAGCCCGGCACGATCGCCGCGGGCGAAAGCTATGAACTGATCCCTGGCCCGCGCGAGGTGAGCATCCGCGAGTTGTTCCGGGCCAAGATGAACCGGCGCCACATGGACTGACGCGATCAGGTCCGTTCGTGAATCGACCTCAGCAGTGTTGCCAGTCGGGTTCGGGCAGCGCCTCGACCTGCGGACGCGCCAGCAAATAGCCTTGGAACATCGACACGCCCAGCTCACGCAGGGTGTCGAGTTCTTGCGGGGTTTCGATGCCTTCGGCGATGACCTTGCAGCCCAGGGCCTTGCAGGTGCCGATCACGCCGCCCACGATGGCGCGGCGCACCGGGTCGCGGTCGATGTCACGCGTGAGCGCCATGTCGAGCTTGACGAGGTGCGGCTGGAAATCGGCCAGCAGGTTCAGGCCCGAATAGCCGGCCCCGAAATCGTCGATGGCGGTGAGGAAACCCCGCTGCTGATAGTCCTTGATGATGCGCAGCGCGTGGGCCGGGTCGCGGATCTTTTCGCCTTCGGTCAGCTCGAAGATCAGGCGGTCCGGGGGGAAGCCCACCTTGCGCGCGGCCGCCAGCGTCAGGCGGATGCAGGTGGACGGCTCGTACACCGCATTGGGCAGGAAGTTGATGGACAGGTAAGACGTCATGCCCAGGCGCTGGGCCGTGTCGATGGCCAGCACGCGGCAGGTCTGGTCAAAGCTGTACATCTCCTCCGGGGCCACGGCCGCCAGGATCTCGGCGGCCGACGCCCCGTTGGCACCGCGCACCAGCGCCTCATAGGCGAACACGCTGCGGGCGTCCACGTCCACGATGGGCTGGAAGGCCATCTTCAACGCCAGGTGCAGCGGCTTCGCGTTGCGGCAACGGATGCAGCCGACCAGGTCCTCATCGGCGTCGGCAAAAAAGTCGTTCAGAAACATGCGGCATCCTGGGCGGGCAAAACGGGGCGACCAGTTTTACCACGTCAAAGCCAGGACAAGCCAGCGCAGGGTCAAGCGCCGGGGGCGTTCGTGACCCCCGCGGCCACATGGCCCGACGGCACATGGGGCGCTGCGTTGTTCACGTGGCCGGTCTGATCGTCGAAGAAGAAGTCGGGCTCGAACTCGCGCAGGAACTCGCCCTTGGGCAGCCCGCCGAGGAACAAGGCTTCGTGCACCTCGATGCCCCAGTCCATCAGGGTGCGGATGGCGCGCTCGTGCGCCGGGGCCCCGCGCGCCGTGACCAGGGCGGTGCGGATGCGCATGCCGTTCGTGCCGCCGCTGGCTGCGTGCTGCTGCAGGGCGTGCAGGGCTTGCAGCAAGGGCTTGAAGGGCCCATCGGGCAGGGGCTGCTCGGCCAGCGCAACCTCATGGGCCTGGAAGGCATCGAGCCCGCCCCGCTGGTAGACCTGCTCGGCCTCGTCGGAAAACAGCACGGCGTCGCCGTCGAAGGCGATGCGCACCTCGTGGGGATGGGCCTCACCGGCACGCGCGGCATGGGGCAGCACGCGCGCCGCCGGCACGCCCGCACCCAGGGCCGAGCGCACATCGGCCTCATTGGCCGACAAAAACAGATGTGCCTGCAAGGGGCGCAGGTAGCGCCAGGGGCTCTCGCCACGCGTGAACACGCCGCGCTCGATGGGCAGGCCGTAGTGACGCGCCGAGCGGAACACCCGCATGCCCGAGACCGGATCGTTGCGCGAGAGGATGACGACCTCGACGCGTTGCGCGTCGGGCGTGTTGAAGGCCAGCAGCTTGCGCACCAGCGAGAAGGCGACGCCGGGACGCGCCGGCTCATCGACCTTGGCCAGTTGCAGGGCCATGTAGGCGCGGTCATCGGCGCCTTCAAACAGCTGGTTTTCTTCTTCGAAATCGAACAGGGCGCGCGAAGAGATCGCGACCACCAGCTTGCCGTTCAGAGAGGCGGCCATCGCGTCATTTCACCCAGGTGTTCATCTGCATGATGGGCAGCATCACCGACATGACGATGAGCATCACCACCAGGCCCATGGCCACGATCAACAGCGGCTCCAGGATGGTGGCAATGGCCAGCGCCTTGCGCGTGACCTCGGCGCCCAACTGGTTGGCCGCACGCTGCAACATCACAGGCAACTGCCCGGTCTGTTCGCCCAGGCGGGCGAACATGGCCAGCAGGCCCGGAAAGCGCTTTTTGGCGGCCAGGGCCGAGGCCAGCGGGGCCCCTTCGCGCACCTGGTCCAGACAGTCCATGGCGTCAGCGCGCATGGCACGGTTGGACAGGGTTTCGGCGGCCGCCTGCAAGGCCTTGAGGATGGGCACGCCCGAGCCCGCCAGCATGGCCAGCGTGCCGGCAAAGCGCGCGGCGTTGTAGCCCTTGGCCAGGCGCCCGATGATGGGCAACCCCAGCCAGAAGGCATCGAAGCGCACACGAAAGTCCTCGTTGCGACGCGCCAGCACCAGACCGGTGCCACCGCCCACCAGCGCCAGCGCCAGCAGCCACCCCCAGTTGCGCATGAAGGCGCTCAAGCCCAGCATGAACTGGGTGAGCATGGGCAGCGCCCGTTTGCTGCTGGCAAACACCTGGGCCACCTGCGGCACCACGAACACCAGCAGCGCCACCACAATGACCACGGCAAACACCGAGACGATGGCCGGATAGAGCGTGGCGCCGATGAGCTTGGAGGTCAGGGCCTGCTGCTCTTCCAGGTCGTTGGCGAGCTTTTCCAGCACATTGCCGAGCTGGCCGCTTTGCTCGCCGGCCGCCACCACCCCACGGTAGACCTCGTCGAACTCGCGGGGCGAGCCACTCAGCGCCCGCGCAAAGGTCGAGCCCGCGTTGACCTCGGCGCGCAGGTGCGCGACCAACTCGCGCTGGCGCGGGTCTTCGGCCTCGTCGGCCAGGGCGGTCAGGGCCCGCTCCAGCGGCAGGCCGGCGACGACCAGGCCCGAGAGCTGTCGCGTCCAGATCGCCAGGGCGGTGGCGTTGAACACACGGCGTGCAAACAACTGACCCGAGCCACCGGCATCCCCCTCGGCCACCACCGTGGGCTCCACTTTCAGCGGCACCAGTTGCTGGCCGCGCAGCTGCGCACGCGCCGCCTTGGGTGTGTCGGCCTCGACCAGGCCGTTGACGGTCTTGCCCGCGGCGTTGAGCGCTTCGAACTTGAAAGCCGGCATCGCCCGCCCTTATTCGCGGGTGACCCGCAAGACCTCTTCCAGGGAGGTCACGCCTTCGGCCACCAGACGGTCGCCGTCGTCGCGCATGGTCTTCATGCCGGCCTTCTGAGCGACTTCGAACAACTGGGACTCGGCCGCCTGCGCGTGGATGAGCCCACGGATCTCGTCGTCGGCCACCATCAGCTCGTACACCCCGGTGCGGCCCTTGTAGCCGCTCATGCCGCACTCCGCGCAGCCGACCGGGTGCCAGCGGCCCTGCTCATCCTCGCGCTTACAGTGCGGACACAGCTTGCGCACCAGACGCTGGCCGAGCACGCCCAGCAGCGAGGACGACAGCAAGAAGGGCTCGATGCCCATGTCGGTCAGGCGGGTGACGGCGCTGGGCGCGTCGTTGGTGTGCAGCGTGGCCAGCACCAAGTGACCCGTCAGCGAGGCCTGCACGGCGATCTGCGCGGTCTCGAAGTCGCGGATTTCACCGATCATGATGACGTCCGGGTCCTGACGCAGGATGGCGCGCAGGGCCTTGGCAAAGGTCAGGTCGATCTTGGCGTTGACCTGGGTCTGGCCGATGCCGGGCAGCTCGTATTCGACCGGGTCTTCCACCGTCAGCACATTGGTGGTGGACGCGTCCACCGTGCTCAGGCCGGCGTACAGCGTGGTAGTCTTGCCCGAGCCGGTGGGCCCGGTGACCAGCACGATGCCGTGCGGCTGGCGCAGCAATCGCTTGAAGCGGTCGAGCGACTCGCCGCTCATGCCCAACGATTCGAGCGTGAACTTGCTGGTGTCGCCCTTGTCCAGGATCCGCAACACAGCGCGTTCGCCATGGGCCGAAGGCAGCGTGGACACCCGCACGTCGACCGCGCGGCCGCCGATGCGCAAGGAGATGCGGCCGTCTTGCGGCAAGCGCTTTTCGGAGATGTCGAGCTCGGCCATGATCTTCAGGCGCGAGATCAGCGCGGCGTGCAGGGCCTTGTTGGGCTGCACCACCTCGCGCAGCGTGCCGTCCACCCGGAAGCGCACGGCCGACGAACGCTCGTAGGGCTCGATGTGGATGTCGGACGCGCCGTCCTTGGTGGCCTGCGTCAGCAGCGCGTTGAGCATGCGGATGATGGGTGCGTCGTTGCTCGATTCGAGCAGGTCTTCCACCGCCGGCAGCTCCTGCAGCATGCGCGACAGGTCCACCGCGCTTTCGACCTCACCGACCACCGCCGCGGCGCTGCCCTCGCCGCCCGAATAGGCGGCCGCGATGCGCTGCGCCAACGTGTCAGGCGGATCGTGCTCGATGCGGTGCACGGCGTACAGGCGCATCACCTCGGACAAGGCCGCATGCGAGACGTTCAGGCTGGCCCACAGCGTGGCGCGCTCACCGTCTTGCTCCAGCAGCAGGTTGTGCGCCTTGGCGAAGGCGTAAGGAAGAGGATGGCGTGCGCCCATGGTTTGCGTGCTCCCTGGCTCACGGTGCCACAGATGGGGCTGGCGGCACCGCGCCACCGGGCTTGGCCTCGGGCACCGGAGCCAGCTTGGCGCCATAGCCCGATCCCGCGGGCATCAGCACCTGGGTCACCGGGCTGCCCGGGTCGTCGAGGGGCTGCTGGGTCGAGGGCAAGGTCATGCGGGTGCTGAGCTTGAGCGGGTCCATCACCGGCGCCTCGTTGATCGGCAACAGGGTGCTTTCCTTGGGCTGGCTGTCCAGCTGGCGCTGACGCATGTAGTCATAGCGGTCCAGCGTCAGGGCATTGGCCGCATCCTGGTTGCGCATCACGATCGGACGCAGGAACACCATCAGGTTGGTCTTCTTGCGGCTGCGCTCCTGACTCTTGAACAGGTTGCCCAGGTAGGGGATGTCACCCAACAGCGGGACCTTGGACTGCCCATCGGCGTACTCGTCCTTCATCAGCCCGCCGAGCACCAGCACCTCGCCATCGTCGACCACCACCGAGGTCTCGATGGAGCTCTTGGACGTGGTCGGGCCGTTTGCGGCGGAAGCCGTGGCGCTCTTGACGCTGGCGTCTTCCTGGAAGATGGTCAGGCGCACGGCGCCGCCCTCGCCCACCTGCGGGCGCACGCGCAGGGTCAGGCCCACGTCCTTGCGCTCCACCGTCTGGAAGGGATTGACCGAGCCGGAGCTCGAACCGGTGTTGGTGTAGGTGCCCGTCACGAAGGGCACGTTCTCACCCACCACGATCTTGGCCTCTTCGTTGTCGAGGGTGACCAAGTTGGGCGTGGACAGGATGTTGCCGCCCGCCTCGGTCTGCAGGAAGGTGGCCAAAGCCCCCAGGCTGATGCTGCCATCGCTCAGGCGCCGCGCCAGGGCCACGTTGAAGCCGTTGATGGCCGGCACGGCGTTGTTGGCCGCGCTGCTGAGCACATCGGTGAGGGCCGGGATCTTGCCAAAGCCGGTGAAGTTCGCGCCGGCGCCCACCAGCGTGCTGTTGCCGGCCCCGCCAGCCCACTGCACACCGAGGCTGGCCGCCTTCTCGGCGTCCACCTTGACGATCATGGCCTCGATGTAGATCTGGGCACGGCGCCCGTCAAGCTGATCGATGACCGCACGCAGCTGGCGATACTGCGCCTCGGAGGCCGTGATGATCAGAGAGTTGGTGCTCGGGTCGGCCTGGATGAAGCCCCCGGTCGACGGCTGGGCCGACGCAGCCACGGGTGAAGTGGACTGGGTCGAAGCACCGGCAGCGTTGCCCGTACCGGACCCACCCAGCGCGTTGCCAGTTGCCGGGGTCGCCGGGGTGGTCGACGTCGTGGTGCCACCCGTTGCGCCACTGGCCCCGCTGCCACCGGCCCCTGGGTAGGCGGCACGCAACACCTGGGCCAGCTTCACGGCATCGGCGTTCTTGAGGTAGACCACATGGATGCCGCTGCCCCCCACGCCGGTGTTCCCGGGGCGGTCAAGGCGCTGCACCAGGTTGCGCACCAGGGTCATGCGCGCGGGCGACGAGGCCCGGACCATCAGGGTGTTGGTGCGGGCATCGGCCATCACCAGCGTGCCCCCGGTCCCCGCCGCGGCGCCCGGTGCGGCCGGCGCCGCACCTCCGCCATCGGCCAGACGCTGCACCACAGGGGCCAGGTCCACGGCGACGGCATGCTGCAGCGGAATGGCTTCCAGGTCCGACGCCGTGGGCACATCCAGGGCCGCGATCATCTGGCCGATGCGCCGCAGGTTGTCCGCATAGTCGGTGATGACCAGGGTGTTGCTCGATGGGTTCGCGTTGATGGTGTTGTTCGGGCTGATCAGCGGACGCAGCACCGCCACCAGGTTGTTGGCGTTCTCGTTTTGCAGACGGAAGATCTGCGTGAGCACCTGATCGCCCGAGCGGCGCACCGCGCCCACGTCCACCGTGCCGGTCTGCAACTTGGCCTCGGCCTCGGGCACCACCTTGAGCAGGCCGGCCACGTCCACCACGCTGAAACCCTGGCCGCGCAGGGCCGCCAGGAAGTTCTGGTAAGCCGCACGCGTGCTCATGGGCTGGTCGCTGTAGAGCGTGATCGTGCCCTTGACACGTGGATCCACCAGGATCTGTCGGTCCAGGATGGCGGCCATGGCACGGGCCACCCCTTCGATCTCGGCGTTGACGAAGTTCAGCGTCACCATCGCCTCCCGGGTCCCCGCCTGCGGAGCAGCCAGGGCCTGGCGCACAGTCAGGAAACCGCCAGGCCCCCAGCCCAGGGCCAGGGCCATGACCAGCGCCGTGGCGCGGAGACGAGTCAGCAGGGGATGGGTCTTCATGCCTTATCCGATCGAAATGACAGACCGGTCGCCCGAGCGGCGGCCGATGATGTTCAACAAATTGTCCAGCGCCCCGCGCTCGGCCTCGCTGGCCTGCGCTTCGCCCCGGAAATGGGTGCCCGTGGCACCGATCGTGCCCTGGCCCGACAGTTGCAGCGCACCGTCGACGGTGCGCATCGACATCTGGACGAGGCCTTGCTCGTCCGCACGCAGGCCCAGGTGGTAGGACCCCAGACGGTCCAAGGTGGTCAGGCGGGACGACACATTGTCCAGCCAGACATCGGCCTGTCCACTGACACGCACACGCCCGCCCACCCATTCAACGGCCAGCGTATCGGACGACACGCGCAACACTCCGCCGAGTTGCAGGGTGTTCCACGGTGTGCCCAGGCCACTCAACCAGGCCGCGGGCCAGTGTCCGATCGTGCCCGCCGCCTGCCAGCCTCGCGGATTGGCCACCGGCACCAGGCCGATGTCCACCCGGGCACGGCCCCAGCCAGGGCGCAATTGCACGGCCAGGGGCTGCGGCAGGCAGCAGTCGTGCTGCAACACCACCCGCACACCACGGTCCTGCCAACGCAAAGTCCAGTTCAGGCGTCCGGGCAAGGCGCGCACGTCACGGCTACCGGGACCGCCGGTCAGCACCGCCACCGCCTGTCCTTGCCAGATCGTGCCCTGCGCGTCGGCCAGCAGGAGACGCTCGCCCGTGAGGCGTGAGACGCCCTGGGCCAGCCAGCTGGCCGGCGCAAAGGCCACCACCCCCGTCACGCCCCCGATCACGGCCCCCGCCCAGGCCCAGCGTCGACCGGCTTTGCGCACCTTCTCCCAGCGCAGCACCTCCAGGGTGGATTCGAAGCTGCGGGTGACGTAAGCCTCCGGCCCCAGCAGCCAGCGGGGCCGCCGCGCCCAACGCAAACGCCACAACTGCATCGTGCTTTGCACGGTGGACTGAAATGAGGTCACTGCGCACCTCCCAGGCCCAGGGACAGGGTCACCGAGCCCTGGTAGGCGCCATCGGCACCGCGTTGCCAGGCCGCCTCCAGCGGTCGCGCACGCGCGCCCACGCGCACCTCTTCCAGCCAGGCCGCCAGGGCCTCACCAGAGACCCCCTGGAAACTCAGCACCGCGCGATCACCCTGGCGGCTCAAGCGTGCCGCTGCCCCCAGGCGACTGGTGGCCGCCTGCAAGCTGGCCTCGGCCTGCACGGGCGGCACGGGCGGGCGCTGGCGCAGCGCTTGCGCTTCGGCCGCTTGCTGGCGCATCAACACCAGCTCGGCCTCGACCGCCTGCATCTGGGTCGGCACGGTCTGCAAGGTGCGCCACGCAGGACGCAGTCCGACCATGACCACGAGGGTGAGCCCCGCCAGCCAGGCCGCCACGGTGACCAGGCGCCGCTCGCTGGCCGACATGCCGGACCACTGGGCCTGCCAGGCCTGGCGCAGGGATTGAACACGTTGGGACAGAGCACTCATTCAGACGACTTTCAAGGTGCTTCAGCTGCGGGGGCCGCGGCGCAAGGTCAGCTGCCCATCGGCCTCGGTGTCCACCTGAACACCGGCGGCACCGAGTTGCACACGGAATTGTTCGATCTCGCCCGGCCCCCAGCCGGCGGGCGGCGCCACGGTCAGGGCCTGACCGTCATAACGCACCGACGCGCTGGGGGTTTCCGGCGGCCAGGCCGTGGCCACCACGGCCATCAGCGACTCCAGATCGTTGGCACCGGGCTCACCGGCTTGCGCGCGCAGGCTGTCGGTCTCGCGTTGCATCTGCACGGGCGCATCCAGCACCACACGCACCTGCGGGTGCGCCTGCTGGAGCAGTTGCACGCGCTGCATCTGACGGGCCTTGAGGGTGTGCTGCTGATGCCAGGCCCACAAGTTGAGCCCGAGCACCTGCACCACAACCAGAGACACCAGCCCCACGCGCACCGGTCGCCAGGCGGGCGACATGAAACGCCGCCACTGGTCGGACAGGACATGGGCCCCCTTGCTGCGTGGCGCCAGCTCGAATTGCAGGAGGTTCCACAGCGAACGCGAAGCCAGGAGCATGTGTTCGGCCGGGGTCTGCACCGTCACGGCACGGCCCAGCCAGCGCTCTGCGGGGGACGCCACGGGAGGGGTCGCCAAGAAACGGGCCTGAGGGGGCAAGGGATCGGGCAGCAGGCCGCGCGACAGGCTGCCGCCGAGCGGCCAGGTCGACACCCCATCGGGCCCCGCCCAGGTCACCAGCACCTCGTGCCCCGACTCCCAACTGGACTGGCCCGCCTCCAGAGCCTCGTGGAACAGCACCGTGGCCGGCTCATCCGGCGCAGCGCCCGGCACCACGCGGTCCACACGCAACTGGGCCTTTTCCATGGCCATCAGCTGCGAGGTCAGCCAAGTGTGGTCACAGACGGCCACCCAGGTCGGCTGCCCCACCTTGGCCTGCGGGGCCACGGCCAGGTGCAGCTGCTCGGGCTCGTCGAGCAAAACCTCTTCCAGCAAACTGGCCAAGGCGGCGCGCAGACGGGCCTGAGGCGCCTTGGGCAGGGTCAGGCGATGCCAGCTCACATCGGTGGGGGCCAGCACGGCCACCACGCTGTCGGCGGGCGGCATCTGGGCCAGCTCGCAACGCCCCTGCCGGCTGAGGGCCTCGCCATCGGCACTGAGCACATAGGCGTAGGACTGAGGCCCCGGCGTGGCAGGCGCGGCTTCGGGCGCTGATGCGCTCGAACGCTGGCGCGCTGGCAATTGAATGATGAGGATGCTCATGCCCGAACTTCAGATGTCTGTGTTCCCTGCCGCACCCCAGCCGGGTGCTCGGTGATTGTAGGAGGGCGATCCGGCCCATCCCTTAAGGATTCATACCTGCACGAGACAGGCTGCAACACCCTGATCACGGGGTGCCTCCTGAAACGGCGGAGCGATCGAGTCCGGAAAAACGTGACTGGTTCCGCACCTTGACCTCGTTGCCCACCCGTTGCACCAGATGGCGCTGCTCGATCACGTTGTCCTCCAGGCGCAGACGCCCCCGCACCTCGAAGAACTCGGAGTTGACGGCGAGCCGCTCGAAACGCCAGTTGCCCGCACCCAGCACATTGTTCAGCTCATCCAGGCTTTTGAAGGGACTGCGCTGACGCACCTGCACCAGACGTGCAGCCCGGCCCACGTCGAGCCCGTCGACCACGGCCGCCAGCACCTCGCGCGACGCGGTGTTGACGTTGACCTTGGTGCGCAGCGGCAGCACGGTCAACACCGGACGCAGCCGCTCGACGGTGGCCGCGTCCATGCCCAGCCAGGTGAGCTCATCGAAGCGCTGGGGCTGCAAGGGCGCCTCGCTGCGGGCCTGCTCGCCACCGAGTTTCTCCAGCATGGTCGGGTCATCGGCCAGCGTCGCCAGGGTGGCACGGCGCCAGGCCGACGCGATGCCTTCGGCCAGGGCCGGCGACAGCCCCGCGTACTCGCACAGGCGACGCAACACCGCCACCTCCTCGGGCACCAGCTCCCCCTCGGCCGACAGCACATTGCGCAGGTTGTAGCGCGTGGTGGCATCTTCCACCTGCCCGGACAGGAAGGCCTCGGGTGCCCCCACTTCGTCACTGGCATTGTTGGACGAGTCCGAGGCCAGGAAGGTGGACAGGCGCGCCTCGGCCAGCGGGATCGCCCAGGGCTCGCCCAGGTGATCCGGGCCCCCGCTGCGCTGGTCCTCGCGCAGGATCAGCATGGCCCAGTCCAGCGCCCCGCTGAGCACCCACGTGGCCTGCGTGCGCACGCGCTCGGCGCTTTCAACCTGCACGGCGCGCCACTGCTGCCACACCATCGAGGCGGACAGGGTCGCCACCAGGGTGACGATGACCATGGCCATCAGCAAGGCCGCCCCCCGCTGTGGGCGGCGTGTGCTCAGGGACATGGGACGTGGCATGGTCGGGGCCCTCAATCCTGATTGGGCTGGGGGGCGAGCATCAGGTCACGGCTGAGCGTGCCCTGAAAGCCACTGCCTTCGCCCAGCGACAGCTGCAGGCGCACGGCCTGAGGCAGTTGCTCACGCCCACCGTCTGGCGACACATCGCCCGAAGACTGACAGTTGCTCATCGCCCCATTGCGAAAACAAAACACCTGCCACTGCGCGACGCCGCGCAAGGCCACCAGCGTGCCGCGCTCACGGCCCAGCAGCTGCTGTGACTGCTGCCAGGCCCGCTGCAAGCCCCCCACGCCCGTGCTCTCGGCACTGGCCCAGCGCTGCCAACGGCCCTCGCGCAGCGACCACACCACCACCTGCACCCCGGCGGGGCTGCGGCGGGTCATGCGCAAGGCCGCACCGTCGAACTGGAAGCCCTGCACGACCTGGGTGTCGAGCACCTGGGCCAGATCGGTCTCGAACTGGGTCATCACCGCCTGCAGGCGCAAGGTCTGCTGCAGGTTCTCGTCCGACACCTGGCGTGCCGTGCTGATCGCGTCCAGCCCCTTCCAGGCCGAGGCGGCCAGCACCGACAGGATCAGCAGCGAAACCAGCACCTCGATCAGGGTGAAGCCTCGCACCACCTGACGGCGACGGGGGCCCGCCCGCCCCGGGCTCGAACCCGTCATGGGACACCACGCGTGCATCATCATCGGACACGCGGCAAGACGGTGGAGAGCTTGACGATGGGCAGGTTCGCCTCGTCAAACACCTGGGCATCCACCCGTCGGAAGTTGGGGTTGGGCGTCGGTCGCACGGCCATGCGACCTGGCAGTTGCCGGCCGAGGTGCTGGCAACGGAAGTCGCTGTCGCCCACCGCCGGAAAGGTCTGCCCCAGTTTCAAGGCCGTGATCTGGTTTTCGGCGCACCACTGGGCCAGCACGAGGTCACTCATGCGCTGCGCGTTGAGCGTGAGCCCACCAGCGGCCTTGATGCCGGCCGACAAGGTGATGGCGACGATGGCCAGGGCCACGAGCACCTCGATGAGGGTCATGCCACGGTCCTGCAAGATACCGGCGGCGCAAAGGTCACGGCGTGGCGGCACGGGCCATCCCTTCCAGCAGGGGCACATCATCCAGGGTGGGCTCTCCGGTGAGCACCTGAAAGGGGCCCAGCCCCTGCGTCCCCACCACCAGCTGCTGCTCACCCAGGCGCAGCACCACTTTTTGAGCCCCAATCACCGGCTCCGGGCCCAGCACGATGCTGGCGCCGTCCACCACCTCGGCCCGCACCTCGGGCGTGAGCCATTGCAGCGGCGGCATCAAGGCCGGTGGCAAGCCCAGAAACTGAAAGTCGGCATCGGGCCCCTTGGCCTGCGGCACCCACAGCACCGTCATGGCCCCGGCACGCGCCTGCGTGCGCGCCGACTCCAGCAGGGCAATCAGGCGGGCAGCCTCACGCTCCAGCCGCGTGCTGGACGGGTCAGGGATCGCAAACGCCACCACCGCCGATGCCACGCCGATCATGGCGACCACCACCATGAGCTCTAGCAAGGTGAACCCGCGAGCGAGGCGCGACTTACTGCCAGGAACCGATGTCCGCATCCCGGCCTTCACCACCGCTTTGGCCATCGGCACCGAAACTGAACACGTCCACCGCGCCCTTGACGCCCGGGTTCACGTACTGGTACTGCGCTCCCCAGGGGTCATTGGGCAGTTTTTCCAGATAGGGCTTCCAGTTCGAGGGGACGGGACCGGCGGTGGGCTTGGTCACGAGGGCCTGCAGACCTTGCTCGGCCGTGGGATAGCGCTGGTTGTCCAGGCGGTAAAGCTTGAGCGCCTGCATCAGGTTGCTCACGTCGGTGCGGGCCGCGGTGACACGGGCGTCGTCGGCCCGGTCCATCACATTGGGCACGATCAAGGCCGCCAGCAGACCGATGATCACCAACACCACCATCAGTTCGATCAGGGTGAAACCGCGCTGCACGCCCCGTGCCAGCGCCCGAACCCCTTGGGGGATACGCGCACACATCTTCATGACAAATTCCGAAACAGTCCGAGAAAGGCTCCCGCCCGCCGCACGGCACCGACGCCGCATGCCCCGAGCATGCATGGCAGGTGGTGTCCATCACGGTGGGATCAACCCCAGGTTTGAAGGCCTGACCCGTCACACAGGGGATGGGGAAGACCCATCATAATGGCCCTATATGTCATCACGTCTGTCCGCCCTCCTGATTTGGGCCGCGGTTGCGGCGAGCCTGGCCTATTGGGGCCTGCGCTGGTTGGCGCCACCGATGGCTGTGCCCGACAACGCCGTCTCGGTGGCGATGGACAGCGGCAGCAAAGGTGACTTCCGGCGCTTGTTGAGCGGTCCGGCCGCCTCCTCCCCCCAGACCCTCGACCCGGGTGCGCAATCGGTGCTGGCCGGTCGCATCCAGCTGCAAGGGGCGTTTGCGGGCGGTGATGCCCAGGGCCTGGGTGGTGTCGCCTTGCTCTCGGTCGACGGACAACCCGCCCGGGCCGTGCGTGTGGGCCAGACCGTGGATGGCAACCTGGTGCTGCAACGGGTTGACGCTTCGGGCGCCCAGATCGGTCCGGCAGACGGCCCGGCCGCCTTGACCCTGGCCTTGCCCACCTTGCCACCGCCGGCGACGGGCAGCCTGCCCCCACCCACAGGCGTGCGCACCACGGTGGCCGCCGCCACACCCGGCATGATCCCGACGGCCCCGCCGGCGCAGCCCGATGCCGTCAGCCCCCGATCAGACGACTGACGACACAGGGCACGGCACGCGGTTCAGACCGAGCAGCCCGGTTGCGGGCCACCCCTGAACCGGTCAGCGCAGGAACAAGCGATACACGGGATTGTTCGTCTCGTCCACGTAGGCGTAGCCCAGGCCCGACAGGAAGGGCTTGATGGCCTTGGCCTCGCCCTTGGGCACCTGCAGGCCCACCAGGATGCGACCGTAGTCAGCGCCCTGGTTGCGATAGTGGAACAGGCTGATGTTCCAGCCGGGTGGCAGGCTGGTCAGGAAGGTCATCAAGGCCCCCGGGCGCTCCGGGAAGATGAAGCTGTACAGGCGCTCGCCCTCGGCCAGCGCCGAGCGGCCGCCCACCATGTGGCGGATGTGGGTCTTGGCCAGCTCGTCACCGGTCAGGTCCACCGTGCGGAAGCCCTGAGCCTCGAACTGTTCGGCAATCTGCGCCGACTCGCCCTTGCGCTTGGTGCTCAGCCCCACGAACACATGGGCCACGCTCTCGTCGGAGATGCGGTAGTTGAACTCGGTGACGCTGCGCGGGCCAATCAGCTCACAGAAGCGCTTGAAAGAGCCGCGCTCTTCGGGGATGGTCACGGCCATCAGCGCCTCGCGCTCTTCCCCCACCTCCGAACGCTCGGCGACGAAGCGCAGCCGGTCGAAGTTCATGTTGGCGCCGCAGTTGATGGCGATGTAGGTCTGGCCCTCGCCACCATGCTGGGCCGCGTACTGCTTGAGCGCGGCCACGCCCATGGCACCGGCCGGCTCCACGATGGAGCGGGTGTCTTCGTAGATGTCCTTGATGGCGGCACAGACGGCATCGGTGTTGACCACCACGTAGTCGTCGACCAGCTCGCGTGCGAGGCGGAAGGTTTCTTCGCCCACCAGCTTGACGGCCGTGCCGTCGGAGAACAGGCCCACGTCATGCAGCGTGACGCGCTTGCCCGCCTGCACCGAGCGCACCATGGCATCAGAATCGTTCATCTGCACGCCGATGACCTTGATCTCGGGGCGCACGGCCTTGATGTAGGCGGCCACGCCGCTGATCAGGCCGCCGCCACCGATGGCCACGAACACCGCGTCGATGGGGCCGGCATGCTGGCGCAGGATCTCCATGGCCACGGTGCCCTGGCCGGCGATGACCTCGGGGTCGTCAAAGGGATGGACGAAGGTCAGGGCCTCGGTCTTTTCCAGTGCCTTGGCGTGCTGGGCGGCATCGGAGTAACTTTCGCCGTGCAGGACGATGCGCACCTGGTCTCCGCCGAAGCGGCGCACGGCGTCGATCTTGACCTGGGGCGTGGTGACCGGCATCACGATGGTGGCCTGGCAGCCCAGACGACGGGCGCCCAGGGCCACGCCTTGGGCATGGTTGCCGGCGGAGGCGCAGATCACGCCCTTGTCACGGGCGGCCGGGCTGAGCTTGGCCATCTTGTTGTAGGCCCCGCGCAGCTTGAAGCTGAACACCGGCTGCTGGTCCTCGCGCTTGAGGTAAACCTGGTGCCCCAGACGGGCCGAGAGGTTGCGCGCCAGGTCGAGCGAACTTTCCACCGCCACGTCGTAGACGCGGCTGGTGAGGATTTTTTGCAGGTAGTCCTGAATCGTCAGCGGTCCGGCCTTGGCCTTGATCGCCGGCTTGGCCTGCTGGGCAGCGGTGCGGCGAGGGGTGGGCGAAGCGGCGGTACGCGCGGTCGACATGGAAACGACTCCGGAAAAGGGCAGATGCGGGATGGAATCCGCCAGTCTACTCCTGCAGGTTCCGGCTTGCGTGCGTGGGCAAAGGTCACCAAAAAAGTGGGGCGCCACGGATGGCGCCCCCGAAAACCTCACCAAACCTCGGGTCTGGCTGGGCCCACGCAGAGAACGGAGGTGTCTCAGGCAGCGCGGCGGCGACGCGCGACGAAGCCCATGCCCACCAGGCCCAGGCCCATCAGGGCGTAGGTGGAGGGTTCCGGCACGGCGGCCGTCACATCCACCTTCAGGTTGCCGAAGTTCACGCCCGTGGCCAGACCGGCGTAGAAGGACGGCAGGCCAAAGGCCGACACCAGCGTGGTCGCGGCGCCGCTGCTCAGGTTCAGGTTGCCGGTGGTCAACAGGCCCGTGCCGTTCGTGGCGCTGAAGGTCTCGCCGAGGGTCACCGTACCGGTCGTCAGGAACACGCCGCTGTACTGCTGGACGCCATTGACCGACAGGACGGCGCTCAGGGCCTTGGCCGCGTTGTCGTAGCTGACGCCGGTGATGTCAAGGGTGGTGCCCGATGCGGTCAGACGCAGACCCGAGGTGGCGCCGGTCAGGCCGATGAGATCGGCGGCCGTGCTGTTGCTGAGGTTGACCGAGGTGAAGGACTCGGTCAGCGTGCGGGTCGCGGTGTTGTAGGTGGCATCGCCCAGGGCCGTGTAGGTGGTCCCGGCGCCCAGCAGGCTGGTCAAGTCGGTGCTCAGGGTCAGCACGGCCGAGGTGGGCGCGTTGAAGCTGGCTGCCTGCGCGGCCGAAAGGCTGGTCGCAAGCAAGGCGGCCAGGGCGGTGGACTTCAAAATGGCAGAGCGTGCTTGCATGCGATCACCCCAAGGTTGGTCAGAGATGTGAAAAGCGCGGTTGTCACCGCAGACGCCTCGATCTTGCAAGCACGCCCCTCTCGGCCATTTAGCGTAGACCCTTAAATCCCCCCCATGCGAGGGTGGTCTGCATCGCGTGCCTGGGAGCATTTGACGTCGATTCCTGGATCACCCATGCAAAAGGGCCCCCGATCGGGAGCCCTTGAAGGGTGCGGAGCCTGAACAGGCTCAAGCGGTGAGCCGCATCAGAAACGGTAGCCGAGGCCGACGCCGATCAGCAGGGGATCCACCTTGAGGGTGTCCACCTTGCTGCCGTCTTGTGCCTGCACTTCGGCACGGATCTGCACCTTCTTGACGTCCACGTTCAGGGACCACTGCTTGTTCAGCGGAATGTCGACGCCAGCTTGCAGAGCCCAGCCGAAGCTGCTGCGCTTGACGTTCAGCTGACCGACCGGACCGCCCAGGTTGGGCAGGTTCACGGACGAGAAGTTGGTGTAGTTCACACCGGCACCGACGTACGGACGGATGGCCGAGTCGTTGGGCATGAAGTGGTACTGCGCGGTCAGGGTCGGTGGCAGGTGACGGATGCTGCCGATCACCGAGCCACCCAGCTTGACGTTGTGCTTTTGGGGATAGGTCAGGATCAGTTCGGCCGCGATGTTCGGGGTGATGAAATAGCTGATGTCCACTTCAGGAATCAGCTTGGCGTTCACCGCCAGCGGCAGGCCGTTCTCGGTCTTGTTGGCCGGATCCAGGTTCACGGCACGCACACGCACCTGCCAAGGCGATTCCTGCGCCATGGCAGGGGTCAGAGCGGCGACAGACAGAGCGGCGATGGCCACAGCGCGGAGGGTCTTGTTCATGATGCAGTCCTTTGGATGACAGGGAACCGTTGCGACACCGACCTTCGGCGCCGCCATGAACACATTGCAACAAGTGGCCCTCGTGCCAGACTTGCGCCACATCAAGTCCGTTCAGCGAAAGCAGGGGACAACCCTGAGAAGCTCAGGGTGTTTGCGCCAGATCAGGAAAACCCGATGCCAGCACGCCACACCCTGTTGACACGGCCCTTGCGGCCGTGGCTCAGGCTGGCGAACGAGGCCCGATCAGGCCGGGATCAAACCCAGACGCTCGCACAGCGCCAGCACCGGCGCCGACTGGTTCATCGAGTAGAAGTGCAGCGCCGGCACGCCCCCGGCGCGCAGCTGCTCGCACAGGTCGGTGACCACGTCCAACCCGAAGGCCTGGATCGAGGCCTTGTCGTCGCCAAAGCCTTCCAAGCGGGTGCGGATCCAGCGCGGCACCTCGGCGCCACAGGCATCCGAGAAGCGCAGCAGCTGGCTGCTGTTGATGATGGGCATGATGCCCGGCACAACCGGGATGGTGGCGCCCAGCGCCTCGGCCTCTTCGACGAAGCGGAAGTAGGCATCGCTGTTGAAGAAGTACTGGGTGATGGCCACATCGGCGCCGGCCTTGACCTTGGTGGCGTAGGCCTGCAGGTCGGCCTGCGGGTTGCGGGCCTGGGGATGCATCTCGGGGTAGGCGCCCACCTCGATCTGGAAGTGGCTGCCGGTTTCCTCGCGGATGAAGGCCACCAGGTCGCTGGCGTAGCGGAACTCGCCAAAGCCACCGTAGCCGCTGGGCAGGTCGCCGCGCAAGGCGACGATGCGTTTGATGCCATCGGCCTTGAACTGGGCGAGTTGCTCGCGCACGCTGGCCTTGCTGGCACCGATGCACGAGAAGTGCGGCGCCGCGTCGCAGCCTTCACTGAGGATGGCGCGCACGGTCTGGATGGTGCCGTCCTGCGTGCTGCCGCCAGCCCCATAGGTGACGGAGCAGTACTCGGGGCGGATGGCGTACAGCTGCTGGCGCACGGCGGCCAGCTTCTCGACGCCTTCCGGGGTCTTGGGCGGGAAGAACTCCACGCTCACCGGCAGGGAGTTCGGGGATGACTTCGTCATGTGTGGGTCTTTCAAGGTGGGCGCGCGAGCCCGCCGGGGCCGATCAGAAAGATGATCAGGCCTGCGGCGACTGCGCCCAGATGAAGAATTCGAGGTTGCCGTCGCCGCCGGCGATCGAGCTGGCAAAGCCCTTGTGGACGGTCCAGCCCAGGTCGGTGCAGGCGCGGCGCACCATGTCACGCGCACGGGCGTGCTGGGCCGGGTCCTTGACGACACCGCCCTTGCCCACGTGGTCCTTGCCCACTTCGAACTGCGGCTTGATCAGCATCAGCACCTGCCCGCCCGGCTTGAGCCACGGCGCCAGGTGGGGCACGATCTTGGACAGGGCGATGAAGGACAGGTCGGCCACGATCAGATCGAAGCCTTCGGCAGGGGCGTGCTCGCGCAGCGGGCTGTCTTCCAGCTCACGGGCGTTGACGTTCTCCAGCACCACCACGCGCTCATCGGTCTTGAGCTTCTCGTGGATCTGGCCATGGCCGACCTCCACGCCCACGACGCGCGTGGCGCCCTGGGACAGCAGCACATCGGTGAAGCCACCGGTGCTCTGGCCGATGTCCAGGCAGGTCATGCCCGTCACGTCCAGGTCGATCTGCTGCAGTGCGCCTTCGAGCTTGAGCCCGGCGCGCGACACCCAGCGCAGCTCCTCGTCATTGGTGACGCGGAACTGGGCCTCTTCCGGCAGGTCTTCCCCCGCCTTGCGCAGCACGGTCCAGCCCTTGGGGCCGAGCCACTGCACCGCCCGCGCATCGATCAAACGATGGGCGGCCGAGCGGGTGGGCGCGTGCCCTTGTTGAACGATGAGTTGGTCTGCGCGTGGCATGGTGTTTCCAGTGAGGTGGCCGAAGCCAGATCCCATCAACCGCCGCGGAACCGGCTTGGCCGGGCCGCTGGCGGTGCCCCCCGGAGAGGGGGGCCGCCGA
This sequence comes from Burkholderiales bacterium, assembly GCA_029268225.1. Classification (GTDB taxonomy): domain Bacteria; phylum Pseudomonadota; class Gammaproteobacteria; order Burkholderiales; family Burkholderiaceae_C; genus Aquabacterium. Next base: position 189,639 of record JAJUGJ010000002.1, on the reverse strand, counting down.
AGGCGGGAGGGGGGAGATCAATAACGATACGTGTCGGGCTTGTAAGGGCCCTGCTTCGGCACACCGATGTAAGCGGCCTGCTCGTCGGTCAGCTCGGTGAGCTGGGCGTTGAGCGTGGTCAGCTGCAGGCGGGCCACCTTTTCATCGAGGTGCTTGGGCAGCACATAGACCTTGCCCACGTCGTAGGCGTCGCTGTGGGCGAACAGCTCGATCTGGGCGATGGTCTGGTTGGCGAAGCTCGACGACATCACATAGCTGGGGTGACCGGTGCCGCAGCCCAGGTTCACCAGACGGCCCTTGGCCAGCAGGATGATGCGCTTGCCATCGGGGAAGATGACGTGGTCGACCTGGGGCTTGATCTCTTCCCACTGGCACTTCTCTTCCAGCTTGGCGACCTGGATTTCGTTGTCGAAGTGACCGATGTTGCACACGATGGCGTTGTTCTTCATCGCGGCCATGTGCTCATAGGTGATCACGTCGCGGTTGCCGGTGGTGGTCACGAAGATGTCGGCCTTGTCGGCGGCCCAGTCCATCGTCACCACGCGGTAGCCTTCCATGGCAGCCTGCAGGGCGTTGATCGGGTCGATTTCGGTGACCCACACCTGGGCACTCAGGGCGCGCAGGGCCTGGGCCGAGCCCTTGCCCACGTCACCGTAACCGGCGACCACGGCGACCTTGCCGGCGATCATCACGTCGGTGGCGCGCTTGATGCCGTCGACCAGCGACTCACGGCAGCCATACAGGTTGTCGAACTTGGACTTGGTCACCGAGTCGTTCACGTTGATGGCTCGGAACATCAGGGTGCCCTTGGCGGACATTTCGTTCAGGCGGTGCACACCGGTCGTGGTCTCTTCGGTCACGCCGATGATCTGGGCCGACTTGCGGCTGTACCAGGTGTTGTCTTCGGCCAGCTTGGCCTTGATGGCGGCAAACAGGATGCGCTCTTCTTCGCTGCCGGGGTTGGCCAGCACCGACGGGTCGGTCTCGGCCTTCTTGCCCAGGTGCATCAGCAGCGTGGCGTCACCGCCGTCGTCCAGGATCATGTTGGGGCCTTCGCCTGCCGAACCCTTGGGCCCGAAGTCGAAGATGCGGTGGGTGTAGTCCCAGTAGTCTTCCAGCGACTCACCCTTGTAGGCGAACACCGGGGTGCCGGCTTCGACCAGGGCAGCAGCGGCATGGTCCTGGGTCGAGAAGATGTTGCACGAGGCCCAGCGCACGTCGGCGCCCAGGGCTTGCAGGGTCTCGACCAGCACGCCGGTCTGGATGGTCATGTGCAGCGAGCCGGTGATGCGCGCGCCCTTGAGGATCTGCTTGGGGGCGTATTCCTCGCGGATGGCCATCAGCGCGGGCATTTCGCTCTCGGCGATCTTCAGTTCCTTGCGGCCCCAGGCGGCCAGCGACAGGTCGGCGATGGCGCAAGGCACGCCCTTGTGCTCGGTGATCAGTTTGGTGTTTACAGCGGACATGGACAAAGCTCCTCAACGTTCAGAAGCCGCCGTGCGCTACCGGGGGTCAAAAAGACACAGAGAGATACCACTCACCCAGCGGGACACATGCGGGTGAGCGCCGTTGCAGAAGTCAAGTCTTTCGAGCCTGGGATCCGTGGCGGACCTTGCAACGCTCCTCGAAAGCGACCGTCAGTATAAAGCGAGCACCCTCGACTGTGTCGGTTTGAGCCGGAAATCGGTGCGCTTGCAGGGGCTTTGACCCCAGTTTCGTCCTGCGGGTCGCACATTTGGACACCAAAGACACCGGACATGCGGGCAGACACCGACGGTGGCATTCGACGACACGGCTAACATGACAAGAGATGACAATGCTCGCTCAACGGCCCCATGACGATGCCCTCAGGCCCCCGGTTTCGGGCGCGGGCACCGTCGTGCCCGATGCCGGACTCACCGCCCTGGCGGCGCTCGCCTGCACCGTCTGCGACACCCCGATTGCGCTCATCAGCCTGGTCACCCCCCAGCGCCAGCACCTGCTCGCCCAGGTCGGCCTCGGTGAACCCGGCGCGCCCTTGCCTCACCTGGCCTGGACGATCGACACGTTGAACCACACCGGCCTGCAGATGGTGCCTGACGTGGCCGCCACGCCGGGCTGGGCCAGCGACTGGCTGGCCACTGGCCCGGCGGGCATCCGCTTTTACGCAGGCCTGGCCTTGCGTGGCCCCAACGGTCAGCCCATTGGCACGCTGTGCGTGATGGACACCCGCCCCCGTGAGCTGGATGCCGCCACCCAGGCCCAGCTCAGCGCCTTGGCACAGACCTTGGGCCTGTCACTGCCCCACAGCCATCCCGAGGACCTGGGGGCCTTCCACCACACGCCCAGCGAGCTCGATTGCTACCGTGCCATCGTCGACAGTCAGACCGATCAGGTCTGCCTGGCCAGCCCGGAAGGCCGCCTGACATTTGTCAACCCGGCTTACGCCGCGCACGTGGGCCGGCCACCCGACGCCCTGATCGGCAGCAGCCTGTTCGAGCACCTCCCCCCCGCTGACCGCGACGCGGTCGCCTCGCAGGTGGCGGCGGTGTGCGCCCACCGGCTGGTGTTGGGCAGCGAAGTGCGCGAGCCGACCCCCGACGGGCAGGTGCGCTGGACCAGCTGGACCCACCACCCCCTGACGGACGGACAGGGACGGGTGTGGGCCGTGCACTCGGTGGGACGCGACATCACCGAGCGCAAGCTCACGGAGCGCTCGCTCAAGGAAAGCCAGGCACGCTTGCGCTCCCTGTACGAGTCCACGCCGGCCATGCTGCATTCGATCGATGCACAAGGCCGCCTGCTCACGGTCAGCGACACCTGGCTGACCAAGATGGGATACAGCCGCAGCGAAGTGATTGGCCGCAACTCGGCCGAATTCCTCACGCCGGAATCACACGCCTACGCACGCAATGTGGTGTTGCCCCGCTACCTGCGTGAAGGGCGTTGCGAGAACATCGAATACCAGATGGTGCGCAAGGATGGCACCTTGATCGATGTGCTGCTGTCGGCCACGATGGAGCGCGACGAACAAGGACGCCCGCTGCGCTCGCTGGCCATCCTGGAAGACGTCACCGAGAAGCACGCCGTGGAGGCGGCTTTGCGTGCCAACCAGGAGCGCCTGGCACTGGCCACCCGGGTCAACGGGATTGGCATCTGGGAGCTGGACCTGGTGAATGGCCGGCTGACCTGGAGCGAGATGATGTTCCAGATCTTCGGCGTGGAACCGGCCACCTTCGAAGGCCGTGCGGAAGACTGGCAGCGCGCCGTGCACCCCGACGATCTGGCACGCTGCCAGGACGAAATGGCCCAGGCCATCGCCACCGGTCGACCGATGAATTTCGACTTCCGCATCGTTCACGGCGACGGACGCATCCACGACGTGAACGCCAGCGCCACCGTGTTCTACGACAGCGAAGGGCACCCGCTGCGCATGCTGGGCACCAACTACGACGTCACCGAGCGCAAGCGCATGGAACGCGAGTTGGCCGAAAAGCACGAATTGCTGCGGGTCACCTTGCATTCGATCGGGGACGCCGTGATCACCACCGACGCCCGCGGTCGGGTCCAATGGCTCAACCCGGTGGCCGAGCGCATGACCGGCTGGGGCAACGCCGAGGCCGCCGGCCAACCGCTGAGTGCGGTGTTCCACATCGTGGACGAAGCCACGGGCGCGCCCGAGATGTGCCCGGTCAGCCGCTGCCTGGTCGACACCCCCGACGATGAGCGGCTCACCCTGACCCAGCTGATTGCGCGCGATGGCCGTACCTACGGCATCGAGGACTCGGCCGCGCCGATCCGCGATGCCCAGGGGCAGGTGCTGGGCGTCGTGCTGGTGTTCCATGACGTGACCGAGCAGCGGCGCATGGGCCACGAAATGAGCTTCCGGGCCACCCACGACGAGCTGACCGGTCTGGTCAACCGCAGCGAGTTCGAGTCGCGCCTGCAACGCGCCCTGAGCGACAGCCAGCAACGCGGCAGCGAACACGCGCTGATGTACATCGACCTCGACCAGTTCAAGCTGGTCAACGATGCCTGCGGCCACGCCGTGGGCGACCAGTTGCTGCGCCAGGTCACCGAGTTGCTGCACAGCTGTGTGCGCTCGCGCGACACGCTGGCGCGTCTGGGTGGCGATGAGTTCGGGGTGATCCTGGAACACTGCAGCGTCGAGCAGGCCGAGCGGGTGGCGCAGAAGATTTGCGACCAGATGGAAGAATTCCGCTTCGTGCACGAAGGTCGGCGTTTCCGCATTGGCACCAGCATTGGTCTGGTGCCCCTGGACAAGCGCTGGAACAACCGCGACGCCATCATGCAGGCCGCCGACACCTCCTGCTATGCGGCCAAAGAAGCGGGCCGCAACCGTGTGCACCTGTGGTTCGACACCGACCAGACCATGCGCACCCGCAAGGGCGAGATGCAGTGGGCCACGCGCCTGGAGCAGGCGCTCGATGAAGACCGCTTCGTGCTCTACGGTCAGCGCATTGCCCCCATCCGACCCAATGGCGAGGGGCTGCGCTGCGAAGTCTTGATTCGCCTGCAGGAACACGATGGCGCCGTCATCCCGCCCGGCGCCTTCTTGCCCGCTGCCGAACGCTTCCAGCTGGCCTCGCGCATCGACCGCTGGGTGGTGCGCCAGGTGTTCGCCCTGCTGGCCTCGCGCCACCCGGCCCTCACCGCGGTGCACACGCTGGCCGTCAACCTCTCGGGCCAGTCGATTGCCGACCCGGCCTTCCAACGCTACGTGCTCGAACTCATCGAGAGCCAGCCGGTGGACCTGAGCAAGCTGTGTTTCGAGATCACCGAAACCGCGGCCATCACCAAGCTGGCCGAGGCCGGCAGCTTCGTGCAGGACATGCGCCGCTTGGGCATGCGTCTGGCGCTGGACGATTTCGGCGCCGGCTCCTCGTCCTTTGGCTACCTCAAGGCGCTGCAGGTCGACTACCTGAAAATCGACGGCCAGTTCATCAAGGACGTGGTGCACGACCCGCTCGACCGCGCCGCCGTGCGCTGCTTCTGCGACGTCGCCCGGGTGATGGGGCTGAAGACCGTTGGCGAATTCGTCGAGAACGACCCCATCTTGCAGGAGCTGCTGGAGTTGGGGGTGGACTACGCCCAGGGCTACCTGATCCACCGCCCGGAGCCCCTGAGCCAGCTGCTCGGCCTGGGCGGGCGCAGGTGACCGCCAGGGATGACCGTCGGGAGCGAATCGGCTAGCATGTCGGGCTTCGCCGGAGCCAGCTTGCCGTGACCACCTCAGTTTTTGCCCCAGAAACCAGCCGCCGTCGCACTTTTGCGATCATTTCCCACCCTGACGCGGGTAAAACCACGCTGACGGAAAAACTGCTGCTGTTCTCGGGCGCCATCCACATCGCCGGTGCCGTCAAGGGCCGCAAGGCCTCGCGCCATGCCACGTCAGACTGGATGGAAATCGAAAAGCAGCGCGGCATTTCGGTGGCCTCCAGCGTGATGCAGATGCTCTACCGCGAGCACGTGGTCAACCTGCTCGACACCCCCGGCCACAAGGACTTCTCGGAAGACACCTACCGCGTGCTGACCGCCGTGGACTCGGCCCTGATGGTGATCGACGCGGCCAACGGCGTGGAAGCGCAGACCAAGCGCCTGATCGAGGTGTGCCGCCAGCGTGACACGCCCATCATCACGTTTGTGAACAAGATGGACCGCGAAGGCCGCGACCCGCTCGAACTGCTCGATGAAGTCGAGCAGGAGCTGGGCATGCCCTGCGTGCCCATGACCTGGCCGGTGGGCCAGGGCAAGACCTTCGGCGGCATCGTCAACCTGCGCACGCAAAGCATGCGCCTGTTCGACGCGGGCGCCGACAAGCGCGGCGAAGACGACGAGGTGGTGTCGCTGAGCGAGCGTGACAAGCTGCACGCCCGCTTCGGCCACGACTGGGAGCTGGCCGAGCAGAACATGGAACTGATGGCCGAAGCCGCACCCGCGTTCGACCTGGAAGCCTTCCTGTCTGCCAAGCAGACGCCCGTGTTCTTCGGCTCGGCCGTGAACAACTTCGGCGTGCAGGAGGTGCTCGACGCGCTGGTGGACCTGGCGCCCTCGCCCCGCCCGCGCTTCAGCACCGAAAAGGACGGCTCGCACAAGGAAATCCTGCCCGAGATGGAGAACTTCTCCGGCGTGGTCTTCAAGGTGCAGGCCAACATGGACCCGTCGCACCGCGACCGTATCGCGTTCGTGCGCGTGTGCTCGGGCAAGTACACCCCGGGCATGAAGCTCAAAGTGCAGCGTTCCGGCAAGGAACTGCGCCCCACCTCGGTGGTGACCTTCCTGTCGCAGCGCCGTGAAGCCGTGGACGAGGCCTTTGCGGGCGACATCATCGGCTTCACCACGCACGGTGGTGTGCAATTGGGCGACACCATCACCGATGGCATCAACCTGCAGTACACCGGCCTGCCCTTCTTCGCGCCCGAGCTGTTCCAGACGGTGGAACTGGCCAACCCGATGAAGTCCAAGCAGTTGCAGGCAGGTTTGATGCAGTTGGGCGAAGAAGGCGCCATCCAGGTCTTCCGTCCGGAAGTGGGCGGCTCGATGCTGCTGGGCGCCGTCGGTCAACTGCAGTTCGAAGTGGTGCAGCACCGCCTCAAGGCCGAGTACAGCGTTGACATCCGCCTGATGCCCTGCCGTTTCGTGGGTGCGCGCTGGATCACGGCCGACACCCCCGAGGCCATGAAGAAGTTCTGCGATGAGAACGCGTCGAAGCTGGCCCTGGATGCGGCCGACACGCTGGCCTACATGATGACCTCGGCCTACGACCTGCGCCTGACGGCCGAGCGCCATCCGCAGGTGCACTTCCACCCGCTGCGTGAGCACGCGGGCTTGAGCCTGTCGAATCAGTGAGCCAAGATGGCGCCCGGCGTCAGGCCGGGCGTGCCCACGACCTGTCGTGCGGCATCCACCACATCCAGGGCGCAGGTCAACCCGCCTGGTTCCAGAGCTGATCGAGGTTCTGAAAACCCCATTGGCTCTTGGATTCGCGCGAGACGATCTGGTACACTGTCTTGCTCAGGTCCAGCAACTCGACCGGGATGGGCTGGTTGGACTTGGTCGAGAAAAATACCCGCACGATGGGCGACAGCAAGGACCCGGTGCTTTGCTCGACCACCACCGCCAGGCGGCCAGATTGCAGCTTGACGAGCGAGCCGGTCGGATAGATGCCGATGCTCTTGACGAAGGCCTGGAACACGCGCTCGTCGAAGTGACCTTCCTTGGTCCAGGCCGCCATCTTGGTGAGCGAGTCGGCCGGGTCCCAGCCCGCCTTGTAAGGACGGTTGGAGGTGATGGCGTCGTACACGTCGCACACCGCGCCCATCTTGGCGTACAGGCTGATCTCATCACCCTTGAGACCCTTGGGATAGCCGCGGCCGTTGATCTTTTCATGGTGGTGCAGGCACACGTCCAAGGCCACCGGCCCCACGCCACCGCCTTCCTTGAGGAGCTTGTAACCCTCTTCGGGATGGCTCTTCATGATGGCGAACTCTTCCTGCGTGAGGGCGCCGGGCTTGTTGAGCACCTCCAGCGGCATCAGGGCCTTGCCCATGTCGTGCACCAAGCCAGCCATGCCGGCTTCGCGCGCCTGCGCCTCGCTGAGTTTGAGCTGGCGGGCCAGCGACACCATCAGCGCGCACACCGCCACCGAGTGCATGAACGTGTAGGCGTCGCTCGTCTTCAGGCGCGCCAGGCTGACCAGGGCGCCGGGGTTGCGCTCCACCGAATCGGCAATCTCGTTGACCAGGGGCAGGCAGTGCTCGGTGTCGAGGGCCTTGCCCATGCGGGCGTCCTGGAACATCGTCTGCATGGCCTCGCGCGACTTGGCCAAGACCCGCCCCGCACGGGCCAATTCGTCCTTGAAAGATGTCGGAACCTGACGGACCGGCTCGGACGGCTGCGACGGCGGCGTGAACACCGGCTCAGGCAGATCGCTGAAATCCGTGGACGGCAGCTCAATGTCGTGGACCACCTTCATGTCCACGTCCCGCCCCTTGTCGGTGTCGATGATCACCTCACGGATGGCCCCGAGCTGACGAATCTGATCCTCGTCCGTCACCTTGAAGGAGCCACGCCAAAACGGGTGCTCCAGCCACGAGCCGCACACCTCGTGGACGTGCATGCCAACGCGCAAGGAATCTGTGGGAATCTTTCGGAGCATGGTCAGATGTGAAAGCAGCCGACGCTGCGTTATCCCAAGATCTTAGGACGCGAAACGCACAACGTTCAGACGAGCTTGCGTGAAATCACCGCAAAGCGCGTCATTTTACTCGGGGTTCTCCCTAACACGATTTCATGACAAGCTGATTCAGCCTCAACATTGCCCTGTCACTTCGGTTTCGGGGTGTTTTTACTTTTTTGTCTGGTCTCTGGCATGCGTCTTCAAAATCTGGGCATCGCCCGCAAACTCTGGCTTGGCGTGATTTTTCTGATCGCTGCCAACGTGGTCATCGTCGGCTTCTCTGGTATTCGCACGGCCAAACTCACCGCCAGCTTTGATGCGGCGTTCGCGCAGCTGGACACCAAACTGGCGGCCGCCCAGGACTGGGCCAGCCGGAGCGAAGCCGAGGCGAACCGTGCGGCCGTGCTGGGCCATACGCCCGGCGCCATCGATCCGCTGGCCGCAGCCCGCGAGCAAAACCAGGCCCAGCTGGTGACACTTCGCCAGCAACTGGATGGGCTGCCGCTGGACGAGGCCGACCGGGCCCAGTTGGCCCGCATCGACGCGGCGCAGGCGCAGTTCACCCAGGCCCTGGCCCACCCAGAGCAGATCGAGCCGGCGCTGAAGGCCTACACCGAAGCTCTGCGCGAGTTCTCGGCCATGCAGCCACGGGCCGCCACCGCCTTGCGCCACCAGTTCGGCGAGGCGCGCCGTGGCACGGTGCTGATCGCGGGCGTGATGGCCCTGGCCGTGATGGGGACCATGGTCTTGAGCGCCGCCCTGCTGATCCGCTCCATTCGCCGCCCCTTGAACACCGCGGTGGCCGCAGCGGCCCAGATGGCCGCGGGCGACCTGCGCGTGCACGTGAGTTCGCAGGCCAGCGACGAAATCGGCCAGTTGCTGAATTCGCTCGGCACGCTGAGCAGCTCGCTCAACCGTCTGGTGGGCGATGTGCGCCTGACCACCGACAGCATTTACACGGCCTCCAACGAGATCGCCGTGGGCAACCAGGACCTGTCCAACCGCACCGAGCAGACGGCAGCCAACCTGGAAGAGACCGCCTCGTCGATGATCGAGCTGACCGGCAATGTCCACGAGTCCGCCAATGCCGCGCAACAGGCGCACGCCTTGGTCGAACAGGCCTCGTCGACGGCCCGCCGCGGCGGTGAGGTGATGGACCGCGTGGTCAACAACATGGACGGCATCGCCCAGGCCTCGCGCAAGATCAACGACATCATCGGCGTGATCGACGGCATCGCCTTCCAGACCAACATCCTGGCCTTGAACGCCGCCGTGGAGGCCGCCCGGGCCGGTGAACAGGGCCGCGGCTTTGCCGTGGTAGCCGGCGAAGTGCGCACCCTGGCGCAGCGCAGCGCCGAAGCGGCCCGCGAGATCAAGAGCCTGATCGGTGCCTCCGTGACCCAGGTGGAATCGGGGACCCAGCTGGTGCAGGACGCCGGCAAGACCATGCAGGAGATCGTCAACGACGTGGTGCGCGTCAGCAGCGTGATCAGCGAGATTTCAGCGGCGGCCGCCGAGCAAAGCAGCAGCATCGGCCAGATCAACCAGGCCGTGAGCCACCTCGATCAGATGACGCAGCAAAACGCGGCCCTGGTGGAAGAGTCCACCGCAGCCGCGGCCAGCCTCACCGAGCAAGCGCACCGCCTGTCTTCGGCCATCAACGCCTTCCAGACGGACGCGCAGCGAGGCTGAGGACCCCAGCCCGGCGTCCGGGCATCATCCGCGCAAGACCGCCAGTTGGCGATCGTGCCAGCGTGACAGCAGCACCTGGGCCAGCATGGCGCCCAGGGTGGCCATCAGCATGTCGGCCTGGGTGTCGAACGGATCCCCCTGCGTGGCCAGGAACTCATCGGCCCCAGCGCCCAGCGCCAGCGCCGTCCACCACTCGATGAACTCGTAGACGGCACTGATGGCCAGGCACACGCTGGTCACCAGGAAAAACAGCCAGCCCCCGGGCTTCAACGGGGTCTGACGCAGCAGAATTTCGCGCGCCACCATGGCCGGGATGAAGCCCTGCGCCAGGTGGCCGATGCGGTCGTAGTGGTTACGGCTGAAGTCGAACCACTCCTGCAGCCAGAAGCCCAAGGGCACACGGGCGTAGGTGTAGTGCCCGCCCACCATCAAGATGATGGCGTGCACCAGGATCAGGGTGTAGACCAGCGATGTGAGCGGAAAGCGCTTGCGCGTGAAGGCCAGCACCGGCACGGCGATGAACACCGGCAGCACCTCCATCAGCCAGACACCCGGGTCGTAGGCGCCGATCCAGGACCAGACCAGCACGGCGGCGATGAGGGCCAGCCAGCCGGCTTCAGACAGGTGGGCGCGAACGTTCATGCAAGGTCTCCCAGATGTGCAAAAGGCCGCACGAGGCGGCCTTGGATTGTGCACGGGGTGAAGGTCAGCCCTTCAGACCGGCGTCGGCGCGCAAGGCCTGAGCCTTGTCGGTGCGCTCCCACGTGAACTCGGGCTCGTCGCGGCCGAAGTGACCGTAAGCGGCGGTCTTCTGGTAGATCGGACGCAGCAGGTCCAGCATCTGGATGATGCCCTTGGGACGCAGGTCGAAGTGGGCGTTCACCAACTTGGCGATCTGGTCGTCGGCGATCACGCCGGTGCCGAAGGTGTTGACCGTCACGTTCATCGGGCGGGCCACGCCGATGGCGTAAGCCACCTGCACCTGGCACTGCTTGGCCAGACCGGCCGCGACCACGTTCTTGGCGACATAGCGGGCGGCGTAGGCGGCCGAGCGGTCCACCTTGGTGGGGTCCTTGCCCGAGAAAGCACCACCACCGTGCGGGCAGGCGCCGCCGTAGGTGTCGACGATGATCTTGCGGCCGGTCAGGCCACAGTCACCCTGCGGGCCACCGATGACGAAACGGCCGGTCGGGTTGATCAGGTACTTGGTGTCGGCCGTCAGCCACTCTTTCGGCAGCACCGGCTTGATGATCTCTTCGCGGACTGCCTCGTAGAAGCTGTCCTTCATCTTGGTGGCGGTTTCCGACTGGTCGGGGCTGTGCTGGGTGGACAGCACCACGGTGTCGATGCCCACGGGCTTGCCGTCGACATAGCGCAGCGTGATCTGGCCCTTGGCGTCCGGACGCAGGAAAGGCAGGCGACCGTCCTTGCGCAGCTGGGCCTGGCGCTCGACCAGGCGGTGGGCGTAGTAGATGGCCGCGGGCATCAGCTCGGGCGTCTCATCGCAGGCGTAGCCGAACATCAGGCCCTGGTCGCCGGCACCGATGTTCAGGTAGTCGTCGCTGGCACGGTCCACGCCCTGGGCGATGTCGTTGGACTGCTTGTCGTAGGCGACCAGCACGGCGCAACCCTTGTAGTCGATGCCGTACTCGGTGTTGTCGTAGCCGATGCGCTTGATGGTGTCACGCGCGACCTGGATGTAGTCGACGTTGGCCTGGGTCGTGATTTCACCCGCCAGCACGACCAGACCGGTGTTGGTCAGAGTCTCGGCGGCGACGCGGGAGAGGGGGTCCTGCGCCAGGATGGCGTCGAGGATGGCATCGGAGATCTGGTCGGCGACCTTGTCGGGGTGGCCTTCCGAGACCGACTCGGAGGTGAAGAGGTAATCGTTCGACACGCTGTGTGCTCCAGTTCAAAAAACATAGACCTCGGCGTCGCCAAGGCTGTGAGACTGGGAAGGGTGCACAGCGGCGAACGCTTTAGCGGGATTTGTGAATCGCCCCGCAAGTTGTCCTGTTAACTCGGCGATCCGGATAGTGTAGCCAAACTCGCCAGCGCGTGCAGCGTGGGATCTGCGAAGATCAGGGTTTTGTGTTCTGGCTCAAGCTGCGTCTCATGGCCCGCCTGTTTTTCATGCTGTCACGCTGGCCCCTGGCCGTGCTGCACCCCCTGGGCAGCCTGCTGGGCTGGCTGGCTTACCTGCTGTCGCCCTCGTACCGGCAGCGCCTGAACGCCCACGCGCGGCAAGCCGGGCTGAGCCGCTGGCAGCGCTGGCAGGCCGTGGCCCACGCGGGCAAGATGGTCAGCGAATCGCCCCGCCTGTGGGGCCGCCCGCGCGACTTGCCGCTGGGCGACAGCGTGCGCTGGGTGCGCCCCGAGGTGGTCGACGCGGCCCTGGCCGAAGGCCGCGGCCTGCTGCTGCTCACGCCCCACCTGGGCTGCTTCGAGATCACCGCCCAGGCCTATGCCGACCGCTTTGGCGCGCACAAGCCCATCACGGCGCTCTACCGCCCGGCCAAGCAAGCCTGGTTGGCCGAGTTGATGAAGAACGCCCGCAACCGCCCCGGCATGCTCACCAGCCCCGCCACGCTGGCTGGCGTGCGCCAGATGCTGCGCGCCCTGAAAAAAGGCGAGACCGTGGGCCTGCTGCCCGACCAGGTCCCCCCTGAGGGCATGGGCGTGTGGGCGCCCTTCTTCGGCCGCGAGGCCTACACGATGACGATGGCCGCCAAGCTCGTTGCCCAGACCGGCTGCGCCGTGGTCCTGCTGCGCGGTGAGCGCCTGGGCTGGCGCGATCGCCTGCGCCACGGCTGTGATTACATCGTGCACGCCGATCGCGTGTCGCCTGACACCGAGCAAGTGCTGGCCGCCGGTGATGCGGCACAATCCGCCGCCGCCGTGAACCGGCTGATGGAAGAGATGATCATGCACGCACCCGAGCAGTACCTGTGGGGCTACAACCGCTACAAAGGCCCCCGCGCCGAGATCCTGACCTCCGCCAACGGCGGCGAGGGGCAGGCATGAAAGAGATCGGCCTGCGCTTGGCCCTGGGCCTGCTGTGGCTGCTGCACTGGCTGCCCCTGCCCTGGCTGGCCGCCCTCGCCCATCGCCTCGGGTCCCTGCTGTACCACGTGGCGGGTTCACGCCGCAAGGTCGGCCTGCGCAATCTGGAACTGTGCTTCCCCGACATGCCCGCTGCGGAGCGAGAAGCCTTGCTGAAACAGCACTTCCAATGGCTGACCCAGAGCCTGCTCGACCGCGCCGTGCTGTGGTGGGCCTCGCCCGAGCGCATCCGCAGCCTCATCCAGGTCGAAGGTGACATCGAGTTGGCAGAGCGGGTCTATCAAACGGAAGGCCGTGCCACGATGTGGTTGTGCCCGCACTTCGTGGGCCTGGATGTGGCCGGCGCGGCCATCCTGCTGTGTCAGTCGCGTCCCGGAGCCTCCATCTACCAGGCGCAAAGCCACCCCTTGATGGACAAGCTGATGAAGCGCGGCCGCCTGCGCTTTGGCGACGCCCAGATCTTCCCGCGCAGCGACTCGGTCAAGCCCCTGCTGCGCGCCATCAAGGAAGGCCGGGGGTTTTTCAATCTGCCGGACATGGATTTTGGCCGCAAGGATGCGGCCTTCGTGCCCTTCTTCGGCGTGCCCGCGGCCACCCTGCTGGCACCCTCACGCATGGCGCGCATGCTCAACATGGTGGTGCAACCGGTGATTGCCGAATTGCTGCCGCGGGGGCAAGGTTGGCGGGTGCGGTTCCTGCCGGCTTTGCACGACTTTCCCACCGACCATGCCGAAGCCGATGCCGCACAGATGAACCGCTTCATCGAGCACGAAATTCTCAAACAACCTGCGCAATATTTGTGGGTTCACCGTCGTTTCAAGACGCGCCCCCCGGGCGAATCGCGCTTTTATTGACCCCATCGGGGTGATTCTGCGTCGATACTCGGGGTCCGTTGTAAATCCCACGCCCCGTCAGCGGGAGCGGGGGTCTTTCACGAGATTGAGGAGTGTCGGCACATGAATCTGATCACCTGGCTGCGGAGGTTTTCCATCCGCTCCCGCCTCATCACCTGCATGGTGCTGGTGGTGGGCATTGGCACCATCGTGGGCTCCGGCATGAGCTGGCGGTTGTGGTCGCTCAAGGGCGAGTTCGACGAGTTCACCCAGCAGGAGTTCGCGGCCGTCCAGCGCATGGGTCAGCTGGCCTTGAACCTCTCCTCGCTGCGCGGTCACGAGAAGGCGGCCATCATCAACGCGGGTGACTCCGTGTCGGTTCAGGCCGAGTTCAAGGCCTGGCAAGAGGCGCTCAAGGCCACCGAAACGGCCATGCAGGCCCTGCAACAGGCCGCTCCCAACGAAGCCATCCGCACCCAGGTGCAGGCCCTGATGCCCAAGCTGACCAGCTACGGCCAATCCCTGCAGCCCATGCTGACGATGGTGAGCGAGCTGGCCATCACCTCCTCGGCCGAGGCCTACCAGGGCAGCGAAAGCGCGCGCAATGAAGCAGACACCATCGAGCGCCAGGTCAACGAGCTCAATGCCAGCATCACCGAGCTGGCCGAAGCCCGCCGGGCCAAGGCGGCCGATGGCGTCACGCACACGATCGCCCTGCTGTGGGGTTTGCTCTTGTCGCCCGGCTTCATCTTCCTGCCCCTGATGGCGCTGACCATCCTGTCGATCACCCGCCCCCTGCGCCGCGCCGAGGACATCACCCAGGCCATCGCCCACGGCGACCTGACGCACGACATCCAGCCACGTGGCCACGACGAGATCACGCACCTGATGGTGTCAATGAAGCACATGCAGGACGGGCTGCGCGAAATGGTCGCGTCCGTGCGCGAGTCGTCCGAGAGCATGTTGACGGCCAGCACCCAGATTGCCGCCGGCAACCAGGACCTGTCGAGTCGCACCGAACAGACGGCCTCCAACCTGCAGTCCACCTCCTCGGCCATGGACGAGCTGAGCAAGACGGTCGAGAACTCGGCCGACTCGGCCCATGTCGCCAATGACCTGGCCAGCACGGCCAGCCAGCGCGCGGTCGCCGGCGGCGAGGTGGTGGAGAGCGTGGTCACGCAGATGGCCGACATCAGCCAGGCCTCGCGTCAGATCGGCGACATCATTGGCGTGATCGACGGCATCGCCTTCCAGACCAACATCCTGGCGCTGAACGCCGCGGTGGAGGCCGCACGGGCAGGCGAACAAGGCCGCGGCTTTGCCGTGGTGGCAGGTGAAGTGCGCTCCCTGGCGCAACGCAGCGCCGAAGCCGCCCGCGAGATCAAGGCACTGATCGGCAAGTCCACCGAGCGCGTCGAAGCCGGCGCCGACAAGGTGCGCGAAGCGGGCGCGGTCATGACCGAGATCGTGGACGCCATCCAGCGCGTGACCCACGCGATGGGTGAGATTGCCGAGGCCACGCGTCAGCAATCGATGGGCATCGGACACGTCAGCCAGTCCATCAACCAGCTCGACCAGATGACGCAGCAGAACGCTGCGCTGGTGGAAGAGTCGGCCGCCGCGGCCGACAGCCTGCGCCAACAAGCCATGGACCTGTCGCGCACCGTGCAGCGCTTCCACATCGAGGTCAGCGCCAACGCGGCCATCGAGGCCTGACCCTCGCCGGGCGCGCGGCGAGCACGGCATACTCACGCCGATGCATCGACGCCCCTGGCTTGTGATCTGCGCCACGCTCGGCACCCTGGTGGTGCTGGGTGCGGCTGTTGCCCTGTGGGGGGTCTCGATGGCCTTGCAGGCCCAGCCCAGCACGGCCTTGGGTGCCCCCCTTGCCATCAGTGACCTCCAGTCGGCACGCCGGTTGCTCAACCGTCAGGTGCTGCGTGAAGCCTTTCACGGCCAGCCCTTGACGCTGACGCTGACCGCCGCCCAGGCGGAGGCCCTCACCCAGGACATGGCCGCCCGCGTGCTGCATGCCCCGGCCGCCTTGACCCTGGCCGATCAGCAGGCTGACTTGACCCTGAGCCTGCCCCTGCAGCAGACCCCCTTGCGCGCCCTGCATCCGCTGGGCGCCTGGCTGAACGTGCGGGTCCGCCTGCAGGCCCCACCCAGTGGCCCGCCAGTCTTGCAGGCCGTGCAGGTGGGGGATCTGTCCGTGCCGCCCTGGCTGGCACGGTGGACGGCCGAGCGCCTGGCCCGCACGCGAGGCATGGACCAGCTCGCCATGCTCGCTCTGGCGGCCATCGAGCGCGTGCAGCTAAGCCCGACTCAGGTGTCCACCACCGTGCGCTGGCGACCGGAACTGAGCGCCCAGGCATCGGCCTTGCTCGTGCCTCCCGACATGGTCGAAGCCCTGTCTCGCTACCACCACCAACTGGCCCGCTTGCTCAGCGAGCCCCTTCAGTCCGATGACCCCCACCGTGCCCCGCGCTGGGACCGTCCGCTCAGCACCTTGCTGCCCGCGCTGATGGCCACGGCCCAGCAGACCAGCCTGGCCAGCGCCCTCAGCGCATCGACCCCGCACCTGCAAGACACCGCCGCGCGCGAGAACCGGGCCGTGCTGGTGGTGCTGGGTTTGT
Organism: Burkholderiales bacterium; assembly: GCA_029268225.1. Classification (GTDB taxonomy): domain Bacteria; phylum Pseudomonadota; class Gammaproteobacteria; order Burkholderiales; family Burkholderiaceae_C; genus Aquabacterium. The sequence continues at coordinate 173,236 of JAJUGJ010000002.1, read as the reverse complement.
ACGTCAACCGCGTCTCGTTGGCCACCCTGGTGCCTGCCGCCCGTGACTGGCCCGCCCTGCCCACGCGCCCCCTGACCCTGCAAGGGCGCGAAGACCTCGCGCAGCACTACCTCACCTCGGCCGCCCTCGCCACCGATCTGGGTGGTCGCCTGTCCGACCTGATCGGCACCTACAAGGAATTGCTGGACGCGGCGCCACAAGGCCGAGGCAGTGGCTTCAGTTTCAACGACCTCGCAGCGGACAAGGCCGGCGTGCGCCTGGGACGCCTCGCGGCACATGACCCACTGACCCTGCAATCGCGCCTGGCCAGCGCACAGTCTGAGTCAGACCTGTTGCCCACGGTGAGCGACCTGCCCGAGTTCCTTACCGCGGCGCAACTGCAACAGCGCTATGGGGGCATCGACGCCCCCGCCTACCAGGCCCTGATGCGCGACATCGACCAACGCATTGCCCAAACGCCCGTCTTGCGTTGAGCCCTGCTGCAAGACCCGCACAAGGGGCGGATAATCCACCTCATGAAGCTGCCCTTCACCAAAATGCATGGCGCCGGCAACGACTTCGTTGTGCTCGACGCCACCCGCGCGCCCCTGGCCCTGAGCCCGGCGCAGTACCGTTTCCTGGCCGATCGCCGTTTCGGTATCGGCGCCGACCAGATCCTGGTGGTCGAACCCGGTGACCCCGCGGCCGGCACCGACTTCACCTACCGCATCTTCAATGCCGATGGCGGCGAGGTCGAGCAGTGCGGCAACGGCGCACGCTGCTTCGCCCGCTTCGTGCACGACAAGGGCCTGACGGCCAAGACCACCTTGCGCGTCCAGACCCAGAAAGCCGTGATCGAGCCGCGCCTGCAGCTCGACGGCCGCGTCACCGTGGACATGGGTGCGCCCTTCCTCGCACCTGCCGAGGTGCCCTTTGACACCACCGGCCTGACCCCACGTCTGGAGTTCGGCTGCGAGCTCTGGCCCGTGGCCCTGGCCAACCACCCGGTCGAGCTGGCTGTGGTCTCCATGGGCAATCCGCATGCCGTCATGCGCGTGGACAACGTGGCCCAGGCCCCGGTCGATGAGCTCGGCCCGCAGATCGAAAGCCACGCCCGCTTCCCCCGCCGCGTCAACGCCGGCTTCATGGAAGTGGTCACCCGCGGCCACATCCGCCTGCGTGTGTACGAACGCGGCGCCGGCGAGACCCTGGCCTGCGGCTCAGGGGCCTGCGCCGCGGTCGTGGCGGGCATCCGTCTCGGCTGGCTGGACGCCACCGTGGACGTGGACATGCCCGGCGGCCGCCTGAGCATCAGCTGGGCCGGCCCCGGCACCCCTGTTTTGATGACCGGTCCCGCCACCACCGTGTTTGACGGCGTGATCGACGTACCCGCACTCTGAGCCCCCTGACATGACCTTGCAAGGCATCACCGAAGACGAGATTGCCAACTACCTCGTCCACACGCCGGCTTTTTTCGAACGCAACGCCGCCCTGCTCTCCAGCATCCAGCTCACCAGCCCACACGGCCAGCGCGCCGTCTCGCTGCAGGAGCGCCAGATGGAGATGCTGCGCGACAAGATCCGCGGCCTGGAAAAGCGCATCATGGAAATGATCCGCCACAGCCAAGACAACGAGGCCATTGCCGAGCGCCTGCACCGCTGGGTGCGCGCCGTGCTGCTCGCCCACGACAACGCCACGCTGGCCGACGTCATGCTCGACAGCCTGCGCGACCTGTTCCTGATCCCGCAGGCCGCGGTGCGCATCTGGGGCACCGAAGCCCACCCTCTGCGCACCGAGCTGGGCGCCCTGGCTTGCACCCAGACCGTCAGCGACGATGCGCGCAGCTTCGCCGCCAGCCTGAACCAGCCCTACTGTGGCCTCAACGCCGGCTTCGAGGCCAGCAAGTGGCTCGATGACAGCGCCAGCATCACCTCGATCGCCCTCATCCCGCTGCAACACGAAGGTGCCTGCTTCGGCCTGCTCGTGCTGGGGTCACCCGACGCGACACGCTACAGCGCGGACATGGGTGTGGACTTCCTCATCCAGGTGGGCGACGTGGCCAGTGCCGCACTGGCGCGCCTGCTTGACTGAGCGCCCAACCGGCGGCCAGCGCGCGCACACAGACGCCCGAGATGTCCGCGCCTGACACCCCACGCGACACGCTCGCCCCGCCGGCACCACCGCCCCTCATCGTTCGCCACCTCGACCACCTGCGCATCCAGCGCCGCTTGGCCGAGCGCACGCTGGCGATGTATGGCGACGCCTTCCGGCGCCTGCACGCCTTCTGCCTCCAAGAAGGGCTGGACCTCGTCGCCGTGCGCCCCCACCATGTGCGGGGCTGGACCGCCCGCCTGCACGCACAAGGCCTGGGGCCACGCAGCATCGCCATCACCCTGGCCGGCTGGCGTGGTCTGTACAAATGGCTGGGGCGCGAAGGCTGGGTTCACCTGAACCCCGTCGAGGGCATCAAGGCCCCCAAAGCCCCCAAACCCTTGCCCAAGGCCCTCCCCGTCGACCAGGCGGTGGCGCTGGCCGAGCATCGGCCCGCCGATCCCAGCGACACGGCGGCCTCACCGGCCGCTGCCACCCGGGCTGCCCGTGAGGCGCCCTGGCTGCAAGCCCGCGATCGGGCCATGGTGGAGCTGCTCTACAGCAGCGGCCTGCGCAGCGCCGAACTGCTCGGACTGGATGTGCACGCCAGCCCGCACGCGGCAGGCTGGATCGACCTGGCTGACGCAGAAGCCCATGTCCTCGGCAAGGGCAGCAAGCGCCGCAGCGTGCCAGTCGGCCAGGCTGCCCTGGCCGCCTTGCGGACCTGGCTGGACCTGCGCGCCGCCCTCAGCCCCCCCCAGGACGACGCCCTCTTTCTCAGTCGCCTGGGGCGGCGCCTGACCCCGGTGCAGTTGCGCAACCGGCTCAAACAACTGGCCCAGCAAGCCGGCCTGCCCACCCATGTGCACCCCCACATGCTGCGCCACAGTTTTGCCAGCCACCTGCTGCAATCCAGTGGCGACCTGCGTGCCGTACAGGAACTGCTGGGCCACGCCCACATCGGCACCACCCAGGTCTACACCAAGCTCGACTTCCAGCACCTGGCTCAGGTCTACGACGCGGCCCACCCCCGCGCCCGTCGCAAGGATTGACCCCCCCCCCACTTCGAGGGGGGGCGACCCAGGAATATTGCCGCAAATGCGAATCGTTTTCATGAAATGTCCTGGGAAATAAGACATCTTCGATACATCGGAAAACGAAAACGGACATAATCCGTTGTCAACTTTCGGAGTGCATCGCATCATGGCTAGCAAGGCATCCAGCCCTCCCTCCTGGGACTTCCGTCGTGGCGTCGCCACGGCCCGAGTGCTCACACAGCTGGGCCTGGACCGTGGCCTGTCGCTGGATGCGCTGCTGCGCCACACCGGGCTCACCCCGGCCGCCCTGGAGGCCCCGCAAGGTGAGATCGAAGCCCAGCAAGAAATCCAGCTGATCCGCAACCTGCAGGCAGAGCTGCCGCAGATCGAGACCCTGGGCCTCGAAGCCGGGATGCGCTATCACGTGACCACCTACGGCCTGTGGGGTTACGCCGTGCTGAGCAGCCCGACCCTGGGCAGCGCCTTCGGCATGGCGGCACGCATGCTCAACCAGACGTTCTCGCTGAGCACCAACGAGGTCGAGCAACTCGGTGACCAGGTGATGATCAGCTACCACGTCGAGCACCTGCCGCCCGACATCCGTCAGTTTGTCCTGGACCGCGACCGCGCCGCGGCCGTCACCCTGCAGCGTGAAATCCTGGGGCAGCCCATGCCCTACCGCGCCGTGTTGCTGCGTCGTCCGGAACCATCCCCCCAGATGGTCGAGGCCTACACCCAGCTGTTTGGCGTGCGCCCCCTGTTCGGGCAGCCGCAAGACCGGGGCCTGTTCGACGCCGCGCTCATGCACCAGCCCCTGCCCCAGGCGAACGCCCACACCAAACGCCTGTGCGAAGACATGCTCAAGAAGCTGGTGGATGCCCGCCAGCAGCGCACCGGTGTGGCGGCCACCGTGCGTGACCGACTGCTGCGCAACCCCGGCCAGATCCCCGACATGGAAGAGGTGGCCGCCGAGATGCGCATGACCTCACGCACCCTGCGCCGCCACCTCACCGCAGAAGGGGCCACCTTCCGCGGCCTCCTCGAAGAGGTCCGCTCGACGCTGACCGAGGAATTGATGGGCGGCGCCAACCTCACCCATGGCGAGATTGCCGAGCGCCTGGGTTACGCCGACGTCACCACCTTCATCGAGGCCTTCCGCCGTTGGAAAGGCGTGCCTCCGAGCGAGTACCGTCGCGCCAGCGGACTGGCCAACCGCCATCCCCGCCTGACCCGTCGCCGTTTCGTGCCGCGTTGAGCCCAGGCCGGATCGCGCCGCCGGCACCCCGGATTCAGGGCATCTGCGCTGCACCATGCAGCGCAAATGCCCCTAGACTGATGTCGCTGCCATTTCCGAGTGCGTCATGACCATCGATCCGCAACTGCGCAACCTCAACATCGACCTGCCCGCCTGTCCTGGCACGTTGGTCAAGCTGTCCTTGCTGATGGCCGACGAGAACTGCGCCATCGACCCGCTGGCAGCGCTGATCGAAACCGACATGGCACTGGCCTCGGCGGTCGTGCGCACGGTGAACTCGGCGCTGTTCGGTCTGCTCAAGCGCGTTGAAACCGTTCACGAAGCCGTGCGCTATCTGGGCATGGCCCAGGTGGCAGGCCTCACCTACGAAATTGGGCTGCGGGGCGCCTTCCCTCCCAGCCCCACGCTGCAAAGCATCTGGGACCGCGCGGGCGTGCGGGGACTGGCCATGGGGCGCATCGCCCGTCAACTGGACGTCGATCCCTGGCAGGCCCATACCGCCGGCCTGTTCGCCGAAAGTGGGCGCGCCGTGCTGTACGCCCACGACCGCGCACGCTATGTGGCCCTGGAGCAGCAAGCACCCGACGAAGCACAGTTGTGTGCCAGTGAGATTGAAGCCTTTGGCGTGAGTCACGCCGCCCTCGGAGCCGCCTTGTGCCAGTCCTGGGGACTCTCCCGCGAGGTCACCGACAGTGTGCGGGCGCGGGTCAACAATCCCGGTCAATGGACCACCGAGCGTCCCACGGTCCAGAAGCTGCTGGCCATTGGTCACGTGGTCGATCTGCTGGTACTGAACCCCGAAACCGCCTCGCAGCCCATGGCGGTGTGGACCACGATGGAGCCCATCGCCCACCAGGTCGGCCTGCACTTTCAGTCTTTCCAGCTCGCCACCATGCGGGTGTGCGAACGACTGAACGTGCACGAGCGTCACACCTGAGTGCGCCGCCGGCTCGTTGGGCCGGCCGACGGATGATGCACTCCGTTACACAATCCCCGTGGCCGCTTGATTGACAGCGTGCAGACGGCCTCACACCATGGTTTCTCCAATCATTCAATCAAGGAGAAGCCATGTCCCACATGGTTCGCATGGGGCTGCGCCCCGCTTCGCTCGCGCTCGCGGCTGCCTTGTGCTTCGGCACCCACGTGCAGGCCGCTGACGGCCCCATCGTTGCGCAAAGCACCCTCACCCTGAGTGGCCTGAGCTTCCATCTGATCGACCTCACACCGGGCGACGGCATCGCCCCCAGCCTGAGCTTTCAGACCCAGGGCATCGTCGACTCGGCCAACTCGGCCTATGACGAAGCCAACGACAGCTGGGTGCACAGCGGCCCCACCTACAGCAACAGCCTGCTTCCCAGCACACCCCTGAACTACGTCAGCCCAGACGGACTGAGCACCGTCACGAGCACCGCCAACAGCGTGACTCTGCAAAGTCAGATCCCCTTGTCGCAGATTCTCCCGGTGGTAACTCCTCCGAACGTCTACGGCAGCGATGACTATCTCTACAACGGTGCGTCGACGAGCACCGACTTGGCCGTGGGTGAGTTCAGCCCCGAGGCCTTGCAGCCGTTCACGCTGAGCGCCGGGACGGTTCTGGTGGTGCGCGGCACGCTGTCAGGCAGTTTCTCCCTTGACGCCACGGCCCTCCAAGCCGAGTTGACCGCCAACGGGTACACCGACTGGTCTTTGTCCCAGACGGCCTATTCCGATGGCGGCTTCATCATGGCAGCACAGCTCAACGATCTGGCCGATGAAGCCGGTGTCATCTCGGGTCTGAGCGGCAGTCAGGTCAATGGCATCGTCACGAACTTCTGGAACGACGGCACCAGCTACCTGAGCAATACGGATGGCGAGTTGCTGCGCCAAGTGTCCGCTTCGAAGGACTTCGAGTTCACGCTGACCAACCTGGGAAGCAGCGACATGACCGGGGTGCTCACCCTGGGTCTGATGGCCGGCAGCTACCTCAACTTGGACGCCAGCCGCCCCAGCCTCTGGACCCCACCGATCGACCTGCCCCCCATCGATGTTCCGGCCATCCCCGAACCCTCCACCTACGCCTTGATGGGCCTGGGCCTGGTCGGCATCGTGGCTGTGGCGCGTCGACGCCGTCACACCGCCTGACCTCACGGTAGATCCGCCCAAACCAAAGGCCGGCTGCATCACGCAACCGGCCTTTTTTGTCATCGGTGCGCCCCCATTCCGGAGACGTCATCACTTCTGATGATTACTGCTTGACAGCTTCCACCTGGATCACCAACTTCACATCGTTGGGAATGAAGGGCAGGCCATAGGTCATGCCGAACTTCTCGCGCTGGATGGTGGTCTCGAAGTCGCCGCCGCACACTTCGCGCTTGAGCATGGGGTTGTCGTAGCAGCCAAAGTGGTTGGCCGACAGGGTCACGGTCTGGGTCTTGCCCAGCAGGGTCAGATCGCCCACCACAGCGCTCACCTTGTCACCGTCGAAGATGAAGCGCGAGCTCTTGAACGTGGCCTTGGGGAAGGCTTCGGCATTGAAGAAGTCCTTGCCCTTGAGGTGACCGTCAAAGTTGGCGGTGCCGGTGCTGATCGACGCCATGTCAATCGTGATGTCCACCGAGCCGGTCTTGGCGGCCTTGTCCAGGGTCACGGTGCCCGACTTCTTGTCGAAGCGACCGCGGTTGGTCGAGGTGCCGAAGTGCTTGGCTTCGAAGGTCACGAAGGTGTGGGTGGGGTCGATGGCGTAGGTGGCCGGGGCGGCGTGGGCCACACCCACAGCAGCCAGGGTGGCAGCGGTCACAACGGAAGCGATCACGGTACGGGTCATGTCAGAGCTCCTGAGAAGAATGCGTGCCGGGTCGGCACTGAAGAAAACACAAACGAAAGAAGACGAAAGTCAGCCGATCAAAGGGCTGGGACGCCCTGCAGCACCAGCTTGAACTGCACCTGCACATCGTTGGCGACGATGGACGTGTCGGTCCAGTCGCCTTCGCCAATGCGGTAGTCCAGTCGCTTGAGCGTGAAGGCGCCCGATGCCGTGCTCACGCCCTTGGCCTGGGTCAGCGTCACCGGCACCACCAGGTCACGCGCCTGGCCCTTGATGGCCAGCTTGCCGCGCACCTGGAACTTGCCCCCGCCCAAAGCCTGGATGGCGCTGGACTGGAACGTGGCCTTCGGGAACTTGGGCACATTGAACCACTCTGCCTTGGGCAGCTCGGCGTCCGCGTCGGCATTGAGCGACACGCTGCCCAGGTCCAACTCGAAGGCGATCTTGCTGGTGGCCAGGGCCTTGGGGTCGAAAGCGACCTGGGCCTGGAAACGCTTGAAACGCCCTTGCAGGGGCACGCCCAGCTGCTTGGCCACGAAGGTGACTTCGCTCTGGGCCGGCACCAGGGTCTGGCCTGCGGCATGGGCCGACAGGCCCCAGACGGCGGCACTCAGCGCCACGGCACTCAACAGGGTACGGCGAGAAAACATGGTCGGCATCCTTGTGAAACAGGAGAGAAAGCCTGCGCGGCTCAACGGCCGGGGCGCATGCGGTCGATCAGGCCGTCGCGGTCGACGAACTGGTGTTTCAGGGCCGCGGCCACATGCAGGGCCACCAGGCCGATCAAGCCATAGGCGGACAAGGCGTGCAGGGGCTTGAGCACCTGCGCCAAAGGCTCACTGACAGGCACCCAGTCGGGCAAAGGCAGCACGCCGAACCAGACGATGGGATAGCCCTTGGCCGAGCTGTAGGCCCAGCCCAGCAGCGGCACGGCGAAGAACAGCACGTACATCAGGTGATGGGTGCCATGGAAGGCCACCCGCTGCCAGCCGGGCATGGCCCGCTCGATGCGCGCCGGCAACGCGGGCGGTCGGTGCGTCAGGCGCCACACCAGACGCCAGAGCGACAACGCCAGGATCGTCACCCCCGCCCACTTGTGCCAGTTGATCAACTTGAGCTTGGCAAGGGAAAACGGCAAGTCGGCGACGTAGATCCCCACCGCAAAGACAGAGAGAATGAAAACCGCCAGCACCCAGTGCAAGGCCATGGCCACGAGGCCGTAGCGCGGCTCAGAGGTGGTGTGTGAGGTCATAACAGCCCTTCCCAAAGATTCAGCATGATGGTCCTTACTCTAACGAGCCCCTGCGCCCACCAGATTGCTATCGGTTCACGCCACGATTCAATCTTTTTGAATGGGCTGTCCGGCTTTCCTACGGGTTTTACCCCCCGCCCTATCCCCTGATTCGGGCTTGCACCGGCTTGCCCCATGGCACATGATGGGTCCAAAACACGCAACATGCACGCATCCGCCTTCTTTCGCCAGCTGGCCACCCTGATCCTGGGTCATGAACGCAAGCAACAGTTGCGCATTTCGCGCTCCCTGACTGCGGCGTTCGTCTTTCTGGCCTGCATTGGTCTGCAGATTTATGCCTACCGGCACGGCTTCATGGAGGCTCAGTACGTCTGGCGCCTGTCCATCGTCATCCTCGTCAACGTCGTCTTCTGGTACGCGCTGCTGCGCTCCGGACTGAACCTTCGGTTCCGAGATCCGGCGCTCACCTTGCCGCAGGTACTGTCCGCCCTGACCATCATCACCTATGCCTATTCGGTGACCGGCCGCATCCACGGCTCCATCATGATGCTGCTGACCTTGGTGCAGGTGTTCGGCATCTTCAACATGAGCCAGCGTGATTCGCGCCTGGCCGGCTTTTACAGCCTGGGCCTGATGGGCTGTGCCATGGTCTACAAGACCCTGACCGACCCCGAGAACTACCCCTACCAGGTCGAGCTCGCTCACTTCATACTGATCGCGGCCATCTTGCCCACCATCTCGAGCCTGGCGGGCCAGCTCAACAGCATGCGGATGCGCCTGCAGAGCCAGAAGAACGAGCTGGCCCAGGCCCTGACCCGCATCCAGATCCTGGCCACCCGCGACGAGCTCACCGGCCTGTTCAACCGCCGTCACATGATGGAGGTGCTGACCCAGCACCAAAAACGCCTGATCCGCTCCGGTCACCACCGCTTCTGCCTGGCCCTGCTCGACATCGACCACTTCAAGCGCATCAACGACACCCATGGCCATGGCGTGGGTGACGAGGTGCTGCGCGAGTTTGCCGCCACCTTGCAGCGCGCCCTGCGCGACACCGATGTGCTCGCCCGCTGGGGCGGTGAGGAATTCCTGCTGCTGATCAACGACACGTCACCCGAGTTGGCCAACATCGGCCTGGAGCGGGCCCGCGACATGCTCGCGAGCGCCCCCCTGCTGGCGCACATGCCCGACCTGCGGGTGACGTTCTCGGCAGGTTTGACCGGCTACGACGATGTGGAAGAGCTCAGCATCTGCATCGAACGCGCCGACCAGGCCTTGTACCGGGCCAAGGCCGAGGGACGCAACCGCACCGTGATCGACGACCAGCTTCCCTCTCTGGTGGGAAAGCGCCCCCACACGCCCGTGGCTGCGGCACACTGATGGCTTGTCTGTTCAGCCTGCCCGACAGGCCCCCTGACCATGCCCGCCCTCGAGGTCCCACCTGCTGCCGATGGTGACGACGCGCATCGCCTGATCTTTGGCGCGCTCGATGTCGGCTTGCTGCGGGTCAGCCTCGATGGCCACATCCTGGAGTCCAACCCCTGCGCAGGCGAGCGCCTGGGCGCCCCCCCTGACACGCTGATCGGGCGACATCTGCTCGATCTCCTTCACCCCGACGAGAAGGCCACCGGCACAGCCCAGCTGGACGCTGTGCTGGCTGGGTCCCCACTGCCCATCGTCGTGCACCTGTTGCGCGCGCCAGACGGCGGACGCCAGGCACGCGTGCCCCTGCAAGTGCACCTGCTGCGCGCCCCGGATGGGCGGGCCGTGCAACTTCTGGGGCGCATGCTGGCGCAGCAAGGCCCCATCTCGCCCGCCCTGTCCACGGCGCCACCGGAGACCTCGACCGGCTTCGACGTGCTCGCTGGCATGGGGCACGCCTTGCGCACCCCCCTCAACGCGATGCTGGGCTTTGCGCAACTGCTGCGCGTCGACCCGCAACAGAGCCTGAGCCCCAGCCAGCGCGAGAAAGTGGCGCACATCGAACAATCTGGCGCCCAACTGCTGAACCTGGTCTCGAACGTCATCGATCTGGCACGTCTGGAGGTCGATCGCCTGCCACTGCAGATCCAGATGTGGCCACTGTCCCCCGTGCTGGACGACGTCCTCGCAGGCGTGTCCGCCACCGCCGCACAACGTGGTGTGGTGCTTGAGCGCCAGCCCGCCGAGACCGAACCCAGCGTATGGGCCGACCTCGAACGACTCAAGCAGGTCCTGCGCACCCTCTTGCTCCACCTGGTCCAGGAGCCCGGCCCGGGCGGCCGCATCCTGCTGGAAGTGCAGATCCTCAACCATCAGGTGGCCCTCACGCTCAGCGACACGCGTCCTGCTTCTCAGGTCTGGCCACATGCGCGCTGGCTGGAGACACACCAGGCGGCTCCTGCCCCCGCCCCCAGCGACGGCACCCACCTGGGCTTGCTCATGGCGCGCAGGTTGATCGAACTGATGCAGGGGCGCATCCAGGTGAGCAGTGCGCCCGGCATGGGCACCCGTTTGCGCATCTGGTTGCCTCAGGGACAAACCCTGAACGCCACAACCATGCCCCCTGCCCCCCACCACCGATCGGCCTTTGGCGACCTCGACGGCGTGCCGGGCGAACAGGCCCTGACCGTGCTGTATGCCGAAGACAATGTGGTGAACATCGAGCTGGTGCGTCAGGTGATGCGGATGCGACCGCAATGGCGGCTGGAAGTGGCGTACTGCGGCCAGGATGCGATCGCGATGGCCCTGCGCGACCCACCTGATCTGCTCTTGCTGGACATGCACCTGGGAGACATGAGCGGACTGGACGTGTCGAACGTGCTGACACGCCAGGCCTATACCGCCGACATCCCGCGTGTGGCCTTGTCGGCCGACGTGCTGCCCGACCACATCCGGGAGGCACGCGCTCAGGGCTTTGCGGACTACCTGACCAAGCCGCTGGATGTGGAGCGCCTGCTGCGGCTGCTCGATCGCGTGGCGCAGCGCAAGGCGGGCTGAGTCTCGCGAGCCCCCCGCCGGCCCTGGCGCTCAGTCGGCCAGCTCGGTGAAGAACCGACCGCCGTGGAACACCAATGGGGCCACGCCCACACGGCGACGGCAATGCGCCACCCGCCCCACGAAAACAATGTGATCGCCGGCTTCGTGCTGACCATGGTGGCTGCATTCGAACACGGCCACGGCCCCGTCGATCACGGGCGCCCCCGTCAGGCCGGGACGCCAGGCCGTGCCCTCAAAGCGGTCGATGCCGCGGCGGGCAAAACGCTCGGCCAGCAATCGCTGGTCCGCCGCCAGCACATTGATGGCGTAGTGCGTGGCCGAGCGAAAGCCCGGCAGGGTCGCAGACTGAGCGCCCAGGCTCCACAGCACCAGCGGCGGCGACAAGGACACCGAGTTGAAGGAATTGGCCGTCAGCCCCACCAACTGGCCGTTCGCATCCCGGGCGGTGACAATGGTCACACCGGTGGCAAACTGGCCCAACGACGCCCGAAACTCTTCGGCGGTGAAGGGGGGAGAATCGGACGGCTGGCTCATGGGGGCTTTCGTGACAAGGGGCACAGTGTAGTGTGCTCAGCGTCGGCGCGCCGGGCCGATCCGATACACCCACACGACACGTCCGCCCGGCAGACCGAGGCGGGCGTGCGCGGGCACCGGCAGACCGCGGGCATCGATCGCCTCGAACTCCAGGCTCACCAACCAGGTACCAGGCCGCATCTCGGCACAGGCCTTGGCCCAGGCGCGCGGCATGGTTTCCGGACGTTGAAACAGGTACACCAGTTCGCAATCGCCCCAGGGCTGGGCCCACATGTCCCCCCTGCGCACCTCGGCGAAACGACAGCGCCAGGCCGCCACCAGGCACCACAAGCGACTCCATTCCACGCCGCTCACCTGCGCCTGCGGGTAAGCGGCGTGCAGCGCGATGAGGCCGTCGCCGAGGCCACAACCGGCGTCGTGCACCCGCGCGGTGGGCGAGCGCAGCGGTGCATGGCGTGCCAACTCGGTCAGGGCCCCGCGCGGGGTCGGGAACACGGGGGCATCGCGCCAGGCACGCAGGGGGTAGGCCAGCAGCAGGATCGCCAGGGGCAGCAGCCACCATCCCGGCGCCATGCCGCCGCCCTGCCCCAAGGCCAGCACACTCAGGGGGAAACCTGCCGCCACCCAGAGTCGGCGCCAGGGCGTGCCCGCCACCAGCGGCCACAAGGCCGCCAACGCCCCCCCGGCAGCCGGCAGGCCCAGGCAGGCCCACAACGGCGCCCCCATGGCACGCAAGGCCCACGCCGATGCCCAGGCCAGCGTCCACACCCACAGGGCCGACAGCGGCCAGTTCAACAGACGTGTCAGCCCGACGTGCATGTGCAGCGCTGCCCCAGCGTCGTGCCTGCCGGATCAGGCTTCGCCGCGCCCGCCGCGCAGCTTGTCGATCAGACCGTTGAGCTCATCGAGGCTGCCGAACTGGATCGTGATCTCGCCCTGTTCGCCACGCCGGGTCTTGCGCTTGATGTGGATCTCGACCTGTGCGGTCAGCAGGTCCGACAACTGCTCCTCCAGCCGCTGCACATCGCGTGACTTCTCGCTCTTGACGCGCAGCAGGGGTGCCTGGCGACCGACGCCCTGCACCTGGGCCACCAGCTTCTCCGCTTCGCGCACATTGAGTTTCTTGGCCACCACTTCATGGGCGGTCGTGATCTGCTGGGCCTTGTCCAGCGGCAGCAGGGCCCGGGCATGGCCCATGTCCAGATCCCCGGCCATCAGCATGCCCTGCACGGGCTCGGCCAGCTGGAGCAGGCGCAGCAGGTTGGACGCGGCGCTGCGCGAACGCCCGACCGCCTGGGCGGCCTGTTCGTGGGTCAGTCCGAACTCGGCAGTCAGACGCTGCAAACCCTGAGCCTCCTCCAGCGGATTGAGGTCTTCGCGCTGGATGTTCTCGATCAGGGCCATGGCGGCCGCGGCCTCATCGGGCACGTCCTTCACGAGCACGGGCACCTCGGTCAGACCGGCCAGCTTGGCGGCCCGCGAGCGGCGCTCACCGGCAATGATCTCGTAGCGGCCCTCGCCAATCGGGCGAACCAGAATGGGCTGCATGATGCCCTGGGCCTTGATGCTCTCGGCCAGCTCGTAGAGCGAGCCCTCGTCCATGCGCGTGCGTGGCTGGTACTTGCCCGCCTGCATCAGGTCGAGGCGCAGCACCGAGGGTGCCCCCTCGGCCGATGCAGGTGCGGTGTCGCTGACTTTGGGGCCCAGCAGGGCCTCCAGGCCCATGCCCAGGCCTTTGGATTTCTTGGTCGCCATAGATGAGGATTGTCCCTTGTTTCGCCCCCATTGCCGGGTCCGGCATCCCATAATGGCCTACATGGATCCACACGGCCACTCTGCTGACGCTGCGTTGCCCCCCCCAGGGACGGTGACGACGCCAGAGCTCGACCGTCTGCGCGCCGCACTGTCACGCAGCGAAGCACGCGAGGCCGCCCTGACAGCACAATTGCAGGCGCGCGAGCAACTGGTTCAGGGCCTGAGTCGGCATGTGCCGGGTGGGTTGATGGTGCTGGACCGATTGCCCGATGGGCACCGGCGCATCCCTTATGCCAGCGACGGCCTGTTCACCCTTTTCGATCTGGATCCGGCGCTGGCACAGGACCCCGACGCCCTCTTTGTCGCGCTGGTTCAGCGCGTGCACCCGGAACACCGCGGCATGATCCAGCAATGGGAGGTGGCCGCCGCAGCGGGTGCCCCGGTTCTCAGCGGCGACTTCCAGATCGTGTGCGCCAACGGAGAGGGACGCTGGATTGCCATGCAGCTGGGCATCCAGCTCAACGACAACGGACACCGCATCTGGTACGGCATGCTGCAGGACGTGACGGTTCGCCAGAAGATGGCTCACCGGCTGGTCGAGCGTGATGTGCTGCTCAAGAGCCTGGGACGCAACCTGCCCGGTGTGCTGTTCAAGGTCTGGGTGTCGCCACAAGGGGAACCCCACCTGCAGTATGTGAGTGCGCAGGTCAAACCGCTGTACGAACTGCCGGACGACACCCAACCCGGGGACTGGACGTGCCACTACCAGCGCATTCACCCCGAGGACGTGGACAAGGTACGCCACCTGATGACCGCCAAGGGGCTCGATACCAGCAAACCCATCTCCTACGAGTACCGCGTGCTGTTGCCCAGCAAGGGCTTGCGCTGGCTGGCCGGCCAGGCCATGCCGATGCCCGAGGCCGATGGCAGCGTGTCCTGGTACGGCTACACCTCCGATGTCACGGAGCAAAAACTCTATGCCGATGCGGTGATCTCGGCCGAGGCCGCCGAGCGGGCCAATCGCGCCAAGAGCGAATTCCTCTCGCGCATGAGCCATGAGCTGCGCACGCCGCTCAATGCCGTCATCGGCTTCGCGCAGTTGCTGCAGATGGACCGCAGCCACGAGTTTGGCGAAACCCAGCGCGGTCATGTGCGCCTGATCGAAAAGGCCGGGCAGCACCTGCTGTCGGTGCTGGGTGACGTGCTGGACCTCTCGCGCATCGAAGCCGGCAGTCTGCCTTTGAACATCACGGCGCAAGACTGCCGTCACGTGGTCGAAGATGCCTTGCAAATGGTGTCGGACTTGGCCCGTCGCCACCGCATCACACTGCACGCCGACGAGGTGGCGGAGCACCTGACGGTTCAGGCCGACCGGGTGCGGTTGCGACAGGTGCTGGTCAACTTGCTGGTGAACGCCATCAAGTACAACCATCCTGGCGGCCAGGTGGCTGTGCGGGCCTGGCTGGACGCCGATCGGGTCGTGCTGGAAGTCCAGGACACCGGGATGGGGCTGGACGCCACGCAGCTCGCCCACTTGTTCGAACCCTTCAACCGCCTGGGCGCCGAGCGCACCGGGATCGAGGGCACCGGCATCGGACTGGTGATCGTGCACCGGCTCGTGACGCTGATGCACGGCCAGATCGAAGCCCAGAGCGCACCGGATCAGGGCAGCTGCTTTCGCATCGACTTGCCGAGCGCCTCCGATCCGCCCGTCGATTCTGGCGCCATGCCCTTGGATGAACTGCCCTCTCGCCCCCCTTCTGCCGAGCCTCCCATGACAGCGACCATCCTTTATGCCGAAGACAACGAGGTGAACGTCTTGCTGGTGCAAGAGGTGATCCGCATGCGCCCACAGTGGCAATTGCAGGTGGGACGCAGCGGTGCCCAGGCCCTGGCCCTCGCACAGGCGGCCCCGCCCGACCTGATGCTCGTGGACATGCACCTCGGCGACATGAGCGGATTTGACCTTGCCGATGCGCTGGACCGGGACAGCCGCCTGCGCGCGGTGCCCCGCGTGGCCCTGTCAGCGGACGCCATGCCCGACCGCATCCATGCGGCCGAAGAGCGTGGCTTCAAAGCCTACCTGACCAAACCGCTGGACGTGATGGCCCTGCTGCGCTGCCTGGACGAGCACCTGCCCTCAGGCCTGAACCCGGGCTGAGGATGGGGTGGCGGGCTGTGCCGCCCGGGCGACCACCTCGCGGGCGAACGACAGGAAGGCCTGCGCGCCCTTGGACGCCGGATCGAACACCACACCGGGCACGCCGTAGCTGGGCGCTTCCGCCAGGCGCACATTGCGCGGGATCACGGTGTCGAACACCTTGTCGCCAAAGTGGTCCTTGAGTTGCTCGCTGACCTGCTGCTGCAAGGTGATGCGAGGGTCGAACATCACGCGTAAGAGCCCGATGAGGGTAAGCTCACGGTTGAGGTTGGCGTGCACCTGCTTGACGGTGTTGACCAGGTCGGTGAGCCCTTCGAGCGCAAAGTACTCGCACTGCATGGGCACGATCACTCCGTGGGCGCAGGTGAGGCCATTGAGGGTGAGCAGACTCAAGGACGGCGGACAGTCGATGAGCACAAAATCGTAGTCGGCTGCGGCCGCCTCCAGTGCGGTCTTGAGGCGGCGGTCACGCCGCTCCAGCGTCACCAACTCGATCTCGGCCCCGGCCAGTTCGCGGTTGGCGCCGAGCACGTCGTACCCGCCCTTGGGGCTGCGCACCCGTGCCTCGGCAATGGTGGCATCTTCCAGCAAGACGTCGTAGACGCTGTGCGTCAGCGTGCGTTTGTCCACGCCCGACCCCATCGTGGCGTTGCCCTGGGGGTCCAGGTCAATGATCAGCACGCGCTGACCGATCTGGGCCAGGCCAGCGGCCAGGTTCACGGTGGTGGTGGTTTTGCCCACCCCGCCCTTTTGGTTGGCAATGCAGAAGATGTGCGGCATGCCGGCATTATCTCCGCTGCACAGTGGCCTCGCTCACCGCGACGACGTGCGGGACACCTTCTGCGGTGCGATTTTCTTCGCTTTGACGGCAGGGGCCGCGGTTTTGGCGCGGCTCGGCGCCACGCGAGGCGCGGTGACCCCGCGGGCCTTCTTGCCCGCCGATGGGCTCGCCTGGCGGACCGCCGATGGGCGCGCCTTGGCAGGGCCTGGCCGACGGGTGTCAGGCGCCGCCGTGCGCGACGCGGGGACCTTGCCCTTCGGAGACAGGGTCTGAGCTACAGGCGCAGCGGCCCGCGTCGACGGCCCTCCCCGCTTCGAGGCGGACGCCGACTTCGCCACGGTCGTCTTCGTCACCACGCGCCTTTTCGAGGCCTGCTCTGGCGCCACCCGGGCAGCAGACTGCTCCGCCGACGTCGTCCGGGGGCGAGACCTGCCGCCCATGGGCGTCTTGGCAGCCTCGGACTTGGCCAGCGCTTTTCCAGCAGCACGGCCCTTCTGAGCTGGCCTCACCGGCTCGGCCACACCTGACTTGGCCTGGGCACGTGGGCGCTCACGGGCAGGTGTTTCACGTGGAACATCGGCAGAGCGCGCCCCCCGCACCGCGGCGCGGCGCGGTGGTTCGCCCAAGCGAGGCGTGCGCTTTTCGGTCGTGCCGGCAAGGCGCCCGGTGCGGTTGGGTGTGTTCGCGGCCTCGGATGCAGGACGACGGACCACGCCCACCGCAGGCTTGTCGACGGGGAGAGCGGCCGTGCGCCCCGGCGGCAAGCCGGGCACGATGGTGCGCGAATCGTCACGCGCCAGAGGTGCCTTGGCATTCGATGCCGGCGACACCACAGGGGCGGGACTGCGTACCGTCGGTGGCGCGGAGGGCTTGGACGTGGCCGCCGGTGCGATCGGCAACTCGTACAACAACTCCCCGCGGTCGCCCGGCGGCGGTGCCACTTCACGGGCCTGACTGATGTCCGCGGCCATCACGGGCCCAGCCAGCGCCCATGCCCCGCACGCGCCCCACCACCACCATGCGCTCCGGCGGCAACGAGCCTCGCTCATGGACGCTCCTGTGCCCCTGCCGGACGCATCCAGACCAGGCAACGTTCGGCCTCCAGCCCAGGTACGTGCAAAGGTTCCACGTGAAACACCTGAACATCCGCAGGCAGTTCGGCGCGCTCCTCGTCGGGCGTCTTGCCCTTCATCGCCATCCACACCGCGCCCTCGCCCAGCAACTGGCGCGTCAGGTTGACGAAATCCACCAGCGAGGCAAACGCCCGCGAGGTGATCAGGTCATAGCGTCCGGGTAGCTGCTCGACCCGCGCGTGCTCGGCTTTCAGATGGGGCAGACGCAACTCGGCGGCCACCTGGCGGATGAAGGCGGCCTTCTTGCCCACCGTGTCCACGCAGGTCACCTGTACCTGCGGACAGCAGATGGCCAGCACCACACCAGGCAGGCCCCCGCCGCTGCCCACGTCCAGCAGACGTGGTGCGGGTGCGCGGTCGAGCCAGCCGCCCTCACGCAGGTGGCGCATCAACGGCTGCAGCACCACCAGGCAGTCGCTCAGGTGGTGACTGAGCATTTCCGGCGCATCGCGCAGCGCCGTGAGGTTGAAGGTGCTGTTCCAGTGCGCCAGCATGACCATGTAGGCGGCCAACTGGCGCTGCTGGGCCTCGCTCAGGGCGCCGGCCACCTCGTCCGATAGCGCCGCCAGCACGGGAGGCAGCGCCTCCAGCCACTGCGCCTCGGTCCAGACCACGGTGGGTCGCTGCGGGGCCGGACGCGCGGCGGGCACGGCCTTGCGGGCCGGCGCACTCACTTTGCCACCGCGCAGTTCATAGCCGGTCAGCACACTGCGGTCCACGGCGCCGTGGCGTCCGCCTCGGCCACCCGCCCCACCTGCGCCACCGGGCTTGCCCGCCGGGCCTCGTTTGTTCATGTTCATCTCTGTGTCCTTGAGCGGCTGCCTCGCCAGCCTGGCGGGCAAGCACTCGGTTCATGCATCACGTTCACCCGGTCAGGCAGCGCTCACGGTTGCGCCCGACCTGGCCTGCCGCACATCGTTCAGGGTGCGGACGCCTCGCGTTCAACCTGCCCTTCGGCGCTGGCAAAGCCCTTGAAGCGCCCCTTTTTCAGATGGATCAACAACAGAGACACCGCCGCCGGCGTGATCCCCGAAATCCGCGAAGCCTGCCCCAGCGTTTCCGGGCGGTGCTTGTCCAATTTCTGACGGGCCTCGAAACTCAGCGCCGACACCTGCATGTAGTCCAAGTCTGCCGGCAGCTTGAGGTTCTCGTAGTACGCCGCCCGCTCGACCTCGTCATTTTGCTTGTCGATGTAGCCGGCGTACTTGATGCTGATCTCGACCTGCTCGATCACGGCATCGGCCAGCGCATCACCCAGTTCGGCACGCAGGCTGGCGCGGCTGACGGTTTCACGTGAAACGGCCTCGCCGCCTTCGGTCGAGGCCGTCTTGCCCGCCTCGGCCCACAAGGCCGCCTGACGGGCCGCCGCGATGGCGCCCACCTCGTTGATCTGGTCGTAGTTGACGCCGGGGCGGCGCAGCAGGTCACCCAGGTTGTATTCGCGCTCCAGCGCCTTGCCCAACAGGCGCTCGGCGTCGGCGGCCGGCAAGGTCGCCGGGCGCACCCAGGTCGCCTTCAGGCGCTGTGTTTCACGTGAAACAGCGTCGCGCTTGCGGTTGAAGGCGCCCCAGCGCACATCGTCCACCAGGCCCAGCTCACGCCCGATCTCGGTCAGGCGCATGTCGGCGTTGTCCTCGCGCAGCTGCAGGCGGAACTCGGCGCGGCTGGTGAACATGCGGTAGGGCTCGGTCACCCCCTTGGTGATCAAGTCGTCCACCAGCACACCCAGGTAGGCCTGGTCGCGGCGCGGTGTCCAGGCCTCCCGCCCCTGGGCCTGCAAGGCGGCGTTCAGGCCGGCGAACAAGCCCTGGGCTGCGGCCTCTTCGTAGCCGGTCGTGCCGTTGATCTGCCCCGCGAAGAACAGACCCTGGATGGCCTTGGTCTCGAAGGTGGACTTCAGCTCGCGCGGGTCGAAGTAGTCGTACTCGATCGCATAACCCGGGCGCAGGATGTAAGCGTTCTCCAGGCCCGGCATGGTGCGCAGGGCATTGAGCTGGATGTCGAACGGCAGCGAGGTGCTGATGCCATTCGGGTAGAACTCGTTGGTCGTCAGGCCCTCGGGCTCCAGAAAGATCTGGTGCGAGTCCTTGTCGGCAAAACGGTTGATCTTGTCCTCGATGGACGGGCAGTAACGCGGCCCCACCCCTTCGATCACCCCGGTGAACATCGGGCTGCGGTCAAAGCCCGAGCGGATGATGTCGTGCGTGCGGGTGTTGGTGTGCGTGACCCAGCAGGGCAGCTGGCGCGGGTGCTGGGCGGGCGAACCCAGGAAACTGAACACCGGCACCTCCGGGCCGCTGGGGGCCGAGGCGCCCCACTGCCCCACCAGCGGCACGCCATCGCCGGGCTGCTCGGTCAGCTTGCTGAAGTCGATGCTGCGGCCATCGATGCGCGGCGGGGTGCCGGTCTTCAGGCGGCCCTGCGGCAGCTTCAGCTCCTTCAGCCGCGCCGACAGCGACACGGCCGGCGGATCCCCCGCGCGACCGGCGCTGTAGTTGTTCAGGCCCACATGGATCTTGCCGTCCAGGAAGGTGCCCGCCGTCAGCACGACGGTGTGCGCGCGGAAGCGGATGCCCACCTGGGTCACGGCCCCCACGACGCGGTCGCCCTCCACCATCAGGTCGTCCACCGCCTGCTGGAACAGCCACAGATTGGGCTGGTTCTCCAGACGGTGGCGGATGGCCGCCTTGTACAGGATGCGGTCGGCCTGGGCGCGGGTGGCGCGCACCGCCGGCCCCTTGCTCGCATTGAGGATGCGGAACTGGATGCCGCTCTCGTCGGTGGCGGCGCCCATGGCCCCGCCCAGTGCGTCCACCTCCTTGACCAGGTGGCCCTTGCCAATCCCGCCGATCGAGGGGTTGCAACTCATCTGCCCCAGCGTCTCGATGTTGTGGGTCAGCAGCAAGGTGGCACAGCCCATGCGGGCAGCCGCCAGCGCGGCCTCGGTACCGGCGTGGCCGCCGCCGACCACGATGACATCAAATTCTTGGGGATAAAGCATGGGCTGCGCCTCGGGAAATCTGCCTCATTTTTGGGCAACCTTCCATTGTACCGAGACACCCTGCGCTTGCGGGCATTCCCGCCCCATGCCGCCTCAAAGTCCCCGGATTTGTGGCCGTGCTGCCGCGTGGCATCCGCCTGACGTGGTCGGTGTTCCACGTGAAACATCTCGCACCGCGACGCCGCGCATCTGGTGACACCGAAAGCCAGGGGCCCACACCCTGCGACAATCACGACATGAACTGCCGCCCTGGCTGCGCCGCCTGCTGCATCGCGCCCTCCATCAGCTCGCCCCTGCCCGGCCTGCCCCACGGCAAGCCAGCGGGCATGCCCTGCCCGCATCTGGACGAGGCACTGCGCTGCCGCCTGTTCGGTCAGCCTGAGCGCCCTGCCGTTTGCGGCTCGCTACAGCCCTCGGCCGAGATGTGCGGCGAGACGCGCGAGCAGGCCCTGCGCTGGCTCACCGACTTGGAAACGGCGACGCGCTGAACACCGTCTCGGGCCCGTTGTCTTCCTCGGGCGGCAGGCGACCATCGAGCAACCATTCTGGAGGCACCCCGGCCGGCTGCCCGGTCAAGGCCGTCATGTGGGCGCGCAAGGCTTCGGTCGTCAGGCCCTGGCCGTTGGGTGCCCAGCCTGGCGGGCCGAACAGATAGCCCACCAGATCACGCGGCCCTCGCACCTTGGGCAGGTCTTTCAAGATGGCCCACCACTCGGCCAGGCAGATCTTCAAGGCGCTGTACGAGCGTTGCGGCTTGACCAGGCCGTAGCGGATCGGCACGCCATCCTGCTCGGGCACATAGGTGCCGAAGAGCCGATCGAACAGCATGATGGTGCCGCCATAGTTGCAGTCCAGGTACTCGACGTTGGCGGCATGGTGCACCCGGTGGGCCGAAGGCGTGTTCAACACCCCCTCCATCCAGCCCAGTTTGCCGATCAGGTCGGTGTGGATCCAGAACTGGTAGACCAGGTTGACGATGTAGGACATCAGCACCGCATCGGGCGAAAAACCCAACAGGCACTGCGGCGCAAAGAACACGAAACCGCCCGACACCTTGCCGGTGAGCGACTGACGGAAGGCCGCCGCCAGGTTGTACTGGTTACCGGTGTGGTGCACCTGATGCGAGGCCCAGTACCAGCGCACCCGGTGGCCCGTGCGATGCAGCCAGTAGTAGAAGAATTCGGTGCAAAAGAACATCGCCACCCAGCCCCAGGCGGTGTCCATCGGCACGGTCCACAGGCGCTGCTCGTACATCCACGCGCCAAACGGCAGGGCGACGCCCAGCACCGCCCCCATCGGGATCGATTCGACCACGGCCCGCCACAGGTTGATGCGCACGGTGGTCCAGAAGGCGGCCCAGTCATAGGGCTCGCCCCCGCGTCGGCGGCTGATCAGCACCCCTTCCACGGTGATGATGCCCAGCGCGGCCAGGCCCACAGCGGCCATCGCCATCTGGATGAGGGTGAGTGGTTCGAACATGGGGCGGGGCCTCGCGCGCGTGTGAAAGGTCGCGCCACGATAAGCCGTGCCCCTCCCTCCGTCCCGAGGGGAAGCCCTGCCGGACCGCGTTAAACCCCAGGAATGAGGGGATCAGTCTGCCGCACGCACGTACAGCCAGCGCCCGTCTTCGCGCACGAAGGTACTGATCTCGTGCAAACGGTGCGCCCGCCCGCCCAGCTTGCTGCGCGCCACGAACTCCACCACCCCATGGTCGGCGTCAAGCTGCACGGCCCGGCGGACGTCCAGACCCAGCCACTGCAGGCCCGGCTCCGGCGGCTCGATGTCGGCCGGGCGGGTGCTGGGGTGCCAGGTGGCCAGCAGATAGGGACGCAGGTCTTTGACGAAGGCGCTGTAACGCGAACGCATCAGCGACTCCGGGTCGGGCGCCTGCAAAGCCAGCGGTCCCGTGTGATAGCGGCCGCAGCAATCGGCGTACGCGGCCGAGCGACCACAAGGGCAGGCATCGACCAGAGAGGAGGGAAGAGAACGTGAACGCATGAGGGGCACAATCATGACATGCCTGTTCTGACCCCTCCCCCCTTTGATCTGCATGGCCGCGTGGCCCTGGTGACCGGCGCCGGTCGCGGCCTGGGGCTGGCCATGGCGCAGGCGCTGGCCCAGGCCGGCGCCACCGTCTGGCTCAACGGCCGCGACCCCGTCGCCTTGAGCGCCGCCGCCCAGTCCCTGAACAGCCCACGCGTGTACGCCCTGCCCTTCGACATCCAGGACGACAGTGCCCGCGCCACCGCCCTGCAGCACCTGCAAGCCCGGTCCGGACGCCTCGACATCCTGGTCAACAACGTGGGCCAGCGTGACCGGCGTGCACTCGACGACTTCGCGATCGACGACATCCGTCACCTGCTCGACGTCAACCTCGTCGCCCCACTGGCCCTGTCGCGTGAAGTCGCCCAGCTGATGGCCGACTGCGGGGCCTGCGCCCAGGGCAGCGCGCGCATCGTCAACATCACCTCGATCGCCGGCCCCATCTCACGGGCGGGCGATGTCGCGTACACCGTGGCCAAGGGCGGGCTGGACGCCGCCACCCGCGCGCTGGCAGCCGAACTGGGTCCGCGCGGCATCAACGTCAATGCTGTGGCGCCCGGCTATTTCGCCACCGAAGCCAACGCCGAGATGGTCGCCGACACCGATGTGGCCAACTGGCTGTCACGGCGCACCTCACTGGGTCGCTGGGGGCGACCTGCCGAGGTCGCCGGCGCCGTCGTCTTTCTGGCCAGCCCGGCAGCCAGCTACATCACCGGCCAGACCCTGGCGGTCGATGGCGGCTATCTCTCGCACTTCTGAGGCCAAAGGGCCGTCCGGTTCACCGGGCGTCAGCCTGGTCGTCTGCACCCGCCGACAAGGCCAGGTAGATCTCGCACACCCCACGCAGATAGACCACCGTGGGCAACACCAGGGCCACGGCAAACACCACACCACCGCCCACCGTCGCCGCGGAGATGTAATTCAGCGCTCTGGCTGGCACCTGCGCCGCCGCGCCCACCTGAACCGTCTGCCCCAGCAATCCCGCCATCAAGGCCTGCGGGGGAATGTCCACACCCAGGATCCACACCGAGGCCTCGGCCATCACCCGCCCACCCAGCAACACCACCAGGCTGATCGCCGCCCCCACGACGGCCGTGACCACACTCAGGGCCCCCGCCAGCACCGTGGCCTGCAACAGCCGCCCTCGGATCAGCCGTCCGATCCGACGCACAGTCTGCCAGGATGACGCCCCGGCCCACACCGTGGGCCCAGTCAGCGGGGCCACCACCGCGGCGCCGGCCGTGAACATCAGGCCAATGACGCTCACCGTCACAGGCACGACCACCACGAACAACCACGGCCCGATGCCTGGCAGGCTGCACAACCAGTACAGACCCAACAACAGACCCGCCATCCCTGCGCCGATCAGTCCCATCACCAGCAAGGCCAGCAGGGTGCGGTGCCCGATGCCCAAGGCATCCTCCAGGGCATCGCCCACCTCGCGAGGAGCCTGTCCCATGGCCCGGTCCATGAGGAGCAGACCCGCCGCCTGGGCGCCATAAAAGGCCACGAACAAAGCCGCAGCGCCCTGCCCGATGGCCCAGTTCAACTCCTGCCGCCCCAGCGAGGCCCGCGCCGCAGCCAAGGCCAAACCCGCTCCGACAAATGCGGCCAGCAACACGTACAAGGCCCGACCATCTCGCACGGCCTCGACACTGGCCAACACCCGACCCAGGCTGGTCCACCAGTCGAACCCATGCCGATGGGGCGTCGACGACACCCCATCGGCAGACACCACATCCTTGTGAAACTCCGACATGCTCGACCCAGGTAAATGAGGACAAAAAACAGGGGCGCTGCGCCCATTTGACGGCAGATGATAGGGGGTCACCCTAGGAAGACACTGAGGGGCAGGCGCAACAATTTCGATCGACAGTTGACACGCGCTGACAAAAGAGGGTTGAAAACCCTAGAACTGTATGGCTGATTCACCCATAATGGTTTTGTCTGTGTCTGGTAGCGGCACCGTCGTTGGAATGGGTCCGGATGGGTTGAAGCTCCACATGGTTACTTTGAAAGGGGCTCTCTCGTGGGCAACAAACTTTACGTGGGCAATCTGGCCTATTCCGTGCGCGATCAAGATCTGCAAGACGCATTTGCCGAATTCGGTGCCGTTTCCTCGGCCAAGGTCATGATGGACCGTGAAACCGGCCGCTCCAAGGGTTTTGGTTTCGTTGAAATGGGTTCGGATGCCGAAGCCCAAGCCGCCATCAACGGCCTGAACGGCCAGCCCGTGGCCGGTCGTGCCATCGTCGTGAACGAAGCCCGTCCTCGTGAAGAGCGTCCTGCTGGCTTCCGCAGCCCCTACGGTGGCAGCGGCGGTGGCCGTGAAGGCGGCGGTGGCTACGGTGGTGGCCGCTCGGGTGGCGGCGGCTACGGCGGTGGCCGTGAAGGCGGCGGCGGTGGCTACGGCGGCGGCCGCTCGGGTGGCGGCGGCTACGGCGGTGGCCGTGGCAACGGCGGCGGCTACGGCGGCGGCTACTGATCGGTGTGATCAGCACGGCGTGTGAGCCCGGTCACTCAGGCCACACGCACAAACTGATACATCCTGCAAAAAGGCGATACCTCAGGGTGTCGCCTTTTTTCATGGGCCGTGCGTTATGACGATGACACCGCCCTGGTGGCGGTCTTTTGGAAGGAACACTTCATGTCACACACTTCTCGCTCTCTGATGTCCCGCCTCGCAGCGGCCACCGCGCTGGCATCCACCTTCGTGATGGCTGCGCCAGCTCAAGCTGCCGATGTCGGCGTGAGCATCAGTGTCAACCAGCCAGGTTTCTACGGCCGTGTGGACATCGGGGACCAACGGCCGGTGCTGATCTACCCGCAGCCGGTCATCATCCACCAAGGCCCCTACAGCGTGCGCCAGCGCCCCATCTACATGCGCGTGCCCCCAGGGCACTACAAGCAATGGGCCCGCTACTGCGGTCAGTACAACGCCTGTAACCAGCCGGTGTACTTCGTCAAGGATGGCCGCCCGCATCCAAACGCCTACGCCCCCAGCCCCCGCCACGACGACCACCACCGCATGGACCGCCGGGACGATCGCAGGGATGACCGCCATGATCACCGCCACGACCACCGTGATGATCGACGCGACGACCGCGGTCACCCTGGCAAAGGCCACGACAAGGACCGTGGTCATGGGCACGGCAACGGTCACCGCTGATCGGTGATCACTGCGCAGGGGCGCGCATCACGCCCCTGCGGTCAGGGGCCCGGTGCACCGCGTCAGGTCGGGTCGCGACGCCGCTTTTTGCGGTGCCGCTGCGCCCCCACCAGGACGTCGAACCAGCTGCGTGGCAGCCAGCGCAACATCGTGGCCACCACCCCCATCTGCCAGGGGATGACCCGCCAGCGCGCCCCAGCCGAAATGGCATGGAACGCCCGATCGGCAAAGGCTGCAGGCGGCATCAGGAAGGGCATGGGGTAATCGTTCTCGCGCGTCAGCGGCGTGTCGATGTAGCCTGGCGCCAAGGTCACCACACGCACACCGAAGGGGCGCAACTCACCGCGCAAGGTCTCGCACAACTGGACCACCGCCCCTTTGGCCGCGCAGTAGCCCGCGTGCCCCGGCAAGCCCCGCACCGAGGCCACGCTGGCCATGCCGACCAAGGTGCCACGCCGACGGGCACGCATGCCCTCGATGAAAGGCTGGAACGTGGCTGCCAGACCGATCACATTGGTGTCGAGCAGGTCGCGCAACACAGCCAGGTCTTCGGCCAGACCCAGGTCGACCCCCACGCTGATACCGGCATTGGCCACGACCACCTCCGGCAAGCCCTGAGCCGTCAGGCAGGCCTGGGCGGCTGCGGCGATCTCGGCCTCGTGGCGCACATCGGCCTCGTACACCGCCCACTGGCTGGCCGGCCAGCCTTGCGCCATGGCCCAGGTCCGCATCAAGGCCCCACGGCGCGCCACCAAGGCAAGGCGCCAGCCGGCCTGCGCATAGCGCAGCGCAAGGGCCTGGCCAATGCCGCTGGAGGCACCGGTGATGAACACCAGCGGTGCGCCCTCCCCCCGGCCCGGCGTGGACGCGCTCACCGCCCTGGCACCTGATACTGGCCAGTCACCCGACCACCCAGCACGGTCACGCCGGTGCGCTCATCGTGGCGCATGGATTGGCCGCGCACGACATTGCCATCCTGGCTCAGGGTCACAGGCTGGCGGGAACTGACGACACGCTCGCGCGTGTCCACGCTCAAGGTCTCACCCAGAAAGCGCACCGGCCCCCCAGGCTTGCCCACAGCGGGCGTGGCCACCACCTGTGCGCCGCCACGCAAGGTCACCACTTCGGCGCTCTGGTCAGCCTCCCCCTGGCGGGCTGTGGCCCGCAGACCCTGGCCTTGCTCGTCGCGACCGAGCAGCAGCACCTGGTTGATCAACAGGCGATCAGGCTCGGGAAAATGGCGCATCACCTTCCCATCCACCACCGCCTCCAGGCGGCCCGTGGCGTCGAAGCGGGCCACACGGGCCTGGTGCAGCTCGTAGTCGGGCGCGGAAGACACCCGTGCCGCCCGGGGTGGCCCATCCTCTTGTGGCGAAGACTGGACCAGCCACCAGGTGAAACCTGCCAGCCCTGCCGCCGCAAGCAGAGGCAAGCTGGCTTGTGCCCGCTCCAGCACCAGCCACCAGCGCGCATTCACGAGCGGGCTCCCGGTGCCGTGGTGTCCAGGGTTTCGAGATGGCCGTGCAGCAACTCGGCATAGCGACCGGTGGCCCACAACAGCAGGTCACAGCATTCACGGGCCGCCCCCTGGCCACCTCGCAGGGCACTGACGTGGTGGGCGATGGCCTTGACCTCGGCGTGTGCGTTGGCCGGGGCCACCGCGAGGCCTGCACGAACCAGCAGCGGCAGGTCGGGCCAATCGTCGCCCATGACCGCCATCTCGCTCCAGCTCAGCCCCAACTGCGCCAACAGCGGCTCGGCCGCCGCCAGCTTGTCATGCGCACCGAACACCGCATGCACGATGCCCAGGTCCTTCAGACGTCGTCGCACCGCAGGAGAATCCCGTCCCGTGATGACGATCGGGGTGATGCCGCCTTGCGCGAGCAACTTGAGGCCGTGACCATCCAGGGCGTGAAAGGCCTTGAGGGTCTCGCCCGCCTCCGAAATGTAGAGCGTGCCGTCGGTCAGCACGCCGTCGACATCGAAAATGGCCGCGCGAATGGCACGGGCCTGCAGTCGCAAACAGGCCGGAAAACTCAGGGTGGGCGCCAGGGCTTGCATCAGATCACCTTCGCACGCATCAGGTCATTGGTGCTGACAGCACCCACCAACACCCCGGCGGCATCGACCACCAGCAAGGTGTTGATCCGGCGGGCCTCCATCAGGGCCACGGCCTCGGCGGCCAGCACGTCCTGACGGATGGTCAGCGGTGACGGGGTCATCAGCTCGCGGGCGCTGGCGCTGCGCAACTCCACGCCCGCTTCGATCTTGCGACGCAGGTCCCCGTCGGTGAACACCCCGAGCACCGTGCCGTTGGCGGCCACCACGGCGGTCGCACCCAGGCCCTTGGCGCTCATCTCGCGCATGACATCACCGAACGGTGCTTCGGGCGCCACGCGGGGGACGGCATCGCCACTGCGCATCACATCGGTCAGATGGGTCAGCAGCTTGCGGCCCAAGGCGCCACCCGGGTGCGAGCGGGCAAAGTCTTCGGCCTTGAAGCCACGGGCATCAAGCAGCACGACCGCCAATGCATCGCCCAACGCCATCTGCGCGGTGGTGCTGGCTGTCGGGGCCAGGTTGAGCGGGCAGGCTTCCTGCGCCACCGCGCTGTCGAGCACGATGTCGGCATGGCGGGCCAGCGAAGACGTGGGCTTGCCCGTCATCGCCAGCAGGGTCACGCCCTGGCGCTTGAGCACGGGCAACAAGCCTGTGAGTTCTTCGCTTTCGCCAGAGTTGGAAATGGCCAGCACCACATCGCCAGGCTGGACCATGCCCAGGTCACCATGGTGGGCTTCGGCGGGGTGCACAAACATCGCTGGCGTGCCGGTGGATGCGAGCGTGGCCGTGATCTTGCGACCCACATGGCCGCTCTTGCCCATGCCCATCACGACGACGCGGCCCTGGCAGGCCAGCATCACCTGCACCGCACGGGCAAAGGCTTGACCGGCGTCTGCCAACAGCCGTTCGGACAGGCCGTGGATCGCGCGCGCTTCGATGTCGAGGGCCTGGCGGGCCAGCGCCACGATGGCGTCTTGAGAGAGGGAGGTGGCAGACATGGCAATCGGGAAAGTTGCAAACCGCGGCCCAGGCCGCACCCCGAGATTCTAGGGACAAGCAGCCCCGGCCGCCGCCCCCAGGCCGTCTTTCACCGCTGGCGCATCAGGCCGAAGGAATTTGCTTGTGCAGGTTGGCGCGCATGCGCAAGGCCATGATGCTGCCGGCAGCACGCAACACCTCGATGGCGATCACGGGCACACGGGCGGCCATTTCCTCGAAACGCGGCAGGCGCAGGGCGTAGACCACACAGGGGGTCATGGCCTCGATGTTGGCGCTGCGCGTGCCCTCGCCAAACAAACCCGGCTCGCCACAGATGGCCCCCGGACGCAGGATGGCAATCCGCGAAGCCCCCGGAGCCGCGCCCGTGACAAACACCTGCAAGGAACCCTGGCCCAGGAAATACACCGTGCGGTCCTGGTCGCCCTGCTTGATCAGCAAATCGCCGGAGCGCAGTTCATGACGCGTCAGATACTGACAAAAGGTCCGCCACTGCTGAGGGTCCAGACGCGGACGAAAGGCATCTTCCGTATTGAGCGTTTGAATCGCCTGAATCAGTTCGGTGGAATCCATCGTGGCCTCTGTCTATATTTTTATCTGCGGCAATACCGCTTCACGCCGATCTTGGAATTTAATCGATCAGACACAAATGGTGTGCGCTATTTGCACAAAGCTTCCGTTTTTGACATGCGAAAGGGTCAGGTCATACCCTGAAGCTGCGCTGGAAGCCCTCATTTGCCGATGCAAAAGCGGGTGAAGATCTCACCCAGGAGGTCGTCTGCCGAGAACGCGCCCGTGATGGTGCCCAAGGCGTTGTGGGTCAGGCGCAGCTCCTCGGCGAGCAGGTCCAAAGCCCCATCGTTCAAGGCCGCATGGGCCTGGGCGGCTTCCAGATGTTCCCGGGCGGTGCGCAGCGCCTGCACATGGCGCTGGCGCGCGATGAACACGCCTTCCGGTGCCGCTTGCCAGCCAGCGATGTCGAGCAGGGTCTGGCGCAGGGTCTGCAAACCATCGCCAGTCTTGGCCGACAGACTCAAGACCGGTCCGTGCGGTTGCACCGCGGCCTCGACCGCAGCCGGCAAGACGCCCGCATCGGCCTTGTTGAACACATGCACCACGGGCACGCCCTCAGGCAGGCGCGCGGCGATGTCGGCATCGGCCTGGGCGTAGACGGTGTCGCCCACACGGGTGAGGTCGTGCAGGAAGAGCACCGCGTCGGCCTGCGCGATCGCCTCCCAGCTGCGCGCCATGCCGATGCGCTCCACCTCGTCAGAGGCCTCGTGCGCCGCGCGCAGGCCGGCGGTGTCGATCACATGCAGGGGCACGCCCTCGATCTGAATGGTCTCGCTGACCTTGTCGCGCGTGGTGCCGGCAATCGGGGTGACGATGGCCAGCTCGGCCCCGGCCAAGGCATTGAGCAGGGAACTCTTGCCCGCATTGGGCTGGCCGGCCAACACCACCTGCAGGCCTTCACGCAGCAAGGCGCCCTGGCGAGCCTGGCGCAACACGCCGTCCAGGGTGTCGGCCACGCGGTTGAGCTTGCCGCGGGCATCGGCCTTTTCCAGGAAGTCGATTTCCTCTTCGGGAAAGTCCAGCGTGGCTTCGACCAGCATGCGCAGGTTGATCAGCCGCTCGCGCAGCGCTTCGATCTCGTGGCTGAAGGCACCGCCCAGCGAACGGCTGGCCGACCGGGCCGCCGCTTCGGTGCTGGCGTCGATCAGGTCGGCAATGGCCTCGGCCTGGGCCAGGTCGATCTTGTCGTTGAGGAAAGCGCGCTGCGTGAACTCACCGGGTTCGGCCAGACGCAAGCCGGGCAGGCGCGCCCGGCCGCTCATCGCATCGATTTCGGCGGCCGCCTCCAGACAACGCGCCAGCAGCAACTGCATCACCACCGGGCCACCATGACCCTGAAACTCCAGCACATCCTCGCCGGTGTAGCTGTGGGGTGCGGGAAAGTAAAGCGCCAGACCATGGTCGAGCGCCTCGCCCCGGGCATCACGGAATGGCCCATAGGTGGCCACGCGCGGCACCAGTTCGCGCCCACAGATGGCTTGCGCCAAAGGCATCAAGCCCTTGCCCGACACCCGAACGATGCCCACCGCGCCGCGGCCCGAAGCCGTGGCCACCGCCACGATCGGCACATTGCGTTCATTGAAGGCCATCTCGCTTCCCCACTCCCTGGCGCACCGGCGCCCAGCCAAAGCGCCATTGTCCCCCGAGCAGACGCGTCCCCCCAAGCACGGGGCCTTGCGCACAAACCCCGATGGCTGCCCCATCGCGCCCCCCTACCCTGCCTCCCACCACAAGCGGAGGAACGCATCATGTTGCCACTCGTCGCCAGTTGGGGGTTCCTGTTCGGGGCCCTCGGCCTGGGCATCTACACCGTGCTGAACACCCAGTTCGATCCCACCCAGATCGCACTGACCTTTCTGTTTCCGTATTACGCCCTGTGCACCGCGCTGCAATATGTGTGGCCCGAGCAAGCCAACCGCTTCGAGAAAGGCGAGGTGCTCACCGACAGCCTGCACAACGTCGCGCTGGTGGCCATCACCGGCTTCACCGACTTCTTCATCCATGTGCTGGTGGCGGCCACCGGCACCGGCCTGCTGTTCCACTTCGGTGTCCTGCCCGAGAGCTGGGCCGCTCATCACCTGCCGCTGTGGGCCCAGGTGCTCATCGCCTGGCTGACCTTCGACTTCATGTTCTACGTGACGCACCGCATGGGCCATGAGATCGACGCCCTGTGGCGCCTGCACAGCGTGCACCACTGCGCCCACCGCCTGAGTGTGCTCAACGCCAGTCGCGCCCACCCGCTTGATCTGATCTGGCGCCGCCTCATCCCGGTCTTCGTCACCTTCCAGACCGGGGTCAGCCCCGAGGCCTTCATCATGAGCGGCATGATCGGCAGCGTGCTGGCCACCATCACGCACATGAACGTGCGTTTCCGCTTCGGCTGGCTCAACTACCTGATCGGCACCAACGAGATCCACCGCTGGCACCACTCCAACCAGCTGCACGAGGCGCAGAACTACAGCGTCGTCATGCTGTGGGACCACCTGTTCGGCACCTTTGTCTACCCGAAGCACCGCACCCGCCCGACGCAGATGGGCCTGTTCAACGAACACGCCTACCCGGTGCACCACTACCTGGGCCAGTTGCTGGTGCCCCTGACCTGGTCGCGCATGAAGGCCCGCCAGGCCCAGGCAGGCTCACAGCCACACGACACTGATGCCGGCCCCATGACCCGCCTGGCCGACGGACCCGAGTTCCTTGACACGCTGCCGCTGACAGCCGACCGCTGAACCAGGCCGCCATCTGCCACCGCTGCATCACAAGCGGCCCGGCCGTCGCCTGACGCAGCAGCACCCAAACAAAAACCGCCTGGCGCGATGCGCACAGGCGGTTTTTCTTGTCAGCGTGGACTGCGACTTACTTGGTCACACCCAACTGGCGGTTGATCATCCACTGCTGGGCGATCGACAGGATGTTGTTCGTCAGCCAGTACAGCACCAGACCGGCCGGGAAGAAGAAGAACATCACGCTGAACAGCAGCGGCATGATCCACATCATCTTGGCCTGCAGGGGGTCCGGCGGCGTCGGGTTCAGCCAGGTCTGCAGCAAGGTTGACAGGGTCATCAGCGCGGGCAGCACGAAGTACGGATCCTTGATCGACAGGTCGGTGATCCAACCGATCCAGGGCGCGTTGCGCATCTCGACCGAGGACAGCAGCACCCAGTACAGCGCAATGAACACCGGAATCTGGATCAGGATGGGCAGACAGCCGCCGATCGGGTTGACCTTTTCCTCGCGGTAGATCTTCAGCATCTGCTGCTGCATTTCCTGCGGCTTGTCCTTGAGGTTCTCACGCAGCTGCTGGATGCGCGGGTTCAGGGCCTTCATCTTGGCCATCGAACGGTAGGCACTGGCGTTGAGCCAGTAGAACGCCGCCTTCAACAGCACCACCAGGGCCACGATCGCCCAGCCCCAGTTGCCGATCAGGCTGTGCAGCCAGTTCAACAGCCAGAACAGAGGCTTGGCCATGATGTGGGTCCAGCCATAGTCCTTGACCAGCTCCAGGCCTTCGGCCAACTTGGCCAGCTTGACCTCTTCCTGCGGGCCGACCAGCAGCTGCGTCTCGATGGCCTTGGTCTGACCCGGGGCCACTTCGCCCACCGGGAACAGCATGCCCAGGGCATACAGGTTGCTGTCCAGCTTGCGGGCGTAGAACTCGCGCGCGGTCTTGGTGTTGTTCAACCAGGCGGCGGTGAAGTAGTGCTGGACGACGGCCACCCAACCGTTGTCGGCATTCTTCTGGAACTCGGCCTCGTTCTTCTCGATCTGGGCAAACTCCACCTTCTGGAACTTGGCTTCGCCCGTGTAGAACGCACCACCCAGGTAGGCCTGAGGCGCACCGATCATGGTGGGGCCTTCGGCTGTCGGGGCCGAACCATCGCGCACCAGTTGCACATACAGCTGTGGGCTGACGGCAGCGGCGGAGCTGTTGACCACTTCCTGCTTCACATCGATGGCGTAATTGCCACGCGGGAAGGTGAAGGTCTTGATCAGCTGCACACCGTTCACCGGTGCCGAGGCCATCTTCACCACCAGCTTGTCCGCGCCATCGGCGAGCACACGCTCGGTGCTCAAGACAGTGAAGGGGGTTTTGTGGTTGGGCAGTCCGGTGGTCGCAATCAAGCCGGTCTCGGCCACATAGGTGTGACCCGCGGTCTTGTTGAACAAGACCATGTTCTGCTTGAAATCATCTTGCGCACGGTGCTGCAGCAACTCCACGCGCACCAGGCTGCCGCCCAAGGTGTCGAACGTCGCCTTGACCACATCGGTGGTGACCGTGATCAACTCACTTTTCGGCACCACCGGGGCACTGGCACCACCGTCGGCAGCCACGGCTGCGGCGGGCGCGCCCAGCGCGGCACTGGGAGTGGGCAAGTTGGCAGACGAAGCCGGCCCCGACGCAGCGGGTGCCGAAGCCACCACCGGTGCGGGCGCAAACAAGGAAGGTTGACCAGTGTGAACCAGCCAGCCATCCCACAACATCAGCAGTGAGACGGCAAACACCGACCACAGCAGGGTGCGACGCAGATCATTCATGGGCGATTGGAATCCGACGAAGGGTTGCAAAAACGGGACAAGAGACGCGGTGCCTGATCGGGCACCGGGTCATGGCCACCCGGACAACCCGGATGACAACGCAGCAGACGCCGTGCCGTCAGGTACGACCCTGCGGCCGGACCATGACGCTCCAGCGCCTGCAAAGCATATTGGGAACAGGTGGGCGTGAAACGACAGGCCGAGCCCAGCCAAGGGCTGAGCAAGAGCCGATACGCTTTCACGACCCCCATCAGCACCGCATTGAGACCGGCGCACAGCGCAGCCAGCCCTTGGCGGAACACATGGAGGAGCGTGTGCATCATGCCGTACTCCGGGCCAGACGAGACCAGAGTTGGTCAAGTTCGTCGCGCACAGCCACGTTCAACGCACGGGAGGCGGCGCTGGGAAAGAGCTGACGGTCAAACGGGGCTTTGAGACGCACGACCCAGCCATCGACCTCGGGGCCATGGCGGCCGGCAGCCCAGATGTCAGGGCCATGTCGACGCAGGGCCTCACGGACCTGGTGACGGATCAGGGAACGCGTCACGGAACGACGCGCCTGTTTTTTGGGCAGCACCAAGCCCAGTCGCCAGCCGCTCGGGCCACAACTGGGCAAAGTGAGTGCACACTCATCCACACACAAGGCGGCCGACAACCCCTCGTCTGTGGACAACGGGGCTGGCGAAGCGAGGGCCTCAGGCTCGGACCCTGCCGAAGCAGCATCCGCAGCACGCACCAACGGCAGCGCATGCAAGACGAAGTGCGTCGTGCGCGAAACCGGGCGCGAACCCAAAGCCCTCTGAAAATCAGCAGCTTTCAGGCTGGGTGGCCGCACGGTGTGTCAGGAAAGTCAAGTCGAAACAAAGCCGGGCAGCGCCCGGCCTCGTTCACACCTGTACTGGTCGAACGCCCTCACGGCACCGACCAGACCGGGACGGGAAATTACAGACCCAGACGCTTGCGGCCCTTGGCGCGGCGAGCAGCGATGACCTTGCGGCCACCCTTGGTCTTCATGCGCACCAGGAAACCGTGGGTGCGGGCGCGGCGGGTCTTGGAGGGTTGGTAAGTACGCTTCATGAGATGGTCCTTCAGAAGGCCGCGCCTCAATGGGCCGGCCTGATCCGTTATCTGTCTTGTGAACCCTGATGCGATGCAATTGCCGCCCAGGTGGCACCCGGCCTCTCTGCGCACTCGAGCACGCCAATCTGGCATGCCAAAGCGTTCAGCTGACCGAACGAACCCGCGATTACAACAGGTTTTTGCCCTTGGGTCAATGCCTTCGCCAATCTGGCCCGGCGTTTGCCCATCGACGACCCACCCACAGGCGCCGAACCGCGGCTTGTTCCAAATCACGAACCCCGGGAAAAAACTGTGGATAACCTGTCAATGACCTGTGCTCATGCGCTTAGAATTCGCTCCCCGAAGAAAGACTTGTCCACACATGAGTGCCGCCGAATTGACCACCGCCGGCCAGAGCCCCGACGACCCCGCCACCTTGTGGCAACGGACCTGTGAGCGCCTGGCCACCGAACTGCCTGAACAGCAGTTCAACACCTGGATCCGCCCGCTGCCGCCCGCCGAGGTGAGCCAGAGCGAAGGTGTGACCCTGGTGTCGGTGCGTGTGGCCAACCGTTTCATGCTGGACTGGATCCGCACCCAGTACAGCGCACGCCTTGAAGCCATTCTGGGGGAACTGCAGTCGGGCGAAATCCGCCTGGACCTGGCCCTGGCACCGCGCATGGCCGCCCCCGTCGGTGGCTTGCGACCCGGCATGGTGATGCCGGGTCGCGCCCTGCCCCCCAATGCGCAGGCCAGCCCGGCCATGCCTCCGCAGATGGCCCAGGCCCAGGCTGCCAACCAAGGTCCGGCGGGTGCTGCCTATCCACAGGCGTCTGAACCGAGTCGCGGTGGTCGCGCACAACCTCAGGTCATGGGCTTGAACCCGGCGCTGACTTTCGACAACCTTGTGCCTGGTCGCGCCAACCAGATGGCCCGCACCGCCGCCCTGCACGTGGCTGGCGCGCCCGGCCAGATGTACAACCCGCTGTTCATTTACGGTGGGGTCGGCCTCGGTAAAACCCACTTGATGAACGCTGTGGGCAACGCCCTGCTGGCCGACAAGCCGGACGCGCGCATCCTCTACCTGCACGCCGAGCAGTTCATCTCGGACGTGGTCAAGAACTACCAGCGCAAGACCTTTGACGAGCTCAAGGCCAAGTACCACAACCTCGATCTGCTGCTGATCGACGATGTGCAGTTCTTCGCCGGCAAGGACCGCACCCAAGAAGAGTTCTTCAACGCCTTCGAAGCGCTGCTGGCCAAGAAGGCGCACATCATCATGACGTCCGACACCTATCCCAAGGGGTTGGCCAACATCGATGAACGCCTGACCTCGCGCTTCGACGCCGGCCTGACCGTGGCGATTGAGCCGCCCGAGCTGGAAATGCGCGTGGCGATCCTGATCAAGAAGGCTGCCCAGGAAGGCATCGACATGCCCGAGGACGTCGCCTTCTTCGTCGCCAAGAACGTGCGCGCCAACGTACGCGAACTCGAAGGCGCACTGCGCAAGGTGCTGGCCTTTGCCAAGTTCAGCCACAAGGAGATCACGATCAACCTGGCGCGCGAGGCCCTCAAGGACCTGCTGTCGATCCAGAACCGCCAGATCTCGGTGGAAAACATCCAGAAAACCGTGGCCGACTTCTACAAGATCAAGGTCGCGGACATGTATTCGAAGAAGCGCCCGGCCTCGATCGCCAAGCCGCGCCAGATCGCCATGTACCTGGCCAAGGAGCTGACGCAAAAGAGCCTGCCGGAAATCGGCGAGCTGTTTGGTGGGCGCGACCACACCACCGTGCTGCACGCCGTGCGCAAGATTGCCGGCGAGCGCGGCAAGGACACCGAACTCAACCAGCAACTGCACGTGCTGGAGCAAACGCTCAAGGGCTGATTCGCCGCACACACTCGGATCACACAACGCATCAGGAGGTTTCGGCCTCCTTTTTTTTGCCCTGTCAAGCCAACAAAGCTGTGGACAAGATCAGAACAAGTGAGGACTTGTCCACAGGCAAGCGCGGTTTTTCAAGGTTGTTGTCGTTTGTCCCCTGCACGAACTGCATGCAGCTCCACATCCTTGTCCTGAAGGCAAGTGCTTGATTTGACAAGCTGAAACAAGACTTGTGCACAGCAAAACGCCTGCTCTACTACTACAACCAATTTGAAAGATAAAGATGATTGTGAAGATAGCGGAGCATGTGATCTCGTCAAAAAAATGAACTTGTTTCAGCGTTTGTTCAGGATTGATTTGAAGCGACATATCACTTCCCGTTCAAGCAGCCGATCGTCCAGACATGCTGTCTGGATCGGAGAAGACCTGAGTCTGTCAAGCCAACAAAGTTGTGGACAAGATCAGAACAAGTCATCACTTGTCCACAGCCTGGCGTCCGTTTTCAAAGTTGTTGGCAAACCGTGCAGGGGCAATCAGTTGCCACTTCCACATCGTTTTGACATCTTCAAATCATTGATTTCAAAAAGAAAAAATGACTTGTCCACAGATTCAGGCGCCCTCTACCACTACAACGAATTAAAAAGATCAAGACAGATATGAATACAGTGCAAAGCACCACGGACAGCAAAAAAACGCGAACGCAGCAGGAAAGACACTGAACTGCGTGATCTGTGCCATGCCGAGTCACCTCAATCCGTGAAGGCATCGGGAACCGCGGTACGATCAGCGGGTTTGCGCACGGACTCACCTGAAACAAGACCCTGAAGCCGTGCGGGCAGTGACTATTGGGAAAGCCCTCAGATGATTGTGTTCAAAGCAGCTCAAGAGAAAGTTCTTGCCGCCCTGCAATCGGTGGCCGGGATCGTGGAACGCCGCCACACCCTGCCCATCTTGGCCAATGTGTTGTTGCGCAAACAAGGCTCCGAGCTCGAATTGATCACCAGCGACCTGGAAATCCAGATTCGCACCACGGCTCAACTCGATGGCGATGAAGGCAACTACGCCATCACCGTCGGGGCCAAGAAGTTGGGCGACATCCTCAAGAGCCTGCCTTCGGACCAGATCGTCTCGCTCACGGCCAACCAGACCAAGCTGACGCTGCAAGGTGGCAAGAGCCGCTTCACGCTGCAAAGCCTGCCAGCCGAAGACTTCCCGCTCGTGCAGGAAGCGGCCGACTTCGGTCCTGCCTTCAGCGTGCCGCAAAAGACGCTGAAGATGCTGATCAGCCAGGTGCACTTCGCGATGGCGGTGCACGATATCCGCTACTACCTCAACGGCATCCTGTTCGTGGCTGAAGGCAAGACGCTGACGCTGGTTGCGACCGACGGTCACCGCCTGGCCCTGTCGCAGGCCACCCTCGACGTCGAGATGCCCAAGCAGGAAGTCATCCTGCCGCGCAAGACGGTGCTGGAGCTGCAACGCCTGCTCAAGGACGACAGCAAGAGCGAAGAAGAGCAGCTCATCGAGATGCGCTTTGCCGGCAACCAGGCCAAGTTCAGCTTCGGCGGTCTGGAGTTCGTGACCAAGCTGGTCGAGGGCAAGTTCCCCGACTACAACCGCGTCATTCCCAAGAACCACAAGCACCACATCACGCTCGGTCGCACCACCTTGCTGGCCTCGCTGCAACGCGCAGCCATCCTGACGAGCGAAAAGTTCAAGGGTGTGCGCATGTCGTTCGCGCCGGGTGTGCTGGGCATCGCCTCGAGCAACGCCGAGCAGGAAGAGGCCAAGGAAGAGCTCGAAATCGACTACGGTGGCGACACCTTCGAGATCGGCTTCAACGTGGGCTACCTGATGGACGTGCTGGCCAACATGAGCCAGGACATGGTGACGGTGTCGCTGCAGGATGCCAACAGCTCGGCGCTCATCACCAACCCCGAGTACGAGGGCTTCAAGTACGTCGTGATGCCAATGCGCATTTGAGGGGCGTCGTGACAAAAAGTGCCTCTGTGCGCAGGGGCTAGAATGGGGGTCCTGCCGTGTCATTGCGCAGGACCTTTTTCTTTTTCTGGGCCCCCACCGCTGGTCCCACCTTACCTAGCGCTTGTACCCATGACCGACGCCACGAACCCCGATCAACAGCCCGATGTGCAGCCCGCTCAGTCCGCTGAGGCGCCTGTGCCGCAAACCGAGGCTCAGATTTCGGCGGGCTATGGCGAAGGCAGCATCCAGATCCTGGAAGGGCTGGAAGCGGTGCGCAAGCGCCCGGGCATGTACATCGGCGACACGTCCGACGGCACCGGTCTGCACCACCTCGTGTTCGAAGTGGTGGACAACTCCATCGACGAAGCGCTGGCGGGCCACTGTGACGACATCGTCGTCACCATCCACACCGACAACTCCATCAGCGTGGTGGACAACGGCCGGGGCATCCCGACCGGGGTGAAGATGGACGACAAGCACGAGCCCAAGCGCTCGGCCGCTGAGATCGCGCTGACCGAGCTGCACGCCGGGGGCAAGTTCAACCAGAACAGCTACAAGGTCTCCGGTGGTTTGCACGGCGTGGGCGTGAGCTGCGTGAACGCCCTCTCGAAGTGGCTGCGCCTGACGGTGCGCCGTGAAGGCAAGGCGCATTTCATCGAGTTCCGCAAGGGCGTGCCGCAAGAACGCGTGATCGAGGTGCGTGACGGCGTCGAAACCAGCCCGATGAAGATCGTTGGTGACACCGACAAGCGCGGCACCGAAGTCCACTTCCTGCCCGACACCGACATCTTTGCCCAGAACAACGAGTTCCACTACGAGATCCTGGCCAAGCGCCTGCGCGAGTTGAGCTTCCTGAACAACGGCGTCAAGATTCGCCTGGTCGACGAGCGCAACAACAAGGAAGACAACTTCGCCTACGCCGGTGGGGTCAAGGGCTTTGTGGAGTTCATCAACAAGGGCAAGACCACGCTCAATCCCAACATCTTCCATGCCCAAGGTGACAAGGTCTCCGAAAACGGCACGAACGTGGCGGTGGAAGTGGCGATGCAGTGGAACGAGAGCTACAACGAGAACGTGCTCTGTTTCACCAACAACATCCCGCAGCGTGACGGCGGCACTCACCTGACCGGCCTGCGCGCGGCGATGACCCGCGTCATCAACAAGTACATCGAAGACAACGAGCTGGCCAAGAAGGCCAAGGTCGATGTGGCTGGCGACGACATGCGCGAAGGCCTGGCCTGCGTGGTGTCGGTGAAGGTGCCCGAGCCCAAGTTTTCGAGCCAGACCAAGGACAAGCTGGTCTCCAGCGAGGTGCGTGCGCCGGTGGAAGACATCGTCAGCCGTCTGCTGACCGACTGGCTGCTGGAGAACCCGACCGACGCCAAGATCATCTGCGGCAAGATCGTGGAAGCGGCGCGTGCCCGTGAAGCGGCCCGCAAGGCCCGCGAAATGACGCGCCGCAAGGGCGTGCTCGATGGCCTGGGCCTGCCCGGCAAGCTGGCCGACTGCCAGGAAAAAGACCCCGCGCTGTGCGAAATCTACATCGTGGAGGGTGACTCCGCCGGTGGCTCGGCCAAGCAGGGCCGTGATCGCAAGTTCCAGGCGATCTTGCCCCTGCGCGGCAAGATCCTGAACGTCGAAAAAGCCCGCTACGAAAAGCTGCTGACCAGCAATGAAATCCTCACGCTGATCACGGCCCTGGGCACCGGCATTGGCCGCGGCGCGGGCACCGACGATTTCAATCCGGACAAGCTGCGCTACCACCGCATCATCATCATGACCGACGCGGACGTGGACGGCGCCCACATCCGTACGCTGCTGCTGACCTTCTTCTTCCGTCAGATGCCGGAGCTGGTCGAACGCGGCCACATCTACATTGCGCAGCCGCCGCTCTACAAGGTCAAGCACGGCAAACAGGAGCAGTACCTCAAGGACGCCAGCGCGCTGGACGACTACCTGATGAAGGTGGCGCTCGACGGTGCGGTGGTGGAGCCGGGCCAGGGCAAACCGGCCATTGGCGGTGAGGCGCTGGCCGAACTGGCCAAGGCCTATGTGACCGCCCGCAGCGTGGTGGACCGCCTGAGCAACTGGATGGACGTGGAGGCGCTGCGCGCGATTGCCAATGGCCTGACGCTCAACCTGGACACCTTGGCCGATGCCGAAGCCAGCGCCGCGGCGCTCAAGGCCGCGCTGCACAACGCCGAAGTGAGCGCCGAGCACGATGCCCGCACGGACAAGCACATCCTGCGCATCAGCCGCATCTTCCACGGCAACACGAAGTACAGCATCATCAATGCCGACTTTGTGCATGGTGCCGACTACGAAGCGCTGAGCAAGGCCGGTGTCACCTTCAAGGACCTGCTGACCGAAGATGCCGTGGTGCG
The DNA here is from genome assembly GCA_029268225.1 of Burkholderiales bacterium. Taxonomy (GTDB): domain Bacteria; phylum Pseudomonadota; class Gammaproteobacteria; order Burkholderiales; family Burkholderiaceae_C; genus Aquabacterium. The sequence goes on along the minus strand of JAJUGJ010000002.1, from coordinate 131,789 downwards.
TCGTGGTGAAGGCGAGAAGGCCAAGGAAGCCAAGGTGGCCGATTTCCGCGCCGCCATGGCCTGGTTGCTGCAGCAAGCCGAAAGCTCGGTGGGACGCCAGCGCTACAAGGGGCTGGGTGAAATGAACCCCGAGCAGCTGTGGGAAACCACGATGGATCCGAACGTGCGCCGCCTGCTGCGCGTGCAGATTGAGGATGCCATCGAGGCCGACCGCGTGTTCACGATGCTGATGGGCGACGAGGTCGAGCCCCGTCGTGACTTCATCGAGACCAACGCGCTGCGGGCGACGAACATCGACGCCTGATGATCCAGGGCGTCGCAGGGCGCCAAATGATCGATGAAGCTGAAACGCCCGGCCATGCTGGGCGTTTTCATTTGTTCTCGATCGGTCAATCGCGCGGGGCTACACTGTTTTTTCACCCGGAGGGATCCCGTATGCGTGTTGCCTTTGTTCCCGCTCTGTTTGTTCTGTGCGTGTTGACGGGTCCGTCCCACGCGGTCGATGTGAAGAAGGTGCGTCCGGCGGCTGTGGCCCCGGCGGAGCAGGCGTGGGTCACCGATGCCGTGCACAGCCTGGGCTTCACGGTCGGCAAGGTGTTTGCCACCGGTCCCGGTCACTGGGAGGTGCAGGTCGAGGCTTACGATCCCGCGCGCGCAGCTGCTGCGTTGCGTGGCACGGTCCGCGGTCCGGCCATGCAGTTCAGCAAGCCAGGTCTGCAGGCCATGTCGGTGCGCGGTGGCCGTGGGGGTGGTGTGCGTCCGGGGAGTGGCCCGCTGGCGACAGATGAGGACGGTTCGCAGACCGGCAGTGGGCAGGGCGGCGAGATGCCGATGACCCGTTCGGCATTGGTGACGGCGGTGGCAGCACGCCTGGCGAGCATGACGGCGGAGGCAGTGCCACCGGAGGTGGCAACGATCCAGGGCCAGACAACTCAGGTGGTGGTTCGCCCCGCAGCCGCACCTTGCGGGTGATTTCCGAGTCCGACGGCGCGTTGCGGATTGATGCCACCAGCCTGCGTGCCCTCGGGCTCGACGTGGGCACGCAGCCGGCTGGCGCGAAGGTGCGCATTCGCTGAGGGCTTGGTCAGCTGCTGCGCCACCGATCCACACCACCGGCGATGAGCAGGGTGATGCCCACCGGCAGTACCCACGCCATGCCCCATTCAGCCAACGGCAGGCCCTGGAAGAAGCGGGCGGTGTGTGTGCTCACCGTGTTGACGCTCGCCCAGGCCAGGCCATCAGGGGGCAGCAGGCTCAGGGTGTGCGCCACCCATTGGCCGATGCCAACGGCGTTGAGGCCATCGGCCACACCGAACACGCAGGTCACGGCCATCACGGGGCGGAACACCCGCTCGGGCACGCGCCAGACATGGCTGCACAGGCTGAGCACCACCAACACGATGGCCAGCGGGTACAGCCCCACCAGCACCGGAATGGAAAACTGGATCAGCTGCGTGAGCCCGACATTGGAGATGAGCAGGCTCAGCAGCACGAACACCGTGGCCACCAGGCGGTAACGCAAGCCCAGCAAGTCGCTGAAAAACTCGCCGCAAGCGGTCATCAGACCCACGGCCGTCGTGAGGCAGGCCAACACTATCACCACCGCCAACAGCAGCAGGCCTGGGGTGCCGAAACTGTGCTGCACATAACGCGTCAGCAATTCACCGCCATTGCTCACACCCTGTGCCAGCACGTGGCTGCCGGCGCCCAGGTAGAAGAGCGACACGTAGACCAATGCCAGCGCCAGGGCCGCGATCAGCACGGCGATCACGGAGTAGCGGGTGATCAGGCGGCGGTCGTGCACCCCCCGGTCCTGAACTGCGGTGGCGATCACGATGCCGAAGACCAGTGCGCCCAAGGCGTCCATGGTCAGATAGCCTTCCAGAAAGCCTTTGAGCAGAGGCTGGTTCACGTAATCCCCCTGCGGTGGTGCCACAGGGCCGGCCGGCAGCCAGATGCCCGCGGCGCCGAGCAGGATGAGCGCCACGATGAGGACCGGGGTGATGAGCTTGCCCACGATGTCGATGAGACGCCCCGGAAACAGCACCAGCGCCCACACCACCAGGAAAAATGCGCTGGTGTAGGCGCTCAGGGCGAGTGCTCCCATGCCGCTGAAGGGACTGATGCCGATCTCGAACGAGGCCACGGCCGCACGCGGGGTGGCAAACAGCGGGCCGATCACCAGGTACACGGCCACGGCCAGTGCGGTGCCGGCGGTGCGCCCCAAAGGAGCGGTGAGGGCCGGCATGCCGCCGCCCACCCGTGCCAGGGCCACCACCGTCAGCAGGGGCAGGCCCACGGCGGTCATCAGGAAGCCCAGCGCCGCAGGCAGCAGTTGCTCACCCGCTTGCAAGCCCGCCAGCGGGGGGAAGATGATGTTGCCGGCTCCCAGAAACAGCGCGAAGGTCATGAAACCCAGGGCCAGGAGATCGAAGTGATGCAGACGCGCCATGTGCAAGCTCAAAAGGGATGGTGCGAGCATACCGGCTCGGACTGTCCACCATGGGGTGAGCGCCGGAGGACGGATCGGACGATCTTGTGCACAACGCCCCACTTCGTCCGGTGGCGACGCTCAGGGGAGCGCCCGAACTGGCGTAGATTGCAGAGGCAGTAACATTTTGTGCTTGTCGCCGCGTTCCTCCGTTCCTGGAAGCCTCACCGTGTCTGCCAAACCGATCCACTGGGTTGTTCACATGAATCACCGCAATCGCGCGGTGTCGTGGTTGTTCGCGGTGGCCATTTTCTCGGTGTACTTCCTGGAGCACGGCCAGGCCTGGACGATGTGGGTCGCCATGGGCCTGCAATTTCTGGTCTATCCGCATGTGGTGTACTGGCGTGCCCGCCGGGCCACCAATCCCTTGCTGGCGGAGATCCAGAACATGCTGCTCGACAGCTTCTGTTTCGGTGTGTGGAGTGCCCTGCTCGGCTTCCCCCTGTGGATCATGGGCTTGCTGGTGCTGTGCGGGTGCATGAACCTGGCGGCGTTTCGGGGCACCGTTGGCATCGTGCAAGCGTTGGTGGCGGCGATCGGCGGTGCGGCACTGGTGTGGGCCCTGGGCGCGCAGGCGCCGTTTGCCCCCGACACATCCTTGACGGTCAGCCTGATGAGCCTGCTGAGCCTGGCGATTTATCTGGCCATGTTCGGACGCAGCACACACCGCCGTACCGTGGTGCTCAATGACACCCGGGTCAAGCTGCGCCAAAGTGAGCAGGCGTTGCAGGCACAACTGGAGGCCGTGCAGTCCTTGCAGGGGAAGCTGACCGAGCAGGCCAATCGCGACCCGCTGACCGGGCTGTACAACCGCCGCTATCTCAACGACACCCTGCAGCGCGAGTTCGATCGCTGTGCCCGCGATGCTGCGCCCGTGAGCGTGTTGCTGGTCGATCTGGACCACTTCAAGCAGATCAATGACCGGTTCGGGCATCGCATGGGCGACGAGGTGCTGTGCCGGGTGTCCGAGCTGTTGTTGCAACGCCTGCGCACCAGCGACCTGTGCTGCCGTTACGGGGGCGAAGAGTTCCTGATCTTCCTGCCCGATGTGGACGTGGAAGTGGCCCTGGAGCGTGCCGAGCAGTGGCGGCAGCTCATCGAGGCGCAGCACTGGGAGGTGGATGGTCAGGTGTTCGGGGTGACCTTGTCGATTGGCGTGGCCTCGCACCCCACGGCACGGACCGCACCGGCCACCTTGATCGAGCTGGCCGATCAGGCGCTGTACCGCGCCAAAACCGATGGCCGCAACCGCATTTGTGTGGCCTCTTCAGACGGGGATGCCCTTGAGGTCAACGACGGGGGGCAGGATCTGTCTGCGGAGATGGCACTCAGGTTACGGTCCTCCGCTTCTTGAGCCGGAGGGGTGACCGGGCGTTTCGCTCAGGCAGCGGCCGCGTACACCTGGCGGCCCGCTTCGACCGGATCGCCTGAGCGATTGAACGCGTCCAGCCACACCTGGTACAGCGGCGACGGGGCGTCCTGCCAGGGGTGGAAGCCGGGCTTGTAATAGCGCCAGTAAGCGCGCCAGCAGCCCATGAACATGCCACCGGGGCCATAGACCCAGCCCAGGCCCTTGGCAAACAGCTTGACGCGTTGCCAGCGGCTGAAACCATCACGGCGCAGCATCGCGTTGGTGAAAGACAGCACGTTGAAGTTGAAGGCCAGCGTGGTTTCGACCAGCGCCAGCACGCGGCGCGGATACCAGACCTTGGCCACCTTCTGCATCACGTCAAAGGCCACGGCCTTGTGCTCCATTTCCTCCATCGCGTGCCAGGCGTACATGGCGAACATGCGCGGGTCGGCGTCGCCCATCACGGTTTTGCGCGTGAACAGGGCTTCGGCCATGATGGCGGTGAGGTGCTCGGAAGCGGCGGTCAGCGCCAGCGTGTGTTTTTTGGGCAGGTACTTGCGCAGCACGTCAAACAGCCACCACTTCATGACGCCCTCCAGGCGTGCCACGCGGATGCCCTGCTTTGTCAGGTGTTCGTTGAACTGGCTGTGGACGATACCGTGCTGCCCTTCCTGCCGCATGAAGTGCTTGATCTCTTCCTGCAACTGCGGGTCGGTGACCTGATCGCGGAAGTCGCGCACGCAGGAGATGAAAAAGCGCTCGCCTTCCGGAAAGATGGTGGACATGGCATCGCAAAAGCGCGTCTTGAACGCATCGCCCCCCAACCAGTACTTCGGGATGTCCCGGTCGAAGCCAAAGGACAGCTTCTCGCGCGGGACGATGTCGGGGTGGGCGTAAGCGGCAGAGGTGGACATGGCCAAGGCTCAACTTCAGGCGTTCACGGCGACCGCCGCGGGCACGTTCGCAGCATGGGCAGGACGTGCGGCCTTGTCAAACACCAAACAGGGGTCTTCGATGGGGCCATGGCGCAGCACCTGGGCGTCGTGGTTCGGATCCATCGCCATCACCCAGGGGCCGCTGGTGCCCTGGCGCGGCAGGTGGCCCAGGGCACGCTTCACATAGCCTGCGCCAAAGTCGAGCAGCGGGCGCGTGGGCATGTCGGGTGAGGGCAGGCGCGGGCGCACCACCGCGTAGCCGTGCTGGTCCATGTGGGCCAGCAGGCGGCAGAAGTGTTCGCACAGCAGGCCGACCTTCAGTGTCCACGACGAGTTGGTGTAGCCCACGATGAAGGCGAAGTTGGGCAGGTCGCTGAGCATCATGCCCTTGAAGGCCACCTTCTTCGACAGGTCCACGGCTTCGCCATCCACGGTGAGCGTGATGCCGCCAAACAGCTGCAGGTTCAGCCCGGTGGCCGTGACGATGATGTCGGCCGGTAGCTCCTGACCCGATTTCAGGCGGATGCCGCCCGCGGTGAAGGTGTCAATGTGGTCGGTCACGACCGAGGCCTTGCCCGCCTTGATGGTCTTGAACAGGTCGCCATCGGGCACCGCACACAGACGTTGCTCCCACGGGTTGTAGGGCGGGTTGAAGTGCACGTCGACCGGGTAGTCCTTGGGCAGCGAGGCCTTGTTGACGAAGCGGATGATGCGGCGCGCCGCCTTGGGGTACTTCTGACAGAAGCGCCAGATGCCGCGCTGCAGCCCGATGTTCTTGCGGCGGGCAAAGGCATAGGCTTTGTCGGCAGGCAACAGCTTGCGCGCCAGATTGGCGATCGGGTCCTTGGCGGGCAGCGTCATCACATAGGTGGGCGTGCGCTGCAGCATGGTCACATGCTGGGCCTCCTTGGCCATCGACGGGATGAGGGTGACAGCGGTGGCGCCCGAGCCGATCACCACCACGCGCTTGCCGCGGTAGTTCAGGTCTTCCGGCCAGTGCTGCGGGTGGATCACCTGGCCTTGGAACTGTTCGATGCCTTCAAAGCGCGGCGTGAAGCCCTGGTCGTAGCGGTAATAGCCCGCGGCCGAGAACAGCCATTTGCAGACGATGGTGTGCGTCTCGCCCGTGTCGGTGTGCTGCACGGTCACGGTCCAGCGGGCCTCCTGGCTCGACCAGGCGGCTGACACCACTTTGCGACGGTAGCGGATGTGGCGGTCGATACCGTTTTCGGCCGCGGTCTCGCGCAGGTAGGCCAGGATGTCGGGGCCGTCGGCAATGGCCTTGTCGTTCACCCAGGGCTTGAACTCGTAGCCGAAGGTGTGCAGGTCGGAATCAGACCGGATGCCGGGGTAGCGGAACAGGTCCCAGGTGCCGCCCGAGGCCCCGCGCGACTCCAGGATGACGAAGGACTTGCCGGGCTGGTCGCGCTGCAGGTAGTAGGCCGCGCCGATGCCGGACAGGCCTGCGCCAATGATCAGCACATCGGTGTGCTCGGGCGTGGGGAAGGGATGGACGGACACGGCAATTCCTTAACTGACATCAATTGATTTCAGATTCGGATGGTGTGAACAAACGCCGGCCGTGACAAGTAGGGGTTTCCGCGCACCCCCCTAAGGTTAGTGATAGGCGACCACTGGCCGCTCGATACGATGAAATCCCATCAGGTGAGAAGACCGCGCCCAGCGGCCCCACCCCAACACCCGTGCAGCGAGGAGGCTGGACATGCCCACCCGACAGGTTGTGATTGGCCAGCGCACCGTGTCGCTGGACGCCCGCCCCGACCGCCTGGACCTGCGCGACCGGCCCTACCAACCGCCTTTGGGCAACCTGCCCGCACAGTGGCCCTCGGACGCCGAGGTCAAGCAGTGGCTGCCCGCCTATGCCGCAGCCGGCCACCTGCTGGACCAGGGCTCGGAGGGGGCCTGCACGGGCTTTGGGCTGGCGGCGGTGGTCAACTACCTGCTGTTCGTGCGGGACATGGGTACGCCCCAGGCGGGCACCGAGGCGCGCCGTGTGAGCCCGGCCATGCTCTACCAGCTGGCGCGCATGTACGACGAATGGCCGGGCGAGGATTACGAGGGCTCCAGCTGCCGTGGGGCGCTCAAAGGCTGGCAGCGCCACGGCGTGTGCCGCGAAGCCCTGTGGCCCTATGTGCTCGACCGCAAGGGGCGGCGCCTGCCGGCCACCCCGCTGGAAGACCCCAGCCAGCCCGACGACCCCGAGCGCAACTGGGACGTGGACGCGCTGGCCTGCACCCTGGGCGTGTACTACCGCGTGGACATGCGCTCGGTGGTGGACCTGCAGGCCGCCATCCGCCAGAACGGCGCCGTGTACGTGTCGGCCACCGTACATGAGGGCTGGGCCGTGCCAGCGCGCAAGACGCTGCGCGGCCACGCCGACCTGGTGCGCATCAAGCCCGTGGCCCAACCCAAGGACGCCGGCGGCCACGCCTTTGCCCTGGTGGGCTACAACGAACAGGGCTTTGTGGTGCAGAACTCCTGGGGCAAGGCCTGGGGCTCGCACGGCTTTGCGCTGCTGCCCTACGAAGACTGGGTGATGCACGGCACCGATGCGTGGGTGTTCACGCTGGGCGTGCCCTCGCACCGTGGCACCACGGGCAAGCAGCCGGTGTCGCGCTCGCCACGCTTTCTGGTGCCCTTTGGCTCGGCCCTGTCGGCCGGCGCGCCCGACCGCCCGGCCGGCCTCATTGCCGGTGACGACGCCCTGACCCGCCGCTACCGCGACATCCAGAAACCCGAGCACCGCCCGCTCGACGCCGATCAGGCCTACCGCCACACCATCGTGCTGGACCGCGGCTTTCCGGTGCGCAACGACATCACGGCCGAGAGCGCCCTCACCGCGCTGGAGGCCGCCACCTTGCACCGCCCGCTGGCCTGGCTGAAGGCGCGTGGCAGCGCCAAGCTGATGATCTACGCCCACGGCGGCCTCAACAGCGAAAGCGACGCCATCAGCCGCATCCGCGTCATGGCGCCCTATGCCCTGGCCCATGGCATCTACCCGCTGTTCATCAGCTGGCGCACCGGCGCGCTCGAAACCGTGTCCGACCTGGCCGAAGAGTGCGCCGCCAAGTTTGGCCTGGGCGCCCGCGGCGTGGCGCCGGCCAAAGGCTGGCTCGACCGCATCACCGAAGGCACCGACCGCATGCTCGAGCCCGTGCTGCGTGCGCCCGGCGGCGCCATGTGGGGGCAGATGAAGCTCAACGCCATGCGTGCCAGCGAAGACGCGCAAGGCGGCGTGCGCCTGATGGTGCCGCACCTCCAGGCCCTGCAGGCGCAACTGCCCCAGCTGGAGATTCACCTGATGGGCCACTCGGCGGGCAGCATCGTGCTCGGCTCCATGCTCAAGCAGATGGGCAAGGCCGGCCTGAAGGCCGCCAGCACCCGCCTGTTTGCGCCCGCCTGCACCACGCGCTTTGCGCTCGACCACTATGTGCCCGCGGTCAAGCAAGGGGTGTTGACGGCCAAGGCCTTCCACATCCACGTCTTGTCAGACCAGAACGAGCGCGACGATGCCGTGGGGCCTTACCGCAAGTCCCTGCTCTACCTGGTGAGTCGCTCGTTTGAAGACGCCCACAAAATGCCATTGCTGGGCATGGCGCGCTGCTTTGACCCCAGCTCGGTGGCAGCGGATGCGGCCGACGACATGTGGGCCCGTGACCGCCTGGCGGACGTGGCCCAGTGGCAGAAGTTCTGGGATGGCCTGGGCGTGGGCGCCACCAACCTGCAAATCTTGCGGGAGCGCCGCGTGGCCAACGGCGCGGGCACCGAGGCCGCCTCGCACGGCTGCTTCGATAACTCGGTGGACATCATCGGGCAGGCCCTGGGCTACATCGTCGACCCGATCAAGCAGCCCAAGGTGCGCATCGAGCGCCTGGCCGACTGAGCGGGCGCCCCACCTTTTTGCCAGTTCTGCAAGGAGCCACCATGAAGTACCCCGGTCGCGTCATCAAGATGGGCGAAGCCGACGCCCGCATCGTCAAGGCCCTGAAAACCGCGCTCAACAAGGCGCTGGTGCTGCGCGGCGGCGAGGCGCTGGCGCTGGACCCCGACAACCCCCGCTTCGGCCCCAACATGAAGCAGGCGGTGCAACTGTTCCAGGCGCGGAACCTGGATGACCAGGGCCAGCTGCTGAAGATCGACGGCGAAGTGGGCTCGCTGACCTGGGCCGCTCTGTTTGGCGCCGAAGGCGTGCCCCAGCACCAGGATGCGGCCGACCCCTTTCTGGCGGCGGTGCTGGCCGTGGCCGGTGCCCAGGCCGATGCCGGCGTGCGCGAGCAGCCGCGCAACAGCAACCGTGGACCCGAGGTGGACGCCTACCTGCGCCGCGCCGGGGTCAGGCCCGGCCTGGCCTGGTGCTGCGCCTTCACCTACTGGTGCTTTGACGAGGCCGCGCAGCAGGCGGGCCGCGCCAACCCGATGTTCAAAACGGCCGGTTGCCTGGCCCACTGGCAGAACGCGCCCAGCCGCGGGGCCCGACGCCTGCTGGCCCGTGATGCCGTGGCCGACCCCGGGCGGGTGCTGCCCGGTGCCGTCTTCATCATGGACTTTGGCGGCGGACTGGGCCACACCGGCTTTGTGGAGCGCATCGAAGGGGGCTACATCCACACCATCGAAGGCAACACCGATGCCTCGCAAGGGCGTGAAGGCGGCGGCGTGTACCGCCTGCAGCGCAAGCTGGCCAGCATCAACAAGGGCTTCATCGACTACGGTGGGGTGTGAGGCCCGTCGGCGGTGCGTGGCCGTCCACTAAGATGCGGCCCATGAAGTTCACCTACCTATTCGGCATCATTTTGGCCAGCAGCGCACTGGGCCTGCTGTCCACCCACCGCGGCCTGCGCACCGTGACCGCTGCCGTGTCGGCCGCGTGCGCCATCTGGGGCCTGGCCAAGCTGCTGGGCTGAGGCGCACATGAGCGACAGCCTTGCGCAACTGGCCCAGGCCCTGCAACGCTTTGCGGCAGAGCGGAACTGGGGGCAGTTTCATGCGCCCAAGAACCTCGCCTCGGCCCTGGTGGTGGAGGCCGCCGAACTGCTGGAGCCCTTCCAGTGGCTGACCGAAGCGCAAAGCCGCGACCTGCCGCCCGACACCAAGGAAGCCGTGGCCCAGGAAATGGCCGACGTGCTGCTGTACCTGGTGCAGCTGAGCACCGCGCTGGACGTGGACCTGATTGACGCGGCGCAGCGCAAGATGGTGATCAATGCGCGCAAGTATCCGGTGGACCGGGCCAAAGGGACCGCGCAGAAGGCCGAGTCGGACGACCAGGGCGGGTCAAACTGAGCTTGTGACCACTGTCGCCTGATGGGCTCAAGAGTGAACGGGCGTTGCAGACAGCTTGACGCCCAAAGCATGCAGCAGCTTGAGCATGGTGTCGTATCGAGGCTTGGCGCCGGGCGTCAGTGCCTTGTACAGGCTCTCGCGGCCGAGGCCAGCATCTTTGGCGAGTTGAGTCATGCCGCGTGCGCGTGCGACGTCACGGATGGCGGCCAGGAAGACGTCAGGGTTGGGGTCTTCCAAGGCAGCGCTCAGGTACTCCGCGATGGTTTCTTCATCGTCGAGATAGTCGGCTGCGTCGAAGGTGGCAAGTTTGACCATGGTTCTTTACTCCTTGTCCAGGGTGCGTGCCATTTCGATGGCCGGTCAGATGCGTCCAACTGTATCCGTATGGATACGTTGATGCAAGGCGACGTTTGAGCATTTGTCGGCTTCGCTGGCGCGCTACACCACAATGCGCGTCATGACCCGCCCGAAAGCTCTGCCTGAGATCGACCCCGAGCGCTGCACCGGCTGCGGACGCTGCGTGGCCGTGTGCGAGCCCAAGGTGCTGTGGCTGGAGACCGATGGCCCGAACGGTTGGGGCCGTAAGCGCTCGGTGCTGCACGACGAGAGCGGCTGCACGGTGTGTGTGCAGTGCGTGATCGTGTGCCCGTTTGATGCGATCAGGATGGTGAAGACCACAAGCTGAGTCTGGCTCCGTGGCGCGATGTGAGCGCATCGTCCGCAAATGCCAGGGCTCTGGCAGGTATTTGCACTGCTCTGCGCGGAATGACCCTGAGTCCGTGATGAATTCCGTTACGCTTGGACACGTCAGGCTGAGCCTCGTTAGAAGGCATGTCTGCCTGACGCCAGGGAGCCGCAGCAGTGATCGTTTACCAGGCCACCAAAAGCCAGTTCATCCGCGACACGTTTCAAAACGACATCGAATACGTGCTGTCGCAGCAGTACCTGCGTACCACGGGCCGGCACCCTGCGCCCGCCGAGTTCAAGGCTTGGCAGAACTCGCTGTTTGAAGTGGGCGAAGTCCTCAAGGACGAACGCATTCCCGATGACATGGGCGTGGCACTGGAATACACCGTGCCGCAAACCTCCAAGCGCATCGATGTGCTGCTGACGGGAGAAGACGAGGCCGGGGTCCCAAAGCTCATCATCATCGAGCTCAAGCAATGGTCGGAAGCCCGCTTCAGCGAGAAGGACGGCATCATCTGGGCCCGCCGTGGCGGCAAGGCCGGTGAAACCGAAGGACCCCACCCCAGCTACCAGGCCTGGTCGTATGCCGCGCTGCTGAACGACTTCAACACCGCCGTGTACGAAGGCGGCGTGGCCCTGCAGCCTTGTGCGTACTTGCACAACTACCCCCGGCGCGACGGCGTCATCGACCACCCGGCCTATGCGGCGCACATGGCGCGAGCGCCGCTCTTTCTGAGGAAAGAAGCCGACCAACTCAAGGACTTCATCCGTCAGCACGTGCGCCATGGCGACAAGCGCAAGCTGCTGTACCTGATCGAGCACGGCAAGATTCGCCCTTCGAAGATGCTGGCCGACAGCGTGGCGGGGCTGTTGCAAGGCAAGCCCGAGTTCGTGCTGGTGGACGACCAAAAGCTGGTGTTTGAAACCGTGCTGCAGGCCGATGCCAAGGCCCACAAGAGCACACGCAAGCAAGTGGTGATCGTGCAGGGCGGCCCCGGCACTGGCAAGACCGTGGTGGCCGTGAACCTGCTGGCCGCTTTGCTCAAACGCCAGCGCAATGCGCGCTATGTGTCGAAGAACGCCGCACCGCGCAGCGTGTACGCCGCCAAGCTCACTGGCACCTTCAAGAAGACGCACATCCACAACTTGTTCAGTGGCTCGGGTGCGTTCACCGAAAGCCCGCTCAACGAGTTCGACACCCTGATCGTCGACGAGGCGCACCGCCTCAACGAGAAATCGGGCCTGTACAGCAACCTGGGCGAGAACCAGGTGAAGGAAGTGATTCACGCCTCGCGCTGCACGGTGTTTTTCGTGGACGACGACCAGCGTGTGACCTTGGCCGATGTGGGCCACAGCGATGAGCTGCGCAAATGGGCACGCGAGTTGGGCGCGGATGTGACCGAGCTGGAGCTGGCCTCGCAGTTCAGGTGCAGCGGTAGCGATGGTTACCTGGCATGGTTAGACGATGTGCTGGCCATCCGCCCGACGGCAAACACGGAGCTGGACACGCACGAATACGACTTTCGCGTGGTCAGCAGCCCGACCGAGTTGCATGCCCTGATCGAAGACAAGAACCGCGCCAGCAACAAGGCCCGCGTGGTGGCAGGCTACTGCTGGGGCTGGCCCAGCAAGAAAGACCCACAGGCCTTCGACATCGTGATTCCCGAGCACGGCTACCGCCGCCAATGGAACCTCACGCAAGACGGCAGCCTGTGGATCATGGCGGACGCATCGGTGGCGCAGGTGGGTTGCATCCACACCTGCCAGGGTCTGGAGGTGGACCATGTGGGCGTCATCATCGGACCGGATCTGGTCTATCGAGATGGCCGCATTCAAACGGACCCGAAGGCCCGCGCCAAGTCCGACAAGAGCATCAGGGGCTTGGGTGCCATGATGAAGCGTGACCCCGAAGGCGCGCAGGCCCTGGCCGACCGCATCATCAAGAACACCTATCGCACGTTGATGACGCGAGGCATGAAGGGTTGCTATGTGTATTGCTGTGACCCGGCTCTGGGCGAGTACCTGCGTTCGCGGTTGAGTAAACACTCCGCAGCCTCCGAGCCGCTGGAAACCCAGCCTGCCCAGCCCGGCGCCAAGGTACTGCCCCTGCGTCGCGTGAGCGAGCAGGAGCGCGCACAGGGCGTACCTGCTGTCCCAGTGGTGAGCCTGAAGTTTGCTGCTGGATCATTCAGTGACCCACAAGCCTTGGAGGAAGGTGCCACCACGTGGGTGGAGCTGCCTGAGAAGATTGCGTCTCAACCGGGACTTTTCGTGGCCCAGGTGGTGGGCGAGTCGATGAACAAGTGCATTCCCAATGGGGCTTGGTGCTTGTTCAGGGCCAACCCGCAAGGCACGCGCCACGGCAAGATCGTGGTGGTGCAGCACCGCAGGATCAGCGATCCTGAGACAGGGGGCAGCTATACGATCAAGCGTTACCGCAGCGAGAAGGTGGTGGATATGAGCGGGGGCTGGCGCCACGAACGGATTGAGTTGGTGCCCGAGAGTGATTTGCCTGGGTTTGCAGTGCTGACTGTGCGGGCAGATGATGCGGATGACTTGGCAGTGGTTGCCGAGTGGTTGAAGGTGTTGGGGTGACGATGAGCGTGAGTCTGAACAAACTGAGCAGGTGGGCAGTCGAGGCCGCTCTGGCCGAGTTTGTGCAGATGGGCCGAGAAGCGTTCTTGCACAAGTACCGCTTTGGTCCCGCACGCGACTACTTTTTGGTGGACCCTGTTACGGCCTTGCCTTGTGACTCCAAGGCCATCATAGGTGCGGCATACGGTCACCAGTTTCCCGAGCAAGGCCCCTTGCGCGCACAAGACTTCTCTGGCGGTCAGGCCACTGTGGTGAGAACGCTCAAGGGCCTGGGTTTTGATTTGGTCGATGCGATCACGGACCAAGACCAAGCGTCAAACAAGGAGCGGGCATGGACACGCTACGAAAACGAGTTGATCGTGGCGGACTATCTCCAGATGCTTCTCAAAGAGCTGTCGGGGCAGAAGTACAACAAGGCTGAGCGTGCGCGTGAGCTGCTGCCGTTGCTTAACGGACGAAGCAAAGGCTCTGTTGAGTTCAAACGCGCCAATATCAGCGCGGTGATGATCGAGCTGGGATTTCCATCCCTGCAAGGCTACAAACCGAGGGTGAACTTTCAGCGTGACGGATTGGTGGATGTCGTCACCGAGCAGGTCACGCACTTGCCAATGCTGGAGAAGGCCGCCGAATTGGCGGTGGACCGGCCTGCAGACATTCCGGAGTCAATCACCTACGAGGACATCCGTGCCGAGGCGCCGAAGCGGCAGATGAAGGCGGAAGAGCCTCGTCCTGCCTATGTGCGTCGGGCCATCAAACGCGATTACTTTGAAAGAGAAGCGCGGAATCGCTCCCTTGGGAAAGCTGGTGAACTGTTCATCGTTCAGTACGAGCAATGGCGCTTGAGCGAGTTGGGTGTCGGCCAACTCGCAGATCGTGTCGAGCATGTCGCTGAAACGCAGGGAGATGGTCTTGGGTATGACGTGCTCTCGTTTGAGCCCGATGGTCGGAAGCGCTATATCGAAGTGAAAACGACCGCACACGATGCGATCACGCCCTTCTTTGTGTCATCGAACGAGGTCGAATTTGCACGAGAGCAAGCGGAGCGGTTCCGTCTGTATCGCCTCTTTCATTTTCGAAGCGATCCCAAGTTCTTCGAGCTGCCAGGGGCCATAGAACAGCACTGTCGGCTAGACCCATCGACATTCAAAGCGACTTTCTGAATGCTGCACGCCATTTGCGCGTGTGGCCGATGCATAAAAGGGAGATGACATGGCACGTCGGCGTAAGCAATCACTATTCGATGCATTGGTCGAGTTGGCATCGTTGCTTCCGCCATGGCTGTCGGTGATGCTCGCTTTGGTGAGTTACCTCCTACTCAGTACCTTGGCATCAAGGCCCATTGCCGTCCAACCGGTCGCACCGGGGCAAGTCGGCGAGATGTTGATGGCCTCCATGTGGAGGGCTGTGCTTCTGGTGGCCCAGTACGCTGTGCCCTTGATCTTTGGTGTGGGCGCTGTCGTCTCATTCTTCAGGGCCAGGAAGGGGCGTCATCTGCTGGAGACGGCCACTGGTTCCCAATCGATGCAGGCGATTTCGGGAATGAGTTGGCGAGAGTTCGAACAACTGGTCGCAGCCGGCTTTCGCCTTCGGGGCTACACAGTTCACGACATGGGTGGACAAGGACCAGATGGGGGTGTCGATCTGGTCCTGTCGAAAGGTGCTGAACGCTACTTGGTTCAATGCAAACAATGGCGTGCGACCAAAGTCGGTGTCGCGGTGGTTCGTGAACTCTATGGGGTGATGGCTGCAGAGGGGGCGGCGGGCGGGTTTGTGGTGACCAGTGGCTCTTTCACTGAAGAGGCCAAGGCTTTTGCCAGCGGCCGCAACATACAGTTGCTTGCTGGGCCAGAGTTGAGGCAGCTACTGGCGTCTGCCAAGTCGGTGGAGGATTCGGTCGCATCTTTGCCCGAGATGGCCTCCCCTGCAAAGTGGACCTCGGTTTGTCCCAAATGTGGTGCGGAGATGAAAGTCAGAGAGGCTAAGAAAGGGCCATCTGCCGGTAGCAAATTCTTGGGATGCTCAAGGTATCCAGCATGCCGTGGCACTTTGCCGCTGTAAGGCTGAGAGATTGGCCTCAGTTACTTAGAGTTCGCCCTGGTTTCTTGAACACTTCCTTCTCGTGCCAGTGCAAGAACTCCGCTCTCGGGTAGTAGTCCTTGCTTTGCGGCAGGATGATGCCCGCGCCATGAAATCCGAGCAGCATCTTGCGTGAGGCCTCGCCGGACACGGCGTGCTGGCTGAACACCATGCTGTACGTGTCGGGGAGGATGGTGAAGGCGCCCAGGTCGAACACCTTGTGATGCAGGGCGCACAGGGCCAGTCCGTTGGCTTCGATGTCGGGGCCCTTGGCCTGGAACCACTTGATGTGTGCGGCCTCCAGGCCGGCCGTGATGTTGCCGATGCGCAGGTCGAAGCCGCACACGCAGCAGCGGTACTCGTAGGCACGCAGCACACGCTCACGGAAGCGGGGATCTCGGCGCGGTGATTGCCGGTCGCTCTCGGTGGCTTCTCCTGTGCGTGGTGTGCTCAGGTCCAGCCCAATGGCTGACAGGATGTCGCCGTGCAGGGTCTCGGGGAAGTGGGCGTCCAGCAGTTGATGCGCCAGTTGGGCGCGCAATGCGGGATCACGTCGCAGCGCTGCGTCCACTTCTGGCGCGAAGCCGCCAGCGATGTGCAGTTTGCGCAGCTCGGTGAGATTGGGCGTGGCTCCTGCTGGGCGATTGAGAAAGTCGGCCGGGCCTTCGAGTTGCCAGACGCCATCGGTGGCCAGATGCCAGAAGGGATAGTGACGAGAGTTGGGTGCGCTGCTGGGGCCGAACTCGGCCAGCAGGTTCTTGAAAGGGCCTTCGATGTCTTCGAACGTGACCATGCGGGGCGCATCTTGTGCGGTGCGTGCCAGCGCCATCAGGATCAGCAGCGGCTTGTGGACGGCGCGCTGTTCTCCACGCTGAAAAACGCGGATGCGTTCAAAGGCTTTGAGGACGTCCTGGCTGTGAAGGGTCATCGCTTGGCGGGCTGTCTATGCACCAAGGCATTCAACCACGTTTGGGCTTGGCCCGGCCGCTGGTCCGTGCTCAACCAGGTGTCCACATACGACACATCGGGCAATGGACTCAGCCATTCGGACAGGCGTTGCTCGTCGGCGTCCGTGAAAGCCCTTCCTCCTTCGTCCACCCGCTCGCCCTGCCCCAGCTTGTAGCTGGCGTAGATGACTCCACCGGCTTGGAGGGCTTGCCACAGTCGTGCCCAGGCTTGGGCTTGTTCGTGTGCAGGCACATGCAAGAGGCTGGCGCAAGTCCAGATGGCATCGAAGCGGGCGGTGTCGTCCAGCTCCTGAAAACGCATCACCTTGACCGGGATGCCGGTGTGCTGTGTAGCCAGTTGGGCGAGTTCAGGGCTGGCGTCGAAGGCTTCGACCGCGTAGCCTCGTTGCAGAAAGGCCAGCGCATCACGTCCTGAGCCACAGCCAGCATCCAGGATGAGTCCACCTGCGGGCACATGCGGCAGAAAGCGTGCGTACAACGGCGCCATGTCCACGTCGCGTGTGGATGCGGCGTAGGCCTGTGCGTGCTGGCCGTAGTAGCTGGGACTCACTGCTTGGATGCGTGGCTTCATGGCAGTATTGTGTGTGCCCTTGAGTGGCCACGACCGTGTGGCCATTTGGCGGGTTGGGCAGAGAGGAGTGAGCGTGAGCGTCTTCAAGAAAACCGGAAAGTTCCTGGGTGATGCCGTCCGCGTCACGGGCAAGCTCGGTGCGGAGGCGGTGAAGCTGTCGGGCGATGCGCTCCACGGCACCACCCGCTTTGTGAAGTCGCACGAGCATGAGATTGCCAAGGCCGCTCACGCCGCTGTGCATGTGAGCGGGCGCGTGGTGAAGGCCACGGGGCAGGCTCTGGTATCGGGCGCGGGTTCGGTGGCGGAGCGGGCGCATCAGGCGGGCGCGCAGTCTGGGGGCACCTTGGGCAAGGTGGCCGGCCATGTGGCGGGCTACACGGCTGATGCGGTGGGCGTGGTGGGTCGGGCGGCCGGCAGAGTGGGTGCGTCGGCGCAGAAGGTGGCGCCCGCCGTGGGCAGTGCCACGGCCAGCGCGGTGAGCGGGGTGTTGGGCACGGTGTCGGGCGCGGTGGACACCGTCGCCATCACCGAGCGCGATTTTGAGGCGCTGCGCCAGCGCTTGCAGAAGGCGAGCGCGGAGGTGCGGGCGCGTTCACAGCGTCGCATGGCGGCCATCGAGCTGGCGCAGCGCGAGCGTCGTCCCAAGGATTTGCTGGACCTGCTGGTGGTGGGCGGGGTGACGCTGGCCGACATGGTGGCCAGCCCGGCGATGGTGCCTGAGGAGGTTAAGCGTGCGTTCGAGCTGGCCTATCCGGGCCTGGCTGCGCAGGGCGAAGGTTTCGCGGATGCGGCGCAGCGGATGTCGGCCGACGAGCTGGTGGGCCTGGTCAGTGGCGTGAAGGGCAAGCTGTTCGAGACGGAGCTGTTGTCGCATCTCAACGATGGCAACCTGCCCGAGGGTCTGCATGCGCAGTTGGCGGGCTCGGCCACGCAGCCGGGGCATGACATCGAGATCGTGGACGCGGCCGGCCAGACGGTGGAGTTGTTGCAGGCCAAGGCGACCGAGTCGGTGGCGTATGTGCAGCAGGCGCTGGAGCGCTACCCCGACATCGATGTGACGACGACGACCGAGGTGTACGCGCAGTTGATGGCGCTGGGCGCCACCGAGGGCGTGGCCGACAGCGGCATCAGCGAGCAGGCTTTGCAGCAGAAGGTGGAGGCGGCCGTGCAGGCGGGCGCGGGCAGCCAGGGCGTGGTGGATGTGACGGACCTGATGCCTTCGGCGCTGGGGCTGGCGGTGGTGGCCTTGTCGTCGTTCATGGACAAGAGCCTGACGTTGGCGCAGCGCGGTGCCGAGTTTGGCGAGCGCGCGGCCAAGATGGGGGTGACGGGGGCCGCCGCGAAGACGGTGCTGGTGGCGACCAACACCTGGTGGCTGGGCCTGGCGGTGGGCGTGGGCTCGAACTGGCTGGCCACGTATGGGGGCAACAAGCGCCAGCGTTATGAAACCTTGCGGCGCACGGTGGAGGTGTTGGAGAGGCGGGTGGTGATTACGTCTGATGTCGCGCGAGACCCCACGGGAATGGGGGTATTCGCTCCAGCGTGAAGAACTTGGTCGACGAGATGCAAATTGTTGACCCCAAGGAGCGCCGCCTGGTGGATACGCGGGCTAAGACGGAGGATTGATGTTCTGGCTGCCATGGCCTGTACTTGTCCGGCAGGACCTTTGGGCCAGACATTTCACCGTGGTCAGCGCCTCGTGCTTTAGATTGCACGGGGTAGTTCAATGAACTACAATTTGACAGATGCAATTCGAGTGGGATGAAGCCAAGAGCGAGGCCTGTTTCCGGAATCGTGGTTTTGATTTCGCGTACGCGGCGTTTGCTTTTGCTGACCCAGATCGGATGGTTCGCCAAGACAGTCGGTACAGCTACGGCGAAGATCGTTACCAGCTGATTGGCCGAATTGAAGAACGGTTGTTCGTGTTGGTCTACACGCCACGCAACGATGTGATGCGCATCATTTCAGCCCGAAAAGCCAATCAACGTGAGGTGAAGTTGTATGAAAACCGTGCGTATGAAGATTGACGTGCTGTCGCCCGGGGCCAAGCCGGTGGGACGGGTGGATGTGCGCAAGGTTGATGCGACGACCGAGGCGGATATCACCCGACATCAATCTGAGGATGATGCCGACGCCATGCAGGATGCAGCCAAGTTTGCCAGGCGTGTTCGCCGGCGACTGGGTTTCAGTCAAGCCGAGTTTGCGCATCGGATTGACGTGTCGCTGGACACGATCCGCAACTGGGAGCAGGGCAAACGTTGCCCCACTGGTGCGGCGAAGGCCCTTTTGAAGGTGCTGGACAAGGCGCCCGAGGCCGCATTGGCAGCGTTGGACTGATGCGTTTTTGGCGTCAATTGACGCCTATGTGACATCACTTTGGGGCGTGCGGTGATACGGAGCCTCAGGCTCATGTGCCGAAAGTGGCCCTTCGGTGGCCAGAATTGGCAGGACATCTTGTCGCTCACCGCGTGCGATCGCTCGCAACTCAGTCAGATCGCTTGCCGTGCGCGCCTCGGCGGGGCCGGATGCCAGGCCTTCTTCGATCAGGCAGCGCAGGCGCTTTGACGCTTGCTCCTGTTGAATCCTGGCTCTGACGTGCTCGCTGCTCATCATGGTTGCGCTACGACTGGTGATGTTGTTTCAATCTTCCTCGCCAACAACCGCCGCCGCGTCTTCTCGATGTTGCTGCGCAGGGCATACAGCTCATCCGCATGGGCCAGGGGGACGGTGATCTGGCTGGCCACGCGGTCGAGCTCATCGAGTTCGTTGAGCAAGGTGGTGGTGTCGGCCTCGCCGGTGTCCATGCGGGCTTCGACG
This sequence comes from Burkholderiales bacterium, assembly GCA_029268225.1. Classification (GTDB taxonomy): domain Bacteria; phylum Pseudomonadota; class Gammaproteobacteria; order Burkholderiales; family Burkholderiaceae_C; genus Aquabacterium. Next base: position 112,000 of record JAJUGJ010000002.1, on the reverse strand, counting down.
GCGCGCAGGCGGGCGTACCAGCGGAACACGCGCTGGCGCACGCGGTAGGTGTAGAGCGGCGGCACCACGCGTGACAGGGGCAGCAGCAGCACGATCAAGCCGCCGATGACCAGCCACATGCGTTCGAGCAGGTTGCTGGCCCAGAACGGCAGGTAGCGTTGCCAGAACGGGGGCGTGCCGTTGATGGCGCGGTCGCCTTCGGGGCTGACGGGCAGTTCGCTGGTGCGGGTGTTGGGGAAGTCGCGCGCGCCGTTGAACCAGCCCGCGCCGCCGTGGATCTGCTGGGCGGCCTGCGCGAACAGCTGGCGCAAGGCCGGGTGGGTGTCTTCGTGGGTGATGAGGGCGGTGGTGGCGGCCAGAAGGCCGATGTCGTCGGGCGGCAGGTCGCGGGCGAGGTCGACCATGCCGCGCGGCAGCGTGACGGTTTGCAGGAAGGGGAAACGCCGCGAGAGGGCGTCGGCCTGGGGCAGGTCGGCCAGGGCGATGCCGGGTTGCAGCAGCAGGCGCTGCACCACCGGTGACTCCGGCGCGGTGACGAGCACCATCGCGTCGAGCTGGCCGGCTTGCAGGGCTTGCGCGGCGGCCTCGGGCGCGAGGGCGCTGGTGCGCAGGTCAGCGGGGCTCAGGCCGTTGGCTTCGAGCAGGCGCTGCATCAGCGAGGGCGAGTTCTTGCCCGCCGGGTCGATGTTGACGCGCAGGCCGCGCAGCTGGGTGAGCGAGGTCAGGCGGGTGTCCGGAGCGATGCTCTTGAGCGCATCGGGGCGGTAGAAGAGCCATAGCGGCTCGTAGAACAAGGCGCCGAGCGACATGATGCCGGCACTGGCATCCTGGGCCGGATCGTCGCTGCCGCCGCGCACAAAGGCCACATCAGCCCGCCCTTCGCGCAGGGCGTGCAGATTGCTGGCGGGGCCTTCGGTGGCGAGCAGTTTGACCTGGATGCCGTCGCGCGCCAGGGCCTGGGCGTAGCGTTGGCCGAAGGCGTCGTAGGCGCTGCCGACCGGGCCGGTGGCCAGCGTGACGGTGCGCGGGGGCTGAGGGTCGAGCCACCAGTAGGCGGCGGTCAGCAGGCCCACGGCCAGCACCAGCACCGGGCCCGCCGAGGCCAGCATGTCGCGCAAGGACAGCAGCCACAGGTGCAGGGTTTCTTTCAGGTGACGGGCGAGCGAGGTGTGGGTGTCGGGCATGGACTCGACTGTACAAGCCAAAGGTTTACAAAAATTCACAAGGGGATGATGTCAACGCTGCGCAGTGGGCCACCGTTGAGGACTCAGGCCCCACACACTTTTCAAGCAGGGCTCGCCCCTCAGCTCAGGCATATGAGCTTATCTCTCAGGAGATCCCAAATGAAGAAGACTCTGGTTATCGCTTCCGTTCTGTCTGCTTTCGCTGCCGCTTCTTTCGCCCAGGCGCCTGCCGCTGCTTCCGCACCGAAGGCCCCTACTGAAGCTGCTTCCGCAGTCAAGCAGGCTGAGCACAAGCACCAGAAGGCTGAGAAGAAGCACACCGCGAAGAAGCACGCTGCCAAGCCCGCAGCGGCCGTCAAGGCCAGCGCACCTGCCGCTGCTGCTTCCAAGTAAATCCAGCCCCTCGCTGGAGACCCAAAAAGCCAGGCCTGAGGGCCTGGTTTTTTTACGCCTGTGCCGAGCGGAGGTGGGTCATGAAGCGCGCCAGGCGTGCCACGCCTTCCTGCAGATCCTCACGCGAGGCGGCGTATGACAGGCGCACGTGGGCGCCACCGCTGCTGGGGCCGAAGTCGTGGCCGGGCGTGAGTGCGACGTGGGCTTCTTGCAGGGCGCGCTGGCAGAACTGCATGGAGTCGAGGCCGGTGTGGCGGACGTCGATGTAGACATAGAAGGCGCCGTCAGGTTGCACCGGCACAGGCAGGCCGGCGTGGGACAGTCCCTCTAGGACCAGGGCGCGGCGGGCGGCGAATTCGGCGCGGCGCGCTTCGCACACGGCCAAGGCCTCGGGCGTGAAGCAGGCCAGCGCGGCCAGCTGCGCGGGGGTGGAGGCGCAGATGTAGTAGTTCTGCGCCAGGCGCTCCAGCACCGGCACCAGCGCTTCGGGCACCACCGCCCAGCCCAGGCGCCAGCCGGTCATGCCGAAGTATTTCGAGAAGCTGTTGATGACGATGGCGTCGGGGTCCACGGACAGCACGGTCTGGGCGGGGCGGCCTTGCGCGTCGGCATCGCTGAGGTTGAGGTAGATCTCGTCAATGAGACGCCAGGCGCCGTGGCGTTTGGCCCAGTCGCAGATGGCGGCCAGTTCGGCGGCGGGCACCGAGGTGCCGGTGGGGTTGGACGGCGTGGCCAGCATCAGGCCCTGGGTGCGCGCCGACCAGTGGCGCTGCACGGCGGCCAGGTCGAGCTGAAAACGCGAGGCGGCATCGGTGGGCACCAGGCGCACGTTGGCGCCAAAGCCGCTGAGGAACTGACGGTTGCAGGGGTAGGACGGGTCGCCCACCAGCACCTCGTCACCGGGGTCGACCAGGGCGGCGGTGACCAGCAGCAGCGCCGCCGAGGCGCCAGCCGTGACGACGATGCGCTCGGGTGAAACCGTGATGCCGTGTTGGGACTGGTAGAAGCCGGCGATGGCTTCGCGCAAGGCGGGCAGGCCCAGGGCGCCGGTGTAGGGCAAGGCCGCCTGGCTGGCGACGCGTTGCAGTTCGGCCAGCACGGTGGGCGGCGCGCCGAAATCCGGCTCACCGAGGTTGAGCTTGATGACGCGGTGGCCGGCGGCTTCGAGTTCGGCGGCGTGCTTGCCGAACTCCATGGCCAGGAACGGGGTGATGGACTGGGCGCGTTGAGAGACCTTCATGGCAGGGAGTGTGCCATTGGGCACCCCATCCTGCCATGCCGAAGGAAGCGCCTTGGGGCGGCGTCCTCGGGGACTCAGTTGAGCGTGGAGCGCCCGTGTTTGGGCAGGTAACGCCCGCCCTCGCGCACCGCACGGCACATGTGCCGCTCGGTCACGCCGATGCCCTGCAAGAAGGCGTCACGCACCTCCAGCACGGTGTCGACCTGGTGCTCCGGGGCTTCGATGAGGTAGCCCTGGATGCGTTCCAGTTCTTCGATCTGGCTTTCGCTGAAGGTGGGGCGCACCCAGGCGGGCAGCACGGTGCAGGGCGTGAAGCCCCAGGCGCTGGGTTGGTCGTACACGTTCTGCGCGCGCAGCACCTTGTCGAGGGTGTGCAGCATCCGGCGATCGGCCTCGCGGGCCACGCCGTGTTCGGCCACCTGGGCGCCGACCAGACGGGGCTCCGCCGCGTCGATCACGACCTGGCAGAGCACCGGTTCCCCATGCGCGTGCATGGGGTGGCGCCAGTGACCCACGTACAGCCGGGCCGGGGCGACCCATTGATCGCTGTCTGAAGAGAGGTTGCCGAAATGGTGCTTCATACGTCATCCTCCTTGTGAGGGCCTGACAGTTCAGGCCGCTTGTTGACATCATGCAGAAACTGGACCAGTTTGTCTGTGGGCGTGTGACAGCGGTGTGAGTTTTCTCACCCTCCCAGCATTTTTTCGATGTGGGCCTGGGCGGTGGCGTAGGGCGCGCGCAGGCGCAGGTTGTACTCGCCACCCGGGCTTTGCACGACCACGGCCTTGGCGTGGCTGAAGCGGCGGAAGCCATGGATGCCGTGGTACGCGCCGGTGCCCGAGGGGCCCACACCACCGAAAGGCACGCTTTCGATGGAGGCGTGGGTCATCACGTCGTTGACCACCAGGGCGCCCGAGGTGGTGAGGTCGGCAAAGCGTTGCTGGCGCGCCGGGTCCTGGCCGAAGTAGTAGGCAGCCAGAGGACGGGGGTGGTCGTTGATGTAGGCCAGGGCCTCCTCGGGCTGGGTGTAGGCCTGGATCGGCAGGATGGGGCCGAAGATTTCTTCCTGCATCACGCGCATGGCGTCGGTGGCGCCGAGCACCAGGGTCGGGGCCATCTTGCGGGTGGCAGCGTCGGCATGCGGCTCGCCGGCAGGCTGCAGTTCGACCACGGTGGCGCCTTGGGCTCGGGCGTCGTCCAGCAGGGCTTGCAGACGCTGGAAGTGGCGCTCGCTGATGATGGCGGTGTAGTCGGGGTTGGCGTGCAGCGTGGGGAAGACGCGCGACACGAAGGCACGGGCGTGGGCCACGAAGTCGTCTTGCGCGCTGGCGGGCAGCAGCACGTAGTCGGGTGCGATGCAGATCTGGCCGGCGTTGAAGGTCTTGACGGTGAGCACACGCTCGGCGGTGGTCTGCATGTCGGCATCGGTGTCGACCAGCACGGGGGACTTGCCGCCCAGCTCCAGCGTGACCGGGACCAGGTTTTCGGCGGCGGCGCGCATGACCTGGCGCCCCACATTGGTGCCGCCGGTGAAGATGAGGTGGTCAAAGGCCTGGCCGCTGAAGGCGGCGCCCACGCTGGCGTCACCCAGCACGGTGCCGATTTCCATCGGGTCGAAGTAGCGGGCGAACAGCTCGGCCAGCAGCTCGGCGGTGCGCGGGGTCAGCTCGGACGGCTTGATGAGGGCGCGGTTGCCGGCGGCCAGCACCCCGGCCAGCGGGCTGAAGGCCAGGTTGATGGGGAAGTTCCAGGGGCTGATGATGCCGACCACGCCCAGGGGCTGGTACTGGATGCGGGCCTGCATGCCGGGCGCCGGGGCGGGCTGCTCTTCGGGCTGCATCCAGGTGGTGAGGTGCTCGCGGGCGTGGCGCAGCGCACCCAGGGAGGACATGATGTCGGCGGCCAGGGTCTGGTAGGCGCTGCGGTGGCCGAAGTCGGCGTTGACGGCGGCGACCAGCTCGCGGTGGTGGGTGCTCAGCAGCGTCATGGCGCGGCTGAGGCGGTCCTGACGGAGCTCGGCGCTGGCGGGGCCGTTCTGGATGTGGGCGCGCTTCATGGCGGCGACGGTGGCGGTCAGGCTCGTGGCGGTGACAGGGGTGCTCAAGGTCATGTCTCCAGGGGGTGTAGGAAGGTTTTATGACACAGGTTTAACACAGCCTGCTGCGCCGTGTGCGAGACGGGTCAATCCTGGGGGTGAGGTTCAGGCGCGCGTCTGGGGCGCTGAAACCTGACGGCGCCATTGCCCCGGCGTGGTGCCGCTCCAGCGGTGGAAGGCGCGGTAAAAGGGGCTGAGTTCGGCAAAGCCCAGCCCCTGGGCGATGTCGCGCAGGCTGCGCTCAGGGTCACGCAGCTGTTGCCAGGCCAGCTCGCGTCGCACGCCGTCGAGCACGTCGGCGTAGGTGGTTTGCAGGCTGTGCAGGCGTCGGGCCAGCGTGCGTTCGCTCAGTCCCAGGGCCTGGGCGGCTTCGGCACGGGTCGGTGGGTGGGCGCCCATGCGGCCGGCGATCCAGCTGGCGAGGGTTTGGTCGAGGCGCTGGTCATGGGTCAGGTGCTGCAGCTGTGCGGTGGCGTACTGTTCATGCACCTGGGCGAGCTGGGCGTGGGTCTGGGCCTGCGGCAGGGCTTGGTCCAGCATGGCGTTGTCCAGCAGCAGGCCGCTGTAGGCCTGGCTGAAGGCGACGGGGGCGGCGAACACCCGTCGGTAGCCGGTCAGCGGGCCGACCGGTTCGTGGCTGAAGCACACCTGGCGTGGGTGGATGGGCCGGTGCGTGATCCAGCGGGTGGCGCTGACCACGGCGGCCAGCACGGCCTCGATCTGGTGCGGGCTGAAGGCCAGGTCGCCCTGGCGTGGGTGGTAGACCAGCCAGCTGGTGTTGGTGCCAGGCAGGATCTGAAAACGCCCGCCATCGGAGATCAGGCTCTGGTACTTCTGGATCACGCCCAGTGCCTGACGCAGGGTGGCGGCCGATTGCAGGATGAAGCTCACCACATTGAGGCTGGCCGGGCCCACCCGCGTGCCGGCCTTGAGCCCGAAGCCAGGGTCGTTCGACAAGCGCGCAGCCGCCCGCCACAGCCGGGTGATGTGGTCAATCGGCCACCGCTCCCGTGTTAACTCGTCTTGCCGGATGTCTGCGGCCGCCAGTACCGTGGCGTCATCCAGACCTTGCCGGCGCGCTTCGCCCAGCACGGTCTGCACCCAGCTCATCGAAACGGTGGCCTGCAAAGTCAATGGCGTTGTCCTGTCGGGTCAATGGTTGGGGATCATAAGTCGATAAGGTGGCGATCACTTCGTTGCGGGAGGAGCACGGTTCATGGCGGTTGATCGGCGTTCGGATGTGTTGGTGGTGGGGGGCGGTTTGGCGGGCATCGTCACGGCCCTGGAATGCCTGCGGGCAGGCCAGCATGTGACCCTGGTGGACCGGGACACGCCCGAGCGCCTGGGTGGGCTGGCGCTGTGGGCCTTTGGCGGCATGGCCTTGGTGGGCACGCCCTTGCAGGCGCGCATGAAGATTGTCGACACGCCCGAGCGCGCTTTGCAGGACTGGCTGCGCTTTGGCGAGCTGGCCGAGGCCGACGTGTGGCCGCGGCGTTGGGCCGAGCACTACGTGCAGCGCTCCCGCACCGATGTGTACGACTGGCTGGTGGCGCACGGCTTGAAATTTTTGCCTGCGGTGAACTGGGTGGAGCGGGGCCGCCATGGCGAGGGCAACAGCGTGCCGCGTTACCACGTGCTGTGGGGCACCTCGCGCGAGCTGACGCGCTGCATGCTGGCCGCCCTGAAGGGGGCCGACCCGGGCGGGCGCCTGCAGGTGCTCAGCCGCCACCGTGTGACCCAGCTGGAACGCACGGGCGGGGCCTTGTCCGGTGCCGTGATGGTGAACGAGGCGACCGGTGCCGAGGTGCGCGTGCAGGCGCCGGTGGTGGTGCTGGCGATGGGCGGCATCAATGGCTCGCATGCCGAGACGGTGGCGAACTGGCCCGCGCAGCGCCCTCGCCCGGCGCGCATGCTCAACGGCGCCCACCCCTTTGCCGATGGCCAACTGCACCACCTGGTGGCCGACGCCCTGGGTGGCCAGATCACGCACGCAGGCGAGATGTGGAACTACGCCGCCGGCATCCCGCACCCGCAGCCGCATTTCGAGGGGCATGGCCTGTCGCTGATTCCGTGCAAGTCGGCGCTGTGGCTGGACCACAGCGGCCGCCGCATCGGGCCCGAGCCGCTGGTGACGGGCTTTGACACCCATGACCTGTGTCAGCGCGTGGCAGCGCAGGCGCAGCCCTACACCTGGCAGTTGCTGAACTGGCGCATCGCGGCCACGGAGTTCGCCATCTCGGGGGCCGAGCACAACCCGCGCATCCGCGACAAGCAGTTTGTGCGCTTTGTGTTCGAGATGCTCACCCACAACGACCGCCTGGTGCGGCAGATGCAACGCGAGAGCCCGCATTTCCTGGTCGATGACACGCTGGAGGGCCTGGCCCGTCAGATGAACGGGCTGACCCAGACCCTGTACGGCACGCAGGACGTGAACCCCGCCACCTTGCAGGCCACGGCCGATGCCTTCGACGCGAACTTTGCCAACGGCAGCAAGCTGCACAACGACGACCAGATTCGCCGGGTGCTGCACGCGCGCCAATGGGGGCCGGACAAGCTGCGCACCTGCGCGCCCGCGCCGCTGCAGATGAAGGGCGCAGGCCCGTTCATCGCCATCCACATGCAGCTGATCACCCGCAAGAGCCTGGGCGGCCTGCAGACCGATCTGCAAAGCCGCGTGCTGGACGCGCACGGCCAGCCCATCAGTGGGCTGTACTGTGTGGGCGAGGCCGCGGGCTTTGGCGGCGGTGGCGCCAGCGGCAAGCGTTCGCTGGAGGGCACCTTCCTGCCCGGCTGTATCCTGACCGCACGCGCGGCGGCTCACTCGCTGAGCCACGGCCGCGCACTGAATTGAACCGAGGAGATTGTTCATGCCCAATGGCGCACAGGCCTTGATGCAAACGCTGGCAGATGCCGGCGTGAGCGTTTGTTTCAGCAACCCCGGCACCTCGGAGATGCACTTCGTGGCCGCGCTCGACAACGAGCCGCGCATGCGTGCCGTGCTGACGCTGTTCGAGGGCGTGGCCACAGGCGCGGCCGACGGCTATGCCCGCATGGCAGACAAGCCCGCGGCCACGCTGTTGCACCTGGGCTGCGGCCTGGGCAACGGCCTGGCCAACCTGCACAACGCGCGCAAGGGGCGTGTGCCGGTCGTCAACATCGTGGGCGACCATGCCACGCACCATGTGCAGTACGACGCGCAGCTGCAGTCCGACATCGAGACGGTGGCGCGCAATGTGTCAACCTGGGTGCGCACCTCGCAGAGCACGGCGGCGTTGTGCCAGGACGCGGTGGAAGCCGTGGCCGCCTCGATGGGCCCGCCGGGCCAGGTGGCCACCCTGATCCTGCCGGCCGACGTGTCGTGGAGCGAGGGCGGTGTGCCCGCGCAGATGCCCACCTTGACCCCGCCCCCTGCGGCCGACGATGCCGTGGTGGCGCGCATTGCGCAGGCCTTGCAAGGTGGCGGCAAGACCGCTTTGCTGCTGGGCGCACGTGCCTTGCGTGAACCCGCCTTGATGGCCGCCAGCCGCATCGCCGCGAAGACCGGCACCAAGCTGCTGGCCGAGGTCTTCCCCACCAGGATTGAGCGCGGGGCGGGTCTGCCGCATGTCGAGCGCATCGCCTACCTGGCCGAACTGGCCTCGACCCAGCTGGCCGGCTTGAAGCACCTGGTGCTGGTGGACGCGAAGTCGCCCGTGTCCTTCTTTGCCTACCCGGGCAAGGCCAGCGACCTGGTGCCCGAGGGCTGCACGGTGCACCACCTGTCCACCTTCGAGCAGGACGCCTTGGGCAGCCTGGAGAAGCTGGTGGCGCAACTGGGGGCACAGGGCGCCACGCCCGAACTGCAAGCCTCTCAGCGCCCTGAGTTGCCCAGCGGTGAACTCAGTGCCGAGAAGGTCTGTCAGGCCATCGGCGCCCTGTTGCCCGAGCGCGCCATCATCGTCGATGAGGCCCAAACTTCAGGCGTGAAGCTGCCGAGTTTCACCCGTGGCGCGCCCCGCCATGACGTGATCACGCTGACCGGTGGCGCCATTGGTCAGGGTCTGCCCAATGCGGTAGGTGCGGCCATTGCCTGCCCCGATCGGCCGGTGCTGGCGCTGTGTGGCGACGGCTCGGCCATATACACGATCCAGGCGCTGTGGACAATGGCGCGCGAACAGCTCAACGTGACGAGCGTGATCTTCAACAACAAGTCCTACGCCATCCTGAACATGGAGTTGCAGCGGGTGGGCGCCACTGGCAAGGGTGACAAGGCCCGCTCGCAGCTGGACATTGGCAACCCCGGATTGGACTTTGTGCAGTTGGCCCAGGGCATGGGCGTGCAGGCGGTGCGTGCCACCACGGCCGAAGAGTTCAACCGCGCCCTGGAGAACGCGCTGCGCACGCCGGGGCCGCACCTGATCGAGGCCGTGGTGCCCAATGCCTACACCGGGCTGAAGCTGAAGGTGCTGCCCCATGTGCTCAATGCCTTGGGCAGCTTGCCGCAGCCGCTGGCGCAGGCGATCAAGCGCAAGGTGGCGCCGTGAGGGAGACGCCTCAGAAGCTCCATTCACGGATCACTACCGACAGGGCCTGACGCAGGTAGCGCCATAAGGGGGCCTCCCAGCTGCCGTGGACGGTGAGCTCGCCACGCCAGCTGTGCTGGGTCAGTTCGCTTGTCCGCATGTCCTGAGGGGACACGCTCAGCACCACCCGGTAGACCGCCCGCTCCGGGATGAAGCGGCCGTCTTTCTCACGGGTCAGCAGGTGGCCGCCCAAAGTGGCGGACAGCTCGGGCCGGGGCAGCACGCGGGTGGCGTCGGCCTCGACCTGGGTCACCCGGGCCGAGACGGGGGACAGGGGCGCATGGGGAAGCAGGAATTGGGCGGTGTCGCCCACCCGCACGCGTTGCACGGCCTCTTCGTCCAGCCAGGTTTCGATTTGCCAGGCGCTGCCCTGTCGCACCAGCAGGCCGAGCTTGTCCTTGCGGGCCACCCACTGGTCGGTGTGCAGGTCGGGGTCCAGGCGATAGAAGGTGCCGGCGTAGGGGGCACGGGGGGCGAGTTGGGCGGCTTCCGTGTCCAGTGCGGCCAGCTCGGCCTGGGCGGTGGCCAGCAGCTCTTCGTTGACCAGCCATTGGCGGCGCGTGTCGGCATCGAACGCCGAGGCCGAGGCCTGCCAGCGCAGACCTTCGAGCCGGGCCAGGGCGGCTTGTCGGCGCATGGCCAGGTCGGGGACCTGCAGTTGCAGCAGGGGCTGTTGGGCTGCCACGCGGGCTCCATCGGCCACGGGCAGCGCAGCAATGCGGGCGCCGGCGGGCGCGAACACCGGCCAGCTGTCGACCGGACGCAACACGGCGCTGGCGCCGATCAGGCCAGGCCAGGGCAGCAGGCCGAGCACGATCACGCCACCGGCGATGCCGAGGGTGAGCCGGCTGCGCCGACGCGTGCGGATGCGCGACCAGCGTTGCTGCCAGGCTTGCACCTCGCGGTAGAGCGGCAGCAGGACGAACCAGAGGATTTCAACGGTGAACAACAGGATGCCGAGCAGCTTGATGGCGACGTGATAGACCAGCACGGCGATGCCCAGAAACAGCACCAGGCGGTAGACCCAGGTGAGCCAGGCGAAGGCGATGAGGGCGCGTTGGCGAGCCGGGCTGAAGTACTCGGGTGGGTCTTCTTGCAGGTCAAACAGCCATTCGCGCAGGCGCCAGCGGGCCAGCGCAAAGCTGCGTTCGTGCAGGTTGGGCAGGTCGAGCGCGTCGGACAGGATGAAGTAGCCGTCAAAGCGCATAAAGGGGCTGGCGTTGATGGCCACCGTGGCCACCCACGAGGTGGTGGCGAGCACGAAGGCGGCCGAGCGCAGGCCCCCGTCGGGCAGCAGGGCCCAGGCCAGGGTGGCCCACACGGCGATCATCAGTTCGGTGGCGATGCCGGCGGCAGCCACTTTCAGGCGGGCCAGGCGATCGGTGAGGCGCCAGGTTTCGTTGGTGTCGGTATAGGCCACGGGCCACATCACCAGAAAGGCCACGCCCATGGTGGGCACGCGGCAACCGTGTCGCTTGGCGGTGAAGGCGTGCCCCAGTTCGTGCAGCAGCTTCACGCTGATCAGGGCAACGCCGTAGGCGGCCAGGCCGGACCAGTTGAAGGTGTCGACCAGTGAAGCGCGGAACAGGTCCCACTGGCGCACGACCTGATACAGCCCCAGAGCGCCCGCCACGCCGCTGAGGCCGAGGAAGGTGCGGGAGGTGAACCAAGCGGCCACGCCTTGCCAGCGGTTCAGCCAGGCATCGGGGTGCCACAGCGGAACGCGGAAGAACAGGTAGTGGTGCAGCAGCCAGTTCCACCAGGTGCCTTGACGGGCTTGCCAGAGCTGGGCCATCTGGCGGGCCTGGTCGGCCGAGGTGGGGCGGTTGAGCTGGTTCTGCACGATGAACTGGACGACGGCGGTGACGTCGTCGGCGTGCATGGGCAAGGTGGTTTGCGCGCTGATGTCGGCGGCGACCTCGCTGGCATCGCCCTGCCCCCAGCGTTGCAGCACCTCGAAGGTCGGCCAGTCGATGCGGAAGAACTGGTTGCGCACGGGGTCGTGCAGGGTCCAGCTGGGTTGGCCGTCCGGCAAGGTGGGGCCGGGTAACAGGTCCAGTTCTTCGCGCAGGTCGGGCCAGGACATGGCTCAGATCCCGAGGGTGGTGCGCAAGGCGGCCAGGGGGCGACGCATCACCCAGTAGCCCAGCGGGGTCCAGCCGGCGCTGAGCTTGGCCGAGCCTTTGAGGCCGACGCGGTGGTCGGTCAGCGCGCTGAGGGTGGCGCGCACGCGGTAGGCGTACTGGCCGTCGGGGCGGGCCACGGCGTCGTGGGCCATGTAGCGCACAGTGGCATTCACCGGTGACAGGGGGCTGGCGTGCAGGTAGAGCTTGACGCTGGTGCCCACGGCCAGGGGCACAGCGTCGGCCAGCGGGACCCAGGCTTCGACCTCGACATCGCGCGGGGCGGCGATGCGCAGGATGCGCTCACCGACGCTGACCGGGCGGCCGATCCATTCGGAGGGATCGTCCATCAGCACGACGCCCTCGCGCGGCGCGAGCACGCGGGCGCGGGTGAGCTGTTCACCGAGGTAGTCCACTTCGGCGCGTTTTTCTTCGATCTTGCCGGTGAGCAGGGCCAGTTGCGTCTTGGAGCGGGCATCGGTGAGCGCCTGCTGCGAGGTCTGGCGGTACTCGGTTTCGGCGGTGCTGAGGGCCTGGGTGGCCACGTCCAGGCGGCTGCGGATCAGGGCTTCGTCAAAGCCGAACAGCGGGGTGCCGGGGGTGACGCGCTGGTTGGGCTGGACGTGGAAGGTGTCGATGACGCCTTCCAGCGGGGCACGGATCACGACGGGTTGAGAGGGCACCAGTTCGCCTGGCGCCAGTACGGTGAGCTGTACGGGGCAGAGCAGCACCGCGAGGATGACGGCCAGGATGCGCACGCGGGTTTGCTGCCACCAGCGGCGATCGGGCTGGGTTTGCCAGAGCTGGCGGATACGCTGCCCGGTACGGCGCCAGCCCGTGGTGTGCGGGTGCACGAGGGCGTGCCAGGCGTGGGCCCAGGTGGCGGACCAGTCTTGCCAGAGCCATTGCTCGTGAGCGGTCCACGGGTCGTCACGCAGCAGCACCACGGCGCCTTGCGGCAGGCGCACCCACAGGGCATAGGTGGGCCACCATTCGTGCCAGGTGGCGGCCAGGGCATCAGGCAGGTCGGCGGCGCGCACGACTTGCAGCGGCGGGCCCTCGGGCTGCTGGTTCAGGTGTTGGCAGACCCGGTTCACCCATTGCACATAGGGCGCGTTGGCTTCGATCTGGACCACGCCCGAGAGGGTGTGCGCGCCTTGGTCCGCCAGCCAGAGCACGGCCTGCCGGTAAGGGGTCAGCATGTGGCTGACGTTGACCAGCAGGAAGGCCAGCTCTTGTGCGGTGGTGGCGGCGCGCGCCCGCTGGCCCAGGGCCAGCAAGGCGTTCAGGTCATCAGGGGTCGCGGTGTCGCTCAGGGGGTGTCTCCGTCATCAAGCACCGGGGCGGACCAGTCGAGCCGAGCCAAGACCTTGAGCGAGTCGGTTGGGCGCACCTTGTCCGCGGTCGGAACCGCCTTGCCAGCGCTGCGCAGCCTGTTTGAGTTGCTCACTCAGGCCGTTGCGGCTCGCTGGCTTGATGTCGCGCTCTTGTCCCACGTGCATGCGGAACATCGTACTCACTTCGCGGCCTTCGGTGTCGCGCGCGATCACCTTGATTTGCAGGACGCCTTTGTAGCCTGAAGGGGCGCTGACCTGGAAGGTGCCGGTGCGGGGGTCGAACTGTATCCAATCGGGCAGCTTGCGTCCGTCGGCTTGCAAGGCCGCCAGCACGATGGTGGCATCGGGCCGACTGTGCGCAAAAGCATCGTAAGGCATGGCGATGCGGCTGGGCGCGCTGCTTTCGACAAACTGGTCGGTCACGCCTCGGAAGACGATGAGGCTGTCCGTGGGGGCTTGGTTGACGACCACGCGGAAACCGGAGGGGCTGGTCAGCAGGTCACCGATGGGAGCGGTCGCTGGGCGCTCCAGGACCAAGGGGTCTGCAGACAGCGGTGTGGGGCTGGGCGTGGTGCGGATCGGTTCGACGGGCGGGGGCTCGACGAGCAGTGGGGGTTGTTCAGGGGGCGCAGGAGGTGCTGTCGGTGCGGGGGCAGGTTGCGGCCGATCGTCATCGGGTGTGCCAGTGCTCGGGGTGCCGGTGGTGCTGTTGGCTTCAAAGCGGTTGCCGCTGGAGCCGTCATCCGTGATGGTGGCTTGGCCACTGTAAGGCGTGCCGTTTTCGTTCGACGCGAGCAAGCGCAGGGTTTCAGCGCCTTCGAAGTTGGTGTCGTTGACGAGGGCGATGCGGACCAGCAGCGGACTGCCGTCAGCGGGCAGAGGAATGGCGGTACCGGGGAGATAGTTCTGCCAGAGCGCGCCATCGAAGTACTGGAGCGGGCCAGTGGTGTCCGAGCCGATCGTGCCAGAGCCAGATTGCAAATCCAGGGTGACGTTTTGCCCCGGTGCACCACCGACGCTGAACACCACGTAGGGTGAGCTTTCGCTGACGATGGGGGACGAGACGGTCAGCGGGCGATCGTCTGTGACAGGTAGGTCGAGTGCATTGTCTGTGTCCGCGCCATCTTGGTTGGCATTGCCCGCGGGGTCAGAGAACTTGCTGTCATCGATATGGATGCGTGCCGTGCCTGTGCCGCTGGGGGTGAAGGTTGCGGTATAGCTGAAAGTGCCGTCACCGTTGTCGACCTTGGCGCTCAGGCTGCCCAGCGTGCCGCCGGTGACTGCGATGTCGCCGGAAGTGAAGCTGGTGCCTGGATCTTCACTGAAGGTGAAGGTGATGGTGGCGGTCTCACCGATCTTGAGGTCGGACTTGTCGGTGGTGATCGCCACCGATGGGGCGATGCCGTCGTAGCTCAGATCCACGCTGTTGTTCGCGTCTGCGCCATCGTCATTGGCGTTGCCAGCGGGATCGGTGAACTTGCTGCTGGCGACACTCACCGAGCCCGTGGCCGAGCTGGGCGTGAAGGTCGCGGTGTAGCTGAAGGTGCCGTCACCGTTATCGACCTTGGTGCTCAGTGAGCCGAGCGTGCCGCCGGTGACGGCGATGTCCCCGGAGGTGAAGCTGGTGCCCGGATCTTCACTGAATGTGAAGGTGATGGTGGCAGTCTCGCCGATCTTGAGCTCGGACTTGTCCACGCTCAAGGCGACTGTGGGGGCGACGCCGTCGGAGCTCAGATCCACGCTGTTGTTCGCATCCGCGCCATCGTCATTGGCGTTGCCCGCTGGATCGGTGAACTTGCTGCTGGCGACACTCACCGAGCCTGTGGCCGAACTGGGCGTGAAAGTGGCGGTGTAGCTGAAGGTGCCGTCACCGTTGTCGACCTTGGCGCTCAGTGAGCCGAGCGTGCCGCCGGTGACGGCGATGTCACCGGAGGTGAAGCTCGTGCCTGGATCTTCACTGAAGGTGAAGGTGATGGTGGCGGTCTCACCGATCTTGAGCTCGGACTTGTCCACGTTCAACGCGACCGTGGGGGCGACACCGTCATAGGCGATGTCGACGCTGTTGTTGGCGTCAGCGCCATCGTCATTGGCATTGCCCGCGGGGTCGGAGAACTTGTTGCTTGCAACACTCACTGAGCCCGTGGCCGAACTGGGCGTGAAAGTGGCGGTGTAGCTGTAGGTGCCGTCGCCGTTATCGACCTTGGTGCTCAGGCTGCCCAATGTGCCGCCGGTGACCGCGATGTCACCGGAGGTGAAGCTGGTGCCCGGATCTTCACTGAATGTGAAGGTGATGGTGGCAGTCTCGCCGATCTTGAGGTTGGCCTGGTCGGTGGTGATGGCCACCGTCGGGGCGACGCCGTCGTAGCTCAGATCCACACTGTTGTTGGCGTCTGCGCCATCGTCATTGGCGTTGCCAGCAGGATCGGTGAACTTGTTGCTGGCGACGCTGACCGAGCCGGTGGCCGAGCTGGGCGTGAACGTGGCGGTGTAGCTGTAGGTGCCATCACCGTTGTCGACCTTGGTGCTCAGTGAGCCGAGCGTGCCGCCGGTGACGGCGATGTCACCGGAGGTGAAGCTGGCACCTGGGTCTTCACTGAAAGTGAAGGTGATGGTGGCGGTCTCACCGATCTTGAGGTCTGTTTTGTCGCTGGACAGGGCGACGGTCGGGGGCAGATCCGCGCTCGTGACAGTGAGAGTCAGCGTGCTGGTGGATCGGCTACCGTCCGCATCCTCGATCGTGTAGACGAAGGTGTCTATGCCACTGTTGGCATCCGAGGTGTAGGTGTACGTGCCATCCGCTTTCAGGCGCAACGTGCCATACACGCCTTGAATCACCGTATCGATGCCGGTGAGCACCTCCGAGATGGTGTCCGCGCCTGCGGCTCGCACGCCCACTACCCCACCTGCAGGGATGGTCAGTGTGGGCCCGTCTGCCCCCCAGACGTCGTCGGTACCATCCAGCAGCACATTGCCTGAAACACTGCTGGACACGCCAAGCACCTCTGTATCGGCCTGGGCGGTTGGAGTGTCGTCGGCAATGCTCACGGTCACGGTGTTCTTCACCGCGTTGCCGTAGCTGTCGTGGGCAATGTACTCAAACTGGTCGCTGGCGAGGCCACCCGCATGCGCAGCGGCGGATGTCAGGGTGTAGCTGAAACTGCCGTCCTCACTCACGGACCAGGTGCCCAAGCTGGTGCTGCCTGTTTGCGCTGTGAGCATCTGGTTCAGACCCAAGGTGAGCGTCCCCGTGAAGGTTTCGCTGCTGACGCCAGGATTGCTGCCGCCAATCAGTCCTGCCTCCGAAGCAGAGGCCGATGTGTTGGTGGGCACATTGATGGCCAACCCGTCACTGTCGTAGGCCTGCAGATCGTCTCGACTGAAAATGGTCAGATAGTCCGTCCCCGAGAAGCCTGGGTTGGCGGTGTAACTCAACCCTGCCAGAAGGGCGTTGATTTCATTCTGTGTGCCTGTGAGCGTGGCATTGCCGGTGCTGCTGTCAAACACGAAGGAGCCGCCTGTGCCTGAGGTCGACAAGATCCCGTGGTCCACATGCAGGACCACCCGCGACAGGTTGCCATCGATGTCGGACACCGAAATCGAATGTGAACCTGTGAAATCAAAGGCCGCTCCTGCTGTGGCCGTGATGGACGACGGGGTGCTGTTCTCAGGCGCATCGTTTTGCCCGGTGACCGAGACCGTCAAGGTGGCCGTGGAGAAGGCACCCCAGGTGTCTCTGATCTGATAGGCGAAAACATCGTCGCGGATCTCGCCTGCGGCGAGTGCTTTCACGCTGCTCAGGCTGGTGTCGATGGCGTAGCTGTAGGCGCCGTCGGCATTGAGCGTCAGATGACCATAAAGGCCTGTGATCACGGCCGTGGTGTCGATGGCGGTGTTGGTCGTGCCTGCATTGAGCGTGTCTCCGGCCGTCGCAGCGATCACGGTCTGGCTGTCATTCGCGTCCACATCGGTGTCGTTGGCCAAGACGTTGCCGGTGGCCGAGGCTTGACCCGCCACAGCCGTGACCAGATCGCCCACTGCATTGGGAGCATCGTTCGTGCCGTTGACGGTGATCACCAGCTTCGCCCATCCGCTGCCTGCCGGACTCAGCGTGTTCTTCACCTGGTAATTGAATGTGTCGCTCAGCGTCTGGCCTGGCAGCAACGCCTGCACATCGGCTTGTCCTTGTCGGATGGTGTAGGTGTACCCACCGGTATCACTGATCAGCAGGTCGCCATACAGGCCGCTGATTGTCACCGACTGACTGGTGGTCCGGCCGTTGTTGGCGGTGTCGACCAAAGTGGCAGGATCACTGGAGCCTTGGACGGACACGTTGGCGACATAGCCTGTCCCGATGACTGTGTTGGCAGCAGACTCCTTATCGTTGTTCAACACATTGCCGGTGGCGTTACCCCCAGGCGCCGCTGTGTTGGTGTAACCCGCGACGTAAGGGCTGTTGCTGGCGACACCTGACTCTGTCGCTGTCTCGCTTTCGTTGGTCAGTACCGGATCGGTGGAGCCACTGCCATACACCGTGATGAAGAGCTTGGCGCTGCTCGTCAAGCCGCCCGCATCCTGCATGGTGTAATCGAAGACTTCTACCGCAGACTGGCCGCCGGCCAGATACGCGTTGTCGGTGGTGGGCGTGTAGGTGTAGCTGCCATCACCATTGAGCAGCAAGCTGCCGTGGGCACCTTGAATCGTCTGACTGACCGTGCCGGTTCCCGCAAACGTGAAAGCGCCACCAGTGGTGCTGCTCAGTTCTCGGTCCAGTTTGATGCTGGTGAGCACGCCGCTGGTGTAGGTCAATGCGCTGACCTTGGTGACGCCATCGGTCGGCACGCCCGGACCACTCACAGTCATCCCCACGGCGATGCTGCCGGACAGGCCACTCAGGTTGCTGATGGTGGTGTAGCCTGTTGACTGTGCCACGGCCACGGTGGCCGTCTTCATGCCGCTGGTGTTCTCACTTGACGTGGTGGAGTTTTCGAAGCCCACCGCTTTGTTGTCCGTGAAAAACGTCGAGAGATTGGTGATCGTCTTCAGACCGGTGGCGTCGTAGTATTTCGCCGGTGTGGCGTTGAGCGTGATGACCCAGTTGTTGGAGTTGGCCGGGCTCTCGACCTTCTGTGTCACATAGATCTGCGTGGTGCCATCGGCTGCATAAACTGCGCGGTAATTGCTGCCTGCCGCATCGGTTGCCAGGCTCACATAAAGTTTGGCCGCACCCTTGTCGCTCACCGATGTGAATCCCGTATCCCCAATGAAGGACAGGGAGCCGGTGCCGACCACGACATTGACGGTTCCGACCGTCGCCTCACCATTGATGGCCAGACCGACGATGCTGTGGCTGTCACCGCTGTCGACATCCGTGTCGTTGGCCAGCACGCCCGTTTTGCCTGCCACCGTTCCCACAGCCGTGTAGCCGGTTGAGGTGAATCCACTGACACCCGCGGTGGTGCTCTCCTTCGCCGTGTTGTAGTCGTTCACGGCCACCGGCGCATCGTTGCTGCCCTTGATCTGCACACTCAGCGTGGCGCTGTCGGTGCCGCCCTGTCCGTTGGTGACGGTGTAGCTGAACACGTCGGTCAGCGTGCCTCCCGGCAGCAAGGCGTTGACAGTGGAGTTGTCGTCATCGGCGACGTAGCTGTAGGTGCCTGCGGCATTGAGCGTCAGGGTGCCATAGCGCCCCATCACGCTGACCGTCCCGGTGGTCGGCACCGCGCCTGCCAGCCCTGTCGAGGTGCTGCTCACGCGGGTGACCGTCAGTCCCGTCGAGGGGCTGTCGTTGCTCAGCACGTTGCCCGTGGCGGAGATGCCGGGGGTGACCACGGCATCCGGATCCGGGTTGGTGTTCACACCCTGTTCCAGTGCGGCTCCACCGGCGTCCCCGCCGGGTGTGCCATTGGCCAAGTCATTGACGGCGTCTGTGGCGGGCGGTGCAGCCACCTTCGCCAACTCGGCATTCAAGGCGGCATCCACGCGGTCAGACGATGAACCCAGGCCCTTGATGTAGGTGGTGATGGGCGTAGCCGTGGGGTAGGTGTAGCCGTATGCGTTGTACAGCGCCTGGTCCACATTGACGGTGGTGGTGACCTGGTTGTTGGCCGTGTTGATGAAAGTGTCGAACCAGGCTTGGTCGACCACCAACAAGAAGCCCCGGTTGTCCTTGGCGTCGCTGTCGCCATCCTGGTTGCCATCAGCCTGCGCGGTGGCCAGGTCCACGAAGTCCTTGTCCGTCCAGAAATAGAAGCCACGCACCACGCCCTGATCCTTGATCGGGCGGCTGATCCAGCCGTAGTACTTGCTGCCCCCGATGTTCAGGCCGATGGCGGCCACGTCATTGCCGCTGAAGAGGTTGCTGTTGGTGTCGTCGCTGACCGTCACCTGTCCCAGCGAGTCGGGATTGAAGTTGTGGCTGCTCTGCTCTTTTTCCGCAGCGGTTTCGCCCGCATTGCCTTCGATGATGCCGTTGGTGCCAAAGTCATTGTCGACGTCGTACACCATCTGATAGGCGTTCACAAAGGTGAACTGGGCGAACTCGACACTCACGTTCTGGCCCAGAACTTCGATGGTGCCGCCATCTTCCAGCGTGGCCACAGGTTGCAGTCTCAGGTTGCCGTTGGCCAGCATCAGCGCGAAGGCCTCGCCTTCATCCCCCGCAGTGTCCTGGCCGCCATTGAGGTGGGCGTCGAGCGCGTGGCCGAATTCTTCCGTCAGCACGCGGGTGATGGCGCCAGCATCCGCGCCAGCCTGGATCCAATCCTGGTTCAGGTAGATCACAAAGCCGCCCTGCGGACCTTCAGCGGTGAACGCCCCCTTGGCACCCTGTAGGGTGTCGCCACTCAGAAATTCCACGCGCACGTTGAATTCGCCGCTGCGAACGTCTTGCAGCAAGGCGGTCACACGGGCTTGCCACTCCGCGCTGGCTTCGGCCTGGTCGCCATGAAAGAGGGCGAACAGCGTCTCCTGGGCCTGCGGCTGTTGCAGGAAATCGCTCAGCAGTTGCTCTGCGGCAGACTCGGCGCTGTGTACCGATGCCACAGCAGGCGCATGGACCAGATGCAGAACGTCTGGCGTTGCCTGGGCCTCTGGTGTGGGCGCTGACAGTGTGTCCACCGCATCTCCCACTGCGGCACCGTCGAACATGAAGCGCTGCTCCAGCACCATCGGGCGCGGGGGCCGACGGACCAGCTTGCTGGGGACGGCAGAGATCGCGGAGCTCAGAGGGCTCTGTGTCAGATTCAGGGGGGCGTTGCGCTTGGACATGGGGCACTCCTGCACCCGCTGGCGTCAGGCGGGTGCCTTGGACATCATCGGGATTCGGGGGGCGTGATCTGCACGCGACCGCTCATCCCGGCAATCAGTTCTTTGAATTGACCATCGATGGCCGCTGCCACCTTGACGGACTGGCTCACCGGATCGACGCGGGCGCCGATGCGGATGAACTTGGCCGGGTAGCTCTTGCGGGTTTCATCGATCTGGACCTGGAAGGTGCCGCCGATGCGCAGCCAGCTCAGCCAGCGCGACGGCACCAGAAACTCCAACTCCAGCACGCTGTCGTCCAGGATGTCGAGCAAGGCTTGGCCGGGCTGCACATACTGCTGCTCACGCACCTTCTGTTCGGCCACCCGACCGGCAAACGGCGCGGCGATGGCGCACTTGCTCAGCACGGCCTGGTTGGCCCCGACATCGGCGCGCGCTTTGTGTGCAGCGGCCTGCGCCATGTCCAGCTCCAGCTTGCCAACCGAGTTCAGTTCGGCCAAGCGTTGGTTTGTCTTCAGGGTCTGCTCGGCACCGTGCAGTTCGGCGCGGGCCTTTTGCATCTGGGCTTGTTGCAGCGTGCAATCAAAGCTCACCAGCAATTGGCCTGCACGGAAGGCAGCGCCTTCGGGCACGGGTAAGCGGTTCACTTTGGCACCGATCTCCGCGGCCACTGTGGTGTAGCGACGGGGGAGCAATTGCGCACGGATTTCCTGGCGTTCTATGGCCGTGCGCGTTGTGGGCGTGGCGAGGGCGGCCGGCGCGGGGGGGGCCGCCAGCGCCTGCGTCACGGCGCCCAGGCCGATCAGACCCCACAGCCAGATCGCCCTCATGAGCCCACCTTCAGGAATGGAGTCGGTTGCAAGCGTGGTGCGCTCTCCGAGCCGCTCTTGATCTGCACCACCAGTTCCGGCAGAGACAACTCATCGGTGCTGCCAATGGCGGGTTCGGCGCCGATGCTCGCCAACAGCCGACTTTCGGCCGCCTGCATTTGAGCCAGTGCCTGGTAGCGGCGCAGCATGCTCAGGATGGTGGCCACTTCATTGCCCACGCGGTCCAGCTTGCTCTGGGCCAGCGCCTGCTCACGGTTGCGCGTGTGCTCGGTGATCTTCTGGTCGGTCAGATAGATGGCATCGGCCCGCTGGAACTGCTTGTGTGCGTTGATCAGCTGCAGGCGCGCCAGGTGCACCTGCGTCACCACCGCCATCTGCGCCGCCACGCGTCGCTGATCGGCCAGGGCCACGCCGGCACGCGCCAGCTTCATCTGCGTCTCGGCGGTGATCAGGTTGAAGAGGTTGAAGGACAGCTGCACGCCGGCTTCCTGCCAGTCGTTGTGGACGAGGTAGCGGTCCGAGTCGTACTTGTAGCCGTAGTTCAGGCTGATGTTGGGAAACAGCCGGACCAGGGTGCGGCGCACTTCCTCGCGCGCCACCCGGCTGTTGTAATGGTGCTCACGCAGGTCGGCGTTCTGCTGCAGGGCCAGCTCCTCCATCGCGCCGATGTCCATCTCCAGCGTGCGAGGACTGGTCAGTGTCTGCTCGACATCGGCGATTCGGATGGTCGCGCCGATGGGGGCGTTGATCAGGGCGCCCAGCTCGATGTTGGCCGACGCCAGTTCCTGGTTGATGGCTTCGAGCAGGCGCAGGTTCTCCAGCACCTGGCGTTGGTAGCGCAGGGCGTCGATCGGATTGCGCAGCCGCTCGGTCTCGGCCTTGCGGGAGTCGTCCAGGGCCTCTTCGGCCATCGTGATGGTGCGGGCCACGTCATCGCGCAACTTCTGGGCGCTGGCGGCACGCCAGTAGGCGATGCGCACATCCTGCATCAGCACATGCATGGCCTTACGGCGACGCTCCCCGGCAATCAGCACGCGGTCTGCCTGCTGATGGGCGGCCACACGGCCCAGGCCATAGTCCAGCAGACTCCAGCTCAAGGTCAGGTCACCGAGCGCGTGGGTGCGTTCCTGCGAGATGAAGCGGGAGGGGGACAGGTCGCCATTCTCCGCATTGCGGCTCTGGCTGATGCGGTCGTTGTTGCGCCAGCCGTAGCCCGCCTGCGCCACCAGCTTGGGCAGCATGTCCAAGTGGGTCACGTCCAGCTGGCGCAAGGCCAGAGCCTCTTCCATCAGCTTGGCGCGTCGCTCCAGGTTGTACTTCAGCGCACGGGCCTGAGCTTCTTCCAGGGTCAGGGCGCCACTCAGCGGCACGACCTCCTGCAACATGGCGCTGCGGTCACTGGCATTGACCGGCTGCAGATCCTGGGCCTCCAAGGGAACGGGGCGGATGTTGGCGCAGGCGGTCAACATCGCGGCGGTCGCGACCGCGATCAGGGTGCGCACGGGGATGCGACGAGGCGAGGCAAAGAGTGTGGCGTTCGGCATGGTCGGTGGCGTGACAATCCGGGAACGGAAAACGTGCCCTTAAGTTGCCATCCACAGTAACCATCTGTGAACAAATTGTGGCTGAGCAAAACTGAGCGCACGCCGATGCTTTCGCCAAAATCGTGCGTTTTCCCCCACTGTGCGGAACGCCGTTTTCTCAGGGTCGGATCTCGATGTCGTCGTGAAAGCGATAGCCCGTGCCACGCAGGGTGCTCACCGGCAGGGCCAGGCCACAGGTCTCTTCGACTTTGCGGCGCAGGCGGCGCATCTGGGTGTCCAGGCGCCGTTGGTCATAGTCCAGATAGTTGCCGCCGAGGGCCACCACGATGGCCTCCCGCGTGACGTAGTCCTGGCTGCGTGCCAGAACGTGCAGCACCGTGTGATCCTGGCCGGACAAGGGAATGACCGCGCCGCCGGGCGAAATCAGCTGACGTGGTGAGTCGGTCAACACCCAGCGAGGCTTGGCGTCCACGCCCAAGCGGCGTGACAGGGCGGCCACGGTGGCGGCGATTTCCTGCAAATCGACCGTTTTGGGCAGGTAGTGGTCGGCGCCACCG
Source organism: Burkholderiales bacterium (assembly GCA_029268225.1). Taxonomy (GTDB): domain Bacteria; phylum Pseudomonadota; class Gammaproteobacteria; order Burkholderiales; family Burkholderiaceae_C; genus Aquabacterium. The sequence goes on along the minus strand of JAJUGJ010000002.1, from coordinate 88,872 downwards.
GTCAGGCCTTGCACCTTGTCCTGCATCGCCGATCGGGCTGTCAGCACAATGATGCCCAGGCGATGCCCCTCGGCACGCAGGGCCTGGATCAGGTCCAGGCCACTGCCATCGGGCAGCCCAATATCGATCAAAGCAATCGTGTGAACCTGTGGCACATAGGTCTGCCGGAAGGCCGCCAGCGAATCGACCGCGGTCACCTCATGACCGACTGACACCAGGAACTCCGCGAGTTCCTCACGCAAGATGGGCTCGTCTTCCAACAACATGAGGTGTGCCATGGTTGGCAGTCTATGACACAGGGGAGGGCCTGTGACCGAGCAAATCTGAGCACGGCCGGTGTGGACCCTTCGGTGCAGCGATGCGCGTGCTAAGGTTCACGCACCATGTTGCACGGCCTGCGTCGCTTCTTGTTCATCTTGCTGCTGACGGCGTGGCTGCCGGCCAGGGCGGTGGTGCCGTTGTCCAACGGGCTGGAGAGCCTGGACTTGCGCGGGCAGATGAGTTGGCTGCGAGACGATGCCGCGCAATGGACGCCGGACGTTGCCGCTGCGCGCACCGATTGGCGCCGCTTGCCTGGCGAACCCAGCTTCGGATTCACCCGGGCGGCCATCTGGTTGCGGGTGACCGTGCGCCAACCCGTCAATGCCGACCCGGACTGGCGCCTGGTGTTCAACAACGCCTTGCTGGAAGATGTGCGTCTGTATGAGTGGCAGGCCAGTGGGCATTGGCGCGAAACACGCGCCGGGCAGATGGTGCCGCGCGCGCAATGGCCGATGAACACCCGCAGCCCCACCTTCCGCCTGAGCTTGCCTCCGGGAGAGCACACCCTGCTGGTGCGCTTGGTCACGCGCCCGTCGCTGAGCACCACGGTGTCTTTGTTGCGGCCCGAGGCATACAGGGCAGAGGCGACGCGCGAGGCCTTGGGAACGGGCGCCTTGATGGGCGTCTACGCGCTCGTGATCGTGTTTCAGTTCGTGTTCTGGCGCGTCAGCCGGGAAAGCCTGGGCCTCTGGTGTGCGCTGTACGCCTCCTGTTCGATGGCCGCGGTGTTCTTGACGGCCGGGCACCTGCAGGCCATGTTCGGATGGTCGGCCTCGTTCAGTTTGTCCCTCCTGGCCTTGTCCCTGTGCCTGTCCTTGGTTCTGGCGGCACGGTTTGCCGACGTGTTGCTGGAGTTGCCACGCCATACGCCACGCGGATCGCGCTGGCATGTCCGCTTGACCACGGTCGTGGGGCTGGCCACCGCAGGCATCGCCGTCGCGGTGGATTACGGGGCGGCCATGCCCATCCTGCAGCTCAGCACCATCGTGTGGCTGGTTGGGCTCAACATGGTGGCCGTCAAATTGGCGCTGCGGGGCTTTCGCCCGGCTTACCTCTTCTTGCTGACCTTCGGTGTCTATGGCCTGGGGGTGTTGGTGCGCTTCCTGCGCAACCTGGGTGTTCTCGAGCCGGGGTGGCTCACCGACAACATCTATCAGGTCACCTCCATTTTTCATCTGATCGTGCTGAGCCTGTTTGTGGCCTTGCGCTATGGCTCGCTCAAGCGCCAGCTGGCCGTGGCACACGCGGCACATCAGGAGCAGCGGGACTTCATGGCCCTGGTTTCCCACGAGTTCCGCACGCCATTGGCCATCATCAACACGACCGCCCAACAATTGGCGCGCAATCTGCAGGCCCCGGCGGAGCGCACCCTGACCCGTTGCGCCAACATCCAGCAGGCGGCGAGGCGCATGAGCAACCTGATGGACGACTACCTGTCGCTGGACCGCCTGGAGGGCGCCGAGCAGCCCCTGCAGGCCCAGGCCTTCGATCTGCTGGAATGGCTGGAAGACGCCGCGGCCGACTGGCCGGCCGAGCGTGTGGTGCTGGATGTCGATGCCTTGCCTGAGCGGTGGGCCGGTGACCCCAAGTTGCTGCACATCGTCGTGCGCAACCTGCTGGCCAACGCCGACCGCCACAGCCCGGCCGGCCAGGAGATCACCCTGGCCGCCCGCATGCTGGAGCGCGGTGAGCTTGTCTTGCGCGTGGTGGACCACGGCGAGGGCATCCCTGAAGACGAACGGGCCCAGGTTTTCAAGAAGTACTTTCGCGGACGCACCGCCCAGGGCAAGCCGGGGGCGGGGCTGGGTCTGTACATGGTCGAGCGCATCGTGCGACTGCACGGCGGCCGGATCCGGGCACAGGCCACGCCGGGTGGCGGCGCCACGTTCGAGGTGCGATTGCCCCTCGAGTTGACGCACGCTCCGTGAGCATCAGCCCGCCAAAGCGACCGCCTCCACATGCGACCGGGTGGTGGTGGCCAGGGGCCGCGTCCGATGTCGCCACACCGGGCGCGGCAGGTGCCAGTGGTCGGCCATGCTGTGAACCAGGGTCTGCTCGTCCACGGCAATGTGATGGTCACACTCGACCAGGGTGGCACACAGATCAAGCAGGATCAGCCGCAGGCCGCTGTCGTCGATTTCGTCGAGCATGGCGTGCCAGCTGGCGGTGGGCAGGGCCTGCGCGCCTTGCCAGGGGATCTCGGAGAAGGTGCGCAGGTCATCGCACAACTGCTGCGTCACCAGCATGAAGTGCGGATGGCTCAGGTCGAGGCGGTGGGGGATGTCATGGTGCTTGAGGGCCTCCATCTCATCGCGGCTGACATGGCAGTCAGCCAGCAGGATCATGCTCACGATGCGGGCGGCGGATTCGGGGCTGTTGCGACGGTAGCTGCGCATGGAAAACTCCATTGAAGATCACACGGAGCCCCAGCATACGAATTTCAACGCATCGAGAAAATCAGAAATTATTTTGTGAATGTGAAGATAAAGGCGAACTGTTTGTCTGGGTGATATGTGTCGGCTGGCGCTCCCATGAAAAGCGCCCGGACGGGCCGGGCGCATGGTGTGGAGGCGTTGAGCAGGGTCAGTTGAAGATCTTGCCCAGCTTGATCAGCTGGGTTTCACCACTGCCCAGGTCCACGCCGTCGTTGTCGTTGACGATGTAGACGTCGCCATTGGCCAGGCGGGCCAGGCCTTCGATCTTCTCCAGCACATGGCCCTTGGTGGCACGCAGGTCAGGCAGCAGGTCGCGCACCAGGGTCTTGGTCAGCACGCTGCCGTCGGCCTTGCCGGTCAGGTCGATGCGGTAGATCTTCTTGACGGTGGCATCGGGGCCTGCCTGGTTGTCACGCTCGATCACGGCGAAGCGGTTGTTGCCCAGCGCCATGATTTCCGACAAGCCGACCCAGCCGCCGTTGGGCGAGGTGGGCAGGTCCAGCGGGTAGAACAGGAAGGACCAGGTCTGGGTGGCCAGGTCGTACACGCCGATGCGCGGATGCGTGTCGCCAGTCCAGGTGCGCTGGAAGGCCACCACGAGCTTCCCGTCGGCTTCGGCAATGCCTTCGTAGCCATTGCTGGTCTGCTTGGCATTGACGTCCGCAGGCAACTGGATGATGTCTTCGATGACCCCGGTGGCCGAGACCTTGAAGATCAGGTTGGCGCTTTTGCCGACCGCGCCTTCCGAGGCAATCCAGAAGCCGCCGCTGGAGGCGATGGCGATGCCTTCGGGATCGATGTTGACGCTCTTGTCGGCGTTGTTGACCAGGGCGGCCAGGTCGGCGTCGTCGAACGTGCTGCCGCTGGGGGTGTCCGGCAGGCTGGCGGCCAGGCCGGCGATCAGGCCATTAGGGTCGGTGATGCGGATCTCACGCTGCAGTCTGGCGGGCTTGACGCTGGTGTCGATCTCGAAAATGCGGTTGCCACGGAAGAAGGCGTCGTCCACCGCGTACACGAGCGAACCGGTGGGCGCGGCCGCCAGGCCGGACAGGGCCGACCAGGGGATCGGGGTGCCGTCGGTGCGGTTGACCGATGCGATGGTGGGGTACTGGGCCGGGGCCTTCTGGTACTGGTAGATGTTGAGGGCGGCGAACACGGCCGGGCCGCCCGAGACGGGGTTGGTCTCTTCGCTGGCGGTGATGACCAGGTTGCGAGACGGGATGGTCAGCACCCCTTCCGGCGCCTGGGCCGAGGGCAGCACCTGCTTGAGGGCCGGGGCATTGGCCTGGCTCAGGTCGTACACGGCCAGCACGCTGGAGCGCTCGGACGCCACGAACAGGTAATCGGTGCGGTCAAAGCGGCCGCTGGCCACGTTCTCGGGCTCGTTCCCCTTGGCATCCGAGCGCTTGTCGTTGGTGTGGCCGATGCGCGCGATCAGGTGCTCCATCGTGTTGCCCGCGTCGTAGGCCACGCTGCCGTCGGTGTTGAACAGGGTGAAGCCACGGCTGCCGCCGTCCAGGTCGCCTTCGTTGGCCGTGACGAACTGGGTGGTGGAGACCCAGGTGACGCCGTCGGGCTCGCGCAGGCGGTCGCTCAGGCTTTCGGTCAGGCTCACCTGGTTGGGGCGAGGGGCATCGGTCAGGTCGATCTGGGTCAGAGAGACCGTGCCGGCGCTGAAGTCGCGGGTCAGCTGGCCCGTGGCCAGGTCCACGAGCACGATGTGGTTGTTCTCTTGCAAGGTGACCACGGCCACGTTGCGGTCGTTGATGGAGACGTATTCGGGTTCGGGGTCGGTGGGGAAGCGCATGGCCAGGTTGCCCAGCGCCACGTCACGCGTCTTCCAGGTGGCCGGCGCGCCGACCGCGTCGACGATCACCAGCTTGCCGCCCGGCAGTTGGGCGGGGCGCCCGTCACCGGCGTCTTCGTCGCGCTCGTTCTCGATCACGACGGCCACGTACTTGCCATCCTTGCTGATGGCGATCGAATCGGGCTGGCCGCCCAGGGCGATCTCATGCACCACCGTGCGCGTGGCGATGTCGACGACGACCAGCTTGCCCGAGGGGGCGGTGAAGCTGGCGGAGGTGTTGACCGCGATCAGCGCGTGGTTGCCTTGCACCGTGATGGAGGTGGGTTCGCCACCCATGGCCAGGGCGCCCAGTGCTTGCGGGGCCGAGGGGTCGGTGATGTCCACGAAGCCCACTTCGTCCTTCGGGCTGTTGGTGTAGATCAGGGTCATGCCGTCGGTGCTGGCCGCCACGATTTCGGCGGCAGTGGCCTCGCGGGTTTCGCACGAGGAGCCGATTTGGGCGCACACGGCGAAGGTGGCCACGCGGTTGAAGAACTGCGTGTCGTCGCTGACCGAGGCGGCCACCGTGGGGACGGACGGGGTGTCGTCACCGCCTCCTCCGCAGGCGACCAGAAGGGTGGACAACGCGAGGCTGGCAGCGAGGGCGGAAGCGGTTTTTTTCACGACGGCAGTCACAAAGTGGAACAAACCGTCGGAAGGTAGGTGGCTGTCGTGAAAATGCCGTGACTGTTTCTTGAACAATTGGCGACAGGCCTGACCCTTTGTGGCCCAATCCAGGCATGTCCTGGCTCAAGAAAGACCCGCACTCGATCCGCTCCCCCGCGGGGTGGGAGTGGGCCATCTGGAAGAAGCTGCCCTGGATCTGGGCCGTGGGCACCGCGCTGCCTCTGGTGCTGGCCGGAGCCACCTGGCTGTTCTATCCTGAGCAGCCCGACGGCGCCCGCGACCCGGGCGTCATGCGCTTCGAGTTCATCATGATCGGCGTGGTCATCCTGCATTGGACCCTGGTGCTGACGGTGGCCATCGGTTGCGGCATCGTCATGCTGATGAAGGGGCCCAACTACAAGGCCGACTCCTACCCCATGCCCGACAGCGACGAGCCACTGTGAGGCCGGGCCCCACGGCGCCCGTGCCGCGGTGCTCGGCTGGTCAGGGGGAGGGGTCGGTGGCCTCCATGTGCAGCAGGGCCTGCTCCAGAGGCACCAGCTGGTCCAGGGCATGCGGAATCTGCATGGCGGTGAACTGGGCGCGGGCCTGGGTCAGGTGGGTGCGGGCGCACTGGGTGTCGCCCTGGGCCAGACAGGTGAACGCCATGCACATGTGACCATCGGGGACGTACTCGGGCAAGACGCGCTGCTCGATCAGGGCCTGGCCGGCGGTCTGCAGGGTCTCCAGATCCCGAAAGCGCATGGCGATCAGGGCCTGGATGCGCACGGCGATCAGGCGTTTGACGGCGTGACCTTGTTGGCGCGCTTCCTGGGTGCAACGCTGTGCCAGGGCCCATGCCTGTTCAGGCGCATCGTGCGCATAGATGAGTTGCACCGCTTCGCCGAGGGTGGCGCTGCTGCAGGCGGGTTCCGCATGCACGAGCGCGGTCGCCGGCGAGGGGGGCAAGGCCGTCCAGCTGTCCGATTCCGGCGCATCGGGCATCCAGGCTGCGCTGGCGCTGCCCACGCAAACCGTGGCGGCCCAAGCCCAGCCGAGTCGGCGGAGTGTCGAGGAACGCTTCATGGCACCTCCTGCACGCGTCACACCTGCTTACATGCTGCCCAGCTTGCCACCACGCCCGCGGCTTGCACAGCCCCCGCATGTCCGAAATCCGAGAAATCGTGGCGGATTTCGGGGGCCCGTGCGCGCATCACAGAATCTGCCACCATGCCGGGGTTGCGATCTTCGTCCCGGGCCCATGTCACGCCACCCCCTTGCCTTGCTGTCCAGTCTGTACGCCGCCCAGGGGCTGCCCTTTGGCTTTTTCACCTTGGCCTTGCCGGTGTTGATGCGTGAGGCGGGTTGGTCGCTCACGGCCATCGGGCTCTTGCAGTTGCTGGCCCTGCCCTGGTTGCTCAAGTTCCTGTGGGCGCCTTGGGTGGACCACCATGGCACGCGTCGCACCTGGTTGTTGGGGCTGCAAGGCTGCTCGGTGCTGGCCGCCCTGACCTTGGCCCTGCTCGACCTGGGCGCCGCCAGCCAGGGGCTGCTGCTGGCCGTGCTGGTGTTCAACCTGCTGGCGGCCACGCAGGACATCGTGACCGATGGGCTGGCCGTGCGCCTGCTGGCGGCACGTGAGCGGGGGCTGGCCAATGCCATCCAGGTGGGGGCCTATCGGCTGGGCATGATCCTGGGGGGCGGGGGCTTGCTGTGGCTGTGGGCGCGCACCGACGGCCGCGTGGTGTTCGGGGTGATGGCCCTGCTGCTGGCGCTGAGCACCTGGCCGGTGTGGCGCATGCGCGAGCCCGCCCGCATGATCGATCCCGAAGCCGCCGTGGTGCCCCGCCCCACGCTCACGGCGGGGCAACTGGCGCTGGGTTGGTGGCACCGCGCCCTGGCGCCCGGCATGCTGACCTGCGCCGGGCTGGTGTTCTGTTTCCGGTTTGGCGACCAGATGGTCAGCAGCCTCATCACGCCCTTTGTCAGCGACCAGGGGGCCAGCAAGGAAACGATCGCGCTGATGAAGGGCGCGGTGGGCTCGGGTGCCAGCCTGTTGGGTGCGCTGCTGGGCGGGCTGCTGATGGTGCGGGTGAACCGGCGCTCCGCCATGCTGTGGACCGGGTTGGGCCAGTCGCTGACCTTTGTGCTCTACCTGGCGATCGCGCTGGGGTGGGGCAGCATGGCCTGGCTGTGGTGGGCCACGGTGGCCGAAGGCGTGGTGGGCACGATGGCCACGGTGGCCTTGTTCGCCTTGATGATGGACGCGTCCGACCCCGACCATGCGGGCACCGACTTCACCTTGCTGGCCAGTGTCGTGGTGGGTGTGGGCAGTCTGGGCGGCATTGCCGGCGGGGTGGTGGGCGATGCCTGGGGCTATGCCTGGGCCTTTGGCGTGGGCACGGTGCTGTCGGCCCTGGGCTGCGTGGCCCTGGTGGCCTGGCTGGATCGCCGACCCACGCACGCACGGGTGGCGCAGGCCTGGCGTTGAGGCCGGGCGGCATCGACGCCTCGACGATCTGGCGTGGTGTCCCGGCACAAAAAAGGGGCGCCGCAGCGCCCCTGGATGCATCAAGCGACCCTGATCAACCGCAGCTGCCGATGGCGCCGCAGTTGGCGCACTTCATGCAGCCGTCGACCTTGTGCATTTCATGCGCGCCGCACTCGGGGCACTTCTTGCCGGAGTTGGGCACGGTGTGGCCGTTGCTGCCGCTCGAAGCCGTGATGCTGTAGTCGGTGGGCTGCAGGTGGTGGCCCAGTTCTTCGTCGCGGCGGGCCAGGCGGGCGGCCAGTTGCAGGGCCGGGACCTGGTTGCCTTCGGCGTCCAGGAAGCCACGCTTGGCCAGGATCTGTTGCAGCGCGAAGCCGATGGCGGCCACGTCGGAGTCGTGGAAGCGCGGGGCGACGGTGCCGTCGGCACGCTCGATCATGCCGAAGCGGACCGGGCCCTTGTCCCACACCACCTTGCGCATCGAGGCGACGGCCTTGGCGACCGAGCCACCGGACTGGCCCACCATCGACAGCAGGCGCATGCTCGACGTGATCCACTGCTGACCGTCAGACGTTTGGCCGCCAGGGATGAAGAACTCGATCGGGCGCTCGATGGTGACGTCCTTGCCGTCGATCGTGCCCTGCACGCGCAGGAAGTTGACGGTGACGTAGACGGCCTGCTTGCCCTCAAACGTCATGTACTCGACCTTGGAGGTGATGCCCTCCAAGTCGCCCATCGGACGCGAGTCGAACTGCTTGCGCAGCGGATCGTCGTCGTTGCGGCCGGTGCCAGCCGGAGCGGCGCCGGCGGCCGGTGCGGCAGCGGGCGTGTCCACCGACAGCACGGCACCCAGTGTGGCGTTGGGGCGGTAGGTGGTGATGCCCTTCAGACCCATGCGGTAGGCCTGCAGGTACAGGTCGGCAAAGTCGGCGAAGGGGTAGTCGGCCGGGACGTTGATGGTCTTGGAGATGGCCGCATCAATGAAGGGTGCCACGGCCGCCACCATTTCCACGTGGGCGATGGCGCTCATGTCCTGGGCCGACACGAAGGCTTCGGGCAGGTTCTTGGGGTCACCGCCACGGCTCAGGTAGACACGGTAAGCGTGGTCTTCCACGGCGTAGATGCGGTGGCCGCCGTCGGGCATGCGCTTCTTGCGGTTGTAGGTCCACGAGAAGGCGGGCTCGATGCCGTTGGTGGCGTTGTCGGCAAAGGCCAGGGTGATGGTGCCGGTGGGCGCGATCGACAGCAGGTGCGAGTTACGCAGGCCGTGCTTGCGGATCTCCTTGCGCAGCTTCTCGGGCAGACGCTTGGCGAACGCACCGGTGTTCAGGTACTGGTCGGCGTTGAACAGCGGGAAGGGGCCACGTTCCTTGGCCAGCTCCACCGAGGCGGCATACGACGCATCGCGCAGCGTGGCCGAAATCTTGGCGGCCATGTCGCGGCCTTCGGGGCTGTCGTAGCGCAGGCCCATCATCACCAGGGCGTCGCCCAGGCCCAGGAAGCCCAGGCCGATGCGGCGCTTGGCGGCCGATTCGGTGCCCTGCTCCTTGAGCGGCCACACGGTGGCGTCCAGCACGTTGTCGAGCATGCGCACCGCCACGGCGATGCCCTTCTCGAACGAGGCGAAGTCGAAGCTGGCGTTCGGCTCGAAGGCGTTGCGCACATGGCTGACCAGGTTGATCGAACCCAGGTCGCAGCAGCCGTAGGCGGGCAGGGCCTGTTCGCCGCAGGGGTTGGTAGCCTCGATGGTTTCGCAGTAGGCGAGGTTGTTTTCCTCGTTGATGCGGTTGAGGAACAGCACGCCGGGTTCGGCGAAGTCGTAGGTCGACTTCATGATGGTGTCCCACAGGTGACGGGCCTTGACCACCTTGTAGACCCACAGGCCGTCTTCACGCTGGTAGGTGTCGGGCACTTCGGGGTGGGGCTGAGCGGCGTGCACCAGTTCCCAGTCGCCGTCGGCGGCCAGGGCTTCCATGAAGCCCTCGACGATGCCCACCGACACGTTGAAGTTGTTCAGGGTGCCGGGCGTGCGCTTGGCAACGATGAAGTCTTCGATGTCGGGGTGCGAGACGTTGAGCACACCCATCTGGGCGCCACGGCGGGCACCGGCGGACTCGACCGTCTGGCAGACCTGGTCGAACACCTTCATGAAGCTGACCGGGCCGGAGGCGCGCGAGTTGGTTTTCTTCACCCAGCCGCCCTTGGGACGGATGGCGCTGAAGTTGTAGCCCACGCCGCCGCCACGGCGCATGGTTTCGGCGGCCTGCGAGGCGGCGTCCATGATGCCGATCTGGCCGTCGGCGCCGATCATCGCGTCGCCCACGGGCTGCACGAAGCAGTTGATCAGGGTGGCGGCCGTGTCGGCCAGGCCGGCGGCGGCGTTGATGCGCCCGCCCATCACCACGCCCAGGTCACGCTGGGCTTCGTAGAAGGTGGCTTCCCACTTCTGCTGGGCTTCCGGAGTCTTCTCGATGGTGGCCAGACCCTTGGCGACGCGGCGGCGCACGTCATCGACCGAGGTCTCACCGGGCTCGGCGTACTTCTCCAGCAGGACGTCAACGGAGGCCTCTTGAGGCGGGAGCGCGAGATCGGTGGTGTGGGTCATGACTGGCAAATGAGAGGGTTGAACGGGCCGCGGTGTGCGGGCGCGGACGGAACGCGGCGGCACAGGACGGCCTCGACTGTATTACGTCGGAGGGATTGGATTTTGCGCCGTCGCAACGATTCGTTGGACGGGGGCGAATGCCCCTGATCGCCCCAGGGTGGTGGCAGGCCGCCGTCGTGAGGGGCCGTGCCCCAGGGGCGCGAGCGAGGGCGAGAGTATGCCTGCGCGGCGTCTGGATGGCGCAAGCCGGGGCCGGAGCTTGAGCGGCGGATCAGGGTATTCCCTGATTCGGGTGAGGTTGCCCTGTATGGCGTGTTTTCTCCCCATGGCATCCCGCTGGCGGGGCGGATGGGCGTCCCACCGGCCGGGGCTGGGGCGACACTGCCAGACACAGCACAAGCCAGGGAGTTGCCACGATGTCCGAACCGTTTCGCAAGCGCTGGGGCCTGTTCCCCAACCCCGAGGTGGCGCGCACCATTGCCGCGCTGGACGCGCGTGCCGATTGCCAGCGCATCGTGCGCCTGATGGGCCAGTACGACATGGCCTGGGACATGCAGCGCGCGCTGGAGCTGGCGCTGTTCTACACCTATGGCAGCGATTCGGTGTCCACCCTGCTGAACCGCACCGGCGAGTTCCGCGAGCATGGGCAAAAGCGCTACGACGACACCCGCTTGCTGATCGGACACTTTCTGGAGTCGGGCTGGGACAGCGAGGTGGGCGCGCAGGCGCTCGAGCGCATCAACCGCACGCACGCGCACTACCGCATCCCCAACGACGACTACCTGTTCGTGCTGTGGACCTTCATCGAGTTTCCGTTGCGCTGGACCAAGGTGTACGCCCGTCGGCCCATGACCGCGCACGAGCGCGAGGCCGGCTTCAACTTCTGGGTCGAGATCGGAAGGCGCATGGGCCTGAGCGACATCCCGCCGACCAAGGCCGCGTTCGACGCCTTCATCGAGGGCTACAAGCAGCGCCATTTCAAGCCCTGCGCGGCCAGCGCCCAGGTGGCGCAAGACACCTTGCGGGTGGGCCAGGCCTGGCTGCCGGCGCCGCTGCGGGGCCTGGTGCCCTGGGTGGTGTACAGCCTGTTTGACGATGACGAGCTGTTCCTGCAGGCGGTGGGCGCCCATCGCCCGCCGCGCTGGTTCGCGGCCTGTCTGCGCGGCAGCCTGCGCGCCTTCGGCTGGTTGCGCCGAGGCACCCGCCTGGGCGCCTACCCGCTGCGCCTGGCCGACACGCCCAACCGCACCTACCCCGGCAACTGCTACGCCATCGCGCAGCTCAAGCCGGTGCACCTGGAGCGCGCCGAGGGGGCGGCGGTACCGTCCTCCCCGGTGGACGAGGCCACCGCCGACACCGCGGCCCCGGTGGGTCGCTGTCCGCACGCCTGGCGCTGAGTGGGCGCCAGGACGCCCTGACGCGCGCCGGTCGGGCGCGCTATGCTGGCGGCTTCTGAAAGGACGCCTGCCATGTTCAAAGCCATCCTCATCGAGAAAGACGACCAGGGTTACCGTGCCGGCCTGACCGAGCTGGACGACAGTGCGCTGCCCGAGGGCGACGTGACCGTGCGGGTGGCCTATTCCACCCTGAACTACAAGGACGGCCTGGCCATCACCGGCCGTTCGCCGGTGGTGCGCAAGTTCCCCATGGTGCCGGGCGTGGACCTGGTGGGCACGGTGGAGCACAGCAGCCACCCGGACTATCAGGTGGGCGATGCCGTGGTCCTCAACGGCTGGGGCGTGGGTGAAACCCACTGGGGCGGTCTGGCCCAGCGCGCGCGCCTGAAAGGCGACTGGCTGGTGCCCCTGCCCGCGGCCTTCACGCCCTGGCAGGCCATGGCCATTGCCACCGCAGGCTACACCGCCATGTTGTGCGTGATGGCGCTGGAGCGCCACGGCGTGACGCCCGCGCAGGGCGAGGTGGTGGTGACCGGGGCGGCAGGCGGCGTGGGCAGCTTTGCCGTGTCCCTGCTGGCCAAGCTGGGCTACTCCGTGGCGGCCGTGACTGGCCGTCCGCAGGAGGCCGACTACCTCAAGGGCCTGGGCGCGACCACCGTCCTCGACCGCGCCGAGTTCACCGCCCCCGGCAAGCCCCTGGCCAAGGAGCGCTGGGCCGGCGCCGTGGACACCGTGGGCAGCCACACCCTGGCCAATGTGTGTGCCCAGATGAAGTACCGCGGCACCGTGGCCGCCTGTGGTCTGGCCGGCGGCATGGACTTCCCGTCCACCGTGGCCCCCTTCATCCTGCGGGGCGTGACCCTGGCCGGGGTGGACAGCGTGATGTGCCCGCGCCCCGACCGTCTGCAGGCCTGGCAGCGTCTGGCCACCGACCTGGAGGTGAGCCACCTCGACGCCATCACCCGCACCATCGGCCTGGCCGAGGCGCTGGACGTGGCGCCCCAGCTGCTGGCCGGTCAGGTGCGCGGCCGCGTGGTGGTGGACGTGAACGCCTGAGTGGGAAAGCCCGAGCCGTCATGACCCTCACCACCCTGCACGCCGCCTCCAGCGGCTTCGAGTCGGCCCGCCAGGTCGGCGTGTTGCCGTCGGATCACCGCAGCCACCGTCTGCATGGTCACAGCTTTGTCGCCCAGGTGCGCGCCGACCTCCCTGACGGCTGGGCGCCTTACCCCGGTGGCGAGGTCGCGGCCCTGCAGCAGCGCCTGCAGGCCCGCACGGCCCAGCTCGACTACCGTCTGCTCAACGACATCCTGCCTTTGCCCACCGACGAGAACCTGGCGCGCTGGCTGCGCGACCAGCTGGCGGTGCCGGGCCTGACCCAGGTGGGCATCCAGAGCACGGCCGACCAGGGCGTCGATCTGGATGGGCAGGACCAGGCGCACGTGTGGCGGCGTTACCGGTTTGAATCGGCCCACAAGCTGCCCAATGTGCCGATGGGGCACAAGTGCGGACGCCTGCATGGCCACGGCTTCGAGGTCATCGTGCACGCCAATCAGGACGCCGGCGGGCGCGACCTGAGCATCGACTACGACCACCTGGACGCCATCTGGGCGCCCTTCCACTACCAGTTGCACCACCGCTATCTGAACGCCATCGAGGGCCTGGACAATCCCACGAGCGAAGTGCTGGCGGGCTGGCTGTGGACGCGCCTGAAGGCGGTGCTGCCGGAGCTGTCGTGGGTGACGGTGTACGAAACCGGTTCGTGTGGGGCCAACTTCAATGGCACGGACTACCGCATCTGGAAGGAGATGACGCTCGACAGCGCCCTCTTCCTGCGCCACGCGCCGAACGACGACCCGCTGGCCCACATCCACGGCCACACCTACACGCTGCGCCTGCACCTGTCGGCACCGCTGGACGCGGTGATGGGCTGGACGGTGGACTTCGGCGATGTGAAAGACCGCTTCAATCCCATCTTCAAGGCGCTGGACCACCACCCGCTGCACGAGTTGCCGGGCTTGGAGGACTGCGACACCGCCTCGCTCTCGCACTGGGTCTTGCGCGAAGCACGCAAGGTGCTGCCCCAGGTGGACCGCGTGGACCTGTACGAGACGCGCGGCAGTGGCGCGATCGCGCTGCTCGGCCATGAGGGGCCGGCGCTGCCGATCTGATCCGGTGCGCGGCGGGGGCGCCGCCTGGTCACCGGATCAGGGCGCGGTCAGCGATGCCGAAGCGGCGTGCGCCGGGCCTTGCGGCCCCAGATGCTGCCTTGCACCAGCAAGAGCGAGGCGGCCAGGGCCAGCACGCCATGCACCGGACGGGCGCTGAGCAAACTCCACAGGCCCAGCAGGGCCATCAGCACACAGGCGCCGGTGGTGATCAGTCGCATGCGTTCCCGCAGCGACAAGGGGTGAGGTCGGGTGCCGTTCATCGTGCCTCCTGAGCCATCGCAGGCCGCAGGATGGCGACCCGAAATGCAGTTGTATGACTGCTTGGCGTTGAATGCAAGTCGGTATCCCCCTGAGTTCGCATGGCGCCGCTCGAGCAGGGGTGAACGGGCGCCGGCTTACTCGGTGAACAGCTTGTAGAGGCCCCTGGGGGTCAGCAGGTGGCCGGGGTTGCTGGTTTCATTGAGCAGACCGGCGATGCGCTGGCGGATGCGCGGGCTGCGGTTGGCGCGCCAGATCACCAGATCGGCCAGCCAGGGCTGGCGGTTGACCCAGTTGGCCTTACGGTACATCTCATAGCGCGGTTGCAGCGCGTGCAGCTGGGCATCGTGTCGGTCGCAGGTGGCCGCATCGTCCAGCCCTTGTGTGCGCGCATCGATCAGGGCGCGGGCGGCCAGGATGCCGGTCTGCAAGGCCTTGCCGATGCCTTCCCCGGTGAAGGAATAGGTGCTGCCGGCGGCTTCGCCGCACACCAGCAGGCCGGGGCGGCTGAAGCGGGCCCCTTCCAGGCTGAAGCGCAAGGGGGCGCCTTTGAGCTCGCCCAGCGGGGTACCCTGGGTGACGAGTTCGTGGGCCAGGGGGTGGATTTCGGTCAGGCGCTGGTAGAGCTGGCGCAGGTTCAGCTTGCCCTTGGCGCGTTCGCCATCGACGCCGTCGGTCAGGCCCACGCCGATGTTGAAGACCCCGTCGCCACACGGAAAGATCCAGCCGTAGCCGGGTTTCAGGGCATGGTGCCAGATGATCTCCAGGCCCTGGATGCGGTCGACCAGTCCGGGGTGGCGGATGTAGCCACGCAGACCCACACCGCTGGGGGTTTGGCGCTCGGCCATGTCGGCCGCGATCAGCGCCTGTGGGGCGGCGCCGCTGGCCAGCAGCACCCAGGTGGCACGCACCTCGTGCTGGGCGTCGCCGTGTTGCACCCGGGCGCCGACCACGCGGCCGTCCTGTTCCAGCGGCGCCACGAAGCGCACGGGCGCGTGCATGCGGGCTCCGGCCGCCACGGCGGCACGGCACACGATGTCGTCGAGCTGGCGGCGCGGCAGCACGGCCATGTCGCCGGGCACGTCCAGGCGTCCGCCGCGAGGGGCCACGCAGCGGACATGGCTCACGGGCTGCGCCACCGCCATCACCGCGTCGAGCACGCCCAGTTCACGCAGGGCCTGGTGTGCGTCGGGGATCAGGCCATCGCCACAGATCTTGTCGCGCGGGAAGGTGTGCTGGTCGATCAGCACCACGTCGAAGCCCGCACGGGCCAGCGTCAGGGCGGCGGCGCTGCCGGATGGGCCGGCCCCCACGACCAGGACGTCGCAGTGGGCGGGCAGAAGGTCGAAAGCGAGGTTCATGGTGCGCGCCAGTGTAGCGGCGCCCCATGAATGCGAGACGGGCGCTGGACGAGCGACACGCTCACAGCGCCAGGGCACCCGCGTAGCCGGTCATCTCCAGGTAACCGCTGCCGACCACCGTGCCTTCGGCGTTGCGCAACTCGCTCAGGCCTTCCCAGTAGATGCTGCCGGTGCTGCCGCGGCTGTCGAGCTCTTGCGCGTCGAGGCGGGCGCGCACCTGAAAGCGCCCGGCGGTCGTGTCCACTGTCCACTCGACCGGGTAGCGGGCGCCGCTGGCGGGGCTTTGCCAGGTGCGGCCGGGGGTGAAGCGCACCTCAGGATGGCTGAAGATGCGCGCGGCTTGCCCTGGCGCACGCCAGCTGCCGCCGGTCCACAGTGTGCTGCCATCGCGGCGGCGCAGGCGGAAGGCGGTGAGCGCGCTGCCGTCGTGCAGGTTCATGCCGATCCAGTCCCAGCCGACGGCTTCGGGGTGCATCAGCGCCTCGCTCCATTCGTGGTCGAGCCAGGCATGGCCCCGCACGGTCAGTGTCTGGCCGTGCAGGCGCAGGCCGCCCTGTACCGCCAGATGCGGGTGGGAGTAATAGTGGCTGGCCTGGCTCAGGTCCGGGCCCTTGCGTGAAAAACCCGCTTGGCCTTGCAAGAGTACCGGCTGGGTTTGCGTGAAAGTCAGGTCGAGCCCGAAGGCGCGTGTCGGAATGCGGCTGCGGTACACGCTGCGCTCGGCGGGGCCGGTGCGTTGCAGTTGCCAGTCGCGCAGCGTGAGGCGGGTGTCGTTTTCAGAGGCGTCGACCAGCCCCCAGCCGGCGCGGGCGATGCGCTGGTCGTGCAGCAGCTCGCCGCGCTGCAGGTCGGTGACTGCCGCGTGCGCGAAGATCAGCTGGCGGACGGCAAAGCGGCTGGCGCTGCGTGCGGCCACGTCCACGCGGGAGCGGAAGAAGGTGATCTGAAAGCCGTAGGTGGCTGCGGGTGAGGCGCCGGAGGGCTCGGTCTGCAGCGAGCCGGTGAGGTACCACCACTCGGTGCGCGTGTCCGGGTGGGCGCCGTGGTCGAGTGGGAAGCGCAAGACGCGGCCGGGCTGGATCAGGTTCTGGCCTGATGCAGTCGGGTGCGGTGGTGTGGCGCTTGCCTGTGGCGCCACCGGCGGTGCCGAGGCCGCGGTGGCAGATCCTGGCGCGGGGCTCGCAGATTGAGCTTCATCCAGGGCGGGCAAGCCGATCAGCAGCGGCAGGCTGGCGGCCTGTTGCAGCCAGCGTCGGCGGGTTGGCCCGTCCAGGCGCATCGGCGGCGTCATTCGCGGGTTCCGATCCGATGCCGACATCACCAGTCCTCCTTCACGGCCAAGACCGCATCGCGGCCCACGGCGGCGCGCCCGGCCAGCAGCGCGGTCAGCGTGCCGGCTGCCACCACGCTGGCGCACAGGGCGGCCAATCGTGGCCAGGGCAGCAGCAGGTCCATGGTCCAGTGGAAGCTCTGCGGGTTGACGACGTGCACCAGCACCATGCTCACAGCAATGCCCAGCCCCAGGCCCAGCAAGGCGCCCACACTGGTCAGCGCCGCACCCTCACCTGCCACGATGCCCAGGATCTGTTTGCGCGTGAAGCCCAGGTGGCCGAGCAGACCGAATTCCTTGCGGCGCGCCAGCACCTGCGCCGAAAAGCTCGCCGCCACACCAAACAGCCCGATGCCGATGGCCACCGCCTGCAACCAGTAGGTCACCGCGAAGCTGCGGTCGAAGATGCGCAGCGTGGTCTGGCGGATCTCGCGTGGCTCGGCGAACTCCAGCAGCGCGCCGTCCAGCCCTTGCGCGGCGGCCGTGGCGCGGATCGCAGCCTGCAGGTCGGCGGTGCGCGCGTCAGGGGTCAGGTGCAGGGCCAGGTCGTTCAGGCCGGTGTCGCCGGTCAGGCGCTGGTAGTCGGCCTCACCGATCACGATGGCACCTTGCTGTCGCGCGTAGTCTCGCCACACGGCGCGCACCCAAGTCTGAACGGGCGGCTGGCCGGCTTGCAGCGGCAGGGCCAGCACGGTGCCGGGGCGGGCGTCGTACAGGTCCACCATGGCCTCGCTCACATAGACGCTGACGAAGCCGGGCCGCGCGGGCACGGTGTCGCTGACCAGGGGCAGGCTGCGCCCGGGGGAATCTTCGCCGGGGCCATCCCCCACGGGGCGGGCCAGCAGCGCGACCGCCGGTTGGTCGGGCCGCAGGCTCAGGCTGCTGACGCGGATGCCGGCGGCGCGCTGCACGCCGGGCAAAGCGGCAATGGCGTCCAGAAAGCGGTGGTCCAGGTGCATGGCGTCAGCACCGGCAGCCGTCTTGGCGGTGCGCGCGTACAGGTCGGCGGGCAACACCACGTCCAGCCATTGGGTGACGGAGCCGCGGAAGCTCGCCACCATCACGGTCAAGGCCACCGACAGGCTCAAGCTGGCCACCACCCCGGCCATGGCGACCGTGGCCGTGTGGCGCATGCGCCGGGCGCGCTCCACAGGCAGCATCAGGCTGGCGTGGCGGGCCAGCGGGGCGCGGGGCCACAGGCCGAGCAGGATCCCCACGGCGCCGGGCACGCAGGCGATGCCACCCACCAGCAGCGCCATCACCGCCAGGTAGGCGGCCACGGGCACGCCGCCCACGGCGGGCAGCTGGGCCAGCCCCACCCCGGCCAGCAAGAGCAGCGGGCCGAACCACTGCTGGTGACGGCCCGAGGGCGCATCGCCCAAACCTTTGAGCGCCTGGGCCGGCGCCAGGCGTTGCGCGGCGCGTGCCGGCAGCAGGCCGCCCACGATGGCGGCGACCACGCCCAGCGCGCCGTAGACCAGCGCGGCCCCCGGCGACCATTGCAGCGTGGGCGCGATGCCAGGGAAGTAACCGCCGCCCAGGTCACCGGCCAGCAGCTTGAGCGCGGTGGCCGCCAGGGCGGTGCCCACCGCCAGGCCCAGCACCGAGCCGATCAGGCCGATGGCCGCCGACTCCCATAGCACCAATTGCAGCCGCTCGCGTCCGCTCAGGCCCAGCACGCCCAGCAGCGCGAACTGCTGCTGGCGCTTGGCCACCGACAGCGCCAGGATGGAAAACACCAGGAAGGCCCCGGTGAACAGCGCCACCAGGGCCAGCACCGTCAGGTTGACCCGGTAGGCGCGCGACACATTGGAGACGCGCTGCGTGGCCGCCTCGGCCGAGTCGGCGATCACGCCGGGCGGCAGCGCCAAGGTTTTCAACAGGGCCTCGGGCTGGGCGCCGCCTTGCAATTGCACATCCAGACGGCTGAGCTGGCCATGCAGGCCGAAGGTGTCCTGGGCGCCGGCCAGGTCCATCACGCCGAGGGGGCCGCCGCCCGCGCTCACCGTGCCGACCACGCGCAGCGTCACCCAGCGCAGGCCGGCCTGCACCGCGAGGGTGTCTCCCGCCTGTACACCGAGCTGGCGCTGGGCGGCGGCGTTGAGCGAGATGCTGTCGGGCGCGAACAGGCTGAGGCGGTCGACGCCGGGTACGTCGGTGGCCAGACGTGGCACCAGCAGCGGCGTCAGCGGGCCGGCCACCAGCGGGTCCAGGCCCAGCACGCGCAGCGCCACGGGCACGGATGGGCGATCCGATGTCGGCACCGCGGGCGGTTGAGATGCAGGCGAGGCGTTCCCCGCCGAGGCGCTTCCTGCACCGCCAGCGACCGGGCCATCACTGCGCGGCGCGGTGCTCCGGCGGGCCTGGGTCTGCTGTTCGATCACCGGGTTGGCCACCGCCACCTCGGGGCGCTGCGCCACGGTCGGGTGCAGCGTCTCATCCAGCGTGCCGCGCGCGGCGCGCAGACTCAGGTCGGCCTGGCCATTGACCGAGCGCACCGCCGCGCTGAACTCGCTCAGCGCCGACGCATTGATCAGGTGCACCGCAAACGCCAGGGCCACGCCCAGCAACACCGCCAGCACCGCGGTGCTGTGGCGCAGGCCGTGGTGGCGCAGTTCCTGCCAGGAGAAGGTGCGCAGCAGCCGCCCCACAGGAGACGACAGCCGGGGCGTCGTCGCCTCAGGCCGCATCGCGCAGCCCCTCGCGGGTCAGGCGCAGCACCCGGTCGGCGCGGCGTGCCGCAGCTTCGGAGTGCGTCACCATCACGCAGGCGGCGCCATGGGCGCGGGTCTCCGCCACCAGCGCGTCCATGATGGTGTCGGCCGTCTGCGGGTCGAGGTTGCCCGTGGGCTCGTCCGCCAGGATCAGCGCGGGGCGGTGGATCAGCGCGCGCGCAATCGCCACGCGCTGCAACTGCCCGCCAGAGAGCTGCTGCGGCAGGCGCTCACCCAAATCGCCCAGCCCGACGGAGGCCAGCGCGGCGGCCACCCGCTGCGCATCGGGCGTGCCCAGCAGCATCAAGGGCAGGGCCACGTTCTGCGCCACGCTCAGGTGGGGCAGCACATGGAAGGCCTGGAAGACGAAGCCCAGGTGCTGGCGCCGAAACAGCGCCTGTGCTGTCTCGTCCAGCGCGGTGAGGTCGGTGCCCTGTACCCGCACCGTGCCGCCCGAGACGCTGTCCAGCCCCGCCAGGCAGTTCAGGAAGGTGGACTTGCCCACGCCCGACTCGCCCACGATGGCGACGAACTCGCCCTTGTCGACCCGCAGATCGACCTGGGAGAACACCGGCTCGGTGCCGTAACGCTTGCTCAGTTGATGGACGTTCAGCATGGTCGGCAGCATATCGGCTAGCGGCGTACCCACGAAAAAAAAACGGGCCCCGCAAGGCCCGTTCAACACGACAACAAGAGAAAACGACAGAGACAGTGTGAGTTCAGCGACTCACGGCGCATCAATCCATCAGTGCAGTTGCAGGGCGCCAGCGGCCTTGCCCTTGCCAGCACGGGCGGGCGGGTTGCACAGGCCGCAGACGAAATTGCGGCTGATTTCATGGGGGTGGGTGACGAAGTGGCCACCGCACTTGCTGCACTTGGTCATCGTCAACATGCCGTTGTCGATGAACTTGACCAGACGCCAGGCGCGGGTCACCGACAGCAGCGGCTCCAGGCCCTGGGTTTCGGTCTGCTCCAGGTAGAGCTGGTAGGCCTTGATCACGGCATCGATCTCTTCCATCTCCGAGGCCTTGTTCAGGTACTCGTGGATGTTGAGGAAGAGGCTGGCGTGGATGTTGGGCTGCCAGGTCATGAACCAGTCGGTCGAGAAGGGCAGCTGGCCCTTGGACGGCGACTTGCCGGCCACTTCCTTGTACAGGCGCAGCAGGCGCTCGTAGGACAGATCGGTCTCGGACTCCAGCACCTGCAGGCGGGCACCCAGGTGGATCAGGGTGATGGCGCGGTCGATTTGCTTGACTTCGGTCAACAGGCTCTTGCTACGCATGGTGGGACTCCGGGGTGTTTGTTCTGTCAGATCGGGATCAGGGGGCGACTCAGGCCGCTTCCTGGTGCTTGCCGGCCATCAGGATGGCGGCGTGCAGGCGGGAAGTGCTGTCGGCGCCGGCGCCCTTGCCGTGGTTGGTCAGCAGGGTCCAGACCAGATCGTCGTCGACACGCATGCGGCACACCAGGGTGTTGCTCGATGCGATCTTCAGCACCTGAGCGGGCGACAGGGAGGCCAGACGGTCCGCGGCTTCTTCCGAGATGCCCAGGCGGAACAGGGCCTGCTCGCGGTCAGCGCGGATCAGGTTCTGGGCCAGCATCAGGTAGGACAGGTTGGTTTCGCGGATTTCGGCGAGGATCTGTTCGTTGGTCATCTCGGTGCTCCTTGTCGCGATGTCGTTCGCGTTGTCGATGGATTTATTGTGCAAACAACGCCCAGTTTTCTTGATAGGAGACTGGCTGTAAGACAGGTCGGCTCCCGGCTACACGGCATGTAGGAATTTGTCTGACAGAACGTCAGATAAAGGGCGGAGAAACCATCCAGACAATTGGCTGGGAAAGCCGGCGCATTTGTCAGCACAGCAGCGGCGAGCCAGGCACGATCCCGTGCTAGCGGCCCGCGCGTGAGGCGGTGTCATCCCGCGGGTGTTCTGGCGGGTGTCGCCCTTTGCCTGACAGGCGGATGACACCTTTGTCGATAGCCCTAGACAATTGGGTGAATACGATCAATCAATTCGCTTTATGCAAATGGATCGCCTAAGATTCACTTCGTTGTCTTCACAACCCTAACCAACAGGAACCAAACAATGTCTCTGATCAACACGCAAGTTCAGCCGTTCAAGACCGAAGCCTTCGTGAACCGTGGCGGCAAGGGTGAATTCATCACCGTCACCGAAGAAAGCCTGAAGGGCAAGTGGTCCGTGCTGATCTTCATGCCGGCTGCCTTCACCTTCAACTGCCCCACCGAAATCGAAGACGCCGCCAACAACTACGCCGAGTTCCAGAAGGCCGGTGCCGAGGTCTACATCGTGACCACCGACACCCACTTCTCGCACAAGGTGTGGCACGAGACCTCCGACGCCGTCGGCAAGGCCAAGTTCCCCCTGATCGGTGACCCCACCCACAAGCTGACCCGCGCTTTCGACGTGCACATCGAAGAAGAAGGCCTGGCACTGCGTGGCACCTTCATCATCAACCCCGAAGGCGTCATCAAGACCGCTGAAATCCACAGCAACGAGATCGCCCGTGACGTGTCGGAAACCCTGCGCAAGCTCAAGGCTGCCCAGTTCACCGCCGCCAACCCTGGCCAAGTCTGCCCCGCCAAGTGGAAGGAAGGCGCTGCTGCTCTGACCCCTTCGCTGGACCTGGTCGGCAAGATCTAAATCAAACCTTGGTTTGATCTGTGTTGAGGCCTGACCTCATCACTTGCTTGAACATGCACACCCTGCGGGCTCATGAGGCTCGCCGGGGTGCCCCCTGGCCGCCTTTTCATTTGTCAGAAAGGGGGCCGGTTCTCAAAGTCGCTTGAAACACATAAGGAAGAAAGACATGTTGGACGATACCCTCAAGGCACAACTTGGCGCTTACCTGGAGCGCGTGCAACAACCCTTTGAGATCGTCGCATCGCTGAGCGACTCTGAGAACTCCCGTGAGATGTTGGACCTGCTGCAGACCATCCAGGCTCTGCGCGCCGACAAGATCACCCTGAAGACCGACGGGCAAGACGCCCGCAAGCCCTCGTTCACGCTGCAGCGCGTGGGCGCCACCAACAGCCTGCGCTTTGCCGGCTTGCCGCTGGGCCACGAGTTCACCTCGCTGGTGCTGGCCCTGTTGTGGACCGGCGGCCACCCGCCCAAGGAAGAGCAAGACCTGATCGACCAGATCAAGGGTCTGGACGGTGACTTCAACTTCGAGGTCTACATGTCCCTGAGCTGCCACAACTGCCCGGACGTGGTGCAGGCGCTCTCGCTCATGGCCATCCTCAACCCCAAGATCAAGACCACGGTCATCGAAGGCGGTGCCTTCCAGGCCGAGGTCGAAGAGCGCGAGATCATGGCCGTGCCCATGGTCTTCCTCAACGGCCAGGTCTTCGGCTCGGGCCGCATGGAGCTGGGCGAGATCGTCGCCAAGCTGGACACCAACGCCGCCGCCAAGGACGCGGCCAAGCTGAGCGCCAAGGCCCCGTATGACGTGCTGGTCGTGGGCGGTGGCCCCGCTGGCGCCGCGGCTGCCGTGTATGCCGCTCGCAAGGGCATCCGCACCGGTGTGGCCGCTGAGCGTTTCGGTGGTCAGGTCAACGACACGATGGGCATCGAGAACTACCCGTCGGTGCTGGAAACCAATGGCCCGGCCTTGGCTGCGGCCCTGGAAGCCCACGCCCAAGCCTATGACGTGGACATCATGAACCTGCAGCGCGCCGAATCCATCATCCCGGCGACCGAGCCCGGTGGCCTGATCGAGGTGAAGCTGGCTAATGGCGGCTCACTCAAGTCCAAGACCGTGATCCTGTCGACCGGTGCCCGCTGGCGCAACGTGAACGTGCCCGGCGAAGCCGAGTACAAGAACAAGGGCGTGGCCTACTGCCCGCACTGCGACGGCCCGCTGTTCAAGGGCAAGCGCACCGCGGTGATCGGTGGTGGCAACTCGGGTGTGGAAGCCGCCATCGACCTGGCTGGTATCGTGGCCCACGTGACGGTGGTCGAGTTTGCCGACCAGTTGAAGGCCGATGCCGTTCTGGTCAACAAGCTCAAGAGCCTGCCCAACGTGACCATCTACACCAACGCCCAGACCACCGAGATCACCGGTGCCGACGGCAAGGTCAACGGCCTGAAGTTCAAGGACCGCGTGACGGGTGAAGAAAAGCTGGTCGAGCTTGAAGGCGTGTTCGTGCAGATCGGCCTGGTGCCCAACACCGAGTTCCTGCGTGGCACGGTGGAGTTGAGCAAGTTCGGCGAGATCATCATCGACGCCAAGGGCCACACCAATGTGCCGGGCGTGTTCGCGGCCGGCGACTGCACCACGGTGCCGTACAAGCAGATCGTGATCGCTGCCGGTGCCGGTGCCACCGCCGCCCTGAGCGCCTTCGATCACCTGATCCGCGCCTGATGAGGCCTCCCCTCGGCCCTGACGCTTGAGCGGCGGGGCGAAGGGGGCTGCACCTCCTTGACCCGGCTTCGGCCGGGTTTACTTTTTGGGCGGGGTCACCGTTTCCAGCACCAGGTCCACACGCCGGTTGGCCGCGCGGTTCGCCTCACTGTCATTGGGTTTGAGCGGCTTGGTGTCGGCAAAGCCGGTGGCACGGATGCGATCGGGCGACACGCCCAGCGCGATCAGCTGACGCACCACACTGCCGGCGCGCCCGCTCGACAGCTCCCAGTTCGATGGGTAACGCTCGGTCTGGATGGGGACGTTGTCGGTGTGGCCCTCGACCACGATGCGCTGGTTGGGCATGGCGTTGAGGGCCGGCACCAGCGTCGCCAGCATCTCCGCGCCCGGCCCGATCAGGTCGGCCTGGCCGGAGGGGAACAGCATTTCGCTGTTGATGCGGAAACTCACCACCCCGTCATTGACCACGACCTCCACGCCCTCGCCCAACTGGTCCAGCGGCAGCCCGGCCAGCGGGTCCTTCTCTCGCGTCTGGACCAGTTGGTTGAGTTGCGGACGCAGGTTCAGCGGGGCCTGGGCCCGCGGCGCGGCCGTGCCGCCCGGACCCTGACCTTGGCCTGTGTCTTCGGTGGCGGGTTTGGCAAAGGCCAGCATCACCACCATCATGACGAGCAACAGCGTCATCACGTCCAGATAGGTCAGCAGCCAGCTTTCTTCCTCGCTCTCCCCCGTGGGCTTGAGGTGCCAGCGGCCGAAGCGACCGCGTGCGCTCGGTGGCAGGGCCGCCGCCGGGGCGGTTGCGCCTCCGGTTCCGGCCGGCGCCGTGGCCGTGCCGGGGGGGGGCGGGTTCAGCATTTGCGAGGGCTCGTGCCCATCCTGTGGCGCAGCCGAGCGGGGTGCGTCCGGCATGTCGGGCCGAATGTCCGAAGGGGCTGCGGGGATCTCAGACGGGGCCATCGTGGGGCGGGCTCAGCGCTGGCGGGGCGCGGCTGGCTTGGTACCGACGTGCGCATCCGACAGTTCATCGTCGATCTGGGCCACGAAAGACTTGAGCGTCTCGCGCATCAGCCCTGGGCTGTGGCCCGCGCTCATCATCGAGATGCCTTCGAGGATCATGTTCATCAACGCCAGGCGGCGTTCGGTGCGGCGCTCCAGGCGCAGCGCCAGCGGCTTGAACACCATGTTCGACAGGATCACGCCGTACAGCGTGGTCAGCAGCGCGATGCCCAGTTGCACCCCGATGCCCTTGACGTCACCGGCGCCCAGCAGGTCCATCAGATTGATCAGGCCCAGCAAGGTGCCCAGCATGCCGAAAGCCGGTGCATAGGTGGCCATCACCTTGAAAATCTGGGCCTCGGCGGCCTCTTGCTGCTGCAGACGCAGCATGCGCCAGTGCAGCAGGTCCTGGATGTACTCGTCGGGGGTGCGGTCGATGACCAGTTGCACCCCGGTGCGCAGGAAGGGGTTGGTGACGGTGGTGAGGGCCTTTTCCACCGCCTGCAACTCGCCGCGGATCCACAGGCGCGAGATCTGCACCAGCTCTTCGATGTGCTGGGCGCTGTGCAGCCGCTCCTGCTTCAAGGCGGTGGACGCCAGGCGGAAGCTGCGCAGCACCTCGCCGGGCGGGTAGCTCATGAAGGTGGCCGCCAGCGTGCCGCCAATCACCACGGCGAAGCCCACCGGGTCGACAAAGCGCATCGGGCTGTCCGCGCCGAACACGACGATGATCGCCAGGAAGAGCACCGTGGCGAGGATGCCGATCAAGCCAGAGGGGTTCATGGGCAGGGCGGGAATAGAGACGAATCCGAGTGTAGCGCGCGGTGCTTTGAGGCAGACTGTTTGCTCAGGAGGTAGCCCCACGATGTCCCGACCTTGGCCCAGTTCCGCGTTGCGGGTGATCGAGCGTGGCTGGCTGTCGTCCAACCAGTTGCTGTGCCTGGACGAGGAGGGCGCAACGGTGGTGGACACCGGCTACGTCACCGACGGCGCGGAGACCTTGCGCCTGATCGACGCGGCACGGGACGGGCGGCCTCTGCGCCGCATCGTCAACACCCACCTGCATTCCGACCATGCGGGCGGCAACGCCCTGCTGCAGGCGCACCATGGTTGCGCGATCTGGATCCCGCCGGGCGAGCACGAGGCCGTGGCCGCGTGGGATGAGGACCGCCTCAGCTACCGCGCCACCAGTCAGTTGTGTCCGCGCTTTCATGCCGACCACGTCTTCCAGCCGCACGACACCCTGCACCTCGGTGGCGAGGACTGGACCGCGCTGCCCGCTCAGGGGCACGACCATGCCATGGTGATGCTGTGGTGCGATCGCCTGGGCGTGCTGGCCTCGGCCGATGCGCTGTGGCAAAAGAGCTTTGGCGTGATCTTTCCCGAGCTGGCCGGGGTCTCGGGCTTTGCCGAACAGGCGGCCACGCTGGACCTGATCGCCAGCCTTGACCCCGCCTGGGTCATTCCGGGCCATGGCGCCCCGTTCGATGACGTGGCGCCCTCGCTGGCGGCCGCCCGCTCGCGCCTGCAGTGGCTGCAGGACGAGCCGCAGCGCCACACCGACCACGCACTCAAGGTGCTGCTGGCTTTCAAGCTCCTGGAGGTGCGGCGCATGACGCACGACGACCTCAGGGCGGTGGTGCAGGCTTCACATGCCGCCATGCCCGGTGTGCGGGCGCACCTGGGCGATGACGTGGCCGCTTTGAGCGCCAGTCTGGCCGATCAGTTGGTGCGCTCGGGGGTGGCGCTCTGGCAGGAGGGGGCGTTGGTGGCCAGTCGCTGAGGCGGCGCGCTGTGCAGCGCCTGCAATTGCGCCAGCATGGCGTCGCGCAGGGCCTGCAACTCGCCCAGGCGGGCCAGGGCTTCGGCGCTGCGCGTCTGGGCGTGCAGTGCACACAAGGTCTCGGCCAGCCGATGGATTTCGTGGTGCAGGGCGTCGATGCGCTGGCGTTGCGCGGGGGTGGTCAGGGTCTCCCACAGCTCCTGCGCCATCCAGCGACCCAGGTCGCAGTGGTGCACGTTCAGCGGCGGTGGCGCGTCGCGCTCCTGACGCAGGTAACGCTCAATCCCCTGTACCCAGGCGCGGTGCTTCACGATGGCCAGCATCAGTGGCACATCGTCGCGGCGCACCTGACCGGCTTGTAGCCAGCGTGGATGGGGGCGCCATGATTGCACCCAGCCTGGCAGGGCGTCGGCGGGCATCGGGCGGGCAATGCCGTAACCTTGGGCCAGCTCGCATCCCAGATAGAGCAGCATCTCGCCGTGGTCCACGGTCTCCACGCCCTCGGCGATCACCTGGCGGTGGAACGCCGTCGACAAGCCGAGGATGCCTTCCAGGATGGCGAGATCGTCCGGGTCGTCCAGCATGTCGCGCACGAAGCTCTGGTCAATCTTGAGCAGGTCCACCGGCAAGCGTTTGAGGTAGGTCAGCGAGGAGTAGCCCGTGCCGAAATCGTCGAGCGCGAAGCTCACGCCCATGGCCTTGCAGGTGTCGATCACTTGAGAGATGCGGGCCAGGTCCCCCAGGGCACTGGTCTCCAGCACCTCCAGCTCCAACTTCCCTTTGTGCTGGCTCGCGTGGGCGGCCAGCACCTGACGCAGGCGGTCCACGAAGTCGCTCTGTTGCAACTGGCGTGCCGCCAGGTTGACGCTCACCGGCAGCCGCAAACCCTGCGCGCGCCAGGTGGTGATTTGCGCCAGCGCGGTGTGGATCACCCACTCGCCCACCTCAATGGCCAGCGCGTGGTCTTCGATGACCGGCAGGAATGCCGCGGGTGAGAGCAGGCCGTGCTCGGGGTGTTGCCAGCGGATCAGTGCCTCGGCGCCGATCACCTCGCCGGTGCGCAGGTTGACCTTGGGCTGGTAATGCAGCACCAGCTCGTCCTGGGCCAGGGCCTGGCGGATGCGCTCCAGACTCTCATGGTGGCCGCGCACATGGCGATCTTGCTCGGCATCGAAGACGTGGCAGCGATTCTTGCCCAGCAGCTTGGCCTGGTACATGGCCTGATCGGCCTGGCGCAGCAGCTGGTCGGCGTCCACCGCATCGGACTGCGGGTAGGTGGTCACCCCCACGCTGGCCGAGACCTGCAGGCTCAGCGGGCCGATCGGCACAGGTTGGGCTGCCGCGGCCAGGATGCGGTTGACCGCTGGCAGCCAGTGGCTGAGCTCACCGTGGTCGTGCAGCACGGCCACGAACTCATCCCCACCCAGGCGCGCCAAGGTGTCGCCCTCGCGCAAGGCGTCGCGCATGCGCAGCGCCAGGGCCACGAGCAGCTGGTCGCCCACTTCGTGCCCATGCCGGTCGTTCACCTCCTTGAAACCGTCGAGGTCAAGGTAGAGCACGGCCAGGCGCAGCTCACGTTGCCGCGCGTGTGCCATGGCCTCGTCCAGCCGCGTGCCCAGCAGCACCCGATTGGGCAAGCCTGTCAGGGCATCGTGCTGGGCGTTGTAGCGCAGCTGCTCCTCGTGGGTTTTCAGCGCCGTGATGTCGGAAAACAGCGCCACATACTGCCGCACCTGCCCTTGCGCATCTTTCACGGCGCTGATGGTCTTCATCTCGGCATAGTGCTCGCCACTCTTGCGGCGGTTCCACAGCTCACCCTGCCAGTGACCTCGGTCGAGCAGGGCGCGCCACATCTCGGTGTAGAGCAACCGGTCCTGACGGCCGGAGTTGAGCAAGTTGGGCTTGCGCCCGATCGCCTCCTCACGGGTGTAGCCGGTGATGCGGGTGAAGGCTTCGTTGACGTCGATGATGGTGGCGTCGGGGCCGGTGATCAGGATGCCCTCACGGGCATGGGTGAACACGCTGGCGGCCAGGTGCAGGCGCTCTTCGCTTTCCTTGCGTTCGATGGCGATGCTCACCAGGCGGGCCGTCTGCTCGATGAGCTGAATGTCGGGCGCCTGCGGGGTTTGCGGCTGGCGGTGGTAGATCGCAAAGCTGCCCAGCACCTTGCCGGCCGCCGACAGCACGGGCTGAGACCAGCAGGCACCCAGCCCGGCGCGGGCCGCCAGGCCTTTGTACAGTTCCCAGTAAGGATGCCGCTGGATGTCTTCGACGATGACCCGTTGGCCGGTGTACATCGCCGTGCCGCACGAGCCGGTGCTCGGCCCGATGGCGACCCCATTGATCGCCTCGTTGTAGAAGGCCGGCAGGCTGGGGGCCGCGCCATGCCGCAGGTGCACCCCATCGGGGTCCAGCAACAAGATGCTGCACAGGGTGGACGGCACCAGTTGCTCGACGCTGCGCACGATGGCGTCCAGCATGACCGGCAGGTCTTCGCCGCCCGCCAGCATTTCAAGGATGTGGCTGCGGAACTGCTCGAACTGCTCGGCGTGCTTGCGCCAGTGGATGTCGGTGAGGGTGCCGATCATGCGCAGGGGCTCCCCCTGGGGCCCACGCTCGACCACCGTCCCGCGGCTCAGCACCCAGCGGGCCTGGCCATCGGGGCGACTCAGGCGGTATTCGCACTGGTAGTGGGCCGTTTCCTGGTTCAGGTGGGCGCGCAGTGCCGCTTCCACCCGAGGTCGGTCGTCAGGGTGAATGTGCGGTGACCAGATCTCGCTGCGTGCACCCGACAAGGCTCCTGGATGCCCCAGCACCTGTTGCCAGATCTGGCTCAAGCCCTCGCTCAACTCGATGGCGTCGTCCACCAGCGACCAGTCCCACACGCCATCGCCAGCGCTTTCGGCTGCGCGTTTCCAGTGTGTGTCCTCCGGGGTGAGGGGGCGGGGTGTGACCATGTCACCATTCTGATTCATGGGCCATGATTTGGGTGAATTTCATCCGCACCAAGATGGTGCGGCACGCAGCTTGCACAGGCTCGCTCACCTAGCTCTTTGAGTCTGTGACCGTGTCTCTGCTTGCCTTTCCTGATCGTTCTCGCGTCCCCAGTCTGCTGTCCAGCGAAGTGCTGGACCGCGCCCGCGTGCTCGACACCCTGGTCAACAACCTGGACGGCATGGCCTACCGCTGCGGACACGATGCCGCCTGGACCATGATCTTCGTCAGCGAGGGCTGCACCGGCTTGACGGGGTACACGCCGGCTGAGCTGGTGGCCTCGGCCAGCATGTCCTGGGAGCGCCTCACCCACCCGGATGACCGGGACCGCGTGCGTGCCGCCATCGACGAGGCCGTGCGCACCGGCCGGCGGTTTGCCCAGCAGTACCGCATCCTGCCGCGCGACGGGGCGCCCAAATGGGTCCAGGAGCGCGGCGTGCCCGTGGCCGACGAGCAGGGCAGCATCGTGATCGAAGGTTTCATCGAAGACATCACCGAGCAGCGCGCCACCCTGGAGGCCTTGCAGCAGGCCGAGCTGCGCTACCGCAGCATCTTCGAGCACGCCTCCGAAGGCATCTTCCAGACCACCCGTGAGGGCCACTACCTGGCCGCCAACCCTGCGCTGGCGCGCCTGTACGGCTACACCACCCCGCAGGAGCTCATCACCGATCTCTCGGACATCGGGCGGCGCCTGTACGTGCTGCCGGGCCGCCGTGAGGCCTTTCGCCGCATGATGGAAACCCACGGCTCGGTGCGCAATTTCGAGTCCGAGGTCTATCGCAACGACGGCTCGCGCATGTGGATCTCCGAGAACGCCCACATCGTGCGCGGCGCGCAAGGCGAGTTCATCTGCTACGAAGGCACGGTGCAGGACATCTCCGAGCGCAAGCACTACCAGGAACAGCTGGAGCGCCAGGCCAACCACGACCTGCTCACCGGCCTGCCCAACCGCGTGCTGCTGGGCGACCGGCTCTCGCAAGGCCTGGCGCGCGCGCAGCGCCTGGGCTACTACCTGGCCGTGGTCTTCATCGACCTGGACAACTTCAAGTTCGTCAACGACAGCCTGGGCCACGCGGCCGGTGACCACCTGTTGCAAGAGGTCGCACGTCGTCTGAGCGCCTGCCTGCGCCAGTCCGACACGGTGGCGCGCTTAGGGGGCGACGAGTTCGTGCTGGTCCTCAACGACCACTATCACGTCAGCACCATCATCTCGCTGCTCGAGCGCGTGCTGCACCAGATCCACCAGCCCATCTCCCTGTGTGGCCGCAGCCTGCAGGTGGGCGCCAGCCTGGGCGTGGCCCTGTACCCGGACGACAGCGAGGACGTGGCCAGCCTGCTGCGCCACGCCGACATCGCCATGTACGCCGCCAAGGACCGGGGCCGCCACAACTTCCAGTTCTTCACCCGCGACCTCAACCGCATGGCCGAGGAGCGCCTGCACCTGGAGGCGGCCATGCGCGAGGCGCTGGAGGCCGACGCCTTCGACGTGCACTACCAGCCCAAGGTCGACCACCGCCGCCGCATCGTCGGTGTTGAAGCCCTGGCGCGCTGGCACCACCCCACCCTGGGCCCCATCGGACCGGACCGCTTCATCCCCATCGCCGAAGAAACCGGCCTGATCGCCCCGCTGACCACCGCCATCTTGCGTCAGGCCTTTGCCGCCGCCCACCGCTGGAATGCCCCGGGTGAGCCCCAACTGCGGATCGCCGTCAACCTCTCGGCACGCCTGTTCATGAGTGCCGACATCGTCAGCCACGTGCTCGCCCTGGCGCGCGAGGCGGGCATCGCCCCGCAGCTGATCGAGCTGGAGATCACCGAAACCGTCCTGCTCGATCCCAACCAGGGTGCCATCGACAGCCTGCACGCCTTCAAGCGTCACGGCTTCAGCCTGGCCATGGACGACTTCGGCACCGGCTACTCCTCCCTGAGCTACCTGCGCAGCTTCCCCATCGACATCATCAAGATCGACCGCTCGCTGGTGACCGACATCGAGCGTGAGGAAGAAGGCGCCCTGATCGCGCGAGCCGCCATCTCGCTGGGCCAGAGCCTGCGCAAGCGCGTGGTGGCCGAGGGCGTGGAGAACCAGGCCCAGTTCGACTTCCTGCGCTGCCAGGGCTGCGACGAGTTCCAGGGCTACCTGATCTCGCGGCCCGTCAGCGAGGCCCAGCTCAGCGCGATGCTGGCCCGTGGCGGCGTGATCCCGCGCCCGGGCCTGCCCGGTGTTGGCACCCATGCCTGAGTGGGGCTGTTGACGAGCCCCTGGCACGCCGCCGCGCTTGGTTGGACAATAGCGCCCACCATGCACGCCTCCACCGAACTTCTCCTGCCCGCCGGCTCGCTCGACAAGATGCGCGCCGCCTACGACTTTGGCGCCGATGCCGTCTACGCCGGCCAGCCGCGCTACAGCCTGCGCGCGCGCAACAACGAATTCCGCCTGGAGCAGCTCCAGCAAGGCATCCAGGAGGCGCACGAGCGCGGCAAGAAGCTCTACGTCACGAGCAACCTGATCGCCCACAACGACAAGATCCGCACCTACCTGCGCGACATCGAACCCATCATCGAGATGAAGCCCGACGGCATCATCATGGCCGACCCCGGCCTGATCATGATGGTGCGCGAGAAGTGGCCCGAGGTGCCGATTCACCTCTCGGTGCAGGCCAACACCACCAACTACGCCACCGTGAAGTTCTGGCAGAAGCTGGGCGTGCAGCGCATCATCCTGTCGCGCGAGCTGAGCCTGGACGAGATCGAGAAGATCCGCCAGGAATGCCCGGACATGGAGCTGGAGGTGTTCGTGCACGGCGCGCTGTGCATCGCCTACTCGGGCCGCTGCCTGCTGTCGGGCTACTTCAACCGCCGCGACCCCAACCAGGGCACCTGCACCAACGCCTGCCGCTGGGAGTACAAGACTCACGAAGGCACCCAGGCCAGCGACACCGGTGAGGTCATCCCCATCAAGCTGGAAGGCGACTTCAACTTCGCCCAGGAGCAGGAAATCGCCGAAAAGGCCTTCTCTGCTTGCGGCGACGGCCAGCGCCACCCGGCGGCCGACCAGGTCTACCTGCTGGAAGAGTCGGCCCGCCCCGGCGAGCTGATGCCCATCATGGAAGACGAGCACGGCACCTACATCATGAACTCCAAGGACCTGCGCGCCGTCGAGCACGTCGAGCGCCTGGTCAAGATCGGCATCGACTCGCTCAAGGTCGAAGGCCGGACCAAGTCGCTGTACTACGTGGCGCGCGTGGCCCAGGTCTATCGCCAGGCCATCGACGATGCGAAGGCCGGCCGCCCCTTCAACCCCGACCTGCTGTTGCAGCTTGAAGGCATGGCCAACCGCGGCTACACCGGCGGCCTGCTGGAGCGCCGTCCGGCCCAGGAGTATCAGAACTACATCACCGGCCACTCGCAGTTCCAGCGCAGCCAGTTCGTCGGCGAGGTCAAGGGCATCGAGGCCGGCTGGGCCGAGGTGGTCGTGAAAAACCGCTTCGACGTGGGCGACACGCTGGAGGTCATCCACCCCTCGGGCAACGTCGAGCTGGTGCTGGCCGAGATGCGCAACCTCGATGGCGAGCCCATCACCGCCGCCCCGGGCAGCCCCCTGCACGTGCGCGTGCCGCTCGACGAGCGTTACCGCGGCGCCTTGCTGGCACGCCGCCTGCCCCAGGCCGCCTGAAGCCGGGCACCCCACGCGCAAGACCGGTGAGCAGCTCTCGACGGCTGTTCGCGGGTCTGGCCGATGGGACTCATCCCCCCGCGGCTGGCGTGCGGATCAGCTCTGCCATGGCCTGTACGGCCGGCCGCGCCTGCGCAATCGGCAGTAGGGGCCAGACGTGGATCATGTCGCGTGCCTCGTGCAGCGTCATCGCCACCCCTTCGGCCTGCGCCCGTGCCAGCAAACGCCGGCTGGCCGGCCACAGCAGGTCGCGCGTGCCCATGAAGACGTTGAGGCGTTGCAAACCCGTCAAGGGCCCGTTGACCGGACTCAGGTGAGGCGCCGCCGGGTCGTCTCCGCCGGCCCACCACGCCGCTGCCGCCACCATGCCCGGCAGATCCAGCCACGGATCGTGGGGTGCCAGTTGCGGCAGCTCCGGATCGCTCAACGCCAGATCCAGCCAGGGTGAAATCAGGATCAGGTCGCGCACCGCCGGCAGCCCGCGCGCCATGGCGCGCTGCGCGATCACCAACGCCAGCCCACCCCCCGACGAGTCCCCCATCCAGACGCAGTGTTCGGCCCCATGCTGCGCCACCTGTTCGGCATACAGCGTATCCAGCATCGCGAAGGCGGCGGGATGGGCGTGCTCGGGCGCCAGCGGGTAGAGCGGCACATGCACCGTGCAGCCCACCGCCTCGGCCAGTTGTCCCAGCAGGCGCCAGTGGTAAGGGCTGATCTGCGCCACATGCCCGCCGCCATGCACATAGGTGAGCTGAGCCGGATGGCGTACGGTGGGCGGCGTCAGGGTCAGGCTGCGGTGGGGGCCCAGGCGGCGCTCGGTCACGTGAAAGCGCCGTGCCACGCGGTGAGGTGGATCGACCCGGTTGTGGCGGCGATCGGCGGCCACCGCTGCGCTCAAGGCCTCGGCACTGGTGAAGCGTCGACGGCGGTTCATCAGGCGCAAGGCCAGCAACACGAGAGGCAGGGGCAGGGTCGAGGCCATGTGGGCATGGTCGCACCCCGGATGGGCCTCGTCCACTGGGAGCTTCCCGCCACCGCTGGCTGAAATCGCCCAGAACGGCGACAATAGGCCCTTTCGTCTCACTGCGTCCGACCCATGTCCTCGACTCCTGCGGCTCCTGCCGACTCAGCCGCCGATGCCGCTGCCACCCAGGCAGCCACCGAAGCGCAAGCTCCTGCCACCCCCTCGGCCGATGCGGCCGTGGTGCCAGTCGCGTCAGCCTCTGAAGTTGCAGCGACGCCCGCCGATGCCGCTGCGGATGCGGTGACGGACACTGCCGAGCAAGCCGAAGGCGCCCCGTCTGACGCGGCCGTAGCCAAGGCCGATACCTCGCCCGCCGCCACCGGCGCGCGCCTGGCCGAGTTGTTCCCGGCTCTGTTCACCGGCCCGGCCAAGCCCCTGAAGCTGCGCATTCAGGTCGACATCCAGGAGCGCGCCCCCGGCGTGTTCAGCAAGCAGGCCCTGTCGGCCTTCTTCCGTCGCCACACCGGCACCACCTCCTACCTGATCGCCGTGTCGCAAGGCACCCAGCGTTTCGACCTCGATGGCCAGCCCGCGGGCGAATTGACCGACGAGCACCGCCAGGTGGCCACCGAAGAGCTGGCCCGTCGCCGCGCCATCACCAAGGCTCGCCGCGAAGAGGCCATCCAGGCCCAGCGTGAGGCCCACCGCGAAGCCCGCAAGCAAGAGCGCGCCGCCCAGCAGCAAAACCAGCAAGCCCAGCAGGAACGCCGCAACCGCGCCCAGCTGCTGCGCGACTTCGAAGGCACCCGCCTGACCGCCACCAACTTCTGTGCCCTCAAGGGCATCGACCCGGCGGCGCTCGACGGCCTGCTGACCCAGGCCCGCGAAGAAGCCAAACAAGACGCCCTGCGTCCGCGTCCGGAAGGTCGTCGCGATCACCGCGATGCACCGCGTGGCGAGCGCCGCGGTGGCCCGCGTGAGGGTCAGCCGGGCCGTGGCCCGCGCCCCGCCGGTGCCGAGGGGGCCCCGCGCGAAGGCCGCGGCCCCCGCCGTGAAGGTGGGCGCGAAGGGGGCCGTGAAGGCGGTCGCCCGGACAACCGTCCGCCGCGCAAGACCTCGTGAGCGGAGCGCGCATGGCTGCGGACCGCGAACTGACCGAGTTCAACGCGCCGCACCTGGCGCGCTTTGCCGACCTGCTGCGCCAGGCCGACGCTCAGCAGCGCCTGCTCAAGCTGGTGCTGGTGGCCTACCAGGGTGGCGTGGCCGACATCGACGACCTGGGCGCCTCCTTGCAGCGCGTCATCGTGCGCCCGGTGCTGTTGCGTGAGCAGCCGCACCTGAGCTTTTTGCTGCGCTTTCCCACCAAGGACATCACCAAGAACCTGCCGGTGGCGGACGCGCTGGCGCTGATCGCCAACTGGCTGGCGGGTGGCGCCTTCCGCAACGCGCACCTGCACACGCCCACCGAGGAAGTGCAACTGGCCTTCAGCAAGAAGGGCAAAGCGAGCGTGCGCGTGGGCAAGCCCTCGAACGCCGAGGTTCCTGCAGCGGGCGCGTCGGCGTCAGCATCGGCTGCGACCAGGCCGGCCCCGGGCACCCCTGCTGCCGTGTCCGCGCCGGCCGCTGTGACCACGGGCCACAACCGCGACAAGCACCGCTTCCTCGACCCCTCGCGCCCCTTCCTGCACGAGCTGGGTGTGACCGATGCGCAAGGGCATGTGCTGCCCACCATGTCACGCAAGTGGAAGCAGATCAACAAGTTCATCGAGGTGTTCGCCGCCGCCCTGGCGCGCTCGCCCCTGGGACAGCCCCCGCGCGACCAGCAGCCCATCCACGTGGTGGACTTCGGCTCGGGCAAGGGCTACCTGACCTTCGCCATCCACGACTGGTTGCGCCACACCCTGCACCGCGATGCCCGCGTCACCGGCGTCGAGCTGCGTGACGACCTGGTCCAGCTCTGCCAGCGCGTCATCGGCAAGCTCAAGCTCGACGGCATGGACTACGAGCAGGGCGATGTGCGGCACTACCACCCGGCGGCGCTCAACGTCATGATCGCGCTGCACGCCTGCGACGTGGCCACCGACTACGCCATCCACCTGGGCATCCGCTCCGGGGCGGACATCATCATGTGCTCGCCCTGCTGCCACAAGCAGATCCGCCCACAGCTGCTCAGCCCGCACCCGCTGCGACCCATCCTGCAACATGGCATCCACCTGGGCCAGGAGGCCGAGATGCTGACCGACGGCCTGCGCGCCCTGCTGCTGGACGCGGCCGGCTACGACACCCAGGTCTTCGAGTTCATCTCGCTGGAGCACACCAACAAGAACAAGATGATCCTGGCGGTCAAGCGCGCCAAGGCCACCTCGTCGGAAGAGGTCGTGCGCCAGATCCAGGACATCAAGGCTTTCTACGGTATCCAGGAACAGTGCCTGGAGCAGTTGCTTCGGGCCGACGGTCTGCTGCCGGCCTGAGCGGCGTTGCCGTCCTCCTTTCGGGGGGCTGTCTCTGTGTGCTCACCGTCTGAAATTGATGCAGGATGGCGGACTAAGAAATACAAGCCACACAGGGAGCGTCATGCTGCGCCGCATCAACCAGAAGCTTGGCGCAAGCCTGTCCCCCATTGAAGCCTTGCTGAGCTGGCTCGGTGCGTGGCTGATGCCGCTGATCCGGGCCTTGGTGGGTGTGTGGCAAGCCCCAGCCTGGATGCGTTGGTTCGGCCGTGGCCTGCAAGCTGCCTTGAGCTGGTGCCGTTGGCATGGCGTGCAGGTGTTGGTGTTCGTGATCCTCAGCGTCGCGTTGTGGAGCCAGTCAGCCTGGCTCAAACGCTGGTGGCACGGCCTGCTGCCAGATCGGTCGCCCAAGGTGGAGTTGACCCTGCGTGTCATGGAACCTGAGCGCACCCGGGTCGAAGAGCAACTGCCGCCCAACCCCTTGATCGTGGAGTTTTCTGGGCAAGCCGCGCCCCTGGTCAAGGTGGGCAAAGAGGCCACCGACATCACGATGGACCCTCCTGCGGCGGGGACTTGGACCTGGGCTGCGGCCAAC
This sequence comes from Burkholderiales bacterium, assembly GCA_029268225.1. Classification (GTDB taxonomy): domain Bacteria; phylum Pseudomonadota; class Gammaproteobacteria; order Burkholderiales; family Burkholderiaceae_C; genus Aquabacterium. The sequence goes on along the minus strand of JAJUGJ010000002.1, from coordinate 51,496 downwards.
AAGCTGGTGTTCCAGCCCAAGGAAGACTGGCCTGTTGGGCAAAAGTACGAGGTGAGCTTGGGCCGCAAGTCGCTGGCCAGCAATGTGCAGCTGGCGGAGCAGCGTTTTCAGTTCAGCTCGCCCGCGTTCAAGATCAGCGTGGACAGTGCCGAGTTCTACCAAGACCCAGTGCAGGTCAATCTGCGTCGCGTGGTCTATCAGTTGCGGTTCAGCCATCCGGTGGATGCCAAGAAGTTCGAGGCCAGCGTGCGCCTGGATGAAGGCGATCCCGGCCAGACCTTCCTGGGCATCGGGCAAGGTCCGGGTCGCAAGGTGGTCATCAGCTATGACCCGCTCAAGCTCCAGGCCACGCTGATGTCCGAGCCCTTGCCGATTCCGGCTGAAACCCAGTCCATGCGCCTGACGGTGGCCGCTGGGGTGACCGCTCAACGTGGGGGCCCTGGCATCGAGGCCGATCTGGTCCATTCCGTGGATGTGCCCGGCCTGTACAGCCTGAGCGTCAACGATGTCAGCGCCAACGTGGTGTCCAACGATGAGGGCGATCCTGAGCACGTGCTGCATGTGGGCACCAGCATGCCTGTGCATGAGCGTGAATTGGGCCGTGTGGTGGCCGCCTGGATGCTGCCTGTGTCGGACAAGGACGGTGGTGAGCCCTATCCCTGGAGTGACCCGTCCGAGGTGACACCCGAGGTGCTCCAACGCGCCACCAGGTTGAAGCTGGACGCCATTGCGGGCGAGAAGGAAGTGGGCGATGGTGTGTCTTTCCGCGTTCCTCAAGCCGAAGGGGGGCGCTTTGTGTTCGTGCGGGTCGGCAAGGGGCTCAAGACCCCTGGCGGCTACCTGCTGGGCGCCGAGCGCACCGAGGTCATGCAGTTCAAGACCTTTGTACCGGAGCTGACCATCATGAGCAAAGGCTCGCTGCTGGCCTTGTCGGGCGAGAAAAAGCTGCCCGTGCTGGTACGCGACCTGCCCGGCATGAAGGTCGAGATCGCCCGCTTGTTGCCCCAGCAGTTGCACATGCTGGTCAGCCAGTCGGAGGGGGACTTCAGCAAACCCGACTTTTACAAGGGCGTCACGCCCGATCATTTGGCCGAGCGCTTTGAACGCAAGATCCCTTTGAGCGTCAAGCCCGGTCGGACGCATTACGAGACCGTGGACTTTGGCGACTATCTCAAGGCAGACAACGGCGAGCGTCGCGGTATCTTCCTGCTCAGTGTGCAAGGCTATGACCCCAAGGCCGACAAGCCCACCACGCCGCAGGACCACAGCGACAGCGGCGAAACGGGACACGAAGACCGCTATGACGGGGAATATGAGGATGGCGAGTACGCTGAACCCACGGAGCAAGTCGACCCCAGCACGATGCAGGACAAGCGACTGGTCCTGGTCACCGATCTGGGTTTGATCGCCAAGCGCACCATCGATGGTTCACGCGATGTGTTTGTGCAGTCCATCAGCACCGGCTTGCCGGTGGGGCAGGCCACGGTCGAGGTCTGGGGCCGCAACGGTCTGATCCTGACCAGTCAGAGCACCGATGTCACCGGCCACGCCCGCCTGCCCAATCTGGCAGGCTTCCAGCGTGAAAAGCAACCCGTCTTGCTGGTGGTGCGCAAGGATGGTGACCTGAGCTTCCTGCCTTTCAACCGCTACGACCGCAATCTGGACCTGTCCCGATTTGATGTGGGTGGCCTGCAAAGCGCCGGGGTGCCCAATCAGATGACGGCCTATCTGTTTAGCGATCGAGGCATCTACCGGCCGGGTGACACGCTGCACATCGGCATGATCGTCAAGGCCGGCAACTGGGGCACCTCGCTCAAGGACATGCCGGTGGAGGCCGAGATCATCGACGCCCGTGGCATGTCGGTGCGCCGGGAGTTGATCAAGCTGGGCGCAGGCGGCGCGGCCGAGTTGGCCCACACCACGCAAGACGGCGCACCTACGGGCAACTACACCGTCAACCTGAGCCTGCCGCGCCAAAGCAGTCCGGGGGCGCCCGAAGTGCCGGCCTTGTTGTTGGGCAGTACCTCCGTGAAGGTGCAGGAGTTCTTGCCCGACCGCACCAAGGTCACGGCGCGCTTGTCCAGTGAAGTGCCGGAGGGGTGGGTCAGCCCCCATGACCTGAAGGCGCAGGTCTCGGTGCAGAACCTGTTTGGCACGCCCGCGCCGCACCGCCGTGTCAGCGGCACCTTGACCTTGCGGCCGGCCTACCCGTCCTTCCGCAGCCTGCCCGACTACAGCTTCTACGACCCACAAACCACGCGTCAAACGCAGGTCGATGAACTGGGCGACCAAGAAAGCGATGCCCAAGGGGCGGCTACGTTTGACCTGCGCCTGGAGCGCTTTGCCTCGGCCACCTACCAGGCCCATGTGCTGGTCAAGGCTTTTGAGCCCGAAGGGGGGCGCAGTGTCGCGGCCGAAGTGCAGACGCTGGTCAGCGACCGGCCCTATCTGGTGGGCACCAAAGTCAGTGGCGATCTGGGTTACATCAGCCGCAACGCCCGCCGCGAGGTGGACCTGTTGGCGGTGGACTCCCGTGTGCGTCCGCTGGCCGTCAGCGACTTGAAACTGGTGCGCCTCGAGCGCAAGGTGCTGTCGGTGCTCGTCAAGCAAAGCAACGGCCTTTACCGCTACGAGTCGCGTGCCAAGGATGTGACCCTGGACGAGACGCCTTTGAGCATTGCGGCCAAGGGCAGCAAGCTGGTGCTCAACACCTCGACCCCCGGCAACTTCGTCTACCTGATCCGCAATGTCGATGGCATGGTGCTCAACCGGGTGGATTACAGCGTGGCGGGCACGGCCAACCTGAGCCGCTCACTGGACCGCAACGCCGAGCTGCAGATCAAGCTCAACCGGAAAGATTACAACCCGGGTGACGACATCGAATTGAGCATTCAGGCGCCTTACATCGGCGCCGGCTTGATCACCATTGAACGCGACAAGGTCTACAGCCATGTCTGGTTCAAGACGGGCAAGACCGCCTCGGTGCAAAAGATCACCCTGCCCAAGGATTTCGAGGGCAATGGCTATGTCAGCGTACAGTTCATCCGTGATCCGGCCTCGGACGAGATCTACACCAGCCCGATGAGCTATGGCGTGGTGCCCTTCGCCACCAGCCTGCTCAAGCGCACGGCCAAGATCAGCCTGAGCAGCAGCGAGTTGATCAAGCCGGGCCAGACGGTCAAGATGACGCTCAAGTCCGATGCCCCGGTCCAGGCGATGGTGTTTGCCGTGGACGAAGGCATCTTGCAGGTGGCCCGCTATCAGAAGCCTGATCCGCTCAAGCACTTCTTCCAGAAGCGGGCGCTGGAGGTCAAGACCTTGCAGACCCTGGACCTGATCCTGCCGGAGTTCAAGAAACTCATGCAAGGCGCAGCCGCTCCGGGCGGGGATGGCGAAGGCGCTTTGGGTAAACACCTCAACCCCTTCAAGCGCAAGCGTGACAAGCCCGTGGCCTATTGGTCGGGGCTGGTCGAAGTCCAAGGCAGCCGTGAGTTCAGCTACACCGTCCCGGACACCTTCAACGGGTCCTTGCGCGTGATGGCCGTGGTGGTCAACGACGAGACCACGGCGGCGGCCGAGGCCAAGACCACCGTGCGCGGTGACCTGGTCTTGCTGCCCAACGTGCCGCTGGCGGTCAGCCCGGGCGACACCGTCGAGGTGGGCGTGGGCCTGGCCAACAACATCGCCGGTTCGGGCAAGGATGTGCCCATCCAGCTCAACCTGGCGGTGACCGGTGGGCTGGAAGTGGTGGGGGACGCCCGCCGCGTGCTCAAGATCAGCGAGCGCGATGAAGGTGCGACCGTGTTCCGCATCCGGGCGCGTGCCGATGAGGGGGCGCAACTGGGCTCAGCCAGCGTGATCCTGTCGGCCCAGCGTGGCATCAGCAGTGCGCGCTTGTCGACCGACATCAGCGTGCGCCCGGCGTCGGCCCTGGTCACCCTGGTACAAAGCGGCACCCTGGTGGGCAGTGGTGAACTACTGTCGCAAGCCAAGGTCTATCCGCAACTGGCGCGCAGCGAACTGGCCGTTTCGGCCACACCATGGGCTTTTGCTTCCGGCCTGATGCAGTACCTGGAGCAGTACCCCTATGGCTGCACCGAGCAGATCACCAGTCGCACGGTGCCTGCCGTGATCCTGGCCAGTCGGCCGGATCTGGCCCGTGAGGTGGCACGTGGTCGCGCCGCCGCTGAAGTGGCGGCGGTGGATCCCGCCAAAACCTGGTCCAACTACGTGACGCAACTGCGCACACGCCAGACAGGGGATGGTGGCCTGAGTCTGTGGCCTGGCAGCGGCTCAGACCTGTATGCCACTGCCCATGCCTTGCAGTTGTTGTTGGAGGCCCGCGAGCGCAAGCTCAACGTGCCTGGGGATGTGCTCACCAAGGCCACGGACTACCTGCAGGGACAACTGGGCTCCGGATCGGGGTCGGGCTCCGGCAACGTCAATGACTGGCGCACCCGTGCGCAAAGCGCCTACCTGCTGACCCGTCAGGGCACTTTGGTGCCTGCGGCACTGGCCAATCTGCGCGAAACCTTGCGCGGCAAACCTGGCAAAGAGGGCAACCTGCACACCGACCTGGGCGCGGCTTACCTGGCGGCCAGTTACCAACTGCTCAAGCAAGACAGCGCGGCCAATGAGTTGCTGGAGCCGGTCTGGCAGGACTTGCTGGCGCGCATGAGCAAGCAACAGCCGCGCAATGTCTGGGGCGCGTACTACGATCCCCTGGTGCATGACTCGACCTTGCTGTACCTGGTGGCGCGTCACTTCCCCAAGAGGCTGGCCACCTTGCCCACCCACACCTGGGATGTGCTGGCCCGCATGATCCGCGATGGCTGGTACAACACCTCGTCGTCAGCCAGCACCATCTTGGCGGTTGACGCCTATGCGAGCGCAGCGGCACAGTCGGCCAAGGGGCAAGTCAAGGCATCGTCCGTGAGTCCACAAGGTCAGGTGCAAGCCCTGGCTTTGGGTGAGCTGGCCCCGATGGCGCGTGCGCGGGTGCCGCAAGGCAGTGCCAAGGTGCGCCTGGCCAGTGGCGGCAGCCTGCCGTTGTTCTATGCGTGGGCGGAGTCGGGTTACGAGCGGGGCTTGCCGGATAAGGCTTCGGGTCAAGGCATGGAGATCCTGCATGAGGTGCTCAATGACAAAGGGCAGCCCATCACCGAAGCCCGCCTGGGCGACGAAGTGACGGTGCGCGTGCGCGTGCGCAGCCTGGACCGCGCCAGCATCCCGCAAGTGGCCCTGGTCGACATCCTGCCCGGTGGTCTGGAGCCCGTTCAGCAACCCGTGGACCTGAGCGAGGAAACCGACGAGCCCTTGTGGAAGCGTCGCATTGGCGGCGGGGGCACCTGGTCACTCGACTTTGCCGATGTGCGCGAAGACCGGGTGCTGTTCTTCGGCACCGTCAACCGCAACCTGCTGGAGGTGACCTACAAGGCCCGCGCCACCAATGTGGGCGAGTTCGCCATGCCTGCGGCCTATGGCGAGGCCATGTACGAGCGTCGCATCTTTGCCCGCTCGGCTGGGGGGCGCTTCACGGTCAAGCCGCTGGTGAAGTAAGTGCATCGACCGCTCTTGCTGTGCGTGCTCAGCCTGGCCTGTCTGGCCGGGCTGCGCCTCTGGCCGCACGCCCCCCTGTCCGATCAGGTGGGCGGCTCGGTGGCGGTCTTGGCGCGCGATGGCAGTCTGATGCGCCTGACCCTGGCGCCCGATCAGCAGTTTCGCCTGTGGGTGCGGCTGGATCAAATGGCACCTGGCTTGGTCGACAGCGTGCTGTTGTACGAAGACCGCCGTTTTCGCTGGCATCCGGGGGTCAATCCAGTGGCCCTGATGCGCAGCGCATGGCACACCGCCAGCGGGGGGCGGCGTCAAGGCGGCTCGACCGTGACGATGCAGTTGGCGCGCAGACTGTATCGCCTGGACACCCGTCGGGTGTCGGGCAAATTGCTGCAGATCGGCGCCGCCCTGTGGCTGGAGGCCCGCTACAGCAAGAACGAGATCCTGGAGGCCTACCTCAATACCGCACCGTATGGCGCCAACATCGAGGGTGTCGAGGCGGCCAGCCTGATCTACTTTCGCAAACAGGCCCAGGCCTTGACCATGGCCGAGAGCCTGACGCTGGCCGTGATCCCGCAGAACCCGGTCAAGCGCATTGCCAGCCGGGGGCGCAATCCCGAGCTGCAGGCGGCCCGTGACCGCCTGTGGCGCATCTGGTTGAGCCGGCACCCGCAGGACGCCCGGCCCCATGCGCCCGACGCCCTGTTGGCCTTGCCCGCGCAGGGGCGCGCCAACCTGCCCTTTGTGGCCCCGCACCTGACCGACATGCTGCTGGCCCAATCCAGCGCCGGTGTCAACGAGATCCACACCACCGTGGATGTGCGCATGCAGCGCACGCTGGAGCGGGTCATCCGTGGCTACATCCAGTCGCATGCCGACGTGGGCATCCGCAATGCCAGCGCCTTGTTGCTGGATGCGGGCAGCATGGAAGTGCGGGCGGTGGTGGGCTCGGCCAACTACCGGGATGCGAGCATCGAGGGGCAGGTCAATGGCACCTTGGCCAAGCGTTCGCCAGGCTCCACCCTCAAGCCCTTCATTTACGCGATGGCCCTGGATCAAGGACTGCTCCATCCCAAGACCGTGCTCAAGGATGCGCCCACGTCCTTCGGCCCCTTCACCCCGGAAAACTTCGATGGCGAGTTCGTCGGACCCGTGACCGCGCAGGATGCCTTGATCCGCAGCCGCAACATCCCTGCTGTGTCCGTGGCAGCGCGCTTGAATCACCCCAATCTATACAGCTTCTTGCAGCTCAACCAGATCAGCAAACTCGAGAGCGAGTCGCACTATGGTCTGGCCCTGGTGCTGGGCGGGGGTGAGGTCACGATGGAAGAGCTGGCCCGTCTGTACAGCCTGCTGCCCAACGGCGGTTTGATCCGCCCCCTAGCCTACACGCGCGAGCAAGCGCGGGAGAACGACCTGACCTTGCGCGACCACCCGCCGACGCCCATCCTCAGCGAAGAAGCCGCCTTCATCACGCTGGACATGCTGCGCCAGACCCCCCGACCCGACAGCGGCATGCCGGCGCGGCCGGCCGTGGCCTGGAAGACGGGCACATCCTGGGGCTTTCGCGACGCCTGGACGGCGGGTGTGTTTGGGCGCCATGTGCTGGTGGTGTGGGTGGGGCAGTTTGACGGGGCCAGCAACCCGGCCTTCATCGGCATTCAGGCCGCTGCGCCGCTGTTCTTGCGCATGGTCGATGCCTTGCGAGCCGAAAGACTGGACCCCGGGGATCTGGCCCAACGCATCAGCCCCAACTTGCGTGAGGTCGAAGTCTGCGCAGCCACGGGGGGGCTGCCCGATGCCTTGTGTCCCGTGCGCACCCGGACTTGGTTCATTGCAGGCAAGTCCCCCATCCAGACCAGCAATTTGCACCAGGCGGTGTGGGTGGATGCGCGTACCGGTCAGCGTCTGTGTGGGCCGAATCCGCAAGCGCACCCCCATGCCAAGCGCATCGTGCTGGAGCGATGGGGCAGCGACATGCAGCGCCTGTTTCGCCAAGCCGGATTGCCCCGGCGCAGCGCGGGACCGGATGACTGCGCATCGGGTGTCGGTCCGGTGGCCGATGCCCAGGGCCGTGCCGACAGCGCACCCACCATCACCGCACCCTTGCGGGGGGTGAGCTATGTGCTGCGCACGCGCCACGCTCAGGCCCTGACCTTGCGCGCCGAGGCGGCTGCTGGGGTGCAAGCCCTGTATTGGTTTGCCGACGATGCCTTGATTGCCCGGGTTGCGCCGGGCGAGTCGGTGAGCTGGATGCCGCCGCAGGCGCGGCGCTATACCTTGCGCGTGGTCGATGACCAAGGTCGGGCCGAGTCGCGTGAGTTGAACGTGGAACTGAGCCCGTGATCGGGTCGTGCCGCGTGTCCCAGCAGGCGAGCAAGCGGCATACTCGGGGGCATGCCCACGCTGCGTCCCCTTCCCCGTTCGTCTCAATCTCTACCGGAGGCGTCAACCCCGACGCCCGTCGTCGCGTCCGAGGCGGGCGCTCGACAGCCCGCTGACCCACAGAAGTACCCCGTCCGGGTTGGGCCCAGTGCCATCGATGGTCTGGGCGCTTTTGCCGAAGTGGCCATCCCTGCCAAGGCCAAGATTGGTGAAATCCGGGGCGAGTTCGTCTCGATGACCGAGGCGCGGGCCCGTGCCAAAGCGGCCGAGCGCAGCACCGGCCGCATCTTCATGGTGGCGATTTCCGACAAGCGCGCGGTGGACGCCACCCACTCCACCGACCCGCTGCGCTATGCCAACCACTCCTGTGCGCCCAATATGGTGCTCAAGATGCAGCAAGGACGCGTGGCCTTTTATGCGATTCGAGACATCGAGGCTGGCGAGGAGTTGACCGCGCGCTACGGCGAAACCCACCACGCCGGCCGGCTCACCTGCCGTTGCGGCGCGCCAGGTTGCCAGGGCCGTCTTTGAGCGGGCACGTCTCACCCAAGGTCCGCTGACCCGCTGCAGGCCAACCGCCTGGGCGCCTCGCTGCCGTCTTCACCTCGGGCGCGCTGCCTGAGACTGGAAAAACGACCAAGCCTGTTCGTGAGCCGAGATCGCCTGCGAAGGCGGTGGCTTGCGACCCAGTCGAGAGCCAGGTGCCCCGGGCCAGGAATGTCCCCCGCTGGCGGTCACGCACAGTCGCACCTCGGCCCCGTCCGCACACCCGCTGTATGTGTCGCAGAACGCGCCCGGCACGTCCAGCGTGCGTCGCGGCGTGGGCGCGCACTGCTGGCGCGTCACCCAGCGTGACACGGTGGTCGGGACCGACACGAAGTCCATCACCTTGCTGGCATCACCGAAGGCATCGGGCCCGGCGCCACCGTTGAACAACACGTGGGTGTCGTCTTGCGCATGGATGTGCAGGATGCCGACCGGACGGCTGGGCTGACAGCTGGCGACGGCTTCGGTGCCTGCCACCGCCGCGATGGCGCGGAAGGTGTCCGACATTTCGCAGGCCAGGCGGTAGCTCATCATGGCCCCGTTGGACATGCCCATCGCGAACACCCGACCACGGTCGATCACGAGTTGCTGTCCGAGGTGTGTCAGCAGCGCGCGCACGAAACCCACGTCGTCGACCTGGCGGTCGCGGGCATCACCGCAACAGTCGCCCGCGTTCCAGGTGGCCAGCTTGCCCCGTGGGAAGCGGCTGTAGCCGCTGGGCAAGACCAGCACGAAGCGCTCTCGTTCGGCCAAAGCGATCAGCCCGTAGCGATCGTCATCGGCCATGTAGGCCGCATCGCCGCCGCCGCCGTGGAAGGCGAACACCAGGGCCGTGGGCGCCTTGGAGCGAAAGCCGGCGGGCACATGCACCAGCGCGTGACGCTCCAGACCACCATGTGGCAGCGTGACGCGATGGGTGCCAGGCGTGGTCCAGGGCACGGTCGGGACAGCGCTGGCCCGGGCGGCCTTCAACCGCTCCCGCCACGTGGGGGTGTCGGCCTGCGCCGACGCCAGACCGGCGCTCAGTGCGATCAGTCCGGTGATGAGCATGGAGGCGGCGCCACGTGCCCTCCGGATGGAGGGGGTACGCGACATGCCGGCCGTGACGATCGAATGGACCATGACAGGTGGCGCTCGGGGCGCCCAGGTTCACGTGCCGCAAGCGGGCACAAAAAAGCCTCCCGCAGGAGGCTTTCCAGATCCAGGCGGCACGCCATGAGGCGACGCAGCGGTCATCGATCAGCCCAGAGCGGCCAGCTCTTCGTTGACCTTGGCCAGGATGTCTTCGGTGATCAGGCCACCGGAGAACTTGGCCACCATCGACAGGGCGAAACCCTTGCCCATGCCGATTTGCGGGTGGGTGGAGATGCCGGGCATGTGCTTTTCCAGGATGGCCTTGGTGGTTTCGTTGTCCAGCAGGTCGCCGAGTTTGGATTCGATCGAGAAGCTCATTGCGTGTCTCACAAAGAAAAGGGTAATGAAGAGGCGCCCCACAAGGGTCAAAAGGCGACCAGAACGGGCACGTTGACAAGCATACATCCTCTGGAAGCGTCTTGACGTATTGGTAAGGTTTACCCTCCCCTGAATTGCGGTGCCACGGCCTGGGGATGCGGCAGGGCTAACACAAATCCGCGGCCACTTTTGCCCCGAAACGGGGCGAATTCTGTGTTAGCAGCCCCCAGTTATCCCCACAAAAGTGCGAGCGACTGACGCAGTCTCTGATGCGCGTCAACGTCTGGCGCCAAACACGTGTTTGTGTCGTAAGTGATTGATTCACATGGCTTATGTGGCCATGATGAAAAGCTGGGCAGGGCCGGGTAAGCCACGCCCCGACAAGCACTTAGCGCAACTGTGCATGGTTTGCCCACAAAGTTATCCACAGAAATTGTGGGTAAGTGCGGTGCGCTTATGAATCAGGCACTTACGGCTTGTTTGTCGAGTGCCACTTTGGGACCCGTGGGCAAGTGAGGAAGCGTGCGCGTCAACGTGTCCGATTCCCCGAATCGAGGCGACCGAGGTGATCTGCGTGAGAACCGCGAGGGGGTGGCCTGCCAACTGGGGCAATCCCGGGTTTTGCACATGCGAGGGGAAAGTTATCCCCACCCTGAGGGGGGCGTGTGCCAGGCGGGGCCGTGAGCGGCGCCATGCTTTGAAAAAAATGCCAAATTCATCTAAGTCATTGATTTGTCTGGGTTGAGCTTCATGTGTTGTGGATGGGGGTGCTTCCACGTCAAGCCCCACCTTGAGGCATTCCAGACTGTGGTATGTCTGAATTCCCCACAAAGTTATCCACAACTTGGGTGCGGGGCCTGAATGGCCTTTGCGAATCAAGCACTTGCGGGCGCAAGTTCAGGGATCTGTCAAAATCTCAGCCACTCTGATGCCCTTCATGCCTGTCTCCGCCTCCCCTGACACCCCTTTGTTGCACCGCCTGGGCGTCGTGGTCGAGGCGCCGCAGCATGCGGGCCTGTGGGGGCCTCTGGATTACCTGTGTGATCGGCCCTTGCCAGCAGGCACCCTGGTGCGTGTGCCCTTTGGGCGGCGTGTGGTCACCGGCGTGGTCTGGTGGGGGGGAGACGAGGTGGCCCCGGATGCCACGGTCGACCCTGCCCAGCTCAAGGAAGTGGCCGAGGTGCTCGATGGCCTGCCCCCCTTGCCGACTGCCTGGCGCCAACTGGTGCGTTTCGCCGCTGCCTATTACCAGCGCAGTCTGGGAGAGATGGCGCTGATGGTGTTGCCGCCCGAGCTGCGTCAGCTTGATGCCACCCAGTGGGGGCGCCGACTCAAGCGCCTGGACAAGGAGGTGTCGCCGCCGGCAGCCAAGCCCAAGCGCGCCCGGGCCAAGGCCGCAGTTCGTCTGTCAGAGTCGATGACCTCATCGGACGTGCCGCAGGAGGCCACTTCGCCCTCGCCAGGCACCGTGCCTGACCCGGCCCCGCCGCAGGTGTCTGTCTTGCCGACCTTGACGGCCGAGCAGCAGGCCGTGCTCGACCGACTGGCCGAGGGCGGCGACCAGCCCTATCTGCTGTGGGGCAGCACCGGCAGCGGCAAGACCGAGGTCTACCTGCGCCAGGCCCAGCGTGCGCTGGACGCGGGCCAGCAGGTGCTGATGATGGTGCCCGAGATCAACCTGACGCCGCAGCTCGAATCCCGCGTGGCCGAGCGCTTCGCGGGCCGACGCATCGTGTCGTTGCACAGTGGTCTGACACCAGCTCAACGCCTGCGCCACTGGTTGATGGCGCACACCGGTCATGCCGACCTGATCCTGGGCACGCGCCTGTCGGTGTTCACGCCGCTGCCCCGCCTGGGTCTCATCGTCGTCGACGAAGAACACGACCCCAGCTACAAGCAGCAAGACGGTGCGCGCTACTCGGCCCGCGACCTGGCCATCTACCGCGCCAAGCTGGAGCAGGTGCCCATCATCCTCGGCTCGGCCACGCCCAGCCTGGAGAGCTGGTACAACGCGCTGCCGGTGGCCGAAGGCGGCGCCGGCCGCTACGTGCGCCTGGCCATGCCTTCGCGCATTGGTGCAGGCGACATGCCGCAGGTGCGCCTGCTCGACCAGTCCCGTCTGCTGCGCCCCACCATGGGCCAGGATCAGCCCCCGTTTGCGCGCGAACTGCTGGCGGCCATCACCCAGCGCATCGAGCGGGGCGAGCAAAGCCTGGTGCTGCTCAACCGCCGTGGCTACGCGCCGGTACTCCATTGCAGCGACTGCGGCTGGAAGAGCGGCTGCCCGCATTGCAGCGCCTGGCGCGTGTTCCACAAGGCCGACCGCACCCTGCGCTGCCACCACTGCGGCTTTTCCGAACGGGTGCCGCGCGCCTGCCCGGACTGCGGCAACCAGGACATCGCGCCCGTGGGCCGCGGCACCGAGCGTCTGGAAGAGCAGCTGGCCGAGGTCCTGCCCGGCGCCCGCGTGGGCCGCATCGACGCCGATGTGACCCGCCACAAGGGGGCGCTGGAGGAGCAACTGGCCAGCGTGCATGCCGGGGAGGTGGACGTGCTGGTGGGCACGCAGATGGTGGCCAAGGGACACGACTTCCGCCGTATCACGCTGGTGGCGGCCATCAACCCCGATGCCGCCTTGTTTGCCAGTGACTTCCGCGCCGCCGAGCGCCAGTTTGCGCTGCTGCTGCAGGCAGCTGGCCGGGCCGGTCGCGATGCCGAGGTGGCCGGGCGCAGCGAGATGTGGGTGCAGACCTGGCACCCCACGCATCCGCTCTACCAGGCGCTGCGCAAGTACGACTTCGCGGACTTTGCCGCGCAGCAGCTCAAAGAACGCGAGATGGCGGGTCTGCCGCCCTACGCTCACCTGGCCATGCTGCGCGCCGAGGGCAAGACGCAGGAGGCGGCGCAGGGCTTTCTGGAAGCCGCCGCGCAGGCCGTGATGGCAGAGGCGCAGGCGGCGGGCATCACCTTGTATCCGGCCGTGCCCACGCCGGTGCAGCGCGTGGCCAATGTCGAGCGGGCCCAGTTGATGATCGAAAGCGCCCAGCGGGTCCCGCTGCAGCGCTTCTTGTCCGCGGCACAGGCCACCTGGTTCAGCCTGGCTCAGCAGCACCGTCGCAGCGGGCTGATCCGCTGGGCGGTGGACGTCGATCCGCTGTCCATCTGATGCCGCAACGGTTCGTCGCCCGTGTTCTCGGCAGCGGGGGGCGTCCCGGTGCGTTCAGGATCAGCTGATCAACGCTTCCAGGCCTTCGCACAGCTCTGCCAGCGGTGGCATTTCCTTGAGCAGCACGTCCGTCGAGAGGCCCAGTGCCGCACACACGTCGGCAGGCACCTGGGCGGCCATCGCCGCGGCATCGAGCTGGTGGAACTCGGCGCGGGCGCGCCAGGCGGCCAGATGCAGCACGCCGGCCACCGGGTCGAACTTGGGCTGAGCCAGCGGCGCTGGGAAGTGGCGGATCGCCTCGACGAACGACAGCGGGAAGCGCCACTGACGTGCCAACTCGGATCCCACGGATGCGAACTGGTAGCCGAAGGTGCGCTCCTCGAGCGCCAGACGGTCATCGTCCATCGGGGACGATTGCTGGTCCAGTTGCAGCATGGCCGCGGGCATGCCTGCGTGCATCACCAACTCGCCAATCGCGTGCATCAGGCCGACCGTGAACGCCTGGTCACGGTTGACGCGCACCTGCTGTGCGACCCAGCCCGATACGGCCGCCGCGTGCATGCTGTAGCGCCAGAACTGGCTCAGGTCCAGGCCGGGCATGGACTTGTAGCCACCGGTCAGGCCCGAGCTGATCACCAGCGTGCGCACGGTCACGAAGCCCAGCATCGCGATGGACTCCGGCACCGTGCCGATGGTGCGCGACACATGGTAGTAAGCTGAGTTGGCCAGGCGCAGCAAGCGGGCGGACAGCACCGGGTCGGCGGCGAGCTTGCGCGCAATCGCCTCGATCGACACATCCTGGTCATTGAAGCTGTCGATCAGTTCGTGAACGATCTTGGGGACAGCGGGCAGGGCCTGAGGTTGTTGGAACAGTTCGTCGAGCTGCATGGAGGTAGGGCGCCTTGAGCCAGGGCGCAGTAAGGTGTCGAGGGCGGCCGCCCCGGTTCGTTTCAGTCTGTGGCAGATTACGTGAACATCGGTTCTGCTGCGTTCACATTGAAGCACGAGCTTCGCGGTCTGGCGCGTCGGAAAGGAGACAGGATCATGCTTGATTTCCCGCATTTTCAGACAAGTGGCCCTCGTCGGCGCTGGGCTCGTGCTCTGGGGGCCCTGTGCGCCGGCCTGAGCCTCACCCCAGGGTGGGTTGCTGCGCAGGTCCGCGATGCCGGCCTGCCGTTGCGCAATCTGGTGGTGGAGTGGCGGATTGCAGGGCAGGGACAGGTGCAAGACAGCCGTGTCGGTGTGCGCCAGGGGCGGGTGATCATCGACAGCCAGCGCGGCGTGGTGGCCCAGGGCGAGGTGCAGATGGGTCGGTGGCAGACCGAGACCCAGGCCCAGTCGGTGCAGCAGGTGCAGGTGCTCAACGGCGGTCGAGCGCGTCTGTTCGTGGGACGCAGCCAGCCCTACACGGTCTGGCAATGGGCGTATGTGCCCACGCAGCGCCCGGGGCGAGATGGCCGCGGCGGCGCGGTACAGGCCTGGGCCCAGACCGAGTGGCTTGATCTGGGGCAGGGGCTGAATGTGCGCCCACAGTGGCCTGGTGGCCAGGCGCCTGTCACGGTGGAGCTCGATGCCCGCGCCAGCACCCAGTCTGCCTACGAACCCGATGGCCAGGTGCGGTACAGCGAGGTGGTCAGCACGGTGGCCGTCCCTCTGGGAGAATGGGCCGTGGTGGCCCGCAGTGGTCGGCGTGCGCAGCAAGCGCGCAGTGGCACGCTGTCGACCGAGGCCATCGATGACACACAGTCCGAACAGCTGGAAATCCGCATCACCGCGCCTTGAGGTGCCTTGCGCCCGCATGGCCCCCGTTCCTGTCCCACACGAGCCGAACCCATCGGCAGGAGACCTTCGACATGGCTGACGACAAGCCCTTGCCCTTTGCCCCCCACACCCAGGCCCTGATGGACAGCATCCGTCGCACGGGTTTTCCGCCGCTGAGCCAGCAACCGGTGGAGATGGCTCGCAAGGCCTATGCCGCGGGGGTGGGTGCGATGGCACACCCACCGGTGCCCTTGCCCCGTGTCGAGCACTTCGCCATTCCCGGCCCGGCCGGTGACATCCCGGCACGCCTGTGGGCCAGCACGCACGACAAGGACCTGCCGGTGTTCCTGTACCTGCATGGCGGTGGCTTTGTGGTGGGCGGCATCGACACCTGTGAGGCGATGTGCAGCCAGGTGGCCCACCAGAGCGGCGCGGCCGTGGTGGCCATCGACTACCGCCTGGCCCCCGAACACAAATATCCCGCGGGGCTGGAAGACTGCATGGCGGCCCTGCGCTGGCTGGTCGAGCACGGTCACACCCAGCATCTGGACGCCAGCCGCATGGCGGTCGGCGGTGACAGCGCGGGCGGCACGCTGGCGGCCATCCTGGCGGTACTGGCGCGCGACGCCGACATCCCCTTGAAACTGCAGGCGCTGTTCTATCCCTCGGTGCAGGTGGGCGTGCGCACCGACTCCTTCATGACCTACGGGCGCGCTACCTTCCTCAACGCGGAGTTGATGAAGTGGTTTGAAAGCCATGCGCAGGGCGGCCACCTCAGCGAGCGCTGGCACCGCGAGCCTCTGCACGCGCCCGATCACCGCGGCGTGGCCCCGGCCTGGATCGGCCTGGCGCAGTGCGACCCCTTGACCGACGACGGCTATCTGTACGCCGACAAGCTGCGCGCGGCCGGCGTGCCGGTGGAGCTGCGCGTGTGGCCCGGCGTCATCCACGACTTCATCAACATGGGCCGCTTCTTGCCGGAAGCCGCGCAGGCGCACACGGCCCTGGCCGAGGCGCTCAAGCGGGCCTTTGCCGCTTGAACGTCAGCTGAGTCAGCGCACGGGCCCGGCGCCCTGCGGCCACAGCACCCACATGGCCAGATTCTGTTTGGTGCGACCGGCCAGGGCCAGGGCCTCATCGCCCCAGCCCCAGAAGAAGTCGGCGCGCACGGCGCCCAGGATGGCGCCGCCGGTGTCCTGTGCCATCACCAGGCGCTGCAAGGGCGCAGCCGGGCTGGCGCTGCCGTTGGCCGACCACGTGGAGGGCACCGTGCTGTCCAGCCACACGGGTGTGCCCAGCGGCACGCTGTCGCGGTCGACGGCAATCGAGCGACCGGGCGTCAGCGGCACCCCTTGGGCGCCGCTCGGGCCCACGGCTGGGTCTGGCAAGGGCTCTTCACGGAAGAAGACCACGCGCGGGTTGGCGTGCATCATCTCGTCCACCCGGGCCGGGTTGGCCGTGGCCCAGTTGCGGATGGCGGGCCAGGAGGCCTGCTCCAGCGTGAACGCACCCTGGTCCACCAGCCAGCGCGCCACCGACACATAGGGCTGGTCGTTGTGGCCGCCAAAGGCCAGGCGCACCACCTTGGGCTGGCCCTGCGCGTCGCGTTCGTCTTGCAGGCGGATGCGACCGGAGCCCTGCACCTGGATCAGCAGCACGTCCAGCGGGTCGGCCAGGTAGACCAGTTCGCGTCCGGCCAGTGCGGCGCGGCCCTCTGGCGTGCGCTCCAACTCGTTGCGGCTGAGGAAGGGCTTGCGGGTGCCCAGCCCCTGTGGGGCCCGGTGCAGCGGGTGGCGAAAACGCGCATCCGGGGTCCGTCGGCCTTCCAGCAGTGGCTCGAAGTAGCCGGTCAGCAGGCCGGTGGCGCGACCATCGGGGGCGCTCACCCGCCAGGGTTGCAGACGGCTTTGCACCCACTGGCGCACGAAGCCGTCCTCGACCTGCTTGCCCCATTGCGGCCCCAGCTTGCGCACCTCGGCGCACACCTGGGCCCAGGCGGCGGCCGGCTTCACGCAGCCTTGCCACAGGGCGGGCCACCATTCCCGGACGCGGTCTTGCTCCCAGCCGGGCAGCTCGTTCCAGTTCGCCGCGGTCCAGGTGGACTTGGCGCGCTGCCAAGTCAGGGGCGCCGCGCCCGGGACGCTGGCCGCCACCTCCGGCGTCGTCACCGGCGCCGGGGTCTCCCGGGTGGAGGTGGGCAACAGGCTGCACCCCATCAGGCTGCCTACAATCAGAGCCGGTAGGGCCCATCTCAACTTCGAAAACGGACGAACGATCATGTGGTTGATTGTGCTGGAAGCTGCTGCCGCCTTGGCTGTGCTGGTGGGGCTGGTCTGGTGGACGATGTTTTCGGGGCGCCGCCAAGGCGAGTTGCCCCAGGATGAGCGCGACTTGGATCGTTGATCAGGACGAGGACCGCGGCGGCAACAAGAAGCTCAAGGGGTGACGCCACATGCGCCGCCGGATGGCCTGCCACAGGCGGGCCCGGTCGACCAGACGCACGCCGCGCGAACGCACCGCCACCCGCAGCGCCAGCGCGAAACTGACGCCCACATTGAGCATGCCCGTCAACGGCACGGCGGCCACGCACCACCACAGTTGTGGGTTGTGGATGACGTCCCAACCCAGGGTGGCGGCCGCGGCAGCCGTCTGACCGGCCGACAGCGTGACGTGACGGATGTCCAGCGGCAAGCCCAGGAAGCTGGCCACCACCGGCACCACGCCCAGCATGAAGCCCAGTGAGATGTTGGCCGCCAGGCCCGAGATGTTCTCGCGCCACCACACCGCCCAGCGGGCCGCGCGGTGCGCCCCCAGGCGCGCGCGGATGCGCGGGTTCCAGCGCAAGGCGCTGTCCAGGCGGTGCAGCACAAACCAGTTCTCCACCCAGCCCGCGATGATGCTTGACGAGAACAGCAGCACACCCGTGAAGGCGGCATACCAGAGTGAGGGGCCCAGCAGGGTCATGCTCTTGAACACGTAGTGGGCCTCGGCCTCGCTGATCAGCGGCGCCCCCAGGGCCCACCACGCCGCCAATTGAGCCAGCAGCACCAGGGGGGTGACCACCATCAGGTTGCCCACGATGCCGGCGACCTGTGAGCGGACCAGGTGGGCCACCTCGTCCACAAAGCTCTCCACGCCGGCTTCGCTGCGCGTGTCCTCCAGTTTGGCGGCCATGGCCGGGGCCGTCATGGCGGGCTGCTTGGTGGCCACCGTGAAGTGCAGCCACTGCACCACCACGAAGCTGGTGGCGTAGTTGAAGCCTGCGGCCATCCCGCTCCAGAAGGGCGACAGGCCCAGGCCCAGCATCACGAACTTCATGAAGGTGGTCACGGCCATCACCGCGCCCCCGCCAGCGGCGCTGCGCAGCATCTGGCGGTACTCGGCGCGCGTGCGGGTGATGTAGTGCTCGCCGGTTTCGGCGCTGCGCTCGGCCACCTTGCGCGCCAGCATCGAGTAATGCTGGGTGAACAGGGCGCGCACGCTGCGGCGCTCTTCGCTCACCTGCAGCAGTTCGATCAAAAAGCGGCGCAAGACCGGGCCGGGCTTGGGACTCAGCACAGCCTCCAGCAGGCGCTCCATGCGTCGGCAGCGCTCGCACAACTGGTCGATCTGAAAGACCAGGTCCATCGAGATGCCATGCTCTTCCAGGTGGCCATGCAGGCCCCGTGCGGCGTTCGCACAGGTGTCCAGCAGGGCTCGCAGGTACTGGGCTTCGTGCAGCAGGGCGGCCGAAGGCGGGGCATCAGGGCCCGCTTCCTGTGCGTGGGCCAGTGCCAGCTCGTGCACCCGCTCGGTGGTTTGCGACAGGTGGCGAAAGGCATGCCGCGCGCTGGCTTCGTTGGAGCGACCCTCGGCGCGCGCCATCTTGGTGTCGAAGTCCACGTCCACCCGCACACCCATGCGCGAGCGAAACGCCGGCGAGAAGCCCGCCGCGCGGATCTGCGTGGCCAGATAGAGCATGGCGTCGTGGAAGGGCTCGCGCCAGCCCAGCGGGCAGGCGGCGCCGTTGCAGCGCTCCGGGTCCAGTTCGCGCATCGCGTCCGCCCACAGCTCGCCGATGGCATTGAGCGTGGGCTCATCCAGATCGGCCAGCCATTGCGCATCGGCCGGATCGTCGAACAGCAGGTTGAACAGCGTGCCCAGGTCGTCGGTGTCCGGGCTCAGGGGCAGCACGCGGCGGCGCAGGCGCTCGCCCAGTTCGTTCAGAAAGGAGGTGCGTGGCGAAAAACCGAAGTCGGCCAGCAGGGCGGCCACGTCGCCATCGCGCCAGATGCTGGCCAGCATGCTGACCACGCGGGCGCGGCGCACCGGGTCTTGCGCCAAGGTGCTCACCAGCGTGCGGGTGCCATACCGCGGCTCGGCGCGCCGCACCCAGCCCAGCAGGCGAATCAGCCACAGGTGCCGCACCGCCTGGGGTGCTTGTGGATCGGCCCCGTCCAGCAAGGCTTGCAGTTCCACATCCTGACCGGGCCGCGACCACCAGGGCCGCCGCTGCCACAGCGTCTTGAGAGAGGCCAAGCGCTTCATCAATTCAGTGCAGGGATTGTTGACGCGCCAGGGTGAAGGCCGGGATCGGCGCCTCAAAGGCTTCGGCCGCGTCGGTCATGCAGAAGTAGGTGCCCTGCATCACGCCATGGGGCGTGTTCAGACGCGTCCAGCTGGTGTATTCGAAGCGCTCACCCGGTTTGAGCAGCGGTTGGTGCCCGACCACGCCCAGACCGCGCACCTCCTCGACATGGCCCGTGGCATCGGTGATGACCCAATGGCGGCCGATCAGCTGCGCGGGCACCTCGCCACTGTTGACGATGGTCACCGTGTAGGCAAAGGCGTACTCGTGTCGCACGGGATTGCTCTGGTCTTCCAGGTACTGGGGGACCACGGCGCAGGTGAATTGGGCTTTGCTCATGCGGCCCATTCTAGGCAATCCCCTTTCATGGACTCTGTGACATACCCTGGCAAACCCTGGGGCTGTCTTTTTACAATGGCGCACCCATCCACCGAAAGGCCCTTTCCATGTCGCGCACCTTCCGCATCGCCCCCAGCATCCTGTCTGCCGATTTCGCCCGCCTGGGCGAGGAGGTGCGCAACGTCATCGACGCCGGGGCCGACTGGATCCACTTTGACGTGATGGACAACCATTACGTGCCCAACCTGACTTTCGGACCGATGGTTTGCGAGGCGCTGCGCAAGCACGCCGTCAAGGCCGACGGCACCGCCGTGCCCATCGACGTGCACCTGATGGTGCAACCCGTGGACGCCCTGGCCCAGGCCTTCGCCAAGTCCGGTGCCGACATCATCACCTTCCACCCCGATGCCTCCACCCACGTGGACCGCACCCTGCAGCTCATCAAGGCCGAAGGCTGCAAGGCCGGCCTGGTGTTCAACCCCGCCGCCTCGGTCGAGGTGCTGGAGTACGTCATCGACAAGGTGGACGTGGTGCTGCTGATGAGCGTCAACCCCGGCTTTGGCGGCCAAAGCTTCATCGACAGCACGCTGCGCAAGGCCGAGAAGGTGCGCAAGATCATCGACGCCTCGGGCCGTGACATCCGCCTGGAGATCGACGGTGGCGTGAAGGTGGACAACATCCGCCGCATCGCCGACGCGGGCGCCGACACCTTCGTGGCCGGCAGCGCCATCTTTGGCAAGCCGGACTACAAGGCGGTGATCGACGCGATGCGTGCTGAACTGGCGAAGTAAGCCTTCGGTCGGGGTGGGCGCTCACGCTATCCTTGCCGCCATGCCCAGCTACCCCCGCCCCCTCACCTCCCGACTGCCCCAGGTCGGCACCACCATCTTCTCGGTGATGTCGGCCTTGGCCGCCGAGCACGGCGCGCTCAACCTGTCGCAAGGCTTTCCGGATTTCGACGCGCCCGCCGAGCTTCTGGCCTTGCTCGACCAGCACGCCCGCGCCGGTCACAACCAGTACGCCCCCATGACCGGTGTGCCGGTGCTGCGCGAGGCCATTGCCGCCAAGGTGAATGCGTTGTATGGCGCATCTTACGATGTGGCCGCCGAAATCACCGTCACCGCCGGGGCGACGCAAGCGATCTTCACGGCCGTGGCGGCTCTGGTGCACCCGGGTGACGAGGTCATCGTCTTCACCCCGGTGTACGACAGTTACGCGCCGTCGGTTGAGTTGCAGGGGGGCAAGGTCGTCTACGCCCACCTGAGCCTGCCCGACTACCGCCCCGACTGGGACGAGGTGGCCCGCCTGATCACGCCGCGCACGCGCCTGATCATCCTCAACAGCCCGCACAACCCCACCGGCACCGTGTGGACGGCCGAGGACATGGCCCGCCTGGAGGCCCTGGTGAAGAACACCGGCATCGTGCTGCTGAGCGATGAGGTCTACGAACACATGGTGTTCGACGGCGCCCGCCATGAAAGCGTGCTGCGCTACCCCGGCCTGGCCGAGCGCGCCTTCGTCGTCTCCAGCTTCGGCAAGACCTATCACATCACCGGCTGGAAGGTGGCCTACTGCCTGGCCCCGCGCGAGCTGATGGCCGAGTTCCGCAAGGCCCACCAATTCATCGTGTTCACCGTGCACGCCCCTTCGCAGTACGCCCTGGCCGACTTCATGAAAAAGCCAGGTTGGTACGAGCAGCTCAAGGCCCTGTACCAGGGCAAACGTGACATCTTCCGGCAGGCGCTGGCCGGCTCACGCTTTGAGCTGCTGCCCTGCCAGGGCACCTACTTCCAGTGCGTCAAATATGGCGCCATCAGTGACGAAGGTGACCGCGTCTTCGTCGAGCGCCTCACGCGCGAGCACGGTGTGGCCGCCATCCCGGTGTCCGCCTTCTACCCCGATGGCGCCGACCATGGCGTCATCCGCTTCTGTTTTGCCAAGTCAGCCGCCACGCTGGAGCAGGCGCTGGAGCGGCTCATCAAACTGTGACCCACTCGGAGAAGACACCATGAACCTGTTTGTTGGGCGTCGTGCATGGGCCGTGTCGTGCCTGGTGCTGGGCTTGGGCAGTGCGTGGGCGCAGAGCGGCGCATCCGCCGACAGCCGCGTGCCCATGGTGGACGTGCACACACACTTCCAGTCCGGTGGGCGCAACCAGAACTTCTCGGCGGCCTTGCAGACGGCGCTCAGCAAGATGGACGAACTGGGCATCCGAAAGACCGTGCTGATGCCGCCGCCCCTGGTGGGCGAAACGCCCAACTACTACGACATCGAGCACTTGCGCTTCGCGGCCGACAAGCACCCCGGACGCGTGGCCATCATGGGCGGCAGCTCGCTCAACGTCATGATTCACAACACCCCGGCTGCCGAAGTGACCGATGCGGTCAAGGCGCGCTTCAAGGCCCGTTTTGACGCCATCGTGGCGCAAGGGGCCGTGGGCATTGGTGAGATGGGCATCCACCATGTGTCCATCCCGGCCATGGGCAGCCAGCACGCCTACGAGTCGGTGCCCGCCGATCACCCCCTGTACCTCTTGCTGGCCGACCTGGCGGCCGAGCGTGGCCTGCCCATCGACCTGCACATGGACCTGGTGCCCGAGGCCATGCCCTTGCCGGCTGCCCTGCGACCCAACCCGCTCAACCCCGACACCCTGGCCGAGAACGCCGAGGCGTTCAAGCGCCTGCTCACGCACAACCCCCAGGCCCGTTTTGTCTGGTCGCATGTGGGCTTCGAGCCCCTGCTCACCCGCCATCCCCAGCGCGTGAAGCAATGGCTGCAAACCTATCCCAACCTCTACATGAGCTTCCGCGTCAACAAAGGCCATCCCAGCCCGGCCTCGGCCATGACGCCCGAAGGCGCGCTCAAGCCTGCGTGGCTGGAGCTGATCCAGGCATTTCCCGACCGCTTCATGATTGGCAGCGATGCCTTCTATGACGTGGGGGGCGTGGCGCGTGGCAGCGGCGATCCGGGGCAGGACACCGGTTTGCGCTGGTTGCGCGCCCTGGTGGACGCGCTGCCGCCCGAGGTGGCCCGTGCGGTGGGCCATGCCAACGCCGAGCGGGTGTACCGCTTGCGCTGAGAGCGGGGCTGGTGCGGGTCAACGGGTGAGGGGCGGCGGCGGACGCACCACATTGCCCAGACGGCGACAAACTTCACACCTTGTCGCGGGTTAACCCTTGGCAGTTGAGCTCCGGCACAGAAGAATGCGAGGCTTTGCTTCTTCCTCTGCGGAAATCTGCCATGCCTATGTTTCGTCACCTGTTATGGACCGCGCTCAGCGTGGCAGCCCTCGCGACCCTGCCTGCGCATGGTGCCGATCTGACAGCAGCGCGTGCCCAGGCGCGCGCCTCGGTGCCCGGCTTTCTGTCAACCTGGAAGGCCCAGCCCGCGGGCCTGGGGGGTTATCGCGTGTTGGTGCAGGTGCGCGCGGGCGGGAAGGTGGAGAGCATCTGGTTGGACGATTTCAAGGCGACGGGGGCAGCTTTCTCCGCAGTCTTGCAGTCCACGCCGCGTGGCCTTCCGGGTTTGAGCAGCGGTCAGACGGTCACCTTCACGGAAGCCGACATCGTTGACTGGAGCTACGAGGACCAGGCCGTGGGCAAACTGCGCGGCAATCATCTGCAATGCGCCGAGTTGCGCGACCTGCCGCAGGCTGAGTACGAAGAGCAGGTCGACTATCTGGGTTTGATCTGCGGCGATTGACGGCTCTGTGCCGGCCGCTTCAGCGCTGGAACAGTCGGGCCGCATGCAGGCCCAGGCCGGTCGCCACCGAGGCCATGCGGTCGCCGCGGGCGGCCCGAGCGCCGGGGAAGGCGGCTTCCAGCTGATCGGTCAGCAGCTTCAAGCCGGTGGAGCCGCCGGTGAAGTACAGCGCACTGATGTCGCTGGCCGGGATGCCTGCTTGGGCCACGGTTTCGTGCGCACAGGCCACGATCCGAGCCAGGTCGTCGTGCAGGGCGGCTTCGGCTTGCGCGCCGCTCAGTGGGCTGTGCAGGCCCGCCTCGATCAGGGTCAGGTCGATGTCGGTGTCGCCGCCCTCGGCCACCGCGATCTTGGCGGCTTCGGCACGCCCCACCAGAGCGTGCCCCAGGCGCTCACGCACCACCTTCATCAGGCGCTGATGATGCACGGGGTTGCCGTAAAAATCGACCATGCTGCGCAACTCGGCCATGCGCTGAGGCTGGTACACCGTGTTGATCAGGTGCCAGGTCGTCAGGTCAAAGTACACGCGGCTGGGTACCGGCCGCGGCGGCTGCCCACCGATGTTGGGCCCGAACGCGCCGTAGCCCAGCGGTGGCATCACGCTGGCCAGTGACACGCGACGGTCGAAGTCCGTGCCGGCGATGTGCACACCGTGGTTGGCCAGGATGTCGTCGCGACGCTCCAGCCGGCTCGCCCGCTGCGGCCCCACTCGCACCACTGAGAAGTCCGAGGTGCCGCCGCCGATGTCGGCCACCAGCACCAACTCTTCCTTTTGTGCGTGCTGCTCGTAATCGAACGCCGCCGCAATCGGCTCGAACTGAAACGCCACGTCGGTGAAGCCCACGGCCCGCGCGGCGGCTTCCAGCGAAGCCTGTGCCGCTGCGTCGCGCTCGGCATCGTCGTCCACAAAAAACACCGGGCGCCCCATCACCACCTGGGTGAGCGGCTGGCCGCCGGCCTTTTCGGCCAGGCTGCGCAGGTGGCGCAGGTAGCCCGTGATGATGTCGAGGTACTTCACACCCAGGCCGTTGCCCACCTCGGTGGTCTGGTCCACCAGGGCCGTGCCCAGGATGCTCTTCATCGAGCGCATCAGGCGGCCTTCATACCCCTCGATGTAAGCCTGCACGGCGGCACGCCCGAAGGTGCGCGGCAGGCTGTCGTCGAAGTGGGTGCCGCGCCAGGTGCCAGGCGGCAGGTCATCGGCGTCGGTGCAATAGAACACCGCCGTCGGCATGGTCAGGTGTTCACCTTCCAGCGGCACCAGGCGCATCCCCGGCCCCTCGGTCGGCGCGCGCGGGATGGCGATGGCCGAGTTGGAGGTGCCGAAGTCGATGGCGCAGTAAGACATGGTGCAGGCCCGCAGGGGCAAAGAAACAGCAAGGCGGGCGATTGTAGGCGCCCTCGCCCAGCGCGCGTGCCGCAGGGTGGAAACGACCCAGTGCGTAACGCTTGATTGCAATTTCCCCCCGCAGGCGGGGGCGGGGTGGTTCAGCCCCCCTCGGACAATGTCCGGATACGACAAATTGCAGGTGAGTGATCCATGAGTTTCCCGTCCCTCGGTGAGGTGGGGGCGCGCACTGGCGCGTCCCTGCAGTCGCTGGCGTCGGCCGCGGCCGCCACGGCATCGGCCCAGACGGCTGAGCTGAGCGCGTCCTTGACCTCGCGTCTGCAGGCCGCGCTCACCCTGGGCCAATCCACTCGCCTGCTGCAAATCGAAACCGCCTTGCCCTCGGCCTCGCTGGTGGTCGAGCGCTGCCGCATCACCGAGGCGGTGCACGCCGCCGAGCCCCTGTGGGCCGAGGTCGATTGCGTCAGCACCCATGCCTTGCTGGAGCTCAAGGCCCTCAATGGCGAGCAGGTCACCCTGAGCCTGATGCGGGCCGATGGCAGTTGGCGCGCCTGGCACGGCTATGTGGTCAAGGCCGCACAACTGGGCGCCGACGGCGGGCTGGCCCGCTACCGCCTGACCTTGGCGGCGTGGACGCACTGGCTCACGCTGCGTCGCGACACCCGTATCTTTCAGGACCAGACCGCCGCCGACATCGTGAGCAGCGTGCTGTCGGCCTACCCGCAGGCGAACTTCAAGCTCGACGTGGCCGCGCCCGGCCCGGTGCGGGCCATCACCACCCAGTACCGGGAAACCGACTGGGACTTTGTGCAGCGCCTGATGGCCGAAGAAGGCTGGAGCTGGCGCCTGTCGCACAGCGGTGCCTCGCAAGGCGCCGTGACCGGTGCCCGCGCCGCCCGTCACACCCTGGTGGTGTTCGACACCCAGGCTGAAGTGCCCGACCTGGGCCCGCTGCGCTTCAGCCGCCCCGACATGCGCGGCGCCGGGGTGCTGGGCACGGGCCTGTTCGACACAGCCCTGGCGCAAGACACCGTGACCGCCTGGCAGGTGGGTCAGCAGCTCACGCCCAACGCCGTGACCCTGGCCGCCTGGGATGAACGCCAACTGGCCGGTGTGGCCGCCGATGCGCGCAGCATGGCCAACCACGGTGAGGTGCCCGTGCTGGAGGACTACCGGGGCCACGGCGAGCGCCGCCATGCCGATGGCCGCGTGGACACCGCCCAGCCTGGCAGCCGCAGCGTGGCCGAGGCGCGAGCCGAAACTCGCCTGGCCGCCCATACCCTGAAGCACCGCTTTGCCGAAGGCCGCAGTGCCGTGCGCGCGCTGCACGAAGGGGCGCACTTCGCGCTGACCGAGCACAGTCTCTACGGCCCCGATGCGCTGGCATCGGGCGCCAACCGTTTTGTGGTGCTGCGTGTGACCCACGAGACCGCCAACAACCTGGGCAGCCAAGCCGCCCAGATCCTGCTTGCCACCGACATCGAGCAGGGCAGCTACCGCAACCATTTCCAGGCGGTGCCGGCCACCGCCCGCCTGGTCCCGCCACTGCTGGACCGCCCCACCGCCCCCGGCCTGCAAACCGCCACCGTGGTGGCCGCCGAAGGCGAGCCGCTGACCACCGACCGCGACGGCCGCATCCGCATCCAGTTTGGCTGGCAGCGCGGAGCCACGCCCCTGCCCGGCGGATTGAATGCACCCACCACGCCCACCGGCGCCGAAACCGGCCATGCACCGGGCAACGCGCGCAGCGGCACCTGGGTGCGCGTGGCGCAAAGCGTGGCCGGCCCCAACTGGGGCGCGGTGTTCACGCCGCGTGTCGGCACCGAGGTGCTGGTGGACTTTGTGGACGGCGACATCGACCGTCCCATCGTGGTCGGCCAGTTGCACAACGGCCAGCACGACCTGCCTTGGCCTGCGGGCGTGGACGCGGCCGCCAACCACCCCGGCACCGTCTCAGGCTGGCACAGCCCGCACCTGGACGGCCAAGGCGCCAACCAATGGCTGATCGACGATGCCACCGGCCAGTTGCGCATGCGCCTGGCCAGCCACAGCGCCGCCACCGGCTGGAGTGAGCTGAGCCTGGGTCACCTGATCCAGCACAGCGGACACGGCGGCCAGGGCCACGCCCAGCGCGGTCAATGGCTGGGCTCGGGCTTTTATGGCGCCACCGATGGCTGGGCCGTGGTGCGCGCCGCCCAAGGACTGTTGCTGACCACCAGCAGCCGCCCAACCATGGGTGCCAGCGTGGCCAGCACCCAGATGGACGCCGCCGAAGCCGCGGCGCAACTCAAAGCCGCCCGCCAACTGGGCGAGGCCCTGAGCCAGAGCGCCCGCCAGCAAGGAGCTCATGGCCTGAGCAGCCACGACGGCGCGCAAGCCTGGCAGCACCATGCCGAGCAGATGGACCCGCAGGCGCAAGGCCGCTATGAAGGCAGCGTGGGTGGACAGGAGGCCAAGAAGGCCCAGGGTCGCACCCTCACCGACCCGGTCGAGCGTTTTGCCCAGCCCCTGCTGCACCTGGACACCCCGGTGAGTGCCAGCTTCGTAACGCCCACCAGCATTCATCTGTTCAGCGGCGAAGACACGTCGTTGAGCGCCCAGGGCGATGTGCACAGCACCAGCGCGCACAGTTTCAGCGCCGTCAGCGGGCAGACCACCAGCCTGTACACCCACGCAGGTGGCATCAAGGCCATCACCGCCAATGCGGGCCTGAGCTTGCGCGCCCACACCGATGCCCAGCAGATCTGGAGCGAGAAGGACCTGACGGTACAAAGCACCACAGATGAGATCCGCATTCAGGCAAGCAAGAGCATCACGTTGACAGCGGGGCAAAGCCAGATCGTCATCGAGGGCGGCAACATCACCTTCACCTGCCCGGGGACGTGGACGGTGAAGGGGGCGAGTCATGATTGGAGTGGAGGGGGGGGTCGGGCCGCGAGTTTCAAGCCACTGCCTGCTGGTGCTGTATCGCTCTTTCAGCGTCGGTTTCGCTTGATAGATGAATCCACAGGTGAGCCTCTTTGTGGCGTGCCGTACTTCATCAGAACTGACTCCGGGGTGGTTTACTACGGTGATTCAGACCCTGATGGATTCACCGACGTTGCAAGTGCCGATGTTCAACAGCACGCATCAATTTCATTGGGGCACCAAGCGTTGGTTCTGCGGTCAAAGGTTTGAGATGAGCAAGAACAATCCTTTCAAAGTTTTGATGAGCGAGGGGAGTGGCAAAACCGATCACTCTGTCCAGGTGCGCATGGTCACTGAGTCAGGCAGATACCGCCTCGGCGAAGCCGTTCGGCCTCCTATCAAACATGACAATGGCCATCTGGATAAGTACGCTCTCCGAGAAGCAACTGCGCAAGACCGTGCTGCACTGGCAGGGTGGATTGTCGGGCTTGAGGGATCAGAGGCACTCCGGCCACACCTGCTGGATGCTCACGCGGCCTATCGGCACTTTCTCTACGGCAAGGGTCAAGATCGCCTGGTTGACTATGAGAAGTACCTCAAGACTGACCCTGCAGGTGAGCGACTGATTGCGCTGCTCATGGAAGACTTCGTGCACCACGCTGAGGCAATCGGAGAGAACCGAACGGTATTCTCTGTGACCAGCACAGCTTTCGGAGTTGGCCCCGGCAAGTTTGCTCCGCACCCGGTCACTGAAAATTGGACCAAGGCATTGGGACAACATGTATTTTGGGTGAGCGCATCGGTGATCGCAGAAGTGAGTGGTGAAGATATCCGGATGCGTGCTGACATCACCATCCATGCCGAAGACCGATACAACTTCAACCCGGGAGCTAAAGATATCGCGACGGGTATTCCGGACTCTGCCAATGGGCGTTTTGAGCTATGCGGCTTGGCTCATCAGTACATGAATTTTGGCCGCGCAACCCGTTCAGTGTCCTGGTTGAAGGGCAAGCCCACCACCCTAAAGCTTGAAGCTCGTGGCGCTGATGTGGGTCAAGTCACATCTCTGCCTGCTGAAGGGAGACGTTGATGCGTCGAAGTGCATGGGTGCTTGCACTCGTGGGTATAGGGATTTATTCAGGAATTCAACTTATGGGCATGACCTCTGTGACTCATCGAGAGGATGCAGCTGGACTGCAGTCCGTTATCGCGACTCCGTTTCCATTCCGTCATGTCAGTTGGGAGGTCTTTTCTGTGCCTGAGGGTGGACGCGATTCGGTGCCTGGACCAGAAGATTTTCAAGTCTTGGTTGCTCAATTTGATGGCGTCAATCTCAATAAAGATCAGTTGAAGTCAGCGACCAGTGCAGATTTCTTTTACAACTCTGCTCGCTCCTGGTTGTCCACGAAGGCACAGACGTTGATCCAGCAAACACTGGGCAAAGGTGGTGTACTGCCTGAACATGCTAAGTGCTACACCCTCGAAGTCTTCTTATCAGGTCCCGAACCCAAGAAAGAAGCAGCATTGGTGTGCCAGATGGATGGCAATGTCCTGATGCATGTGATCGCTGAGCGGCGGTAATGCCTAACGGAGACCTAGCGCGCACCAGCGCGAACTTTGGTGCGTAGGAGCGCCCCCGTTTGTTCATCGCTGCCTGTAACTCCGCCCCCGGCACGCCTCCTGCTTCATCTCGTTGCACCTCGCCGGCACGTCCCCTACGATGGACGCCGGTCCCCGCAACCCGATGAGCCCCTCATGAGCACCCTCCACGTCATCACCCACCCCCTGGTTCAGCACAAGCTCACGCTGATGCGTCAGAAGGACGCGAGCACCAACAGTTTTCGCCGTCTGCTCGATGAGTTGAGCACCTTGATGGCCTACGAGGTCACGCGCGACATGCCGCTGCAGGATGTCCAGATCGAGACGCCGCTGGAGACGATGACAGGCCAGATGATCGACGGCAAGAAGCTGGTGCTGGTGTCTATCTTGCGCGCGGGCGACGGCTTCCTCGATGGCATGTTGCGCGTGGTCCCCGGCGCCCGTGTGGGCCACATCGGCCTGTACCGCGACCCGGCCACGCTGCAGCCGGTCGAGTACTACTTCAAGATGCCGTCGGAGATGAGCGAACGCGATGTGGTCGTGGTGGACCCCATGCTGGCCACCGGCAACTCGGCCGCGGCGGCGGTGGCGCGCATCAAGCAGTTGAAGCCCAAGTCGATCAAGTTCGTCTGCCTGCTGGCGGCGCCCGAGGGCGTGGCCGTGATGCAGGCCGCGCACCCGGATGTGGACATCTACACCGCGGCGGTGGACCGCTGCCTCAACGACCACGGCTACATCCTGCCCGGCTTGGGCGATGCGGGCGACCGCATTTTCGGCACCAAGTAAGCCACCCGCGCGACCCAAAGAAAAAGGCTGCGTCCCCGCGAAGGGCGCAGCCTCATGGTGGGTGGCCGGGTCACCGATGGCGCGTCGCTTCACCGCGCATGCCGGTCACCGGCCAGTGGGGCTCACAGGCCCAGCTTCTGCGCCACGTAGTCGGCGTCCTTGTCGCCACGGCCCGAGAGGTTGATCAGGATGTGCTGGTCCTTGGGCAGCGTGGGGGCCACGCGCATGGCCCAGGCCACGGCGTGAGCGCTCTCCAGCGCAGGGATGATGCCTTCCACACGCGACAGGGTCATGAAGGCGTTCAGGCACTCTTCGTCGGTGGCGGTCTGGTAGTCCACGCGGCCGATGTCCTTGAGGTAGCTGTGCTGCGGGCCGACGCCGGGGTAGTCCAGACCCGAGGCGATGGAGTGCACAGCCGAGGGCGTGCCGTCTTCGTTTTCCAGCACGTAGCAAGCCATACCGTGGATCTCGCCGGGCTTGCCCTTGCTCAGCGTGGCGGAGTGGCGGCCGGGCTTGTCCAGGCCTTCGCCTGAGGGCTCGACGCCGACCAGGTGCACGCCCTCGTCGCCCAGGAAGGCGGTGAAGATGCCCATGGCGTTGGAGCCGCCGCCCACGCAGGCAGCCACGTGATCGGGCAGGCGGCCGTGCTTGGCCAGGAACTGCTCGCGCGCTTCCTTGCCGATGATGGACTGGAAGTCACGCACCATTTTCGGGAAGGGGTGCGGGCCCACGACCGAGCCGATGGCGTAGATGAAGTTGGTGGGGTCCTTCAGGTATTCCTCGAAGGCGCTGTCCACGGCTTCTTTCAGGGTGGCGGCGCCGCGGGTGACGGGCACCAGCTTGCAACCCAGGATCTTCATCTTGGTGACGTTGGGGTGCTCTTTCTCGATATCGACCTGACCCATGTGGATCTCACAGGGGATGCCGACCAGGGCGCAGGCGGTGGCCAGGGCCACGCCGTGCTGGCCGGCGCCGGTTTCGGCGATCACCTTGGATTTGCCCATGAACTTGGCCAGCAGGGCCTCGCCCAGGCAGTGGTTGATCTTGTGGGCGCCGGTGTGGTTGAGGTCTTCGCGCTTGAGGTGGATCTGCGCGCCGCCCAGTTGCTCGGACAGGCGGCGGGCGTGGAAGATGGGGCTGGGGCGGCCCACGTAGTCGGCGAACAGCGAGGCCAGCTCTTCCTGGAAGTCGGCGCGCTGGCGGATTTCTTCGTAGGCGACGTTGATGTCGTCCATGGCCTGCTTCAGGTGCGGGGGCACCAGTTGGCCACCGTAGGGACCAAAGTAGCCTTCGGCGTTGGGCATGGGGGCGAAGGAGGTGGGCGTGCTCATGGGTGACAGGGCCTGGTCAGGCGGTAAGGTGGTTCAATGTCGGCCCAGCGAGTGCGGTGACCCGCAGGCCAAAGGCGTGAGGATAGCGCGGCACGGTGTGGAGATCGCTTGATGACTGTCAGCTTTGCTCGGGTTCCGTGCCGCCGTTTCGCCCTCCGTTGCGCCGCCCCGTTCAGCGCCCTCGGAATGCGGAGGGGCTCATGCCCGCCCAGCGCTGGAACGCATGGATGAAGGCGGCCGATTCGGCGTAGCCCAGTTGCTGGGCGATGGCCTCCACCGGCAGGGTGGTGTGGTGCAGCAGGTGCTGGGCCTTGGTGTAGCGAGCCTGGGCCAGCAGGTCGCGAAAGCTCTGGCCTTCTTCACTCAGCGCACGGCGCAGGCTGCGCTCGGACAAACCCAGGGCCCGAGCCACCTCTTCGGCACCGGGGTAGCTGCCGCTGAACAGACCCAGGTGGGTGAGCACGCGTTCGGCCAGGGTCTCGGTGCTGGTGGCCTGGGCCACGAGCTGCTGGTCGCACATGGCCCGGTACATGGCATGGGCGTTGGGGTCGGCCGAGGGCAGGCGCAGTTGCAGGTGCTCGTTGCGCAGCCAGAAGCGCGCCTCGGTCTCGCCAAAACGCACCGGGCAGCCGAAGTAGGCCTCGTAGTCCGCGGCCTCGGGCGGGCGCGGGTAGGGCATGTCGATGCGCTCGGCATGGATGTCCACGCCCATGGTGACCTGCATGTCGCGCACCAGCTTGTAGGTGCCCGAGACCTCGCCATCGACCCGGAAGCGGAAGGCGCGCGGGGTCATGGGCATGGGTTTCAGAACCAGGGCGCTGAGCTTGTCGCCGGGCTCGAAGCGCAGGGTCCCGAACAGGTAGGTCAGGTCCTGATAGCGGATGCCGACCTGGAAGGCCTCGTAGGCCGTGGCGCAGGTCATCAGCAGCATGATGAGCGGGCCGTAGCCGGCCAGGCCGTAAAAGCCCCCGAGACGCAGCCCCACCAGCGGGTCTTGGATGGTGTCGGCGAGGTCGGCGTAGATGCGCATCTCACGCGAGCGCTCGATGCGGGTGCTGGGGTCGAGCTGGGCCAGGCTCAGGCCGTGGCGGGCAAGCACGGGCTCGGGATCCTCGCCCATCTGCTTGAGGCCCTGCACCATGTAGATCAGGCCGAGGATGGATCGCGTGCTCATCAGACTGTCAATTCAGGGGGGAGGGTTGACCCGTAAATGGCCGCTTGGCCGCCCGGTTTTGGCCGAAACGATCAATTATTGGTCGAATCTAGCATGGTCCAGATCAAGTCTGGATCGCACCATGACAGCACTTTCCCTGTTTCGATTTCTGTTCACAGATTCCACCGAGGTGCCGCATGACCGACTCGATCACCCCCACCCAGAACGTTCACCATGTTGAGGTGGCCATCGCGGGCGCCGGTTTCGGTGGCCTGTGCATGGCCATCAAGCTGCAGGAGGCGGGCATCACCGATCTCGTGATCCTGGAAAAGGGCGACGAGGTGGGCGGCACCTGGCGCGACAACCAGTACCCCGGCGCGGCCTGCGATGTGCAGTCGCACATGTACTCGTACTCGTTTGCGACCAGCCCGAAGTGGACCAAGCGCTATGCGCCGTGGAGCGAGATCCAGCAGTACATCCTGGACGTGACCGAGCAATACCGCCTGCGCCCGAAGGTGCGCTTCCACCAGGAGGTGGTGAGCGCGGTGTTCAACGAAGGCACCGGCCGCTGGACGGTGAAGACGGCGGGCGGCGACACCTACATTTGCCGTCACTGGATTCTGGCCTCGGGGCCGCTGCATGTGCCGTCCATCCCGAAGATCAAGGGTCTGGACCAGTTCCAGGGCAAGGTGATGCACTCGGCGCAGTGGGACCATGGCTACGACCTGCGTGACAAGCGGGTGGCGTCGATCGGCACGGGCGGCTCGGCCATCCAGTACGTGCCCGAGATCGCGCCCAAGGTGAAGCAGCTGCATGTGTTCCAGCGCACGGCCGCCTGGGTGATCCCGCGCGATGAGCGTTCGTACTCGGCCTTCAGCAAGAAGATGTTCGCGGCCCTGCCTTTCACGCGCACCCTGCACCGCTGGCGCTGCTACTGGACCAACGAGTCGCGTGTGTGGCCCATCTTCCACCCCTCGCTGGCCAGGGTGGGTGAGTTCTTCCTCAAGAAGTTCATTGCCTATCAGGTGAAGGACCCCGAGCTGGTCAAGAAGCTCACGCCCGACTACACCCTGGGTTGCAAGCGCGTCCTGATCTCGAACAAGTGGTTCCCCACGTTCAACCGTCCCAACGTGGAGCTGGTGACCGACGACATTCGCGAGTTCACGGCCACCGGCATCATCACCAAGGACGGCCGGGCCCGCCCGCTGGACTGCGTGATCCTGGGCACGGGCTTCGTGGTGGACCCGCGCGTGTACATGAAGAGCTTTGAGTTGCGCGGCTTGAATGGCCACACCATCCAGGAAGACTGGAAGGTGAGCCCTACCGCCTACCTGGGCATCACGGCGGCCAACTACCCGAACATGTACCAGCTGGTGGGGCCGCACACGGGGCTGGGCCATAACTCCATCATCTTCATGATCGAGGCGCAGGCCGACTACATCGTCAACTGCGTGAAGCTGGTGCAGGCCAAGGGTGGCGGCTACCTGGACGTCAAGGAAGAGGCGCAGAACCGCTTCCTGGGCGAGATGACCCAGGCCCTCAAGGGCACGGTGTGGGACTCGGGCTGCAAGAGCTGGTACCAGACCGCCGAGGGCATCAACTTCGCGATCTGGCCCAAGTCCACCTGGCGTTACTGGCTGGCCACGCGCAAGGTCAATGAGGCCGACTACCGCTTTGTCAAGTGTGTGGGGATGCCCGATGCCGGTGCCTCCCACCTGCCTGGCGGGCAGGCAGTGGCGTCGCCGCTGGCACGCTGAGCGCACCCGGGCCAGACGCCCAATTCGTAACGGTGCGTGTCAAATTTTGTGAGGTGGCAGGCTTCACCAGGGGGCGAGATTCCGCACAATAGACCGTGTATGGAGTCGCCCATGGAAAACAACACGGTTCAGTCTACCCCGCATGCTTGCCCGCCACCCCGCATGGACGGGTTGGTGCTGCGCACCCCCGCGGCCGTGTGGGATGCGATCCGCGGCGATCACCCCATGGCGCCCCGTCACCGTCTGGGCGAAACCTTGGTCGTGCATGGGCTCAGCGAGCCGGCTGACATCGAGCGCGCCCTGACCCTGCAGCATCAGGGGCAGCCTCGTCCTTTGGGGCAGATTCTGCTCAACGAAGGCATGGTCGTGGAAGACGACCTCAAGATCGCGCTGGCTGCGATGGCGGGCATGCCGGTCGTGGACTGCATGGCGGTCCCCCCTCAGGATGACGCGTTGATGCTGGTGCCGCAAACCACGGCCGAACGGGCTCGTGTCCTGCCCTTGCTGCGTGAGGGCAGCAGCCTGGTGGTCGCGATGGAAGACCCCTGGCACCGCGCCACGCTCGATGAATTGCGCTTCCTGACCAACCTGCACATCGAGCCGGTGATGGCCTTGCCGGGCACCCTGGCCCAGGCTCAGGCCAACGCCTACGAGGCGGCGCAGGAGCGCGTGCGCGAATTGCATGCGCGCACCGATGTGCACGAGCTGGCCGCCGAGCTGGCCGTGGAGCTGGGGCCGAACCACGATGATTCGGTCAAGGAGGTCATCACCGAGTCCAGCAGCACCCTGGTGCGCCTGGTCAACACGATGATCGAAGACGCCATCAAGCGCAACGCGTCCGACATCCACATTGAGGCCAGCTCGCCGCACAGCAAGGTGCTGATCCGGTTTCGGGTGGACGGGGCCTTGTCGGTGTACCTGGAGCTGCCTTCGGAGTACCGCTCGGCCCTGGTCGCGCGCCTGAAGATCATGTCCGACCTGGACATCTCCGAGCGTCGCAAGCCGCAGGACGGCAAGATCGACTTCTCACGCTTTGGCGATGCCAAGGTCGAGTTGCGCATCGTGACCGTGCCCACCACGCACGGGGTTGAAGATGTCGTGCTGCGTTTGCTCAGCGGCGCCAAACCCTTGCCCATCGAACAGATCGGCCTGAGCCAGAGCAACCTGGAGGCATTGCGCAAGATCATTGCCAAGCCTTACGGCCTGGTGCTGGTGTGCGGTCCCACGGGTTGCGGCAAAACCACCTCCTTGCACTCCGTGCTGCGTGAGCTCAATCAGGGCGATCGCAAGATCTGGACGGCCGAGGACCCCATTGAAATCTCGCAGCAGGGGCTGTGTCAGGTGCAGGTCAATGCACGCATCGGCTGGACCTTTGCGGCGGCCATGCGCACCTTCCTGCGGGCCGACCCCGACGTCATCATGATCGGCGAAATGCGGGACTCTGAAACGGCCAACATCGCCATCGAGGCTTCGCTCACGGGCCACCTGGTGTTTTCGACCCTGCACACCAACTCCGCGGCGGAGAGCATTGCGCGTTTGCTGGAAATCGGGCTCGACCCCTTCAACTTCTCGGATTCGCTGCTGGCGGTCCTGGCGCAGCGGCTGGTGCGCCGGGTGTGTCCGTCGTGCGGCGTCACCGCCGAGGCGACCCAGACCGAGCTGGATGTGATGCTCTACGAGTACCTGCACAGCGCACGCGACGTGAGCGAGAGCAGCCGCGCGACCCTGCTGGCCAGTTGGCGCCAGCAGTATGGCGATGCCCAGGGACGCATCCACCTGCGCCATCGCGGCCCCGGCTGCCCGGCCTGCAACCAGCGTGGCTACAAAGGCCGCATGGGCATCCACGAACTCCTGGTGTCCGACGATGCCATCCGGGTGCACATTCGCCAGCGCAGCTCGGCGTTGGAGATCTTGCAGACCAGCTTGAAGGGCGGCATGCGCACCCTGCGCCAGGACGGCATCGACAAGGTGTTGCAGGGCCACACGGACGTCAAGGAAGTGCTGGCTGCCAGCAACAACTGAGATGGCACCCCTGTCACCCGTGCTCGCATGAAACGCTGGCCGCGCTCCGATGCCGCACGCATGCTGCGTCATGCCCTGAAGTGGCTGTTGCTGGGGGTCGGGGTGGCTTTGCTCGCCGGCACGGCCTCGGCCTGGTTTCTGTTGGCGCTGGCTTGGGCGACCGAAACTCGGGAGACGCACCGCTGGTTGCTGGCGCTGTTGCCATTGGCCGGCTTCGCGGTGGGGTGGGTGTACCTGCGAGTGGGGCAGCCCGTCGAGGCGGGCAACAACCTCCTGATCGACGAGGTGCATGACCCGCGACAGGTGGTGCCCGTGCGCATGGCGCCACTGATTTTTTTGAGCACGGTGGTGTCGCACCTGTGTGGCGCGTCGGTCGGGCGTGAGGGAACGGCGGTGCAGATGGGCGGGGCTCTGGCCGATCAGTTCACCCACCTCTTGCGTTTGAAGTCGGACGATCGGCGCATTCTGTTGATGACGGGCATCAGCGCTGGTTTTGCCTCCGTCTTTGGCACGCCATTGGCTGGCGCGGTGTTCGGGCTGGAGGTGTTGGCCATTGGCCGTTTGCGCCACGAAGCGCTGTGGCCGTGCCTGGTGGCGGCGGTGGTGGCTGACCAGGTCTGCGCGCTGTGGGGTGTCCACCACGGGCTCTACAGCGCGGGCGTGCTGCCGGCCTGGTCGATCGGCACGCTGGGCGCAGCCATGGCGGTGGGGCTGGCCTGCGGTCTGGTGGGCATGGCCTTCGCACGTGGCACGCACAGCCTGTCGGCCTTCATGAGGCAGCGGGTGCCCTATGCTCCGCTGCGGCCTTTGCTCGGCGGCATGGTCCTCGCCGGCGCGATCTGGGCGACCGATGCCTGGCGCTACGCGGGCTTGAGCCTGCCCGGTCTGGCCCAGGCCTTTGTCGAACCGCTGCCGTGGTGGGACTTTGCCCTCAAAGGCCTGTTCACCACTTTTTCACTGGGCGTCGGTTTCAAGGGCGGGGAGGTGACGCCGCTGTTTTACATGGGCGCCACCTTGGGCAATGCGCTGGCGCCGCTGTTGCAGCAACCCTTCCCATGGCTGGCCGCACTCGGCTTTGTGGCGGTGTTTGCGGGCGCCGCAAACACCCCGCTGGCCTGCACCCTGATGGCCATGGAAGTCTTCGGCGTGGGCATCGGAACCCACGCGGCGCTGGCATGCGCGATGGCCTATCTGGCGTCCGGACACGCGGGCATCTACAAAGCGCAACGCGTGGAAGGATCGAAGTACCGTTGGCGGCGCTGAAGCACGCCTCTTGGGCCGCTGGCCGCAGGCAAGCTCAGCCTTGCGCCACAGGCCGTGCGGGGTCCCGGCACCACTCGCTCCAACTCCCGGCGAACAGACGCGTCGGTGCAAAACCCGCCACCTCCATCGCCAGCAGATTGGGCACGGCGCTGACACCGCTGCCGCACTGGTGCACCACGCTGGCCGGGTCGCGACCGGCGAGCAGGGCCTCGAACTCGGCGCGCAGCGTGGCGGCGGGCTTGAACAGCCCCTGTTCGTCGAGGTTGAGGCCGAAGGGTCGGTTGAGGGCGCCCGGAATGTGGCCGGCCACGGGATCCAGAGGCTCCACCTCACCTCGGTAGCGCGGTGTGGCACGTGCGTCGATGAGGGTCTGATCAGGCTGCCCCAGTCGGGCCAGGACCTCGTCGGCCGACACCAGGGTGCGCAAGGCCGGCCGCAGCGTCCAATCGGAGGGCGTGCGTGGGGAGGCCGGACCGCTCTCGACAGCACCACCAGCCTGGGTCCAGGCACTGAAGCCGCCATCGAGCACGGCCACCGCCGCGTGGCCCGCCCACTTGAGCATCCACCACAGGCGGCCACAGAAATTCTGGCCATTGCGGTCATACACCACCACCTGCATGTCGGCGTGCAGACCCATCTGACGCAGCCACTGCGCGAACACCTCGCGGCGCGGCAAAGGGTGGCGTCCGCCAGATGCGCTCTCGCTGTCGCCTTGCGCGCTCAGGTCATGATCCAGGTCGGCGTGGAGGGCACCCGGCAGGTGGGCCTGCAGAAACTGCTGCGCTCCGACGGCCGGATTCATCAGGTCGGCGGTGCAGTCGATGAGCATCAGGGGGGCGCCGGTTTGCTGCAAGGCTTGCAACTGAGCACAGGTGATCAGGGTGGTGAACATGGTCGTGGTTGGGCAGAAGAGGGACGGAACACATCGGGCTGGCACATCCGGTCGTCGACCGCGTCAGAATGTCGCGTGCGCTTGTGTGGATCTCGCCACCTGACCGTCTTTTTCGACTTTATGCCAAACCAGAACCTGTTGAACCAAGGCCCTTTTCATGCCGCCATCATCGACCTTGATGGCACCATGGTGGACACCCTGGGGGACTTCGTCGTGGTGTTGCACCACACCCTGGCTGACCTGGGCTGCCACGCCATCGAAATCGCCCGTGTGGACCGTGCCTTCGTCGAACTCACCGTGGGCAAAGGGACCGAAGACCTGCTGCGCCGCACCCTGGCGCACGCTTGGGGATTGCCCGATGACGATCCGCAGGCCGTGGCCGCCGTGCCAGAGGCCTGGCAACACTACCAGGGCCATTACACCCGCCTCAACGGGTTGCACTCCGACGTGTACCCCGGCGTTTCCGAAGGCTTGGCGCAACTGCGCGCCTTGGGCCTGCCCCTGGCCTGCCTCACCAACAAGCCGACCGCCTTTGCCGAGCAGTTGCTCGAACGCAAGGGCTTGCGTGCGCATTTCCAGCATGTGTTTGGCGGCGACGCGTTCGAGCGCAAAAAGCCCGACCCGCTTCCCCTGCTCAGGACCTGTGAAGCCCTGGGCACCACGCCAGCGCACACGGTCATGGTGGGAGACTCCAGCAACGATGCCCAGGCGGCGGGCGCCGCAGGCTGTCCCATCATCCTGGTCACCTATGGCTACAACCACGGTCACCCCATCGACGAGGTGCCAGCCATCGCGCATGTCGACCGGCTGGACGCCGTGCCCTGGTCCCGCTGGTTGGCCTGATCGCCCAGGTCACGTGCGGCCTCACTCCAGGGCGCTCAACACCGGTTGCGCCTTGTGGTCGAGCAAGGCATTTTTCAGGTCTGTGGTGGCGGGCTGCTCACCCAGCCACACCTTCAGAATGGCCGGGAAAAACTGCGGATCCGCAATCGCTGCGCCCACGGGCGCATCGTTGATCAGGAACACCGTGCCTTGTTGAGGCACGTAGGCGATCGTGAATACATCCTGTGCGTTGAGGCGCCGCATGTGCGAGAACTGCTCGCCCATTTTGCGGATGGCCGGGATCAGGCTGAAAAACTCCGGTCGACTGCAGTTGTGCTCAATGCCCCGGGTGATCAGCTTGCCCAGCTCGTCCACCCGCATGCTGCGCAACAGCACGAAGCGCAGCTGCTTGGGGCCGTTCTGGCTCAGGACGCCGGCGGTCTGGTGTGCCTTGGCGGGCAGATACAGCCCCACCGTGTACAGCTTGGCGAGTGCCCGGTACGCCACCCCGGTGCCATTGAGCGTCAAGGTCTGCCCCTCCACCTCCAGGCTGGGGACATAGTGCACGCCGAACACGTCGGCCGACTGGGCCTGCACGGCCGGTGTCGCCAGCAAGGTCATCGCCAGGCAGGTGCCCGCTGCCCATCGCAACAAGGGAGATCCCGGGCGTTGGCCCATGAAGGCAGACAATGACATGGCGATACAGCGGAGTTCAGGACACGGCGATTGTTGACCGCAGTCTGTTCAGGGCGTGAGGTGGTTTGCCCTTGTCACCACCCGGGCAGAGGGGCCCACACCCCCCTCACTTCGGTGCCTCGCTGCTACACTGGGCTGATGTTCATCTCTCGCAAACAGACCAAAGGTCCGCATGACCGGGGAGCCTGGCCCTGGCGTGGCTGAGCCTCGCCCGCCTGAATCGGCACCTCGCCCCTGACCGGGGCTCCCGCAGGTGTCCCGCCCTGTTTGCCTGTTCCTTGCGCCGAGCTGCCATGCCCGCGCCGCGCCAGGGACCTCACCGAGATCACATCCATGCTGACCGAACAAGACTTCCTCGCCCTGGCGGCCCAAGGCCATAACCGCATCCCCCTGGTGGCCCAGGCCCTGGCCGACCTCGACACCCCGCTGTCGCTCTACCTCAAGCTCACCCAGGGCCAGCCCCTGAGCTTCCTGCTCGAATCCGTCGTGGGGGGCGAGCGCTTCGGCCGCTACTCCTTCGTCGGCTTGCCTGCCCGCACCCTCGTGCGCGCCACCGACCACCAGGTCGAGGTCGTCACCGACGGCCAGGTGGTCGAAACCTTCCAGGGCAATCCGCTCGACTTCATCGCCACCTACCAACAGCGCTTCAAGGTGGCCGTGCCCGAGGGCCTGCCCCGCTTTTGCGGCGGTCTCGCCGGCTACTTCGGCTACGATACCGTGCGCCTGATCGAGCCGCGCCTGGCCCAGCGTCCGCAAACCCCCGGCATCGGCACGCCCGACATCCTGCTGCTGCAGTGTGAAGAGCTCGCCGTCATCGACAACCTCGCTGACCGCCTCTTCCTCATCGTCTATGCCGACCCCAGCCAGCCCGGCGCCTACGCCCGCGCCCAGGCGCGCCTGAGCGAGTTGCAGGCCCGCTTGCAGACGGTGGTGCCCGTGCCCCCGGTCACGCCCACCGAGTCCTTCCCGGTCGAGCGCCACTTCGCCAAAGACGACTACGAAGCCGCCGTCCTCAAGTGCAAGGAGTACATCGCGGCGGGCGACTGCATGCAGGTCGTCATTGGCCAGCGCCTGCAAAAGCGCTTCACGGCCTCGCCGCTGACGCTCTACCGTGCGCTGCGCTCGCTCAATCCCAGCCCCTACATGTACTACTACGACATGGGGGACCACCACGTCGTCGGCTCCAGCCCGGAAATCCTGGTGCGCCAGGAGCACAACAAGGACGGCAGCCAGACCGTCACCATCCGTCCGATCGCGGGTACCCGTCCGCGTGGCGCCACGCCCGAGCAAGACGTCACCAACGAGAAAGAGCTGCTGGCCGATCCGAAGGAGCGCGCCGAGCACGTCATGCTCATCGATCTGGCCCGCAACGACATCGGCCGCATCGCCAAGACCGGGACCGTCAAGGTCACCGAGGCCTTCGGCATCGAGCGCTACTCGCACGTCATGCACATCGTCAGCAATGTCGAGGGCACGCTGAAAGATGGCATGACTGGCCTCGACGTGTTGCGCGCCAGCTTCCCCGCGGGCACCCTCAGTGGTGCGCCCAAGATCCGCGCCATGGAGATCATCGACGAGCTCGAACCCGTGCAGCGTGGTGTGTACGGCGGCGCCGTGGGCTACCTCAGCTTTGCGGGTGACATGGATGTGGCCATCGCCATCCGCACCGGTGTGGTCAAGGACCAGACCTTGTATGTGGCCGCTGGCGCTGGCGTCGTGGCCGATTGGGTGCCCGAGCTCGAATGGAAAGAAACCGAGGCCAAGGCTCGCGCCGTGATCCGCGCCGCCGAGATGGTCGAGCAGGGACTGTGAGGCAGCGCCCCGAGATGGGGCGCGTTCAACTCGCCTCATCTCAGTGAAAGTCGGGGGGTGACGCCTCCCGCACATCTGGCACGATGGGGAAACATCCCCTTTTGCCGCCTCATGGGCGGCGCGCTGCGTCGGTCGTGCTTTACGTCTTTGCCATTTACATCGCTGTCACCGTGGCCACCGGCTTGGCCTTGCTGCTGGTGTGGCGTCACGACCGCAAGCAATCGTTCACCGCTCTGCTGGGCCTGTCCCATCTGATCTGGACGGCGTATCCACTCTCCTACCTGGCTGCGCGTCAGCCTTCAGAGGCTTGGCAGGTCATCGGTCTGATGGGCCTGTCCCTGGTGCCGTCCCTGTGCCTGATCCTGATGGTCAAAGGCATCGGCTCGTTGTCCGGCCGACACGTGCCACGGCGCCACCTGCAGGTCCTGTTCGTCGCCCTGTTGCTGGCCCACGGGGCCCTCATGGGGCGCGACATGAGCCTGGCCCAGGCGGGCTCGGCCACCATCAACATCACCATCAGCCTGATCGTGGCCAACTGGCTGCGCAAGCAAGGCCCAGGCGAGCGCTTCACAGGCATCTTGCTGGTGCTCGCGGGCATCAACCAGTTCAACTTCGTCTTCCACCCGGGTGATGCCGGTGCCATGACCCAGACCGCCGTGGCCACCGTGTTGCGCTTGTTGCTGGCCATGGCCTTGATGTATGCCGCGCTGACCCGTTCGGCGGAAGCGGGGCAACGTGTGCGCGATCGCTTCTTCCAGCTGACCGATCGCTCTCCTCAAGGGGTGGCCGTGGTCATCGACGATCACGCGGTCTACATCAATCCCGCCTTCCGCAGCATCTATGGCATGGACCGGGTCGACCAGGCTCCCCGGGTGTTCTCGCCCGAATGGTTGAACCTCACCACCCCACTGGCCGCACGCAAGCCCATCCACCAGTTGCTCGCCCAGGTCAACAACGGCTCCTTGCCCCTGGCGGAGTGGGAAGGTGACCGCACCGCGCTCGATGGTCGTCACCTGTACTTGCGCTTCAAGGCCTGGCACGTCGAGTGGGACGGCGAACCCGCCCTGCAGGTCGTGGTCTCCGACGACACGGCCCAGCACGAGGCCGCACGTGCCCTCATCTGGCACGCCACCCACGACGAGCTCACCGGTTTGCTCAACCGCAGCGCGCTGTTGCAGCGTCTGCGTGAGCTCTACGACAACGCCGAGCAGCCAGCGTTTGCGCTCATCCTCCTCGACGTTGATCGCTTCAAGCTTTTCAACGATGCCCACGGGCCGGCGGTGGGTGACGAGGTGCTCAAGGCTTTGTCGACCCAGTTGCTGCACACCCTGGGCGAGCGCGCCGAACTGATGCGTCTGGGCGAGGATGAGTTCGCCCTGCTGCTCGTGAGCCCGGACACCCAGGCCGTGGCGCATCAGCTCACCCAGGACATCCAGGCGCTGCTGACCCAGCCCCTGACCCTCAGCGCCCATCGCTTCTTCCTCGATGTCTCCATGGGGGTGGCCCTGCATCCTGGGGTGGCCACCAGCCCCTACGCCTTGCTGCAGGCGGCCAATGCCGCCATGCTGGCTGCCAAGCGCCTGCCCGGCACCTCGGTGCAGTGGGCCACCGAG
This sequence comes from Burkholderiales bacterium, assembly GCA_029268225.1. Classification (GTDB taxonomy): domain Bacteria; phylum Pseudomonadota; class Gammaproteobacteria; order Burkholderiales; family Burkholderiaceae_C; genus Aquabacterium. The sequence goes on along the minus strand of JAJUGJ010000002.1, from coordinate 8,021 downwards.
GCCGGGCGCAATGGTCTGGCCGCCTTCTTCGATGCCGAACAGGCCTTGCGGGCCGGCTTCGAAAACGATGAGTTCACCCTGGTCTATCAGCCCAAGGTGGGTGCAGCAGGGCACCGCCTTGTCGGCTTCGAGGCGCTGGTGCGCTGGGACCGACCCGGCATCGGTCGCATCAGCCCGATGGAGTTCATCCCTGCTGCCGAGCGCAACGGCCTCATCGTCCCGCTGGGGGCCATCATCCTCACTCAGGCCTGTCGTCAACTGGCGCAATGGCGTGACGCCGGGCTGCCGTTGGTGCCGGTTGCCGTCAACGTTTCCCCGCTGCAACTGCTCGATGCCCAGTTCCCCGCAGCTGTCATGAACACCCTGGCGCAGTTCCAGTTGTCCCCCCAATGGCTGACGCTGGAAATCACCGAAACCGCCGCGGTGGCTCACATGGACCAGGCCCGTGAGCAGATCAGCCAGCTGCGCCAGCAAGGCGTCGACGTGGCGCTCGACGACTTCGGCACCGGCTTCTCATCGCTCAACATGCTGCGCAGCCTGCCGTTGCACACCGTCAAGATCGACCGCAGCCTCATCGACCCCATGCCCGAGTCCCACGCCGTGGCGGTGGTCAAGGCCATTTGCGACCTGGCCACCGTGCTTGACCTGGATGTCGTCGCCGAAGGTGTCGAAACCGAGTCCCACGCCTTGGCCGCTCTGGCGGCGGGTTGTCACGCACTGCAGGGCTACCACTTTGCCCGCCCCCTCGATGTCCCGGAAGCCACACAGTGGTTGCAGGCCCACGGCTGAGCCCTGGCTGCCGGGGTGGGGCCCATGTAGAATGGTCTGCATGCAGCAACCCTCGGATCTCTTTCGCCTGAATGCCCGTTGGTGGCGGTGACGCCAGCCACACACTGCATGACCCTGCGCGCGCGGCACCCCACCGCAGCTAACGCCTCCAAAGGGTCTCCGAGGGGGACACACTGAGGGATGGTGCACCGCCATTCCATGAACCACATCCCGATACAGGATCGTGCCATGCTGCTCATGATTGACAACTACGACAGTTTCACCTTCAACCTGGTGCAGTACTTCTGCGAACTGGGTGAAGAGGTCAAGGTCGTCCGCAACGACGAAGTCACCCTCGACGAGATCGCCGCTTTCAAAGCCGATCGCCTCGTGCTCTCTCCCGGCCCCTGCTCGCCCGACGAAGCCGGTGTCTGCGTGCCCGCGCTCAAGCGTTTTGCCGGCCAGCTGCCCATCCTCGGCGTCTGCCTGGGTCACCAGAGTATCGGTGCCGCCATGGGCGGGCGCATCGTGCGCGCCAAGGAGCAGATGCACGGCAAGACCAGCGTCATCACCACCGACGAGCAAGGTGTCTACGCCGGCCTGCCCAAGCAGTTCACCGTCATCCGCTACCACTCGCTGGCCATCGAGCGCGCCTCGCTGCCCGACTGCTTGGCCATCACCTCCTGGACCGACGACGGCGAGATCATGGGCGTGCGCCACAAAGGCCCCCAGACCGATCCGAACTTCGCTCCGCTCGAGGGCGTGCAGTTCCACCCCGAATCCATCCTGAGCGAGCACGGTCACGCCATGCTGGCCAACTTCCTGAAGATGTGAGGACCCGGACATGACCCAGATCACCGACCAGCAGGCTCTGCAGCGCGTCATCGAACACCGCGAGATCTTCCACGACGAGATGCTCGGCCTCATGCGCCGCATCATGACCGGCGAGATGTCGCCTGTCGTCATGGCCGCCCTCATCACCGGCCTGCGCGTCAAGAAGGAAACCGTCGGCGAGATCACCGCGGCCGCCCAGGTCATGCGCGAGTTCGCCACCCCCGTGAAAGTCGCCGACACGGCCCACCTCGTCGACCTGTGCGGCACCGGCGGCGACGGTGCGCACACCTTCAACATCTCGACCACCGCCATGTTCGTGGCCGCGGCCGCGGGCGCCCGCATCGCCAAGCATGGCGGGCGCAGCGTGTCCTCGTCCACCGGCAGTGCCGATGCGCTGGAAGCCTTGGGTGCGGCCATCATGCTCAACGCCGAACAGGTCGCTCAATGCCTGGCCGACACCGGCGTGGGCTTCATGTTCGCCCCCAATTTCCACGGCGCCATGAAACACGCCGCACCGGTCCGCAAGGAACTGGGGGTGCGCACCTTGTTCAACATCCTCGGCCCCCTGACCAACCCCGCGGCAGCCCCCAATCAGCTCATGGGCGTGTTCCACCCCGATCTGGTGGGCATCATGGCCCGCGTGCTCCAGCGCCTGGGATCGGACCACGTGCTGGTTGTGCATGGTCGCGATGGGTTGGACGAGATGACCCTCAACGGCGAGACCCTGGTGGCCGAGCTCAAGAACGGTCAGGTCAGCGAGTACACCGTGCACCCGTCCCAGTTCGGCCTGGCCGAGCACGACGGCACCTTGCTCAAGGCCGGCAACCGCGAGGTCTCCATCGAGATCATGCGTGCCGTGCTTGACAACCAGAGCGGGCCTGCTCGCGACATCGTCTTGCTCAACGCCGGGGCGGCCATCTATGCCGCCAACGTGGCCGACTCTCTGGCCGACGGCGTCGAGCGCGCCCGCGAGGCCCTTGCCAGCGGCCGTGCCGCCGAGCGCCTGCTCAAGTTTGTGCAGACGACTCAGTCTCTGGCGGCCTGATCTGCGCCAGTGCCGTCGGTTGCAGCACGCAGCGGTTGCGCCCTTCGGCCTTGGCCTGATACAGCAGCCGATCGGCCAGTTGCAACATGAGCGCCATGGACGTGCGGGGTCCTGGCGTCGCACACGCCACCCCAATGCTCACGGTCAGGGTCAGCAACTGGCCACCGTGTGTCACCGTCAGGGCGGCCACTTCCTCTCGGATGCGCTCGGCCATGTGTGCCGCGCCGGCGGCATGGGTCTGCGGCAGCACCACCAGGAACTCCTCTCCACCGTAACGTACCGCATGGTCGCCAGGGCGCCGCATGATGCGCGAAATGACCTCGGCCACCGCTTTCAAGGCCTCGTCGCCCGCTGCGTGGCCATGTGCATCGTTCACTTGCTTGAAGTGATCAATGTCGATCATCAACAAGGCCAGAGCTTGCTTCCAGCGCACCGCCGTCCCCCAGATCTCTGGCATCCGTTCCGCCAGAAACTGCCGGTTGTGCAGCCCCGTCAGCGCATCCCGCTGTGACAATTCCTGCAAACGCCCATTCGCTTCGGTCAGCTCCCCGAGCGCCTTGTCCAGATCCTGGGTGCGAGCCAGCACGCGAGCTTCCAGCTCCGTGGCATGCGCGGCCTGCAGGCGCACGTGGGCATCCTGGGCCAGTTTCAGGCGATGCGCCAAGGCCAGGGACAGCAGCACGAACTCCAGCACCGATCCGATCTGCAGGCCGTGGTTCGTCAACCAGTTGGGTTTGACCAGATCGAACATGCTCAGGGAGGCGGCGATCAGCCCGATCAAGAGGCCACCGAATGCCGCCAGGAAGTAGCGTGCCTGCTGATGCCCACGCTGCAGCATCACCGTGGTGAGACCCAGCAGCACCACCGGGGCGACCATCGTCAGCACCGTGCCCAGTTTGACCGCCTGCGCATAGTGCCCCAGCCACATGACGGGCAAGATCAGCACAAACAGACCTTGCAGTCCCTGCATGACCCGATCCGCTGTGGCCCAGTGGCTCGCCAGATCCAGAAAATCACGTGCAAACAGCGACAGCAGCAGGCCGGCCGCGCTCATGCACACGGGCAAGGCCCAGTTACCCCAGTCGGGGTTCTCGGGCCAGAGGTACTGAAACGCCACGCCGTTGAGGGTCAACTGGGCCACACCAAACACCGCCAGATAGCCCACGTAGTACAGGTGGCTGCGATCCCGCAGCGACACGAACAGCATCAGGTTGTAAAACAGCATGGCCAGCAAGGCGCCGCCATACAGCCCAGCCCACCCGAGCTCCAGTCGGGCCTGTTCCAGCCTGGTGGTGGGTGTGGTCACCACCAGCGGGGCTTGCAGCGAGCCTTCGCTGCGCAAGCGCACATACACCGTGGCTTGCGTACCGTTCTGCAGGGGGACGTCCACGTAAAAGTGAGGATGCGCCACAGGCCGAGCGCCAAAGGGGCGGCGGTCTCCGGTCGCGTGATGCTGCTGCACACGCCCCGTCCCATCCACCACAAACAGGTCTACCTCATCGAGCAGGGGGTACTGCACACCAAACTGCCAGGCCGTCTGCGTCGCGTGCCGATTGAGCAAGGTGACCCGCAGCCAGTAGACCGAGCGGCTGTAGCCAAAGCTGGGCGATTCGCCCTGCAGGGCTTGCCAGCCGCCATGCACGCCGCTGCCCACCGCTTGCACCTGCGCCAGCGTCTGTGTGCCCGAGGCATCTTCCAGCACGGCCACCTGTGCACCGCGCGGGTGCACCGCATTCACGGAGTCCAGCACCAGTGGCTCGGCCCGCACGAGGCCGCAGCAGAGCAGGCAGCACAGCCACCACGCCCACAGCCATCCCCTGCGCCGACCGATCTGACCCAAATTGGCCTCCTCACATCCGTGCCGACATTGTCACTGCCTGTCACAGCCTTGCCAGCCCGTGAAAGCCCTTTTGCGCCGCGCCCTGCACAGCGCAGGCAAACCCCGATAATGTCGACAACTCCTCGCAAAGTGCCCACTCATGTCCGACATCCTTCAGAAAATCGTCGCCGTCAAACACCAGGAAATCGCCGCAGCCTTGCCCGTCCGGCCCCTCGCCACCGTGCGGGCCGAAGCCGAGGCCCGCAACCGTGACCTGGCCGATGTGCGCGATTTCGTCGGGGCCCTGCGCCGCAAGATCGAGGCGGGCCAGGCCGGCGTCATCGCCGAGGTCAAGAAGGCCAGCCCCAGCAAGGGCGTGCTGCGCGAGCATTTCGTGCCGGCTGACATCGCTGCCAGCTACGCGCGTCATGGTGCCGCCTGCCTGAGCGTGCTCACCGACGCCCAGTTCTTCCAGGGCAGCCCCGCCTACCTGCAAGAAGCCCGCGCCGCCTGCGAGCTGCCCGTGCTGCGCAAGGACTTCATGGTCGACGCCTACCAGGTCTACGAGGCCCGTGCCATGGGCGCCGACTGCATCCTGCTGATCGCCGGCTGCCTCGACGACGCCCAGATGGCCGACCTCGAAGCCTGTGCCCACGAACTCGGCATGGCCGTCCTCGTCGAAGTCCACGACGGGGCCGAACTCGATCGCGCGCTCAAGCTGCGCACCCCCCTGGTCGGCATCAACAACCGCAACCTGCGCACCTTCGAGGTCACGCTCGACACCACGCTGGGCCTGCTGCCTCGTGTCCCCGCTGATCGCCTGCTGGTCACCGAGTCCGGCATCCTCAGCGCCGCCGACGTGCAGCGCATGCGCGCGGCCAACGTCCACGCTTTCCTCATCGGTGAGGCCTTCATGCGTCAGCCCGATCCTGGCGTGGCCCTGGCCACACTGTTCGCCTGAGTCGGGTCGTGCCGGTGCCCCTCCGCAGCACGGGCGCGCGCGTGACGCCCGCGCCCGACCAAAGTGACCTGTTCGAACCGTCCTCGCACGGCGCCGAGGGGGCTTGCGCCCCGACGCATCCTGGTGTGACGTCACCGCCCTCCGAGGCCCTCGCACAGCCCCTCTCCGGGCTGTTCGACACCGTGCCTGCCGACTGGCGGGAGATCACCGAAGCGTTTCGTGCGGGCCCGCTTGGTCAGGCCCTGATCACCCGCGTCGATGCGGCTTGCCATCAAGGCGCCACCATCTACCCTGCCGACGTCTTCGCCGCCTTGCGTCACACCCGGCGTGACCAGGTCAAGGTGGTCATCCTCGGGCAGGACCCCTATCACGGACCCGGTCAAGCGCACGGCCTGGCTTTCTCGGTGCGCCCTGGGCAGGCGATCCCGCCCAGTTTGCGCAACATCCGCAAAGAACTGTCCCGCGACCTCGGTTTGCCGGCACCCGCGCACGGCTGCTTGCAAGCCTGGGCTGAGCGCGGCGTGTTGCTGCTCAACACCGTGCTCACGGTCGAGGCCGCTCGGGCGGCCAGCCACGCCGGTTGGGGCTGGGAGGCGCTCACCGATGCCTTGATCGCCGCCGTGGCGGCCGCCTCGCACCCCACCGTCTTTTTGCTCTGGGGGGCACATGCCCAACGCAAGCTGGCACTGATCGAGCAGGCTGCCTTGCAGCACCCGGGCGCCGGTGAGCACCTCATCCTGCAGGCCAACCACCCTTCGCCCCTGTCGGCCACGCGAGGCCCCGCGCCCTTCATCGGCTGCGGCCATTTTGGACAGGCGCGAGCCTATTGGGCAGCGCGCGGCCATCGGCTCGACTGGTCGCTGAACTGACCTGCATCAAGGGGGCGTCACCGTACCCCGCCTCGTGGACAATCCACGCTCTTCGTCTGCCTGCTGTCCTCAAGGTTGTTGTCCATGCGCCTGGCGCTGCTGTCCCCTCTGCCGCCCGATCCCTCCGCCCTGGCACACCACGCCGCGCAGTTCCGTCGCGCGCTCAATCTCGGAGGCATCGACGTGCTCACGCCGCTCGTGGGGCAGCGCCCGCTCGACAACCTCAGAGCTGCGCGCGCCTGGGTGGCCGAGCGTGACTGGCGTGGCGTGGACGTCGTGCACGCCGAACTGGCCCCTGGTCAGCACACCGTGTACTGGGTCATGCAGGCCCTGGCGAGCTTGCCCAGTGGCCCTGCGCTCACGGCCACCGTCCATGCCCCGCCCGGATTGTTGGCCCAACCTTTGGTGGCACCGCTGGCGGGCCTGTACCACGCATCGTGGCTGCCCGACTGGATGCGTCAAGCCAGTGCGGGGTTGGCCGCGCCGATCACGCGCTACATCGACCGTCGCCTGGCACGCCGCCTGTCGGGTGTGCTGTGCGCGCATGAACTCGGCGATGCCGGGGTAGCGCAACTCGCGCGTCGGCTGGGCCTGCCCCGTGAGCGCATTGCGGTGCTGCCCCTCGGGCGACATGACGCGCCCGCTCGGCCCCTGCCTCCCTTGCCGCATAAGTGGCTGTGCATGAGCGGCCCCGGTCAGGCGTTGCGCCCCCTGCAGGATCTGGTCACTGCGTTGACCGCCCTGCAGGATCGGGCCGAGGGCGAGCGGCCCGACTGGCAGCTGACCTTCGCCGGCCCCACCGCTGCTTCCTGCTTCAAGGCCCCGCGCCATGATCCACTCTCCCGCCTGCAAGCCGACCCCCGTGTGCGTGCGCTAGGCGATCGCATCGCATGGCAGCTTGATCCCGAGCCGCAAGACCTGCCGGCCCTCGTGGCGGCCCATCACGTGCTGATCCAGCCCGATCGCGACCAACCCTGGGGGCTGGACGGCACCGAGCCGGGACCGACTTCCCCGCAGGCCATGCGCGAGTTGGCATTGTCCATCGGACGCCCGCTGCTGGTCGCTCGTCACAAACGGGGCTTTGACCTCAGCGACCAGGCCGCGGGCGCCACCTACACAGCGGGGCAGGCGGCAACACTGGTGCCTGTTCTGCAGAACCTGCTGTCTGAGCCCGATGGCTTGCGCGCGTGGGGGCAACAGGCGCAGCAGTGCGCGAGCGCCCGCGCGGCGGCCCAGATGAGCGCCCGCTACGTCGGCTTTTTCCAACAGGTTGTGGCGTCCAGCGGACGCCGCGCCACAAAATAATTTGCACAGGGCTTGCGAGTCGCAAAAAAGCTCTGCTATAGTTGCGGTCTTCCCTGGAGGGGTGCCCGAGTGGCTAAAGGGGGCAGACTGTAAATCTGTTGGCTTACGCCTACGCTGGTTCGAATCCAGCCTCCTCCACCAGGGAAACCTAATTTCTGGAATCGCTCCCGAACAGAAATAATTCAATAATAAAACCTTAACCTTCCAAACTAATGACGCGGGTTCGATTCCCGTCTCCCGCTCCACGGTCACGGTTCTGTCAATTTAGGCGTGGTAAAGTAGCGGTCTTCGCAGATGCGGAGGTTGCAAGTGTCCAAGTCGGCACAGGTTTGGGTTGGTTCCCAGTCCAGACCTGTGTCGATGCCCATGTGGCTCAGTGGTAGAGCACTCCCTTGGTAAGGGAGAGGTCGGCAGTTCGAT
>JAJUGJ010000001.1 GCA_029268225.1 Burkholderiales bacterium | reverse complement strand
TGGCCTTTGGAGACGCGGGTTCGTCTATGCGAACCACGATGGTTTTATTGATCGTTGGCTCGTCCAGGATCACTCGGTATATGCCTTCAAGGGTGGCAGCATCATTTGCGTCGCCAAGGATTCGAATCACCATGTTGTGTATCAAATCCATGCTGTCCTCCCTGATAGGACGGGGTTCAGCCCCCGGAATTCGCTCACACTGATGATCTTCAACGGCACATGTGGTCGCCAACTGCGCCGAAGGTCAACGGGGAGATGGCCAAACCAGACGGCTTGCCACAACGCTCTTTGGTGGCGGTCGTTTACTGTCCCGACCAATGTCGCTAGCTTTTCGAGAACATGCGTTAGGCTGCAGCCTGTAGTCGCCTTGACTGTCTCAATAGCCGTTTCCAGATCTGCGTGTTTCACGGGCTCACCCAGGGCCCATTGCGCAATGCGGCGCATGGTCATGGCCACAGACTCTTCATAGAGATGGGGTGTGATGAGCAGCCATTGGACGCCTCTTGCCTGCCAGTAGGCTCGTTCCAGCGCAAGGAGACTGATAGACCGGCGTTTCAGCTTTTCCTTGGTCTTGACTGAGAGTGCGAGCAACCTTTGAGAGCCATCAGGATTCCTCAATGTAATGAGGAGATCGGTCGTCATGACCCAATCACACTTCGTGCCGTCTCCGTACGTTGTTGGGTGCTTGATGCCCATTTCTTGGGCGATCGCCCGTGTTCCTTTGTACAGATCGGGTGGCGTTCGAATGTCATAGGCAGATAGCTCATGCAGAGCACTCTCTGTAGATAGCTTGTACTGCTCCCTGACATCAACGATCTCTCTTCCAAACACTGTCGTGAATCTGAATACATCAGCTTCCACGTCTGACAGCAGCTCGCGCTGCCTGCCCTCCCAGTTCAACAGTTGTGATCGACCAATGCTGGAGGGGTCTCCTCGGCTAACTCGATGCCAAGGAAGATAGTTTGTGAAGGTGCCAGCTCCTCGCCCTTCTCGTTCGAATCGGGCAAGGACTTTTGGACTGAATCTCTTTGTCGTACGCATGAGTTCCCCCCGCCGATCAAAGTTGATCGGCGAAGATTTTCAAAAGTGAAAGGGGGATTGACGGCGCCAAAACTGGCGTCGTAGACTCAGGGCGCTAGCTAAAGTCTGGGCAATCCCCCAGCGAGAAGCGGTGCCAGGTCTCGACCCCTGGCGCCGCTTTTTTTTGACCGGTCTAGCTGGTGTCCATGTCGTGCACTCCGTGATGTTGGGTATGCCCGTGCGTGACGAACGCAGGCGTTGTCTTGGGTAAGGGTGCCCACAAGCACGCGACAAGGGCGGCCTGTGTCTTTAGGAACGAGTTTTGACCCCGCGCTACCGTCACGGTGCGCTGTGGGCGAGGTGTTGTGCAGCGCAGGTCGAGCGAACCTTCGCTGGAAAGTGAGGACCGTCTTGACCAGCTTGGCCAGGGTGCTACTCTTTGCTTGCCGACGCTGAGTTCACACCTTGGCACCTGGATGACAGGCCCTCTACAGAGGGTCTGTCTGAAAGGCTTCACATCTCGGCCTCCTTGAGCGCATTGATCAGTGTGTCAATCGTCTGTTCCGGCAGCGCCGGCGCGGCAATATGAAGCGCTTGTAGCAGTGATGCCAATTTGGGTGGTATCGCGTCAGATGAGGTCAATGCGCGCTCAGTGACGGCCAAGCAGAGCAGCAGATGTTGCTCCTGTGCGTTTAAACCCAGTGCCAATGCCAGTTGCCTGACGATGCGTTGTTTGGGCGGTTTGCGCTTGCTGTTCTCCAATTCGGAGAGGTAGCCCGACGATATGGCTGCGCACTTGGCAAGAGCGGCCTGCGAAAGCCCTCTTGATTGTCGATGTCGGTACAGGCGCCCACCAAAAGTCCAGTCGGCACAGGTTGACGCTTGCAGGGCGTCCTGTTCGGGACTCCTGGCAACTTTCCAGTCATGAATGAGGGGCAGTGCGACCATTGCTCGAAAATAGCGACTTGCTGACAGGGGCGCAAACAAAATCGCTGCAACTTGAAGGGGGCATTTTGTTTGCGACCCTTCCGGTAGCGAGTCAACATCCGAGGTGAACGCAATCGCAAGGTAAGGTTTACGGCCTACTTGCTACATCGACTGGATTGGATGGCGGACCTTCTTGATCAGCTGGCACTGGTTGATTGGCTACCCGAAGAAACCTTGTTCAGCTTAGCCAGTCGGCTGCATCATTTTTGGGGAATGCCGTTGGCCAGGCAGACTTGCTCGGCGTTGTTCATGCATCCTCAGCAGGGTTCGCAGCACGATCTGCCAAGTAGGTTGGCCACATTCGTTAGTCAAACGAACGGTCGGTATGGCACCGTAGTTGAGTTGGCACGTGCGCGTACGCTGCTGTCCTACTACCTTCCCTTCAAGACAGAGCAGGAAGTTGAAGCGGCCGTCGCATCCATGGCCGCATCCAACGTGGCCCACTTGAAGTTAAGACTTGGCATTTTGACCAGTCGATTTCGCGCTCATCATCCCCTCAAAGCTTGCCCGCACTGCATTCAGGAGGACGTCGAGCGCCACGGTTGGTCGTATTGGCATCTTCCTCACCAGTTTCCAGGCGTATGGGTCTGCCTTAAGCACATGTGCCGGCTGCACGTTTCATCGCTTAAGGCCACAGGTGTCGGACGGTTCCATTGGGTTCTGCCTCGTCAGAGTGGCTTGCGCATGATGGGGGGGCAGGACGATCTGGTTGCAGTCGATCCTGATGATGCCGCCCTGGGTCTAGCGCGACTGATCACAGACATCACCACACGGGTCAAACAAGGCGGCTGCGCAACCAATGTGTTGAGTCAGGTTTATAGGGCCCGACTGGCCGAACTTGGCTGGATGCGAGCAGGCGCCAGTCTTCGTTGGCCAGAGATCAGTGAAAGCTATTGCGGCTATGTGCGGGCGCTGGTTGGATGCTCTGACGTTCCCGAAGACATGCAAGACCAGGGGCGGGTTGTCATTCAACTGGGTCGAATGCTCAGAAGCGCACGAAGCGGTACTCACCCCTTGCGCCATCACTTGATCATCCATTGGCTGTTCAAAGACTTTGCCGCCTTTGCTGATGCTGTGCGTAGGCATTCTGGGAGGGCGACGTTTGCATCTGACGAAGAGCGGATGTCAAAAGCGTCCTCGAAGTGTGGGCTGGAGTTTGATGTCCGCCAGCGACTCTTGAGGGAACTGCTCTCGACTGACGGATATACGCTCACAGGTGCTGCTCGTACGATAGGCATTGATGTCGCTACAGCGATGGCATGGGCCGCCAAGATGGGGATATCTGTGTCGGGGTTCCGGCGCCCCAAGAAGTTGAAGCATGACCAGCGCCTGCAGGCACTTGTGATGTTGAGGCATGGATCTGAGAAGTCAGAGGTGGCCAAGGCTGTCGGTGTTTCAACTCAAACGGTCACACGCCTGCTCCTCACTGAAGTTGGGCTCCACGAAGAATGGAGAAATGCCAAGCTGTTGTTGCAACGAGATAGATGTCGAGCAACATGGTCATCACTGGTGGCCAACTATGGTTCTGCTGGTGCGAAGATATTGCGAGCCATGGAGCCAGCCGTCTTTGCATGGCTCTACAGAAATGATCGGGATTGGCTCAGTGCCAATAAGCCGCTTGTCAACCGTAAGCCAGGAGGGGAGCGTCGTGTGGATTGGGATAGTCGAGATCGGACGCTGAGCCAGGACGTGCGTGTTGTTGCCGATAGGCTAGGTCAGTCTCGGCCTGGCGAGTTGATCAAGCTGTGGCAGGTGTACCAGGAGTTGCCTGAATTGAAGGCCAAGCTCAGTGCGTTGGATCGGTTGCCCCTGACACGAAAGGTGTTAGAAGATTTGATTTCAACGCGTAGGAAAATGGCTGCCAATTCGCTGGTTTAGTCGGATCTATTGGTGATGCCTGATACGTCGTCCGCTCAAAGGGGCGCTCATCTTGCTGGAGGGGACATGTTTGATGAAGTAGTCGTCGAGCGCTCACGGCGAGAGGGTGCAGATGGGCTGACGAAGTCAGTCTTTCAGCGGGCCAAGGAACTGCGCCTGAAGCTGGCCGTGAATCTCTTCAAGCGCTATTTGCTCGGATCTGAACATGTCCCAGGGCATCCTCAAGTTGAACCAATGCTGCAGACTGTGCTGGGCAGTCGACTCTTTGAACTTATCGAAATCCGGACTTGGGTCTCGTGGTTCGATCGATCGCCATCCATTCCCAAGCGCCGGACGATACGAGAGCTGGATCGTGTCGCTCAGGAGGGCGTTCGGTTCGTGTACGCGAAGGAACATAGGGAACATCAACTACCCAGCAGTTTCTTCGAAGAGCTCGTGTATGGCGGCCTGGTTTCTCAAATGGCCAGGGTTAGTCGATCGAAGCGCCTCAAGAGTGCTGTCAATGAGACGGTGTCCGAATACGTGCCACTGTCAGCTTGGCACCTCCACATGGATGCCGTGGAGGTTTCAGGCTTAGCCGATGGCCTGGGAAATCTGGATTGGGTCTATGTAAAGCAGTTGGCTGCAAAGCGATTGATGTCACTGCTGTCCTTGTTATGGGGCCCACGAGATGGGCGCATCCACGAGTTCTTTGCCTCAGATCTACGCCTTGACTGGCTTGCCGCTTCTGCGGATGAGCGTGAGCAACTTCGGGGGAGTTTCGATATTTTCCCGAAGTCCTCATTTGTGGACAGCATGAGGGCGTCGCCAGTGCCAGCGTGGTCGATCATTGGCGTCGAGGATGACTTGGCCGAGGTTCATATCCACAAGGCGCTGCTGGCAATCGCTGCAGACATTGATTTCCTCAAGGCTGAACGCCTGCACGCATGGGCTTTTGATTTGGCTTCTGCGGGGTTGGCCATGCATGCCTTGGCGTGGACAGACAGGTACACGACATTTGGCTTACCTGTTCAGAGTGAAAGACTCTGTTGGATGGCCCTGTCAGCCATGTTCTTCGATCTGGAGGGTGAGTGGGACGATCGTCAAGTCAAGGCAGCGATGGATCATCTTCGGCTCGCCTGGTCGCCAGAAGTTGAGCAGTCTTTGTTGGAGGGGCGGGCGTCCTATCTGCGTGAGATCCATGAACTCGGTCTTGATGTTGAGTCACTGATAGCCGTGGCAAGGCATGCGACGGACGTTCATAAGTTGATCTACCGAAAGGGGCCAGTGGATGCACTTGAACGGTCTGAACTGGGGTGTCCGTAGCAGCGCCGAGGTGGACGACATGCACAACGCCCTCATGTTCCGTGATGTCTCTGCGCACCTTTACGAGGAAATTTTTTTGATCGCGAATATGCATATATGCATTGATATATGCTTAAGGCATGAAAGATCAGGTCATTCAAGCGAGAGTCATCCGCGCCAGAGACATCTGCAAGCAACGTGGCATCACTCAGCAAGAAATCGCGCACGCGCTCGGGGCGAGCCAGTCACAGGTGAGTCGCATCCTCTGCAGTGCCGGCGTCAAGCGATCGCGCTTGCAGGAAGAAGTCTGTCTGTACGTCGAGCGCTTCGACGTGGGCGTGACAGCCGAAGCCGTTCGAAGCAATGACGAGCTGATTGACGCGATCCGCACGACATGGAATGGCACGGCAGCACACGCTAAGGCGCTGTCTGCAGTCATCCGTTCGCTGGCGGCGCTGCAAGTGGGCGCCTGCCATCAGGGGGCTGATCAAGGAGAACACGCATGAACGTTCTCCGCCTGGAGCCCTTACCCGATGAGCTTGCGCATGGATATCGCGGCCGGGTGCTGATGTTCAACGGGTTGCGCCATAGCGCGGAAAACCTGACTCTGCTCGCTGAATGGGTTCAACGGCAGATAGAGGGAGCGGACGAGCTGTCACCAGTCGAGGTGCTTGCCTGGCTGGCGGGGAAATCGTCGGAGCACTTTGTGCGAGATCACACCACAATGCCGTTTCGACGGTCAGTGGCCACGGAGCAGTGTGAATTGCCTCACGGGAGTCGATTGCAGCGATCGTTACTGGTCAAAAGAGCACTGTGCGATACGAGGCGGTATGCATGTTTATGCTCGCAATGCGTTGAAGAGGACGTGCAATTCCATGGTCACTCATACTGGCGGCGTAGCCATCAAATGCCAGGGGTCTATTGGTGCAGCAAGCATGGGCAACCTCTGCACTACGCGAGGGCGCCGAATCCGTATTCTCGTTTTCCCAGCGATTGGTTGCGGGAGTCGTGTGAACAGTTCTGTGCAGACTGGGTCTCCGGTCTGATGGGGTCTGATTGCATTCAACGATATGTCGCTATCTGCAATGACTTGTTGATGTCAGCCTCCCCAGTGCCCTTGAGCCGTGCTCTAGTGGGTCTCAGAGTTCGTGCAGCAGCTAAAGGGCTGCGAGTACCGGACAACACTTTCAGCCCGGAACTCGATGACTACGTGCGGTCGAAGGTGGATCAGGTCTGGCTGACAAGCTTGCTGAGCAAGGATGAATTCATGGTTGAGGGCGCGGCTTGTCCGCGGCTCAACCATTCGGTCATTTCGATCGCTGTCATTTACGCGGCGCTGATGGACTCAGCCGACGAGGCAGTGAACGACATTCTTGATTGCGAAAGGCGCTACCCTGCCAAGCCGAGAGATGAGTGTGTGGCGGACAAAGTCGATGCAAGTGTGCTTCGAGAAGCGTATATGGCGGCAAAGGGCAATCACGTCACTGTTGCTGCGATGCTTGGGCTCGAAAGGCGTCGGGTCGCAAGGGCTCTCAAGCCCTTGGGCTTGCCGCCAATTGGGACACAAGACCACGGTAAGGTGTTGGCGGTCATCCGGCAGTTGATCGGGGGTGAGGTGTCTTTGGCGCAGGCTTGTCAACAACACGGACTGGATCTCGACTACATGCGAAAGCGCATTGACATTGGCTTGGCGCCGTTGACGGGGATGCTGTCGGAGTTAGTGTCCGAGCCCGTAGAAAAAGTTGGTAGATGGCCAACCGGTCAGCGCGCACCAGAGCGCGTGGAGGCCTTGAGAAAAACCATTCCGGATCAATGTGGGCGCGTTGGCTGGTCAGTCACGACTTCGACGATATAGGACTTGCATCCGAAAAATCGGACAAGCAATGCCTTTGCTCATCTGGGCATTTCTATTTTCGGGCGCACCATCACATGGAGGGTCGGGCCAATGAACTTGGCCCAGCAAAAGCCCTGTTCGATGAGCTTGCGCTTTCGCATCGAGATGCCTCGTACACCTGTGCGAACAGATCACCCATTTCGGCCAGCACCTTGTTGACCATCGTGTGGAGGACCCTCAGCCGGTGGTTGGCTGGAGCGAAGTCACCAAGCCTCGTGAGGGTGAACAGGCCTTCTGCGAAGGTGTCGGCGGCACGCATGGAGGTCCACTGAAGCTTGAGCAGCCGGGATCTGGATTCGCAGGCCCGCTCGAACTCCGGCACCTACCTATCCAACGCAATCCATTCGAGGTAGCGATCTACTCGCGTGTTCCTGCCGTATTTGAGGCAGGCTAGGTCGCCGCCCGACGTGACGCCGGCGACCACCCATTCCTTCTTGCCCCCTTGGTCGAGCACGAACATCGCGGGCCCGCCGCTGTCACCCTGACATGTGTTCACGTCCGGCAAGTCGTATTCGAAGGTCGTCGCGTTCAGTTCGGATATCGGGATGGCTACGAAGCGCTTCACGCCGACATCTGACGGCGAGTTGTCCACTAGTTGGTAGCCGTAACCGACGAAGGTCAGCGCCATCTTCTTGTCCCGCACGTCAGACATCGCGGGGGCGCCCGTGTGCAGTTTCGCGATGCTCACCGTCCCGCCGACTTTTCCATGCAGCTTTACGATCGCGATGTCGTCTTTCAGCTTCTTGTCGTCGTACCGGAAGCCGAGCTCTCCCTCGGGGAATCGAAAGGCCTTGACCGCGAAGGCCCCTTCTGGCTTCCATGCGTTCGGCCCGGTCGCGAAGGTCAGCCGATTGATGTCGCGCTCGTAAACGCAATGCGCCGCAGTGAGTAAGGTGTCTTCCGCGATCAGCGTGGCAGTGCAGTGGGGGCGTCCCTCCTGCAGTAGGGCCCCGACCTGCGTAAACTGATCGGCGCTCGCATCCCGGCCGCCGACGATTCGCGGGCGGAGCCCCGCGCTTTCCAGCAGTGGTGCACGCATAAGCCGGATACCCATAACCGCGTCTGCATGCGCTGTGGCGTAACAGCAGCTACCTTCGTTAGCGACGTTCGCATCGAGTTTCGCCGACACAGTGTAGGTGCGCCCCGGGCCACCGTGGATCAAGACCTTGCCGCCGGCCGACGTCAGTGGCAAGGACTTGGCGTTTTCGTCCTTCACTTCCACCGAGGTGCTCACGTTCTTAAGCGAGCCGGATGCACTAACCACCAATTCGTATGGTTGCACTCGTGCGTCGTCGTCGAATGCGATTGTGAAAACTACGCCGACCTTTGCGCTGGCAACACCCGCCTCATCCGCCGCAATCGTGGCATGCACCGTGGCAGAGTCCTTCTGCACGCATCGCGACAAAATCAACGCGCCGGCGACCGCCGTGCTGCGTAGTCGGTAAGGCATGCACTGCAAATCCTCGACGCCCTTCAGGCTGAAGGGCGACTGTTCCATGTGATCGTGCGAGGCCGATGGAACGCTGTGCGCCTCACCGCTCGTGAACGTGCTGGTGACCACTTGGATCGTGTACTGTTCCTGCGCGGAAGCGGGCGGGAGCAAGGCCCCCACCGGTAGCAGCGCAGCGGCCAAACGCAAGGTCAAACCGGTCGCTACCATGGGTGCCTTCAGGGGGCGCCAATGCCGGAGGTCTTGCGGATCCAGTCAGCGAAAGCACCCACGCGGGTATAGACACCGTACTTCCACGGCTTGGCGCAACCGTGACCCCAGCTCACCACGCCGACCAGCGTCGGTTCGGCACCGATGTTGACCGCGGGCCCGCCGCTATCGCCTTGGCACGAGTCCTTGCCGCCTTCGTCCCGTCCCGCGCACACCATGCGAGGGGTGATATCACCGTCGTAGCTGGTGGGCTGATTACACCGGCTGAGGGGTACGACAGGGACATCCACCGTCATCAACAGGATACTTCCGGCTCCGCCCTGCTTGGTAGCGCCCCAGCCGGAAACCGTTAAAGGCGAGCCTGCCGGCGGTTCCTGCGAAGTGGTGGCAAAACGAATCGGGGTAATGGTGGGACCTGGCGTCACAGGCGCTGCGAGCTCCAGCAGCGCAACATCGTAGTCGTTAGTGCCCTTGTTCCATTGTGGATGAACCACGAGCTGTTTGACCGCAACGCGGCGCGCCTTCGGATCCGAGAGCGAATGCGTGCCGGGAAGCACCGTGACCTGTGAGGGCGTCATGCCGCCGTCGACACAATGTGCAGCTGTCACCACCCAGTGGGGCGCGATGAGGGTGCCGCCGCAGAACTGCGCCTGCGCGTTGTCGTTGATCCCCGCGACCAACAGGCCCACTTGCCAAGGGTGGGAGCCCGGCTGCGCCGGCTCGCCGCCGACGACGCGCTGCGAGACATCACCAGCCAGGGCGCGCCGGATGGTGGCCACGTAGGGGACAGAGCCCTTGACGACGAAAGAGTGCGCGTCCTTGATGCGCTTCGCACGTGCAGCTGAGGCGGAATCGGGTGCAACGCCACCCATGGAGATAAGGGCGAGCGCCGCCACGTGAAACTTGAGCTTGGCTTTCATGTCTCTCACTCCTTGGCTTCTTCGATCTTCTCCTTGGCGTCCGCTACCTTCTCCGAGAGGCCAGAAAGGAAGTCCAGCGCGGCAATGAGGTCTGCGAGACTTGCATCGTTATCGAGCGTGTTCTTGGCGAAGGCGTCTTGTGCCTTCTGCACCTTGTTCAGCATGGTGACCAAATCGACCTCGGCATAACGCTGATAGGCCTCGACAGCGGCGTTCATCTTAGTGGCGGCCTTGTGGCGCTCGAAGAATGCATCCGCCGCGGACATCTGCTGAGATCGCTTGTAGTGCGCGGCTGCGAGCCATAAGGCTTCTTGGCGACGATGCTGGAGGCTACTGTGTAGTAGTCCCTTGGAATTGCGCAGTGTTTCGAGAGCCGCTTTGAACTCTCTGGATGCTTTCTCGTCACGCGCGAGTCGCTTCAATGCGGCCAATCGGGCCTGGGTGTCTACGGAGCCGGCAACGAACTCGAGCAGCGTCTTGACGCTGGGCCAGACCGCCAGTGCCGCCGAGAAACCCTTCACCTTCGACGTTGGCAGCAAAGCGGCCACATCGGAGTCGCATGCCGCCTTGCGCTTCAGCATCTCATCTTGAATGCCCTGCGTATCCGGAGTCTCGTACACCAATCGCCCCACCGCAGCAACACTGACCACCTTGGCCGCCAGGCCGGGATCGTCCGGATCACCGGCTGCGGCAGCGACGTAAGCCTGGTAGGCCCCCAACTGTGCCAGCGCAAGCGACAGGTCGACCAACCTTGGCTCATAAGCGCGGCAGGCGAGCTCCTTGAAGGTGGCGGTCATCTCGGGGCTCATGGCATCGGCGGGGGACACCGTCAACGCGGCGTCGTTCATCCGGCTCGCCGCCGCGTGGTCGTCGACCAGATCCTGAAGGGTATCTATCGATACCTTTAGACCCCCGGCATACTTGTCGGCCACCGAAAGCTTGGCGGTGCCGCACCCCCCCAGTCCAGCCGCGACTGCGGCCAGCAGTCCGATCCTGCACAAAGTGCCAGTCATCCCGTGCGCCATGAGAGCCTCCAATAGTCGAGCGCATTGTGGGACGCGCACACGCTGCCTCGCAACCCCTAGTTTGATGAGGAGTGTCAGACCGCTCAAAGCTCTTCCAGATCAATCACGGACCGGCGGCGGCGCGCTTCGGCAAAGTAAAAATCCTCGGTATGGGCTATATGAGTCACGCAGCCTTTTGCATCTTTCTGAGCTGGGCATTCAGCAATTCGATCTGCGCTTGAAGCTCAGCGGCCCGCCTGTCGTTGGTCATCAACTGCCCGTGGCAATCTAAGTCGTACACGTCGTCCAACTCCTCGGGCATAACAACAGGCAGCACATCGATACCATGTTGCATGGCACGCTCTTTCAGAGCAACGGCCAGCGCCTTTCGCGCACGATCCTCCCCGTGCTGGATGAAGATGGTTTTACCGGCTACGTAGAGGTCACCTTTGTGCTCGGAGAAAGCCCAGTCGACAAGCCCCGTTTGATCCGCGTGAGCAGAGTACCCGGAGAGCGCTGTGATGTGTGCCTCAATCTGCTTAATCGGATAGTGGGCATCGTCATGTTTTGATCCAGGGGCTTCCCAAATCAGTTCGCCGCTGAGTCGACCACGCTCGCTAGGAGGCAAGGTAGCAACATTCATCAACCGCCCCGCAACGCTGCTCGATGACGCATAGCCTGTGGTTGCCACTGTGGTTGACCTCAGGCCCAATAAGCGCGGTAGCCAATAGGCCGCCGGGCCACCGTCGCACATTCCTGAGCTCATGAGCAACACTGTGGGCTTGCCGACGATCTGCTTGGCAGTTTGGTCGCGGTCGCGCACCAACGTGAAGACACTTCGCCACGCTTGCGATAGCGCATTGCCAGGTTTAGGCCTGCCAGCCGGCCAGGCCAGAGGCTCACCTAGCAGTGTTGAACGACAAAGTTGGTCCGCGTAGCTGCAATGATCCGGATCCTTATCATTCAGACCAAAGGCACGGAAGAACTGCTTCCCCAGCCAGCATGGGCGAACTTTCCCATGCGACAGACCGTTGTTCTCAGTCCGCATGAATCCTTCGACCATTGGTACGTGCATCTTGCGAGCTGATGGCGAATCCATGAGGAACTTGACCTCATCGAAACGACCATCGCTCTCCGCCACGATCTGATGAAGATCGAACAGAACGTCCTGGGTTCTTCCTAGAGAAAATGCAGGCAATACAAGGGCACCGTTTTGATCGACGGTCTGATCCAGAAGTGATTTCAGGCGTGCGCGACGCTGCATCGCAGACATAGCTTCTGCATCACGGACCTTGTCGCCATAGGTCGATTCAAGGACAGCAAAATCGCAACTGCCAACACCCATGCGATGACGCAACCAAGGCAGGTTCTCGGCGTCCTCTGTGTCGGGCCCTACGTCACCGGAGAAGTTGATGCTGCGCTGATCGTCCTTTGGACCCCAATAGACCGCAACGGAAACAGCACCGATCACGTGACCTGCACGGAAGAATCGCAGAAAGAGATCGTCATCAACAGGATGGAACCTGCCAAAGAAGCCTCCCTTCCCTGGTTCGTGCCACTTGATTTTGTCCACGTCGGCCGCTGTGTACCCAAGATCCGAGATCTTGATCGCGTCTTTCAACTGAATTGTTGCGAGCTGAGCGGTCTCCTTACTGCAATACACCGACCCCTTGAACCCCCGCTTGTAAAGCAATGGGATTAGTCCGCAATGGTCGAGGTGCGCGTGAGTCAAAACGACCAGCTTCAGCTTGGCCGGGTCAAACGGCCAATGCCCCGCATTCCACTCTTGCTCTGTCCGCTCACCTTGCTGCATACCGCAGTCAACAAGAAGGTTCCAGCCCTTGCGCTCATCAAACAGCCAGGTACATGAGCCGGTTACCTTGCCGAGGGGGCCTACAAACATTGCTTTCATCGTTGCTCCAGTGATGTGTTGATCTGGCAGTCACGATATGGCCGCGCACCCGCATTTGCAACGTGTTGTGCATCGACATATAGTGATGCAATCTCCGATGCATTGAATGCAATGACTGAACAAATACGCAGCTGGCTGGGCAGCAACAACAAGGGCATCTCATCTCAAGACGCTCTTGCGAAGGCAATACTCAATCACCATCTTGATCTCACAGCGTCACTGAAGTACCGCTCTCTCTCTGCCAAGATCAGCTCTCTGGATAAGCGGGCGAAAGCGGGGAGAACCTGGTGGAGAAATCGACCTGACTTACTGGACACCCTGTGCGCGATCACGGGGATCCCTGTAGAAGACTTCGGCCTCGACACAGACCGCCCCCCCAGCCAACACAGCTGGCTACACTTCCCCGGCCTTCGCCCGTTTGATGGCGGCGCGGAGTTGCCGGCGGAGTTACTGTGTACTGAGGATGAGCCCAATAGAGTTGATGTCGCGCAAATCTTGTCCCCCTGGTTGAATCGAGCCAGACCCGAGAAGCTAGACCGGCATGCGTTCGAAGAGATCACATGGCTCTCGTTCCCCAAAGGCTTTGGGCTGAATCTCTATTGGGAGGTTGTCCTGCAACGAAGCGTCGTCAAGGCCATTCACGTGACGGCACTTACCGATATTCAGAAAGTCGCATCAAACGATATGCCGCTCATCATCCGGGTTGACGAATGGCAATCGGATTGCGATTTTCAAGTGCTCGCGAGAAAGAGTCCTGGGACCCGATGGCTCGTGCTGTGTGACTTTCCCCTGCCGGGCACAACGCGAGAAGCACTTCCTTCATGGGAGGCGCGCACGCTTGATCCAATCGACAGCCGTGTGCACAAAGCCGCCCATCGCAGCATGGCAAGCAGCATCAGTTACAGAACCCTTAAGCCATGCCGTGACTGGCATGACCGCCTCATATCCTGGATCGAGTCCAGACTGTCTCAGACACAAGCATCCAGAACGACACTGAACAGCGCCCGAAACTGGGTCGCAACCCTCGCACCGTTCCTGCCGATCTCCTGCGCGGACATCTACAAACTGGCATGTTACTCGGCATCATCTGCGGGCGAAGGTTCACATCCGAAGCTAGAGGGTGCGATTCTTCGTCGACTGGCTCAACAGAGCCTCGGTATGTCACGCGCTGACGTCGATGCACTGACGACACTGGCATTTCAGCACTTTTGCGATCTTGATTCACCCTGGCTTGCGCCAACTGCTTCCGAGACATGGGCCACCTACTCAAAGGAACCATTAACCGGAGATTTGATACGAGCAGCCAGACACGTGACAAACACCAGGAGTGACACGGAGGCCAATCGGAGAGCAAGGGACTTTTTGAACACCTTGGTGTCGACGGCCACGCCACCAATCGTGGACTCATCGCTACTCAAGCGGGGAAGCGATGGAATGGTGAAGGTAGCGTTGCCGCTCTACGTTTCCATCCTGGTTGTTACCCGGCTAGCCTCGCAGCTAAGCTCTGCATTTGACTCGGTCAGTTGGACCGATGCCTGCTTTGACGAGAGCAGACGTCCCTTGATTGACGCGGCACTAGGTTGCCTGGAGCTACCGCGCTTGTTTGATCTCGACGAGCAGGTCTTGCGCCAGTCAAGCGACGATTTGAACCTCATCGGCTTCAAGGAAGCGCTGTACATCGAGGCCGGTACCCGTCTGGCCCGTGAGCTCATTGATCCCGAGGGAGTGCCTGACGGCCTCATTGAACTGTGTCATGCGGTCTTGAGGTCTGCGCGCGGCGTTGCTGACTTTGGCCCCAACTTCTTCTCTCGATGCACCGCTCAAACCCAAAGCTCCCCGGAGTACACACGGCTGGTCATTGCGCACTGGGGGTGGAGCGCCGTATCTGCCGCCAAACTGCGAAAGCTCCCGGCGAGCTGGAGATGGTGTTTTCCATTGTGGTCAAACCAGTTCTACAGTGGACCGATTCAGAACCTCTTTGGAGTTGAGCTTCAGGAAAGTCATCTTGCAGCACAAAGCATCGGCCGGCTTGTCGAAGACGCAGCGATGAATTTGGTAGTGCGCATGACATCGCCCCCCCCCGTTGAACCCCTTGAGTGTTTGCTACCAGAGTTGATTGCCCAAGGCGCCAATGGTGACTGGGACATCGAACCGACTTGGTGGCGGCGCATAGCTGCTCTCAACGACGCGAGTAGCAGATCATTGGCGGCCATGCTCGCGTCACGCTTGAGAGCAAAGATTAACCTCCCTGAATCCGCTCAGGAAGCTGCTGAGCGCCTGCTCGATTCGATGATCGACTTCGGCCACATTGAGGGCCTAAGTTTCAACATCTACTTACTGCTGCAAACAGAGCCCGGAATCTGGATGTTGAGCAACCTGAGCGCAGAGCAACTTTTCGAGCGTCGCCAGGAGCCCTTTGTCGCGAGCTTGTGGTCCCCTGGCGGAGTATTTTTGCCGCCAGAGACCCGAAGATCATTGCTCATGCTCGTGCACGAATCGGTACCCAGAGATGAACGAATGGCCAACGCGCTGATTCAATCCATCAGCGATCCAATTGAGCTACTGAATCTTCTCCGCGCAGGCATCTTTTCCACGTGGGCAGCTTCTGCACTTTGGCATGACTGGCCTGATGTGGCCCAACGTGAAATGCAGGACGGAGAGAAGCATGTTCAGCGCACACTGCTAGAGTACGCACCCATTTCTCACTCTAAGCACGTGCTCTCGATCATTTGCCAACAGAACGAGCTAAAGGAATGGCGCCGCGATGACCTAACCATGATTATCAGGAGGCATCTTCCGTACTCGGGCAATCAAGCCGCCACTGCGATAGCGATGCTTGGTCGGATCTCTGCCAGGCGCACTACGGGCAAAAGCAAGGAGACGCGGTAGCTTCGCGAACTCGCGAAAACTAGCCCTGAACCGCCCCGGGCCGGTTCAGTCGGTGAAGACGCCATCAGGTTCGCTGCCTCGCTCCATGTGAGCGAATCCACATCCGCCAATTAATCAGTTGCATCCTTGAACGCCGCGCACGTAGCTGATCGCCCCACGATAACCAAGAGCGACTTTGCGCGGCTCATTCCGACATACAGCAGCTCCTTCCGCTGTGACAAGTCGATGGTGTCCAAGCCCCACAAGATCACGATGGGTGACTCAAGATTGGGTGCCACATCTGCGGGATGACCGCTCGATCAAGCGCTGGTGTTTTGATATGCGCGCGCAAAGTTGATTGGCGGTCAGGGGCGGCCGGCATCGGTGCGCTTCGGGTACGGCAGCAGTCCCGAGAAGGCGTTGCTAGCAGCTAGACTCACTGGAGCCGATTTGTTTACGACTTTGTCATGCAGTCGACCTGTTTAGGGGTGACGTAACTGCTTGTCGTACAACGAGTGGTGTTTACGACTTTATTTGGCCGCAATAGGTATGACCTGCGTGAGCCCTGCACTCGTCCTGCAATCTGGCCTGCGGCGGCCAGATCCTCAGCGCAGCGGCACGTCGCGTCGCAGCACCACCGGCTTGCCACCAAACCGGCGCTTGGACATCCAGTGCGCCAACGCGGAGTCCAGGTGGTCGGCGTGGCCGGGGAACCACTCGGCCAGATGCGCAACCAGATCGCGGCACAGATCGGTGTTGCCGGCGGTGAGCTCTTCACGCACCTCGGCCACAGACTTCAAGACGGCCGCGTGTTCGTCCATGTGACACCCACGGGGCGGGAAGTCGGTCTCTTCCATCCATTTGTTCTCCAGGTCGAAGTGTTCCTGGAGGTGGCGAGCCAACTCGTCCATCAAGGAGGGCAGGGAGCCATCGTCGGCCGCCTGCAGTCGGGCGACGATGTCGACGAACTCCTCGTGGAGCTTGTCCATCGGGTCATAGCCCAGCAGGAAGGCGTCGCTCCAACGCATGGCGTCGGAGGTGTCGGGGGCATCAGGGTGGGTCATGGTGGTCTGAGGCAGATTCTTCTGAAGCATAGAGCCGAAGCTTTGTCCCTGTCATGCCAGGGACAAGAGGCGGTCAGCAGCGTCCGGAGCGGCGGCTGCGCGGTTGCAGCTTGTCGAGTTCGGCGATTTGCTGCTTGAGCAGGATCAGCAAGGTGCGCGCGTCGTCCACCTCCAGAGACAGGCAGCTGGTCACCCCTTGTTCATCGCGCGCTGTGCGCGGTTGCACCAGCACCTCGACGCCCAGCTCGATCAGGCCTTTGTGGTGGCGGACGGATTTCAGGCGCTGGAGTTCGATGTCGTAGGTTTTCATCAGGTGGACTTTCGACCCTTGAGGGCCGGGGCGAAAGTTTCATGGCGGAGGTGGCGCATCGTAAACACATGGCGCCAATCCGGAAAGGGGGGCGTCGCGGGCGCGTCTGTGCCGGGTTGCCCAGGGCCGCCTGGTCGTCGCAAGTGTGGCGTGGATCACATCAACGGATGCGGTGTGGGCGGGAGTTGAACAGTCCAAGGCAGAATGAGGGCTCCCGGCGTTTTTGCCCCTTTTGTTCACCTCTGCGCGCCTGACTCGCACTGCTGCTCACGTTCCCCTTTGTCATGCAACAGAGAAAAAAGACCATTTTCCTGGCCCTGGTGGCGACGGTCATGGCTTTGAATCTGTTCATCGCAGGGCTGTTCACGGTGGCCTTGGGGGAGGCGAAGGCGCGCAAGGAGGCCGAGGTGCGTACCACGGTCGAGAATCTGGCTTTGTTGCTGGATCAGAGCGTGAGCGCCTCGGTCCGTGGCATTGACCAGTCGTTGCGCGAGATCGAGTTGCAACTGGAGCGCGCCTTGCGCCAGCGGGTGCCGCTGAACGATCCCGATATGGTGGCGCTGCTGGCCTTTCACGAGAGCTGGCTGTCGCAGATCGCCGAGTTGCGCGTGTCTGATGCGCAGGGACAGGTGCTGCTGGGGCATGGCGTGATGCCCGACACCCGGGTGAGCTATGCCGACCGTGACTTTTTCCGTGCCCACCGTGAGCAGGACGATGGCCAGACGCGTGCGAGCAAGCTGCTGTATGGCCGCATTGCAGGCACCTGGATCACGGTGTTTTCGCGCCGCTACAACCATCCCGATGGGCGTTTTGCGGGCATGGTCACGGCGGCCGTGCCCGTGCAGCATTTCGAAGCACTGTTGTCTGGCTTGCAGTTGGGACGGCACGGCATCGCGCTGATGCGGGACACCGACAAGGCCTTGATCGCCCGCGCGCCTCGGCTGGATGCGCCGGCGGGGCGGGTGGGCGTGCGGGCTGGCTCGCAGGAGTTGACCGACATCGTCGCCTCTGGGGCCCCGCAGGCCACCTTCTACAGTGCCCGGACCGCCGATGGCATCAACCGCATCAATGCGTACCGCAAGTTGACCTTGATGCCGGCTTTCGTGGTCGTGGGCTTGGGCGAGGCAGACTATCTCGGGCAGTGGCGTGACGATGTGCGCAAGGCCGTGATCCTGTCGGGGCTCTTCATGCTGGTGACCTGCGCCACGGCCTGGTTGCTGTGGCGACTGATCCGTGCCAACGAACGGGCTCACCGTCGCAGCCAGGTGCTGCTGCAGAACGCGAGCGACGGCATCCACATTGTCGATTTGCAAGGCCGGGTGATCGAGGCCAGTGACGCTTTCTGTCGCATGTTGGGGGTGCCGCACAGCGAAGTCATCGGCATGAGCGTCACGCAATGGGATGGGAGCTTGTCCGAGTCCGAGATCCATGCGCTGATCGAGCGTGTGCGCGCCTCCTCCTCGGTCACCACGTTTGAAACCACACACCGCCATCGGGACGGGACGCAGCGTGCGGTCGAGATCACGGCCTTTCCGCTCGATCTGCATGGTCAGCCGGTGATTTTTGGTTCGGCCCGCGACATCACCGAGCGCAAGCAGGCGGCGGAAAGCCTGCGCATCGCAGCCACGGCCTTCGACTCTCAGGTGGCGATGCTGATCACCGACGATCAGCAGCGCATTCTGCGCGTCAACCCGGCGTTCACCCAGGTGACCGGCTATGAGGCCGAGGAGGTGATCGGCCAGACGCCGCACATGTTCAGTTCGGGGCGCCACGACGAGGCGTTCTACGCGGCCATGTGGTCGGATCTGCACGCCACGGGGTCTTGGCAAGGCGAGATCTGGAACCGGCGCAAGAGCGGGGAGATCTATCCGGAAGCCATCTCGATCGGTGCTGTCAAGGACGAGCAGGGGCGGGTCACGCACTATGTGTCAACGTTCATTGACATCACGTCGAGCAAGTCGTCGGAGGAGCAGGTGCGACGCCTCGCCTTCTTCGACCCGCTGACGCAACTGCCCAATCGGCGTCTGCTGCTGGAGCGTCTGGAGCATGCGCTGCGTTCGTGTGCGCGTCACAAGAGCCGAGGGGCCTTGTTGTGCATCGACCTGGACAACTTCAAGGCGGTCAACGACACGGTGGGGCAGCAGGAGGGCGACCAGTTGTTGGAGCAGGTGGCGCAGATTCTGCTGAGCTGTGTGCGTGAGGAAGACACCGTGGCCCGCCTGGGCAGCGATGAGTTCGTGGTGATGCTGGAGGCCTTGAGCGAGGAAGACATGGAGGCCGCTCGTCGTGCCGAAGTGGTGGGCACCAAGATCCTGCAGGCCTTGCACCGATCTTTCCAGCTCGGCAGTTCGGCGCACCGTTGCTCGGCCAGTGTCGGCATCACCTTGTTTGGCGACAACCCGGCCGAGCGCGTGGATGAGCCGCTGAAGCGGGCAGACCTGGCGATGGCACAGGCCAAGCAGGCCGGGCGCAACCAGCTGTGTTTCTTCGACCCGCAGATGCAGGCCGACATCCATGCCCGTGCAGAGCTGGATGCCGGGCTGTGGGGCGCCCTGGAGAAGGGGCAGTTCTTCCTGCAGTACCAGCCTCAGGTCTCGGCAGACCGTCGCATCATCGGCGTGGAGGCCCTGGTGCGTTGGCGTCACCCAGAGCGTGGCATGGTGTCACCGGCCGCCTTCATCCCGGTGGCCGAGCAAAACGGCCTGATCGTGCCGCTGGGGCGGTGGGTGATGGAGACGGCCTGCGTGCAGCTTGCGCGCTGGGCAGAGGATGCGGGCACGGCCGGCTTGAGCATCGCGGTGAACGTGAGCGCACGACAGTTCCTGCAAGAGCGCTTCGTGGCCGATGTGTGTCAGATTCTCGACCGCACCGGTGCGAATCCGACCCGTCTGGAGCTGGAGTTGACCGAAAGCTCGCTGGTGACCGACGTCGAGAGCGTGATCCGCAAAATGGATGCGCTCAAGGCCCGTGGCGTGCGTTTCTCGCTGGACGATTTCGGCACCGGTTACTCCTCGCTGGCCTATCTCAAACGTTTGCCACTCGATCAGCTCAAGATCGACCAGGGCTTTGTGCGTGACATCCTGGACGACCCGAACGATGCGGCGATTGCCCGCACCGTGATCGTGCTGGCCGAGAGTCTGGGCCTGAGCGTCATCGCCGAAGGCGTGGAAACCGAGGCACAGTGCGCCTTCCTGCGCGAATAGGGGTGCCACGCCCACCAGGGCTACCTGTTCAGCCGTCCGCTGGATGTGGCCGATCTGGAAGCCTTCATTGCCAACTGGCGGCCCTGAGGTTCTCAACGCTGCGACGTGAGGGGCAGCAGCGCCTTGGCTGCCTCGATGCGCAGGGCCATGTCGAGGGCCACGTTGTTCATCACCGACAGCAGGAAGCTGTGCGGATCGGTGTGAGGCGGAACGTGGCTTGCATCGGGCGCCGAGGGGGGAGCGTCCGGTGAGGTCGAAGCCTCGCGCGTGGGGTGTGACGTGGTTGCGGTGGGCAGGGTGGTCAACTGGGCGCAGGCAGCTTGCCATTCGGCCGCGCTCACGCTGCGCAGGCGCGACAGCAGGTCGGCCTGCCCTTCCAGGTTGGGGGGGAGGTCCAGCCAAGGGGTGTCGTTGAACACCGGCGCCAGATCGGGTGCGACGAAAGCCGCCCACTGATCGGGACACACTGCTTGTCCATCCGGTGCCGGCAGGGGGGCAGTGTGTCGCCAGCCGTGGGGGGCCTGCTCATCGGCTATCGGCCACAGGCGCACGCGCTCAGGCGGCACGTCTGCCAGATAGCGGGCCTGCAGACTGGCGAGAAAGGCGGTGGCGTGCGGCAGCGGGATCGCCTGATCCAGCGAGAACCACAGTTGGTAGCCATCGCGTCCGGTGACAGCGATGGCCGGAGCGGGCCAAGCCAGATCGGCCTGCACACCCTGCCAGGCGCGCGACAGCGTGCGCCAGTCGGCTGGGCGTGACAGTTCCAAAACAAGGGCGCGCACCTGTCCCTGCGGGTCGGCCCAGACGCGGTCCGGCCCGGCGGCATACAGGCGTTGCCATTCGGAGAGCAAGCGGTTCATGGCGAGGGCGGCTTGGATTCAGACGATGCGGGCCACGTCGTCAAACGGCAGTCGGGGGCCGCGTGGGTAGAAACCGTCCGGGGCGCCATGGCCCAGGTTGACCATGAAGTTGACCCGCCATTGGCCGTCGGGGAAGAAGGCGGCGTTCACCTTGGCGGCATCGAAGCCGCTCATGGGTCCGCAGGAGAGCCCGAGGGCGCGCGCGGCCAGGATCAGGTAAGCGCCTTGCAGCGTGCTGTTGCGGAAAGCCGTGGACTCGGCCAGCGCCGCGTCGCTGTCAAACATGGGCTTGGCATCGTAGGCGGGGAACTGGGTGGGCAACTGGTCCTGAAAGCGGGTGTCCGAGGCGATCACCACGGTCACCGGAGCCAGGCGGGTCTTGTCGACATTGCCGGGGCTCAGGGCTGGCAGCAACTGGGCCTTGCCCGCTTCACTGCGCACGAACACATAGCGTGCGGGCTGGCAGTTCATCGACGTGGGCCCCCACTTGAGCAGATCGTAAAGCTGGTGGAGGGTCGCGTCGCTCACCGGCTGGCCGGTGAAGGTGTTGTGGGTGTGTGCCTGCACGAAAAGCTGGTCGAGGGCGGCGGTATCGAGGGGCTGGTTCATGGGTCGCTCCGATGCAAGGACTGACAGAACCCTCATCGTATGTCAGGTGTCCACCTCTCGTTTGATTTGCGTTACAACCTGACCCCATGAACGAACAAGCACAACCCCGCAATCCCTTGCACGGCCTCACGCTGGAGCGACTTCTCACCGACCTCGTGGACTACTACGGCTGGGAAGGCCTGGCCGAGCGCATTGCGCTGCGTTGCTTTGCCCAGAACCCCAGCATCAGCTCCAGCCTCAAGGTGTTGCGCAAAACGCCTTGGGCACGCGAGAAAGTGGAGGGCCTCTACCTTTACACGCTGCGCCAGACCCGTCGTCAAGCTGACTGACTCTGGCGGAGCAGATCGGCGCTTGGTCAATCGACGATCTGAACGCCAGCGGTGAACGCCACGCGCCCCTTCAGGTTCGCTGCCGATTCGCTCGGTTCCGGGTAGTGCCAGACGGCATCGGCCTTCATCTCGCCGTTGACGAACAGGCTTTGGTAGTAGGCCTGCCCCTTCCAGTCGCTGCTGCGGTGGTTGCTGAAGCTCGTGTACTCGCTCTTGAGCGCGGCCTGAGGAAAGTAGTGCTCCCCCTCCACGGTGACGATGTCATCGCTCTCTGCCACCACCACGCCGTTCCAGATCGCCTTCATGCCGCACTCCTGTTGAACAAGGCGATCATGCCAGCGCCTGCGACATATTTTTCAGAGAGCTTGTCAGGAATTGGCCACCTCGTCCGACAGAGTCACCGTGCACGCTGTGTGGCACGACCTATCTGGAGGACAAGATCATGAACCTGAAGACCCTTGCCACGCTCGCTGCGGCGGCCATTGCCTCGTCTGCCTGGGCCGCAGGACCCACCGACAGCAAGTGCGGAGCCGGCACCTGCGGCAAAAAGGAAACCGCGGCCAAGAAGGCCCAGCCTGCAGCATCCAAGGCCAGCGAGGCGGGCAAAAAGGATGCCAGCTGCGCCAAGAAGGATGCCTCGTGCGCCAAGAAAGACGCCTCCTGCTCCAAAAAGGATGCGGCCTGCAGCAAGAAGTGATCGGAGGGCGGCGATGATCGGCTTGGGCTACCGCCGTGAGATGAGCGACTGGGAGATGTCAGGCGTTCAGGCGGATTTCTTTGAAGTCGCCCCCGAGAACTGGGTGCGCCGTGACCGCGGTCCCTTGCATGAGTTGATCGCGGCGGGGCGCCCGGTGTACTTGCATGGGGTGTCGCTCAACCTGGGTGGTTCATCGCCTCTCAATCTCGATTTTGTACGGGCCGTGCGTGAGCTGATGGCCGATCTGAACACCTCGGTGTACTCCGATCATCTCGCAGCCAGTGGTGATGCACACCAGCTCTACGATCTCTTTCCCATCCCTTTCACACGGGCCGAGGTCGTGCGTGTCAGCGACCGCATCCGGCAGGTTCAGGACGTGCTGGGGCAAAGCCTGTCGATCGAAAACACGACCTGGTACACCAACATCGGCGAGTTGTCCGAGGTCGACTTTCTGTCCGAAGTGGCCGAGCGCGCCGACTGTGGCATCGTGCTGGACCTCAACAACGTGGTCGTGAACCACAAGAACCACGGCGGACACGACCTGAGAGGCTTTGTGCAAGGCATTGACCTCCAGCGCGTCAGCTATCTGCATGTGGCCGGTCATGAGTGGGACGAGCGCTTCGGCCTGTACATCGACACCCACAGCGAGCCCGTGGAGCGTGTCACCGCCGAGATGGCCCGCCACCTGCATCAAACGCTGGGGTTGGCGGTGCTGCTGGAGTGGGACAACGACGTGCCGACCATGGACATCCTCAACCAGGAGCTGACATGTCTTCGGCCTTCTTCGACCATGTGAGAGGACGCAGCGACGAGGTCCCGGCCGGCTACACCGCCCAGGGCCTGCGTGTCTACCGGCACCTCGTCTACCTGGGTGTCAGCCAGATGATCGAGGCGCACTTTCCGGCGGTGCGTGAGCAACTGGGAGAAGCCGGTTGGCGGACCTTGATCGAGGCCTACATCCGGCAGTCCACATGGACCTCGCCCTATTACGGAGACCTGACAGATGACTTTCTGGCTTACCTGGCGCGAGAAAGCGCATGAACGACTGGATGGCGTGGGCTTGCTGGCCTTGCGCCTGTGGGCGGGGCAAGAGTTCCTGTGGGCCGGCTACACCAAGCTGTCTGCTGGTCTGCCTGCCCCGGCATGGTTTGCGGGGCTGAGTTTCCCCTTTCCCAACCACTTCTTGTCTGCTGACGTCAACTGGCTGGCCGCCGGCGTGGGCGAGGTGTTGCTGGGGCTGGCCTTGACTCTTGGCTGGTGGAGCCGCTGGGCCGCAGGCGGGCTGCTCTTCATCACCTATGTCGCGGTGTACACCGTGCATTTCGACCTGGGCTGGGCGGGGTGGAACCAGATCGACTCTGAGGCAGGGTTGGGTTTCAAGGTGCCGCTCATGCTCGCCATCATGTTGCTGGCCATCGTGACACAAGGCGGCGGACAATATGCCCTCGATGCCTGGCGCGGCCGGGCACGGCGTACTTCGAGCAGGCATGCATGAACCTTTCTTCGTCGGATGAGTTGTCTCTGGGGCGATGGGCCCGTGAGTGGCGTGGCCCGATGCTGCGCTTTGCCTTGCTGCACATCCAACCGAGGGAAGAGGCGGAAGACGCTGTGCAAGACGCCTTGGCCGCGATGCTGGGCACCGATCCGGCCACGCTGGGGCAGACCGATCTGAAGCGCTACCTGTTCGGCATCCTCAAGCACAAGATCACCGACCGCCTGCGAGGCAAGTACCGCCCTGAAGTGGGCTACAGCGAGGCTTTTGCCGACGAACTCGACAACGTCCTGTTCAACGATCGCGGACATTGGGTTGCAGCCATGGCGCCGACCGTTTGGCGCACACCGGAGGAGCAACTGCTCACCGATCAGTTCTTTGCCGTGGTGGACATCTGCATGCAGAAGCTGCCCGCCAAGACAGCCCGGGTCTTCAGCATGAAGGAGTTGCTGGAGTGTGAGGCCGATGAGGTGTGTGCCACGCTCGGGTTGAGCAAGGCCGATTACTGGCAGTGCATGAGCCGGGCGCGTAAACAGATCCAGCTGTGCTTGCACCAAAACTGGTTTGAAGGGATGACGCCATGATGCGCTGCAAGGAGTATGTCTTCAAGCTGACCTCGGGGCAGCTGGAGGAGGGCGCCTGGACGGATCGCTTCTGGGCGACGCAACATCGGCTGATGTGCCGCCATTGCCGGGCGTTCACCGCCAATGACGAGCGCCTGAGCCAGCTTTTGCAAAGCTACCGGAACCACCTGACGCGGCTAGATGAGCCGCCCTCACGCTCAGAGCCTTGAGCGACGACGCTCAGGCGTTCGGTGCCGCCGGGGATGAAGGGGGCGCACACGCTGACAACGCAATGTGCTTGTACAGCGCCGCAATCAGGTCGGACTGCGTCACCATGCCCAACACCTGTCGACGCGCATCGATGATGGGGACCCGGTGCAGGCCTTTGTCGCTGAGTTGCCGCACCAAGGTGGCCACAGGGGTCTCTGGGGTGGCGGTGATCACGTGGGGACTCATGATCTGACCCACCACCTCGGCCTTGTCCGAATTGGGACCTGGCGTCCGTCGCAGCAGACCTTGGAGGCTGGCGGCCAGGCCCGCTGTGCGGGTGTCATCCATCTGCCTCAAAAAGTCGGCCACGGTCAGGATGCCGATCAGGCGCTGGAACGTGTCCACCACCGGCAGGGCCTTGACCTTGTGCCGACGCAGCAGCTGCCAGGCCTCTTCCAGCTCAGTGGCGAACGTCACCGTCACCACATCACGCGACATGATGTCGCCACAGTTCAGACCCAGATGTCGCTCGAACGCATGCGAGACCGCCAGGTTGTAGAGCGTGATCAGCTCGTTCTCCTGCACGTCCACGAAGCCGTCGAGCTGCTTGACGGCGTGGGCCAGGTCGTCGTGGTCCAGGCCGCCGCGCTGCAGGGGGGAGGCGTCGCGCGTCCGGTGGCGTGCGGGGGCACTGTCTGCCGGGGCGCGGTAGGGGTAGGGGCGACCCCACAGCACGCGGTGAATGAGCACGGCCCCCAGCAGGAGCAGACCCACATTGAGCGCCACCATGGCCAGGGTGTGCGGAATGCCGACGTGTTGCCCGTGGTGCTCGTGCACGATCAGCAGCGCCAACGCCCCGCCGGGTGGATGCAGGCAATGCAGCCGCGCCATCAGCCACACCGTCAAGCCCACCGCGAGGGCCGCGGCCCAGCCGGCGTGCGGGACCAGTGCGACACAGGCCAGGCCGGTCAGCGTGGCGATCAGATAACTGCCCAACACCGGCCAAGGCTGTGCCAGCGGGCTGTGTGACAGCGCAAACAAGATGACCACACTGGCGCCCACCGGCGCCATCAGCCAGTCGTGAGAGCCCGGCAACAGAGAGAGCACGACCACGCTCAGGGCCACGCTCAACAGCGCGCCCAGGCTGGCGCGCCGACGCTCCGGGCGGGACAAGGTGGGGGCATCATCGGTCAGCAGGTGCGTAAGCCGACGGAGCAGGGCAGCAGACATGGCAGGACGTGAGCAGAATCAGGCACCATTGTGGTGCTTCTTCAATGTGCCGTGTGCCAAAAGGGCATGTGACAAACCCGCTGCCGTAACATGACGGACCTGTCCCGCCCTCTCACCATGAGCCCCGCTGCTGCCCTCGGTTTCAACGCCACGTTGTGGCGCCGCTTCACCCACATCGCGGCCCCTTACTGGCGCACCGCTGACGAACGGTGGCGTGCCTGGGGCATGCTGGCGCTGCTCATCGTGCTGTTGCTGGGCCAGACCGGCTTCAATGTGCTCTTCAACCACGAGACGGGGGAGTTCACCTCGGCCCTGGCGGCGGGCGACACCGAGCGCTTCTGGTCCTCGATCGGGCGCTACACCTTCATCCTCGCGGCGGCCGTGCCCATCTACGGCTTGTATTACTACGTGCGCGACACGCTGGGTTTGCGCTGGCGCCGTTGGCTCACCCAGCATTTCCTTGGCCGCTACTTCAGCGGGCGGGCCTACTACCGGCTCAATGCCGAGGCGGGGATCGACAACCCGGACCAGCGCATGGCGGAAGACATCAACGCGTTCACGCAGCAGTCCTTGTACTTCTCGATGATCGTGTTGTCCTCGGTGATCCAGCTTGTGGCCTTTGCCGGGGTGCTGTGGACGATTTCCCAAGGTCTGGTGTACTTCCTCATCGGCTATGCCCTCATCACCACCGTCTTCACCGCCACGGTGTTCGGCAGGCGGCTGATCGGGTTGAACTTCAAGCAACTGCAGCGCGAGGCGGACTTTCGCTTCAACCTCGTGCGGGTGCGTGAGCATGCCGAGCCCATCGCGTTCCACAACGGTGAGGCGCGCGAGATGTCGGCCTTGATGCGGGTGTTCGACGCGCTGTTTGCCAACTACCGGCAGGTGCTGTCGTGGCAGCTGCGCCTCAACACCTTCCAGTACGCGCACAGCTTTCTCACCATCGTCTTGCCGGTGGTGATCATCTCGGGGCAGGTGCTCTCGGGGGAGCTGGAGGTGGGGCGTGCCATCCAGGCCACTGGGGCCTTCACCGCCATCCTCAGCGCCTTGACCGTCATCGTCGAGCACTTCGAAGGACTCAGCCGTTTCTCCGCAGGCATTGATCGCCTCCATGCCTTCTCTGACACGCTCGATCAGCACGCCGACGCCCTGACCCAGGAGCCCAGCGCCGAGCAGCGTCACATCGTCACCGAGCCTGGGCCCCATCTGGCGCTGGCACAGCTCACGATCTACACCCCCCGCAGCGAGCACCTGCTGTTGCGGGACCTGAGCCTGTCGGTGCCGCCAGGGCAGGGGTTGATGATCACGGGCGCCAGCGGCTCTGGCAAAAGCTCGTTGCTGCGGGTGATGGCCGGCTTGTGGCACACCGGTACGGGCCGGGTGCTGCGCCCGGCCGGGCCTGACATGCTCTTTCTGCCCCAGTACCCCTATTTGCCCCTGGGGGACTTGCGCACCCAACTCCTCTATCCGCACACCGAGCGTGACATCTCCGATGCCGAGCTCCACGACTGGCTGCGTGTGGTGAACCTGCCCGATCTGGCGCAGCGCTTTGGCGGACTGCAGGCCGAACTGGACTGGGGCAAGGTGCTCTCTGCGGGGGAGCAGCAACGCCTGGCGTTTGCACGCGCCTTGCTGGCCAAGCCCCGCTACCTGCTGCTCGACGAGGCCACCAGTGCCCTCGACGGCGCCAACGAAGCCTTGCTCTATGGGCAACTGGCAGGGCTGTCCATCACGCCCATCAGCGTCAGCCATCACGAAGCGGTGGCCGCGTTCCACACGCAGGTGCTGGAGCTGACCGGAGAGGGGGGCTGGCGCCTGTACGCGACCGACGCCACCGCGGCCTCATCGCCCCCATGATGCCCATGCCTGCTACGA
Organism: Burkholderiales bacterium; assembly: GCA_029268225.1. GTDB lineage: Bacteria > Pseudomonadota > Gammaproteobacteria > Burkholderiales > Burkholderiaceae_C > Aquabacterium. Next base: position 273,564 of record JAJUGJ010000001.1, on the reverse strand, counting down.
TGGCGGCGCGCGCTCACGGGCGCCGTTTTCGTTTCTTTCACTGTGTACAGCCATGGCTCGCGTCCAATTTGAACTGCCGGATCACTTCATCTTCACAACGGAGGTGCAGATCTATGTCAGCCACGTCAACCAGGCCGGTCACCTCGACAACGCGCAGCTGCTCACCTTGGTTTCCGAGGGCCGTGCGCGTTTCTTCCGCTGGCTGGGCTACACCGAGTTCGATGTGGAAGGCGTGTCCATCGTCGTGGGCGACATGGTGGCGCAGTACAAATCCGAAGGCTTTTACGGTGAGCTCATCCGCGTCGAGATGCTGCCGTCCGACTTCAACAAGTACGGCTTCGATCTGGTTTTCCGCTTGACCGAGGTGTCATCCGGGCGCGAAGTGGCCCGCGGCAAGAGCGGCATTGTCTTCGTCGACAAGGTGCACAAGAAAGTGGTGCCGCGTCCCGAAGGTTTCATGCAGAGCCTGCTGGCGCAGGCGCCCGAATTGACCATCGACTGAGTCGGTCGTTCGCCCGATGTCGACCTCGCTCTGGCTGGCTTACGACCATTATGGCTATGCGTTGCTGGCCGTGGTGGGGACGTTCGCGGCGGTCAGCGGGGTGTCTCGCCTGGCGCACCACCCACGCTGTGCAGGGTGGTTGCTGTCCTGGCAGGGGGTGGCGCCCCCTTTCATCAACATTCTGGGCGTGCTGTTTGGCCTGACGCTGGCCTTTCTGGCCAACGACACCTGGAGCGCGCACGACCGGGCGATCCGGGCGGTGTACCGCGAGGCCGATGCGATGCGCACCACCCTGGCACTCAGCCAGAACTTGCCGGCGCCACTGGCCAGCCAGGTGCGTGGCGCCCTGGCCCAATACGCTCAGGCGAGCGTGGACGAATGGGGCTGGCTGGCGCAGCGCACCGAAAATCCCGTGGTGGCGGAGCGGGCCGATGCCTTGCTGACTCTGATCGCCAGCGCCGGGGTGCGGGACGCGCTGGGCGCGAACGTCCAGACCCTGATGCTCGACCAGATCACCACCATGCGCGATGAGCGGGACCAGCGTGTGGCCTTGAGCCAGACCCATGTGAACCCCTTGAAGTGGTTGGGCATGGCCTTTCTGGGCTTGCTGACCTTGTTGTCGGTGGCGGTGGTGCACATCGAGCGACCCCGGGCCTTGTTGGCAGCGGTCGTGCTGTTCGCCTTCGGAGCCGCGCCCACGGCGGCCATCGTGCTCATCCAGGGCAACCCCTTTCTGGCGCCGGTGGGCGTGACATCGGCACCCCTGCAGGCCGTGCTGAACGGCTTGACGGCGCGCTGACTTCGTGTCCAATAGCGCCATGTCTTCACCCACCGATACCGAACAGCGCTTCATCGACCTCGAGATCAAGATCGGGTTCATGGAGGACCTGCTCGACAACCTCAACACCCTGGTCGCCCGCCAGCAACAACACATCGACCTGCTGGTCAAAGAGGTGAGCGCTTTGCGCCGTCAGCAAGACGATGGCGGTGGCAGCCCGTCTTTTCGCAGCCTGCGCGACGAACTGCCGCCGCATTACTGAGCGCACCCGTTTGCATGCCCTCCTGGCATGTCCGCGCATTGACGCGCCCGCAAGGGCCGAACCACCTGGGAGCTTTCATCATGGCCCGTTCTCCCCTTGATCATCCTGTGCTGCATTGGCAGATTGTTTCTGTGGGCCTGGGGCGTGCGCTGGTGGCCTGGACTGCACAGGGTGTGTGTGCCGTCTTGCTGGGTGATGACGATGCTGCCGTGCTCGCCGAATTGCACCAGGTCTTCCCGGATCGGGTGTGGCAGCACGATGAGAGACCTCACCCCTGGGTGAGCGCGGCCCAGGCCGAACTGGAGGGGGGGCGTCCCCATCAGGCTCACCGCATGCGCTTGCCGCTGGATGTCGGCGGCACCGCATTCCAGCAAGCGGTCTGGTCTGCCCTGCGGCAGATTCCAACAGGGCAGACCGTGACGTACAGCGAGCTGGCACAGCAGCTTGGCCGGCCCGGTGCGGTGCGGGCGGTGGCCAGCGCTTGTGCGGCCAATGTGCTGGCCGTGCTGATCCCATGTCACCGCGTGGTGCGGCGCGACGGCAGCCCCTCAGGTTACCGCTGGGGGCTGGCACGCAAGCAGACCTTGCTGGCCCGCGAAGCCCTGCGCTGAGGTGTGCCGCGTCGGCCGGAGGGCCTGTACATCCACTCACAGATCGGCACTGACAAAGGTCCGGCGCCTGCTCTAAGATCGCCGCACCGCCTCGTGCATTTCCTGAGGAAGACTCATGATGACGTCCAAGAAGAAGCTGGTTGCCTGGATTGTGGCGGCCGCCCTGTCCCACACTGCGGGCCTGCAAGCTGCCCACGCCGGCATGATTGCGACCGAGTCGGTGGCGGCCACCACCGACCTCGTGCAAGTGGAGGCGCGCCGCGCTCAGGTGCTCGCCACCTTGAACCGTGCTGACGTGGCCGAAGCCTTGGTGGCCAAGGGCGTGGACATGGATGCGGCCCGTGAACGCATCGCGGCCTTGTCCGACCAGGAAGTCGTGGCGCTGGCCGAGCAGCTGGAACACGCGCCAGCGGGCGCCAGCGGTGTGCTGGGCACCATCGTGTTCATCTTCCTGGTGCTGCTGGTCACGGACATCCTCGGCTTCACCAAGGTCTTCCCCTTCACGCGCGCCATCCGCTGAGCGGCATGACCGGCATGCGACCCGGACGCCGTCGCTGCTTGGCGTCGGCCGGGGCGCTGGGGGCTCTCACGCTGCTGAGCGCCTGCGCCAGTCTGACGGCGTCGCAGACCCGGGCCCTCCTGAGTCAGCCGCCTTCCGACCTGCCGCCGCGGGTGGAATGGACGCAGGTGCCCTTCTTCCCGCAAACGCTCAATCAATGCGGCCCCGCCGCGCTGGCCACCGCCCTGGGGACTGTGGGGGTACAGATCGCGCCCGAGGTGCTGGGCTCAGCGGTGTTCGTGCCTGCGCGTGAGGGCAGCTTGCAGATCGAGATGTTGGCCGCGCCGCGCCGGTACGGCCAGATCGCCACCCGCATCCGACCCGATCTGTTGGCGCTGCTGCGTGAGGTCGCGGCCGGGCAGGCGCCGGTGGTGTTGCTCAACCTCGGCTTGGCCATCCAGCCCCTGTGGCATTACGCCGTGGTGGTGGGCTATGACCTGCCTGCGGGCCAGATCCTGCTGCGCTCTGGCACGGTCCAGCGCGAGGTGATGCCCCTGAGCACCTTTGAACACACCTGGTCGCGCTCCAGCCAATGGGCCTTTGTGGTGCTGCCGCCGAATCGCCTGCCTTCGCAAGCCGACGAGGCTGCGGTCACCGAAGCCCGTGTGGCGTTCGAGCGCGTGGCGCCACCCGCGTTGGCAGCGCAGGCCTATCGCACAGCCTGGCAACGCTGGCCGGATTCCCTGGTGCTGGGCATGGGCCTGGGCAATGCGCTGTACGCGTCGGGGGCCCTGCCGGAGGCAGAGTCGGCCTATGACCGCGTGGCGCAACGCCACGACAGTGCGCCCGCCTGGCACAACCTGGCCCGAGTGCGGTTGGCACGACGCGACTTGCCCGGTGCCTACACGGCTGCCGACGCCGCCGTGCGTCGTGCTCACCGTGAACCTGCCTGGCGCGATGCGGCCGAGGCCGTCCAACGCGATGTGCTGCGTGCCATGGCGGAGGCGGGCCGCGCCCGTCGCTGATCGACACCCGTGGGTGTCTATGATGCGCCACCATGCACACGCCTGAACTGACCTTGTCCGCGGACGCCATCCGAGCGGCCGCTCACATCCTGGCCACCCGTCGCCTGAGCGGCGAGATCGGTCCTGCATTGCCGCCCGCCTGTCGGCCGGTGACCCTGCACGATGCCTGGGCGGTGCAAAACGCCGTGACCCAGGATCTGGCCGAACGCGTGCAAGAGCGCGTGGTGGGCTGGAAATGCGGTCTGCCCGGTTCGGGCACCTGGGTGCTGGCCCCCTTGTATGCCAGTGCGCTGTACGGTGGCGCCGCGACCGCAGGATCGGCCCTGGCCTGTCCGGTGTGGACGCAGCAAGGGCAGGTGAAGGTCGAGCCCGAGCTGGCGTTCGTGATCGGGCGTGATCTGCCTCCGCGCGTGCAGCCTTACGGTGTCGATGAGGTGCGCGCGGCCGTGGTGTCGGCACACCTCGCCTTGGAACTCATCGACAACCGTTACGACGACAGCGAGACCTTGCAGTTTGCCGACCGTCTGGCCGATGGCCTGGTCAACCAGGGCCTGTACCTGGGCCCAGAGGTTGAACTCGGTCTGGCGCTGGCCACCCAGACCCTGGACATCGCGGTGACGGAGGAGGGCCAGCCGCTGCTGTCACAGCCGGGCACGCACCCGGCGGGCGATCCACTGGCCCCTTTGTGCTGGCTGGCCGAGTTCCTGCGCAGCCAGGGGCAGGGCTTGCAGGCAGGGCAGGTCGTCATCACGGGTTCGTATGCCGGGGCACCTTGGGTGCCGGTCGGGCCACGCTTGTGCGTGCGTTTCGGCGCCCTGGGTGACATCCCCGTGCGCTTCCAGGCGCGACCACGCGCTTGACGTGCGGTCGTCTGCGGGCGTGCGCAGAGCGGAGGTCAGCAGTACCATCAACCCATCCGCCTGATCTTGTGAGCCCCGCCCCATGAACCGTCCCACCGCTGCATCGCCTGTTGCTCCGACCCCCCGTTGGCGCGCATGGGTCAAGCCCCTGGCGGGTGTGGCAGCGGTGGCGGCTGCCTGGACGGTGGGGGTGGGTCTGTGGTTGCCTGACTGGGTGCGTCCCCGGATCGAAGCCGCCGCCACCGAGGCGCTGGGCACCCCGGTCCAGATCGCTGCCGTGCGCATCCAACCCTGGACGCTCGCCGTGGAGGTGGACGGTGTGGCCGTGGGGCCGCAAACCTCCCCCTGGCTCACCCTCAAGCAGGCGCAGGCACAGCTCTCGCTGGCGTCGGTCCGCCATTTCGCACCGGTCATCCGCCGCGTGCAGCTGACCGAGCCCATGTTCTGGCTGGAGCGTCAGTCGGTCGACCAGTTCAACATCAGCCCGGTGATGGCCCGCCTGATGGCGCCGTCCCCTGAGCCGAAGCCCGATGCCGAGCCCGCTCGCTTTGCGGTCTTCAACATCGAGGTGCGAGATGGCTTGCTGCGCTACACCGATCGCGTCCTGAAGCAGGAGCACCGGGTCGAGCAACTGCAGCTGGGCGTGCCCTTTGTGTCCAACCTGCCCAGTGACATCGATGTCGCCGTGCAGCCGCTGTTGCAAGCGCGCGTGGACGGCAGTCCCCTGAAGATCGAGGGCCAGACCCTGCCTTTCAAAGAGGGACATCGATCGGAGCTCAAGCTGGCGTGGCAGTCGGTGGATGTGGCGCACTGGTTGACGGCCGCTCAGCCTTTTCTGCCGCCGAGCGTGAAGATCGCGCCCCAGCAGGGCAGTCTGGACACCGCGCTGACCGTGCAGTTCGAGCAGCGCCCCGCGCCTGCCGTCCCGATGTTGCGCATCACCGGTGGCCTGCAGCTCAGCAAACTGGGCCTGGGCCTGCCACAACTGCCCGATTTGGGTCACGCCGATGCTGGTTGGCAAACGCTGAAGGTGGAGGGTGTGGAAGCCTTGCCACTGGAGCGTCGCGTGCGCGTCGCCAGCGTGGCACTCGATGGCCTGCGTCTGCAGGTTCGTCCACGCACACCTGAGGCATCGCTGCCGACCACGTCAGGACAGGCGCTCGTGCCGTCCTCAGAGGGCGCGTCCAAGGCGGGCTCCGCCGCGTCCACCGTGGCCTCTTCTGCCGAGGCGGGGCCGGCCGGCGACACGCCCGCACCTTGGCAGTGGTCCATCGGGCGTGTGCACCTTGCCGCGCAGGGCATCGATGTGCAGACCACGGCCGCCGCACCGTGGCCACGTCTGGACCGCGTGGTGCTCGACATCCAAGGGCTGGACGCGGCGATGAAGGCCCCCGCCGCCACCTGGCAGCTCGATGTGGCCGATCAGCACGGGCTGAGCCTGCGCGCGAGCGGGCAGGCCCAGGTCGCCCGTCAGCAGATCGAGGCCAAGCTGGCCCTGGATCAAGCCGCGGTGCCGCCCTGGCTGGCCCCCTTGGCGCCCACGCTGAACCTGCCCTTGGCCTTGCAGCAAGGCACCCTGTCCTTGCAGGCACAACTCAGTGCCCGCTTGCAGTCCGATCCGTCCGCCACCTCGCCAGAGTTGATGCAGCCTGGCCTGCATCTGGATGGGGGGGCGGTGCGCCTGGTGGGCTGGCAGGCGCAGGCCACGTCTCGCACCGTGCGCGATCAGCTGCAGTGGCGTGAACTCTCTGTCGAGGGGGCCGAGGCGCATGTGTCCTTGGCGGCCACGCAGCCGGGTTTGCAACGGCTGAATCTGGATGCCATCACCCTGGATGGCCTCGACGCGCGCGTCACCCGTGGGCGTCAGGGGCAGTGGCTGGGCATGGCCCCGGCCCATGCCAGCCCTGCCAAGGCAGCCCGCTCGCCCGCCGCATCGGACACGGCGCTGCCACCTGTGGCGCTCAAGCTGCTGCGCTGTCAGGACTGCCGCGTGCAGCTCACCGACCAGACCGTCAGCCCGGTGGCGCTGCTGACTTTGCAGCGCACGGAACTCAGCGTCGCCAACGCGTCCACCGACCTGCGTCAGCCCTTGAAGGTGGACTTGCGCACCCAGGCCCAGGGCAAGGGGCAGGTGAACTTCCAGGGGGAGGTGCGGCCGCAACCGCTGTCCGTGCAAGGTCAGGTGGGGTTGTCCGGTGTGGACCTGCGTGTGCTGCAGTCCTACCTTGATCCGCACCTGAACATCCACATCGCCGGGGCCCGGGCCCAGGCTGCGGGCCGCCTGAACCTGCAAGATGACGCTCGCCGCGGCCTGAGCGTGCGCTACCAGGGCCGTGTCGGACTGAGCGATCTGCGCCTGCAAGACCGCGTCAATGAGGCTGACTTTGTCAGCTGGCGCAGCCTGTCGCTCGACGGCACCGATCTCGCCTGGGCCAACGGGCAGGTCAACGCCAACCTCGGCCGCATCGCGCTCAACCAGTTCTACGGCCGCGTCATCATCAACCCGGACGGGCAGCTCAACCTGGCCAGCATCGCCCGTCGCGAAGCCGGCGCGCAGCCCCAATCCCTCACCACGCCCCAGCCTGCTGCCTCGGCCCCTGCCGCTCCCGCGCCTGTCGCATCGGCTCCCGCCGCCAAGTCTGCTCCAGCTGCGCCCATGAAGCTGCGTTGGCAAGGCATCAAGCTCAGCAAGGGCCGTGTCGACTTCACCGACAACTACATCAAGCCCAACTACTCGGCCGACCTCACCCGCATCGAGGGCAGCATCTCGGCGGTCGCCTCCGACAAGCCCGAGCCCGCCACCGTGGACGTCTCCGGCGCGGTGGACGACGGTGCGCCGCTCAAGATCACTGGCCAGCTGCATCCCCTGGGGCCGCGCCTGTTCACCGATATCCAGGGCAGCGCCAAGGGCATTGAGCTGACCCGTTTGACACCCTATGCGGCGCGCTACGCCGGCTATGCCATCGAGAAGGGCTCCTTGTCGATGACGGTGCACTACAAGATCGACGGCGGCAAGCTGGAGGCCAGCAACCAGATCTTCCTGGACCAGCTCACCTTTGGCGAGAAAGTCGACAGCCCGGACGCGACCAAGCTGCCGGTGCTGTTCGCCGTCGCGTTGCTGAAGAATCGCCATGGCGAGATCGACATCAACCTGCCCATTTCGGGCTCTCTCGACGATCCGCAGTTCTCGGTGGGCGGGATCATCTGGCGCGTCATCGTCAACCTGATCACCAAGGCCGTGATGGCGCCGTTCTCGCTCCTGTCCGGTGGGGGCGATGAGTTGGGCTTCGTGCCCTTCGCGCCCGGCTCGGCCGACCTCACCGAAGCAGCCCGTGCCCGCCTCGACACCCTGGCCGGCAAGCTCGATGACCGGCCCGCCCTCAAATTGGAAGCCACCGGCCGCGCCGACCCTGCCGTGGACGTCGCCGGCTTGCGCGCCGCCCACGTCGACCGCCTGATGCGTGCGGCCAAGGCCAAAGCCCAGGGGGTGGCCGTGAGCGAGGTGAAGATTTCACCTGACGAGAAAAATCAGTGGTTGACGGCCGCCTACAAGGCCGCCGACATCAAGAAGCCACGCAACCTGGTGGGGTTGGCCAAGACCTTGCCACCCGCCGAAATGGAGGCCTTGTTGCAGGCGGCAGCCCCGGTCAACGACGCGGCCCTCAAGCATCTGGCCGACCACCGCGGCGATGCCGTCAAGGCCTACCTGGTCACCAAAATCGCGCCCGAGCGTGTGTTGCTCACGGCTTCCAAGGTCGGCACCGACGGCCTGCCCGATGACAAGGGGCCCAGCTCTCGGGTACAGTTTGGGTTGAAGTGATCCCATCACGGAGGCGACCATGAGTTCCATTTCAGCCATCGGTGTGTCGGGGGCCAATGCGGCCACGACCCGCATGGACGTGGCCGCCCACAACATCGCCAACGTCCAGACCGAGAAATTCCAGCGCCAGGTGGTCAACCAGCAGAGCCAGGAATCGGGCGGCGTGAGCACCTCGGTGGCCCAGGCCCAAGAGATCGGTCCCGATCTGGCCAAGGACCTCATCGAGCAGAAGATGGCGACGTACAGCTACCGCGCCAACCTGCGCAGCATCCAGGCCGACCAGCAGATGATGGGCAGCCTGCTCGACATCAAGGCCTGAACACGACCGCGCCCCGCCGTCTCATTGCCCATCTCGACATGGACGCGTTCTACGCGTCGGTCGAACTGCTGCGCTACCCGCAGCTGCAGGGCCTGCCTGTCGTCATCGGCGGGTCTCGACGCAACCCCTCGGCCACCGCGCCGCGGTCGCTCGACGACTTTGCGCGTCTGCGCGACTACGCCGGCCGCGGCGTCATCACCACCGCCACCTATCCGGCGCGGGCGCTGGGTGTGCACTCCGGCATGGGCCTGATGAAGGCGGCGGCGCTGGCGCCCGACGCCATCTTGCTGCCGATGGACTTCGAGGCCTATCGCCACCACTCGCGCCTGTTCAAGGCGGCGGTCACGGCCATCGCGCCGGTGATGGAGGACCGCGGCATCGACGAGATCTACCTGGATTTGACCGACGTGCCCGGCGCGCAAGAGGCTGTGGATGGCGACCCGCTGGGCGGGGTGCGCGCCCTGGCTCAGCGCATCAAGACAGCGGTGCGCGAGGCCACCGGGCTGAGTTGCTCGATCGGCGTCACGCCCAACAAGCTGCTGTCCAAAATCAGCTCCGACCTGGACAAGCCCGACGGCCTCACGGTGCTGATGCACGACGAGGTGCCCACCCGCATCTGGCCTTTGCCGGTCAGCCGCATCAACGGCATCGGCCCCAAGGCCACCGAACGCCTGGCGGCCATGGGCCTGCGCACGATTGGCGAGCTGGCGGCCAGCCCCGCGCACGAGTTGGTCAGTGCCTTCGGTAGCCATTACGGCAGTTGGTTGCACGAGGCCGCCCATGGCCGCGACGACCGCCCGGTGGTCACCTGGCGAGAGCCCAAGTCCATCAGCCGCGAAACCACCTTCGAGCGCGACCTGCATCCGCGCGACGACCGCACCCAGCTCGGCCCCATCTTCACGCGTCTGTGCGAACAGCTGGCCAGCGACCTGGTGCGCAAGAACTACGCGGGACGCACCGTGGGCATCAAGCTGCGCTACGACGACTTCAAGATCGTCACCCGCAGCCTCACGCTGCCCCAGCCCACCCGCGATGCGGCCACCATCCGCCTGTGGGCAGGGCGCTGCCTCAAGACCGTGCCGCTGAACCGGCGCCTGCGTCTGCTGGGCGTGAAGATGGAATCACTGGTGCCCGGCGATGGCCAGCTCACGGTGACCGAGCCTGACGCCCCTTACAGCCTGCCGCTGTTTGACGAGGTGTGAGCGCGCGGGGGGCGTTCGCGGCGACAATGGCGCCCCGTTGGCGTAGGCCATCGCTCGCTTGGGCGCCAACGCCGTACGCCAGCGCCTGGCCTTGTGTCGGTGCGCGCGTTTGCTTGCTGTTCTTCGTTGTTGGTGGAGTCCCCATGCGCCGTCTGGCCCTGATCCTCTCTCTCGTGGCCTGTCTGTCGGGTTGCTCCGTGCTGGCTGTGGCCGATGCCGCGGTCACGGTGGTGGCCACCACCGTCAGTGTCGGGGCCACTGTGGTGGGCACGGCCGTGGATGTCACAGCGGCCGGCGTCAAGGCCGTGGCAGGTTCGGATGACGAGCCGGACGAGGACGAGGCGCCGCGCGTCGACGCGGGTGAGCCTTTCCCCCAACCTTGATCGCGAGCCGGCTGTGAGCGTGCGCATCACCTTGTCGGACGAAGCGCGCAGCTTCGAGCAGGCGCCGGGGCAGACCGTGCTGGAGGCTGCGCTGTCGGCTGGGGTGGACTGGCCGCGCTCCTGCCGCAATGGCAGCTGTCGCAGCTGTCTGGCGCAAGTGGAGGTGGGCAGCGTGCGCTACCGCATTGACTGGCCCGGGCTCACACCCGAAGAGAAAGAGTGGGGATGCATCCTGCCCTGTGTGGCCGAGGCCACCAGCGATCTGGTGATGCGCCGTCCCTGATCACGCCGGAAGGCAGCGCCGGCTTCAGTCTGGCTGCACCAGTGCAAAGCGTGGCCGACGCCATCCGTCCACCTCGACCTCCTCCACGAACATCGCATACGGTCGCACCCACAGTGCCTGCTCGCCATACAGCGGCTGGTACAGCACCAGGGGCTCGAGTGTTTCGCTGTGGCGCACCACGCCCAGCACCCGGTAGCGCAGGCGTTTGTAGTGCTCGTATTCGCCGGTCGGCAAGGTCGGCAGGGGAGGGAGGTCGTGCGGGTCACTCATCCCCGCATTGTCGTGCGCGGAGGCACAATGGCGGGTTGCCGCTTCTTTTTTGCCTTCCCGCGCGCCTCCCATCATGCTTTGGCACTCCCTGAACCGCGTTCTGGATCAACTGCGTCCCCGTCGTCAAGGCGTGGTCATGCTCGCCGACGCCCTCCTGATCCTGCTGGCCTGGCATGCCACCTACCTGTTTCGCATGGGGGTCGAACGCTGGTTGCACGAGCGGCCGTCCTACGACTGGGCTGTGCTCCTTGGCGTGATCGCCGTCTACAGCACCGTCTCCTGGGCCCTGGGCGTGCCGCGTGCCAGCTGGCGCTACTCCAGTTTTCCTGACATCACCCGCCTGGCCTGGGTCTGCCTCGGCGCTGGTCTGGCCTGTGCCGTCGTCATCCTGATGGCGCAGCTCAACGAGGTGCCACGTGCCGTGCTGGCGCTGCACCCCGTTTTCACGCTGATCGGCCTGTCGCTCGCGCGCATGACCGTGCGCATGCTCAGCGAGTCGTCTCGGGCGCGGCGCACGGGCGCCCAGGACAACGGTCAGCGTGCCCTGGTGCTGGGCGCGGGGGCCGCGGCCAAGTTGCTGATCGCTGGCATCCAGCATCGCAGCTGGACGGTGGTGGGTCTGCTCGATGACGATCCACGCAAGCACGGCAGCCGCATCGCCGGCGTCACGGTCTGGGGCGGGCTCGACCTGCTCACCGATCGCGCCAACCTGGCCGATGTCTCCCACCTGATTCTGGCCATGCCGGCCGCCACCCAGGCGCAACGCAAGCGTGTGCTGGCGCTGGCGGCGGCCACCGGGCTGCCGGTCGTCACCGTGCCCTCGGCCGATGAACTGCGCGAAGGCGGCACCCGCATTGACCGTGTGCGCGACATCCAGCCCGAAGACGTGCTGGGCCGCGAGCCCGTCAAGCTCGATGAGTTGGCAGTGTCCAGCTTGATCAGCGGCCGTGCCGTGATGGTGACCGGCGCGGGCGGCTCCATCGGCTCCGAACTGTGCCGCCAGATCGCCCGTTTCGGCCCCAGCCGCATCGTGCTGTTCGAGCTCAGCGAGTTCGCGCTCTACCAGGTCGAGCAGGACCTGGGCGAGCGTTTCCCGCACCTGCCTCTGGTGCGTCTGGTGGGCGACGTCAAGGACCTGGCCGCGCTGCGCCGCGCCATGGCCACGCACCAGCCCGATCTGGTCTTCCACGCGGCAGCCTACAAGCACGTGCCGCTGATGGAGGACGACAACGCCTGGATCGCGCTGCGCAACAACACCCTGGGCACCTACCTGGCGGCGCAGGCCGCAGCCGAGGCCAAGGTGCAGCGCTTCGTGCTGATCTCCACCGACAAGGCGGTGAACCCCACCAATGTGATGGGCGCAACCAAGCGCGCGGCCGAAATGGTCATCTCGCACTGGGCCGCCCAGGGCACCGGTACGCGCTTCATGGCCGTGCGCTTTGGCAATGTGCTGGGCTCCAGCGGCAGCGTCATCCCCAAGTTCAAGGAACAGATCGCCAAGGGCGGGCCGGTCACCGTCACCCATCCCGAGATCACCCGCTACTTCATGACCATCCCCGAGGCCGCGCAACTGGTGCTGCAGGCGGCCTCCCTGGCCGAAAGTGGGCAGGTGTTCGTCATGGACATGGGCAAGTCGGTGAAGATCGCCGACCTGGCGCGCGAACTGATCCGCCTGAGCGGTCACACCGAGGCCGAGATCCCCATCGTTTTCAGCGGCCTGCGTCCCGGCGAGAAGCTCTACGAAGAGCTGTTGGCCGATGCCGACACCACCTTGCCCACGCCGCATCCGCGCCTGCGTCTGGCGCAACTGCGGGGTGAGTTGCCGTCCGATTGGCTGCCCCGCCTGATGGCCTTGGCCAACGACGACAGCGCCGCCACGCCGGCCGTGCTGCGCAACCGCCTGCACGAACTGGTGCCCGAGTACGCCCCGCGTTGAGCCCCCCCCGACCCCGGCGGCCGAGCGATCAGCCCTTGAGCACCTGATCGATGGTTTGGCGCAGCGTGGGCAGGTGCAGGGGTTTGGTCAGGTAGCGGTGCGCGCCAGCGTCCAGGGCATGCTGGATCTGGGTGGGCATGGCATCGGCCGACACCATGATGACCGGGATCTGGGCGGTGTCCGGGTTCGCCTTGAGCAGCTTGAGCACGTCAAGGCCGGAGGCGTCAGGCAGGTGCAGGTCCAGCAAGATCAGGTCGGGGCGCGGGCCTCGCGACGGGTTGTGCAACACGCCCAGGGCCTCTTCCGCGTTGGCCGCCACCGACACGCTCAAACCGGGTTGCTCGTGCAAACCTTGTCGAACCAGATCGGCGTTGGTGGCGTTGTCCTCGACATACAGCACATGATGGGGCGCCGTGGCGTCAGCGGTGGAGCGAGTGTCCTGGCCGGGTTGTTCGGTGTGTGGCGCAGGGGGGCTCAGGTCCAAGGTCGGCAGCACCAGGGTGAAGGTGCTGCCCTCATTTTCGCGGCTCTGCACTTCCAGCGAGCCCTGCATCAGCTCCGCCAGATGCTGGCTGATGACCAGGCCGATGCCCGTGCCTTCGGTCTGACTGCGCTCGCGCCCGAGACGGTTGAAGGGCTGAAACAGTTGCGCCTGCTGTGATGGGCTCAAACCCAGGCCGGTGTCCGACACGGCAATGCGCAAGCGAGGCACAGGGGTGCCCTCGGCATCCCGTGTCACGCTCACGGTCACACGGCCGTTGGGGCGGTTGTACTTGATGGCATTGCTCAGCAAGTTGGTCAGGATCTGGCGCAGGCGCGTGGCATCGGCGTGCACCCCCCAGTGTGCCGGCACGGTGCCGGGCCCTTGCAGGCTGATGCCCTGTCTCTGGGCCTTGTCCTCTACCAGGTTCAGTGCCGCTGCCAGCGCGTCGGCCACCGGCATGGCTTGGCAGTTCAGGCGCATGGTGCCACTGTCCACACGAGAGATGTCCAGCACATCGTCGATCATGTCCAGCAGATGCCAGCCAGCTTGCTGGATCTGTTGCACCCGATGGCGCTGCGAGGCGGGCAGAGGGGAGGCGCTGTCCAGCTCCATCACCTGCGCAAAACCCAGCACGGCATTGAGCGGTGTGCGCAGCTCATGGCTCATGCGAGAGAGGAACTCCGACTTGGCCCGGTTGGCCTGATCGGCCGCCTCGTGCAGGCGACGTGCCTCCTGTATCGCTTCTTGCAGATGACGCGCATGGCCCGTCATCACCAGCAGCAGGGTGCCCAGGGCGGTGGCCAGCAAGGTGCCCACGACTGCGAGCAGCCAGAACGTGGCGCCGTCACCCGCCATGGGGATGGGGGCACGCGCCCACACGGCCAATGTCCAGGTCTGGCCTGCAAACGGCACCGGCACCCGCTGGATGTGGCGAGGCGGATCCGCGGCATTCAAGTGCACGCACGCCGGCGAGCCGCCCAACAGGCGCTCACCCGTGGGCACCTGCTCGTACAGGCAGGCAGCAAGGTGGGCGGGCATGTCACGCAAGATGGCGGTCAGGGCATCGTCCATGCGCAGTGTGAGAAACAGGCTGCCTCGGACCGCAGCCTGGCGCTCTGCCACCGTGCGTGGTTCGCCGTGGTAGACCGGTCGGTAGACCACCACCCCTTGTTGCATGCCCGTTTCCTGGATCAGTTGGAACCCCGGGGTGGCCTGCAAGGTGTCGGTGTCGCGCGCACGCTCATAGGTCGCGCGGGTCTCGGGCCGAGACAGGACGTTGAAGCCCAGGGCCCGCAGATTCTGGCTTTGGGGCTCGATGTAACGCAGTGCCACGACCTCTTCGCCGGTGGGCGCACGCCGGTCTTGACCATCGTAGACCCGGTAGCCGGGCAGACCCTCCTGACGCTGGGCGGCTTCAAATGCAGGCAGATCCGCTCGCGTCACACGTTCTTCCCAGCCCAGCGCCTGCACACTCTCCAAGGTCTGCAGCCAGTAGCGTGTGGCCCGGTAAAACTCCGAGCGCGACACCGATTCGGAGGCATCCATCAGCCCATGCAAGGCCTCGACCGCATGCAAGTAGCCTTGCAGACGCATCTCGACGGCACCCGATGTCGCTTCCACCGCCTGCCCGAACACCGCCCGCTCGCGTTCCTGGTGCCAGGCGCTGAGTTGCCGCACAGCCACCGTCAACAGCAGGGCCGTGATCACCAAAGGGATGCTGACCGTGCGTCGGCGCGGTCGCCACAGGCTGGCCGGTTCGCCGACCAGTGGCAGCAGCATGGGCGTACCGATCAGGACGCCCAGCGTGTCGCCAGCCCACCAGACCAGGAAAAAGCGGGGGGCCTCCGTCATCGGGAGGTTGCCCATCAGGCCCATGGAGGCGGTGGCCACACTGGCAGACACCAGGCACGCCACCGGGCCGGCCAGCAGCAGAAAGCGCAGGATGGGCGCCGGGCGCTCCAGATGCAGCGCTTCGCTGGCCCATCGGCGCGTCAGCGCCTGCGCCACCCAGGCTTGCAGGCCGATGCCCACCCCCACCACCGTCGCCAGCATGACCATCACGGGCAGCGTCAGGGCAGGCTGCAAGGCGGCGTGATAGAACACCGAGACCGAGGCACCACCCAGCCCGACGGCCCACACCATGCGCGTGCCCCAACCCAGCACGCAAGCCAGGCCCAGGCCGGCGGCCAGAAACACCGGCGAGACGAAGTCGCTGGTGGCGGCCAGGGCGACACTGGCCACACCGGTGACCGTGTAGATCAGCCAGGTGAGCAGCAGGCGCGCCCCAAGCGAAGTCGGTGGTGTGGACATGCGCCGTACCTTAGCATCGGTAACCGTGTTTCGGCATCGGGCTTTGGCCCGGTGGCCCTCCCTCCCAGGAGGGGAGGGCCTAGACTGCTTCGTTTTGATTGAACCGCCAGGAGCTGCTCCATGAACCGTCTGTCACGCCTGTTGCCTTCCCTGACGCTGAGTCTGTTGACCCTCGGCACCTTGCCCACCATGGCCCATGCCGAAGCCCCGCAAGTGCGTACCCAGGTCCCCGGTTATCAGCGTCACATGGTGGGGCAGTTCGAGGTCACGGCGCTCTACGACGGCCGCATCCAGCTCGACAGCAAGCTGCTCAAGAACGCCACGCCCAAGGAGATCTCGCAACTGCTGACGCGTTCTTTCCGCGCGTCGCCCACGCCCACGGCCGTGATTGCCTTCCTGGTCAACACCGGCAAGCAACTGGTGTTGGTCGATGCCGGCGCTGCCCAGCTCTTTGGCCCCAGCCTGGGACAGGTGCATGCCAACCTGAAAGCCGCGGGCTACCAGCCTGAACAGGTGGACGCCGTCTTGCTGACACACCTGCATGGCGACCATGTCGGCGGGCTGCGCACCGCCGACGGCCAGATGGCTTTCCCGAACGCCCAGGTCTACGTCTCGAAGGCGGACGCCGACCACTGGCTCAACCCGGCCGTCATGGCCAAGGCCCCCGCGGCCGCCCAGGGCTTCTTCCAGGCCGCACAGAACTCGGTGGCGCCGTATGTCCAGGCTGGCCGCCTGCGCACCTACGCCGGAACGGATGAAATTCTCCCGGGTGTGCGTCCTGTGCAGACCCACGGTCACACCCCGGGTCACACCAGCTACCTGTTCCAGTCCGAAGGGCAGCAGCTGCTCGTGTGGGGGGACATCGTGCATAACGCTGCCGTGCAGTTCCCCAAGCCTCAGGTGACCATCGAGTTCGACAGCGTGCCCGCCCAGGCCCTGGCCACCCGCATGAAGGTGCTGGGCTGGACCGCCAAGGACGCCCTGCCCGTGGCAGGTGCCCATTTGCCCTTCCCCGGCATCGGTCAGGTGCGCGCCGAGGGCAAGGGCCGCTACAGCTGGGTGCCGGTTGACTATGCGCCGACCCAGCGCTGACCCTGGGTGCCGGGCGCCAACTTGTGGCGTTTAACGATCGGAAATGATCCGGATGGGCCAACAAGGCCCATCTTTCGGCCTTATTCCCCTGTGCGCAGGCGCCCACCGTCCTATACTGGAAGATCAATCAGCAGGCTGGGTGACAGGCTTGCATCGCGGGTTCGAATAGGCACACAGACGCCATGACTTCCAAATTGAAAATTGCAGGCTGGGTTGCGCTGGGAGCGCTGGCAGGCGGCCTGACGACCATGCAGTTCGGGGCCACCGCACGCAGCGCCATGGCGCCCCTGCCCTTGGAAGAGATGCAGCAGTTGGCCGCCGTGTTTGGCATGGTCAAGACCGACTACGTCGAACCCACCGACGAGAAGAAGCTCATCAGCGACGCCATCTCCGGCATGGTGGCGGGGCTCGACCCGCACTCCGTTTACTTCGACAAGACCTCGTTCAAGGAATTCCGCGAAGGCACGACCGGCAAGTTCGTCGGTGTGGGCATCGAAATCGGCATGGAGGACGGCCTCGTCAAGATCGTTTCTCCCATCGAAGGCTCTCCGGCTTTCCGCGCCGGTCTCAAGACGGGTGACCTCATCACCAAGATCGACGACACCTTCGTCAAGGGTCTGACCATGGACCAGGCCGTCAAGCGCATGCGCGGCGAGCCCAGCACCAAGGTCGTTCTCACCATCTTCCGCAAGAACGAAAACCGCAGTTTCCCCGTCACCATCGTGCGCGAGGAAATCCGTGTGCAAAGCGTGCGCGCCAAGGTCGTCGAGCCCGGTTATGGCTGGGTACGCGTCAGCCAATTCCAGGACCGCACGGTCGAAGACTTCGTCACCAAGGTGACCGCACTCTACAAGGACGACCCCAAGCTCAAGGGCCTGGTGCTGGACCTGCGCAACGACCCGGGTGGCCTGCTGGAAGGCGCCATCGCCATCTCGGCGGCCTTCCTGCCGCCGGACGTGACCGTGGTGTCCACCAACGGTCAGTTGCCCGAGTCCAAGCAAACCTTCAAGGCCCGCGCCGAGGACTACACCCGCCGTTTCGGTGCCGATCCACTGGCCAAGCTGCCGGCGGCCCTCAAGAAGGTGCCTTTGGTGGTGCTCGTCAACGAAGGGTCGGCGTCGGCCTCCGAGATCGTCGCTGGCGCCTTGCAGGACCACAAGCGCGCCACCATTCTGGGGGCGCAAACCTTCGGCAAGGGCTCGGTCCAGACCGTGCGTCAGCTCACGGCGGAGACGGCCCTCAAGATCACCACCGCCCGCTACTACACGCCGAGCGGCCGCTCCATCCAGGCCACAGGCATCGTGCCCGATGTGATGGTGGACGAGTCGGCGGAGGGCAACCTCTACTCTGCCCTGCGCGTGCGCGAAGCCGATCTGGAAAAGCACATCGGCAGTGGTCAGGGCAAGGAAGAGAAGGACGAGGCCCGTGAGAAGGCTCGCGAGGAAGCGCTCAAGAAGCTGGAAGAGGCCCGCGGCAAGAACAACGAGCCACCCAAGCCTTTGCCTGAGTTCGGTTCGCCCGAGGACTTCCAGTTGCAACAAGCCCTCAATCAACTCAAGGGCAAGCCGGTGATGGTCTCCAAGACCATGACCGAGCGCAAGCCGGAAGACGCCAAAGCGCAGTGACGCTCCGGAGACAGCCCCACGGCGCGATGCATTTGGACGACGATCAACAACTCCGCTACAGCCGCCACCTGCTGCTTGACGAGTGGTCGGAAGGCGCGCAAGGGCGTTTGTTGAGCGCCCATGCGCTGGTCATCGGGGCCGGTGGTCTGGGGGCGCCTGCCCTGATGTACCTGGCCTCCTGCGGGGTGGGGCGCATCACCGTGGTCGACCCCGACACGGTCGACCTCACCAACCTGCAGCGTCAGATCGCCCATACCACGGCCCGCATCGGTCAGCCCAAGGTGCTGTCAGCGGCGTTGGCCATCTCCGAGCTCAACCCCGGCGTGCAGGTGCACGCGATCGCCGAAGCGGCCGATGAGGCTCTGCTCGACATCTGGGTGCCCCAGGCGGACGTCGTGCTCGACTGCACCGATCGCTTTGCCATCCGTCAGACCATCAACCGTGCCTGCCGCAGCCATGGCGTCCCCCTGGTGTCGGCCTCGGCGGTGCGCTTCGATGGCCAGATCAGCGTGTTCGACCCGCGTGTTCCCGAGTCACCCTGTTACGCCTGCCTCTTTCCGCCCGATGCACCGCCGGAGGAAACCCGCTGTGCCTTGATGGGCGTGTTCGCCCCCGTGGTGGGCATGATGGGGGTGATGCAGGCCGGCGAAGCCGTCAAGCTGCTGGCTGGTTTGCATGAGCCGGGTGTCGCCGGCCACCACCAATCACTGGCCGGGCGTTTGCTGCTGCTGGACGGGCGCGACTGGTCCTGGACCACCCTGCGTGCGCACCGATCGCCGCAATGCCCGGTGTGCGGCCCTGCCACCTGAACCGATCTCCGACATGAACAACCCCAAAGAACTGCTCGAGCGCAACTTTCCCACGGCCGACCAGGATGCCCGCAGTGCGCGCCGTCCCTCCTTGTATGCGGGCGACGACAGCAGCTACGAACTGGCGTTCACCGACAACGATTTCCTGCTCCATCCTGACCTGCGTCCGGTGCGCATGCAA
Source organism: Burkholderiales bacterium (assembly GCA_029268225.1). Taxonomy (GTDB): domain Bacteria; phylum Pseudomonadota; class Gammaproteobacteria; order Burkholderiales; family Burkholderiaceae_C; genus Aquabacterium. The sequence goes on along the minus strand of JAJUGJ010000001.1, from coordinate 254,313 downwards.
CTCGAGTTGCTCAAGCCCGAGATGGTGCAGCGCGAGGAGAACATCGAGTCCACCATCGTTGTCTTTGGCAGTGCCCGCATCCTGCCGGCCGAGCAGGCCCAGCTCAAACTGCAGGAGGCCGAGGACATGCCGCCCGGTCCCGCGCGGGAGCACGCGCTGCACGTCGCGCGTCGGCATGTGGTGATGGCACGCTATTACGAAGAGGCGCGCGCCTTTGCCAGCCTGGTCACCGAGCACTCCGCTCGCCTGGCCTCGCCCATCTACGTGGTCACCGGTGGCGGTCCTGGCGTGATGGAGGCCGGCAACCGTGGTGCCTTCGAAGTGGGCGGCAAGAGCCTGGGACTCAACATCGTGCTGCCTCACGAACAGGAGCCCAATCCCTACATCACGCCGCGCCTGTGCTTCCAGTTTCACTACTTTGCGCTGCGCAAGATGCACTTTCTGATGCGCTCGATCGCGCTGGTGTGCTTCCCGGGCGGCTTCGGTACGCTCGACGAACTGTTCGAGACCCTCACCCTGATCCAGACCGGCAAGTGCCGCAAGCGTCCGGTGCTGCTGTTCGGGCGCGAGTTCTGGACCAAGCTGATCAACTTCGATCATCTGGTCGACACCGGCATGATCAGCCCCGAAGACCTCGACCTGTTCCGCTTCGTCGAAACCGCTGACGAGGCCTGGGAGACCCTGCAGCAGGTGTACGGGCTCGGTCAGGACGCCACGTCCGAGAGCCCCAGCGGCTGGTGAGTGTCATGAGCGCCTCGCTGCCCACCCCTTCTGTGCGTGTGCGCCTCATCGGCGCGCCCACCGATGTGGGGGCTAGCATGCGTGGGGCATCCATGGCCCCCGAAGCCTTGCGGGTGGCTGGTTTGATGCCGGCCCTCACCCGTCTGGGGCTCGATGTGCGTGATGGCGGCAACCTGCAAGGTCCTCCCAATCCGGAGCAGCCTCCTCAGCAAGGCTATCGGCATCTGCATGAATGCGTGCAGTGGGCGCGCGCGGCGTACCACGAGGTCGGTGAAACCTTGCGTTCGGGTGCGGTGCCGCTGCTCATGGGGGGCGATCACAGTCTGGCCATTGGCTCCATCAGCGCGGTGGCGGCGCACTGCCGTGCCACCGGCCGTGACCTGCGGGTGATCTGGCTCGACGCTCATGCCGACTTCAACACCCCGGACATCACGCCCAGCGGCAACCTGCATGGCATGCCCTTGGCCGTGCTCTGCGGTCATGGTCCGGAGGCCTTGCGCCACCTGGCCTCGCCCACGCGGGACGTGCCGGTCCTGCAGTCTCACGAACTGCGTCTCATCGGTGTGCGCAGTGTCGATCCACTCGAGCGACAGTTTGTCCACAGCCAGGGGCTGGAGGTGTTCGACATGCGCAGCCTGGACGAGCAAGGCATGCGTCGTGCGATGGCGCAGGCGCTGATGGGCGTGGGGGAACACACCCACCTGCACATCAGCTTCGATGTGGACTTCCTTGATCCGGACATCGCGCCAGGTGTCGGCACCCCGGTGCGCGGTGGGCCCTCCTACCGCGAGGCGCAGTTGTGCATGGAGATGCTGGCTGACACCGGCCGCATCGGCTCCTTGGACGTGGTGGAGCTCAACCCGGCGCGTGACATCCAGAATCGCACCGCCGAGCTGGTGGTGGATCTGCTCGAAAGCCTCTTCGGCAAGAGCACCCTGATGCGTCCCCGCTCGTGAACACCCCGTTTTTCGCCTCGTCCACCCCGGGTGCCGCCTCACCGGCACGCCCGGGGGGCAAGACCGGTTTGATCCTCAGTGGTGGTGGCGCGCGCGCTGCCTACCAGGTGGGCGTCTTGCAGGCCTTGCAACTGATCCGCCGTGATGCTGGTGAGCGTCGGCGTGGCAATCCCTTTCAAATCATCACCGGCACTTCCGCCGGCGCCCTCAACGGCATGGCGTTGGCCTGTCAGGCGGACCACTACGAGCTGGCCTTGCGCACCATGGTCGACGTCTGGCGGAACTTCCGTGCCGAGCAGGTTTACCGCGCCGACTCGTTGGGCGTCATCCGCAGCGGTGCGCAGTGGCTGACCCTGTTTTCGCTGGGCTGGGCCTTGGCGCGTTGGCGCCGACTGCGGCCCCGCTCCTTGCTTGACAACAGCCCGGTGCGCGAGCTGCTGCCGCAACTGTTCCAGGTCGATCGCCTGCCGCAACTGATGGCCGAGGGGCATCTCGATGCGGTGGCCATCACCGCTTCCAGCTACACCACGGGCGAGCACGTCACCTTCTACGACAGTGCCCAGCACATTGCGCCTTGGGCGCGTTCGCAGCGCCTGAGCGTGCGCGACCAGCTCGGCATCGACCATCTGCTGGCTTCATCGGCCATCCCCTTCGTGTTCCCGGCCGTGAAGCTGCCGGTGCAGGGCCGAGATCACTACTGCGGGGACGGCTCCATGCGTCAGGCCGCTCCCATCTCGCCGGCCATCCACCTGGGCGCCGACCGCATCCTGGTGATCGGGGTAGGGCGTCTCTACGAGCCGCCCGATCTGCGCGAGAAGGTGGTCGAGTACCCCAACCTCGCGCAGATCGCGGGTCACGCCATGTCCAGCATCTTCCTGGACTCCCTCACGGTCGACATCGAGCGCATGCAGCGCATCAATCACACCCTCAGTCTGATGACGCCGGAGCAGCGTCAGCACACCAGCCTGCGTCCCATCGATGTTCTCGTGATTGCCCCCAGTCAGCGCATCGACGACATCGCGGCCCGTCACCTGTGGGCCTTGCCACCGGCGGTGCGCACGATGCTGGGCGCGGTGGGGGTGTACGGGCAGGGCAAGACGGCCCGAGGGGCGGCGCTCGCCAGCTACCTGCTGTTCGAGTCTTCCTTCACCCGCGAGTTGATCCACCTGGGCTTCACCGATGCGCTCGCCAAACGTGACGAGGTTCGTCGTTTCTTCGGTTGGGGGGAGGGGCCGGTGCGTCAGGAGTCGGTCGCATGAGGCGCCGCAGCTTGATGCGCCTGGGCGGCATCCTGCTATTGGGTGGGGGGCTGCTGGCCTGTGGTGAGCGTCGTGCCGAGGTCGATCCGACACCGCAGTACAGCCGACACGGCAAGGTCGACACGCCAGTCTATGTGCTGGCCATCCATCCCTTGCACAACCCCGCGCGCCTCTTCGAGGTCTATGGCCCGCTCGTCGATCACCTCAACCGACAGATCCCGGCCGTGACCTTTGCGCTGGAGGCGTCACGCAACTACGAAGAATTCGAGCGCAAGCTCTCTCTGCGGCAAGTGGCCTTTGCCTTGCCCAATCCCTACCAAACCCTGCGCGCTCAGAGGCATGGCTACCACGTCATCGCCAAGATGGGCGATGACGCCCAGTTCCGCGGGGTCATCCTGGTGCGACGCGACGCCGGCATCACCGAGGTGAGCGACCTGCGTGGCCGCAAAGTCGCCTACCCTGCGGCCACGGCCCTGGCGGCCACCATGTTGCCTCAGGCCTTTCTGCACAGCCAGGGGCTCGACGTCAACCGCGACATCGAGAACATCTATGTGGGCTCGCAGGAGTCCAGCATCATGAACGTGTACCTGGGACGAGTCGCCGCCGCAGCCACCTGGACACAACCTTGGCAGGCTTTCCAGAAGACCCACCCGACCCAGGCCAGCGAGCTCGTTGTTCAATGGGAAACCCAGTCCTTGATCAACAACAGTGTCGTGGCCCGTGATGACATCCCGCCGGCCACGGTCAAGCGGGTGGCCGAGGAATTGGCCAGTTTGCACACGACGGCTTCCGGGCGCACCTTGCTGGCCGCCATGGAGTTGACCCGCTTCGAGTTGGCCGACGATGCCCGCTACACCGTGGTGCGGGACTTTCTGGACCGCTTCTCGCGCACTGTGCGCCCCCTGCCTCCGGAGGCCGCCCCATGAGCCTGGCCCATCGCCACCTGATGCGGCCCTCCTTCAAGCACCAGATCATCCTGGTGTTCGTGTTGGGCTTCATGCTGTTGAGTGGGGCGTTCGTGGCTCACAACGTCCAAGAGCAGGACGACAATCTGGCGCGCGAAAGCCGGCAGGCCGCTGCGGGCCTGGCGCACACCTTGGCGGTCAGTTCACGCTCCTGGGTGCTGGCCAACGATGTCGCAGGTCTGCAGGAGGTGGTCGATGCCGTGCAGCGCTACCCCGGCTTGCGCTACACCATGGTCATCTCGCCCTCGGGCCGGGTGATGGCCCACACCGACCCGAGCAAGGTGGGGCTCTTTCTCAGCGATCCGCTCAGCCAGGCCCTGCTGAACGCGGCCACCCCTGCTTTCACCCTCAACGACAGTGCGGCCGGAATCGATCTTGCTGCAGCCATCCAGGCCGGGAACCGACCGGTGGCCTGGGTTCGGGTGGCCCTTGGGCGAGACAGCATCCAGGCTGATCTGCGACAGATCCGGGTGCATGGCGCCTTGTTCGTCTTCGCGTCCACGGTCCTGGCACTCTTGGCGGCCTTGTACATCGCGCAGCGCCTGGGACAGCGGGTGGGCGGCCTTGTGCATGTGGCCGAAGAGGTCGGTGAGGGGCACCTGGACGTGCGCGCCACCGTATCGGGCCGACACGACGAGATCGACACCCTGGCCGAGAGCTTCAACCGCATGCTCACCAGCCTGGCAGACAACGCCCAGGCCTTGCAGACTGCATCCGCTTACAGCAAAAGGCTCATTGAAGCCAACCTCGACCCGCTGTGGGTCATCACCCCCGACGGACGCATCACCGACCTCAATCAGGCGGCCGAGCGCGTCACCGGGCGCAGCCGCGATGTCCTGATCGGCAGTCTCTTTGCCGAGGCCTTCACCGAACCCGATCGGGCACGCGATCTGTGCGAGCAGGTGATGCGCGAGGGCATCGCCCAGGATTATCCTCTCCAGGTGGCTGACGCCGCCGGGCACCATCCTTATGTGCGCAACAACGCGACCTTGCTGCGCGGGCCAGACGAGGCCGTCATCGGTGTGCTGGTTGCGGCCCGCGATGTCACCGAGCGGCAGCGGCTTGACGATGCCCTGCGGCGCTACAAGGATCGCTTGGAGGCCGAGGTGCAGCAGCGCACCGCCGACCTCGTGCTCGCGCGCAACGCAGCCGAGGCGGCCAACGAGGCCAAGAGCGCCTTCCTGGCCAACATGAGCCACGAACTGCGCACGCCGCTCAATGCCATCCTGGGCTTTTCCAGCCTCCTTGCCCAGACCGAGGGCCTGCCACCCGATCACCGGCGCAGTCTGGCCATCATCAACCGCAGCGGCGAGCACCTGCTGCAACTGATCAACGACGTGCTCGACATGGCCAAGATCGAGGCCGGTCGGGTGCAACTGCAAGAGCTGCCCTTTGACCTCGGTGGGCTCGTGCGCGATGTCACCGACATGATGGCGATCCGTGCGCAGGAAAAAGGGCTGCATCTGTTGATCGACCAGTCCTCCCAGTTCCCTCGCTACATCGTGGGGGACGAGGCGCGATTGCGACAGGTGCTGATCAACTTGCTGGGCAATGCCATCAAGTTCACCGAGCAGGGTGGGGTGGCCATCCGTCTGCGCCGCCAGGCCGGTGCGGGTGGCGCGGATCGTCTCCTCATCGAGGTCGAGGATTCCGGCGTCGGCATCCCCGAGTCTGAGCAGGCGAGGATCTTCCAGCCCTTCGTCCAGCTGGGGGAGCAGGGGGTCAACAGGGGGACCGGTCTGGGCTTGGCCATCACCCGCCAGTTCGTGAACCTCATGGGGGGCGACATCGGTGTGCGCAGCACGCTCGGCCAGGGCTCTGTTTTCCGGCTCGACCTGCCCCTGCACGAGGCTCAGGTGGCAGACCTGCCTCAGGCCACGCCTGCCGAGCCTGGCCGTGTCATCGGCTTGCAGCCTGACCAGCCGCCCTGCCGCATCCTCATCGTCGAGGACCAGCGCGACAACCAGTTGCTGCTCTCGCGCCTGCTTGACGCCGTCGGCCTGCCTTGGAAACTGGCCGAAAACGGTCAGGAGGCGGTGACGCTGTTCGAATCCTGGCAGCCGCATTTCATCTGGATGGACCACCGCATGCCCATCATGGACGGGGAGGAGGCCACCCGTCGCATCCGCCAGTTGCCAGGAGGGCGACAGGTCAAGATCGTCGCCGTGACTGCCTCGGCCCTGGGGGAGCAGCGCGCGGAATTGCTCGCCGCCGGCATGGACGACTTCGTTCGCAAGCCTTACCGGGCCGCCGAAATCTACGCCTGCATGGCCCGGCATGTGGGGCTGCGCTACCTCTACGACGTCAGCCCCCCAGCGGCCGTCCCGGAGACGAGCGCCTTGAACCCTCACGATCTCGCCCAACTGCCGCCGCAGGTGCGTCAGGCCTTGGCCACGGCGTTGCAAAGCCTGGACAGCGATCGCATCCAGGCCGCACTCGCGCAGGTTCGGACGCACAATGCTCTCCTGGCCGACACCCTGGGCCACCTTGTCGACGGTTTCGACTATCCCGCCATCTTGAAAGCGTTGCCAGCGCCGCCCCATGCCTGATCACGGACGCATCCTTGCGGTGGACGACACACCCGCCTCGCTGAAACTGCTCACCGAGCTGCTCAAGGCCGAGGGCTACGATGTCCGCTCGGCCATCCACGGCGAGTTGGCCCTGCAGGCCGCCCTGATCGAGCCCCCCGAGCTCGTGCTGCTGGACATCCGCATGCCCGACATGGACGGTTTCGAAGTCTGTCGTCGCCTCAAGGCCCAGGCCAGCACCGCCCACATCCCCATCATCTTCGTCAGCGCCCTGACCGATACCGAAGACAAGGTGCGCGGTTTCGAACTGGGCGCCGTCGACTTCGTGACCAAGCCGTATCAACGCGAAGAGCTCCTGGCGCGGGTGCGCACCCACCTCGAAGTGGTGCGCTTGCGCCACCACCTGGAAGATCAGGTCGAGCAGCGCACCCACAAGCTGCGCGAGAGCCGCGAACAGCTCCAGAAAACCCTGACGGACGTCATCACGGTGCTGGGGGCCACGGTCGAGGTGCGTGACCCCTACACCGCCGGTCACCAGCGCCGCGTGGCCCATTTGGCGGTGGCCATGGCGACCGAACTCCAGATGGCACCGGATGAGATCGAAGGGCTCTACCTCGCCAGTGTGGTCCACGACTTCGGCAAGCTGCGCGTCCCGGCGGAAATCCTCAACAAGCCGGGGCGACTCAACCCGATCGAGTACGGTCTGGTGCAGGAGCATGTCGGCATTGGCCGCGACATCCTGCAGACCATCGACTTTCCTTGGCCGATTGCCGAAACCGTGGGGCAGCACCACGAGCGGCTGGACGGTTCGGGCTATCCGCAGGGTCTGAAAGGCGATGCCATTTTGCCGCAGGCCAGGGTGCTGGCGGTCGCCGACGTGGTGGAGGCGATGATGTCACACCGACCCTACCGGCCCAGCCTGGGGCTGGAAGCCGCCTTGTCCGAGATCACCTCAGGGCGCGGCACCCGCTACGACCTGCGTGCCGTGGACGCGTGCGTGCGCCTCTTTCGCGAGCAGGGTTACCGCTTGCCCAACTGACGCCCAGACTTTACTTCCCATTGACAGCGTGCTAAAGTAGAGAGCTTCGCTTTGTAAAAGGCGGGGAATAGTTCTTTTCCTGAAAGGTCTCAACATGTACGCGGTCATAAAAACCGGTGGCAAGCAATACAAGGTTGCTGCTGGCGAAAAAATTAAAGTAGAACAGATTGCTGCGGAAGTTGGCCAAGAGATCGTGATCGACCAGGTTCTGGCAGTCGGCTCCGGCGCTGAACTCAAGGTGGGCACCCCTCTGGTGGCTGGCGCAACCGTCAAGGCAACTGTTGTTTCTCATGGTCGTCACGACAAGGTCCGCATCTTCAAGATGCGCCGTCGTAAGCACTATCAGAAGCGCCAAGGTCACCGTCAGAACTTCACCGAGCTGGAAATCAGCGCTGTGAACGCCTGATCTCGCGCCTTCTTCGTCTAACCTCAGTCACCAAGGAGCAGATCCATGGCACAGAAAAAAGGCGGCGGTTCCACGCGGAACGGCCGTGACTCGCAACCCAAGATGCTGGGCGTGAAGGCCTTCGGCGGTCAAGTGATCTCCGCTGGTTCCATCATCGTCCGTCAACGCGGCACCCGCTTCCACGCTGGTACCAACGTCGGCACCGGCCGCGACCACACCCTGTTCGCGCTGGTCGACGGCACCGTGTCCTTCACCGTCAAGGGCGCGTTGAACCGCAAGACCGTGGTCGTGACCCCGGTCTGATCGGTCTTTGGCAGCCTACGGGCCTGCTGAACCAAAGCCCCGGCTTGCCGGGGCTTTTGTGTTTGTCGCCCGTCCAGATTTTTTTTGTCAGTGGCAGGGATAATCTCTGCCCTGGACTCACAAGGACACCCGTCTCATGAAATTCGTCGATGAAGCCACCATTGATGTGACCGCCGGCAACGGTGGCAGCGGATGCATCAGCTTCCGTCGCGAGAAATTCATCCCCTTCGGCGGCCCCAACGGGGGCGACGGCGGGCGGGGCGGGCACGTCTACGTGGTTGCTGACCGCAACATCAACACCCTGATCGACTACCGCTATGCCCGCCGCCACGAGGCGCGCAATGGCGAGCAAGGTCGAGGCTCCGACCAGTTCGGCGCGGCCGGCGAGGACATCGTCCTGCGCATGCCGGTGGGCACCATCATCCGCGACTACGAAACCGGCGAAGTGATGATGGAGTTGCTCGAGCACGGCGAAAAGCGCCTGCTGGCCAAGGGCGGTGATGGCGGCTTCGGCAACCTGCACTACAAGACTTCGACCAACCGTGCCCCACGCAAGAAGACCGTCGGCTGGCCCGGCGAAGCCTTCAAGCTCAAGTTGGAGTTGCGCGTGCTGGCCGACGTCGGTCTGCTGGGCATGCCCAACGCCGGCAAGTCCACCCTGATCGCGGCCATCTCGAACGCCCGTCCCAAGATCGCCGACTACCCCTTCACCACCTTGCACCCCAACCTGGGTGTGGTGCGCGTGGGCCCGGAAAAGAGCTTCGTGGTCGCCGACATCCCTGGTCTGATCGAAGGCGCCTCGGAAGGCGCCGGTCTGGGTCACCTGTTCCTGCGCCACCTGCAGCGCACCCGCGTGCTGCTGCACGTCATCGATCTGGCGCCGTTCGACGACGCCGACCCGGTGCAGCAGGCCCGTGCCATCGTCAACGAACTCAAGATCTACGACGAAGAGCTCTACAACAAGCCGCGCTGGCTGGTGCTCAACAAGCTCGACATGATCCCCGAGGCCGAGCGTGTCACCCGCGTGCTGGAGTTCGTGCGCCGCTACGGCTGGAAGGGTCCGGTCTTCCAGATCTCGGCCTTGACCCGCCAGGGCTGCGAACAGCTCGTGCAGACGATTTACCAGCACGTCGCCAGCATGCAGGAACACCACGAGGAGGCCGACATCCGCTTCGACGTGGAGGCCAGCCTGCCGATGGCTTCGGACCTGATGGCCCGCGCTGGTCTGTCGTACGACGACGAGCTGGAGGCCCTGATCAAGCCCAAGTCGGGTGCCGCACGCAAGGCTGCGGCCAAGAAGACGGCCGCCAAGAAAGTCCCGGCCAAGAAATCTGCGGCCAAGCCTGCGCCCGCCAAGAAGGCCGTGGCGAAGAAAGCCGCTGTGAAGACGGCCGCTGCACCTGCCGCCAAGAAGACGGTAGCGAAGAAAGCTGTCGCGAAGAAGGTCGTGAGCAAGACCGCTGTGGCGCAACCCGTGACCAAGAAGGCCGCGGTGAAGAAGGCGGCCGCACCCAAGGCAGCGCCGGCCAAGAAAGTGACCGCCAAGAAGGTCGCCACCAAGCCGGTTGCAGCCAAGAAGGTTGCCGTCAAACCGGTCGTCGCTAAGAAGGCCGCGGTGAAGCCCGTGGCGGTGAAGAAGGCGCTGGCCCAGAAGCCGGTGGCCACCAAGGCGCCCGCTCAAAAGGCCGCGCCCGTCAAAGCCCCCGCCAAGAAGGTCGCAGCCAAGAAAGTCGTTGCCAAAAAGGCCGTGGCCAAGAAGGCCGCCCGCTGAGCCCTGATCTCCATTCGTCCTGACCGAGCCCCTGCCCATGAACGATGTGTTGAAGAACGCCCGCCGCATTGTCGTCAAGGTGGGCTCCAGTCTGGTCACGAACGAGGGCAAGGGTGTGGACGCGGAGGCCATCGGCACCTGGTGCCGCCAGATGGCCGCGCTGGCGCAAGATGGCCGTGAGGTCATCATGGTTTCCAGTGGCGCCATCGCCGAAGGCATGAAGCGCCTGGGCTGGGCCACCCGTCCCAAGGAAATCCACGCCTTGCAGGCTGCGGCGGCCGTCGGTCAGATGGGCCTGGCCCAGATGTACGAAACCAAGCTGCGTGAGCACGGGATGGGCAGCGCCCAGGTCTTGCTCACGCACGCCGACCTCGCTGACCGCGAGCGTTACCTCAACGCTCGTTCCACGCTCCTGACCCTGCTGTCGCACAAGGTGGTGCCCGTCATCAACGAGAACGACACGGTGGTCACCGACGAAATCAAGTTCGGTGACAACGATACCTTGGGGGCGCTGGTGGCCAACCTGGTCGAGGCCGACGCCCTGGTCATCCTCACCGATCAGAAGGGGCTCTACAGCGCCGACCCGCGCAAGGACCCGACCGCCCGCTTCATCGACGTCTGCACCGCGGGTGACCCCGCGCTGGAGCAGATGGCCGGCGGCGCGGGCTCCCGCGTGGGTACCGGCGGCATGATCACCAAGGTGCTGGCCGCCAAACGTGCAGCGGGCAGTGGGGCTTCCACCGTCATCGCCTGGGGGCGCGAGCCCGACGTGCTGGTGCGCCTGACCCAGGGCGAGCCCATAGGTTCGCTCTTCGTGGCCGCCACCGCCAAGCTCACCGCCCGCAAGCAGTGGATGGCCGACCACCTGCAATTGCGTGGGGCCGTGATCGTCGATGACGGTGCCGTGCACAAATTGCGTGAGGAAGGCGCCAGCCTGCTGCCCATCGGCATGACCGAGGTGGTGGGCGAGTTCTTCCGTGGCGATGTCATCGCCGTGCGCAACAGCCAGGGCCAGGACGTGGCCCGTGGCTTGGCCAACTACGCCAGCGGCGAAGCGCGCCTGCTGGTGCGCAAGGCTTCGGCCGACATCGAGGCGGCGCTGGGCTTCACCAACGAGCCCGAAATGATCCACCGCGACAACCTCGTGCTGGCCTGAGCGCCTGCGCTGCGACAGGCGCCTGACGCGATCCCCTGAATGGGGAGGGAGGCGGGTTCACCCTGCCCAGGGGTGTTCGGACGTCACATAAAAATAAGTCCTGAGACTTTTTTCACGTGTTCTGCTCCCCGGAGGCCCCTGCATGTCCCACGCTCCCCGCTCCTTCCTGCGTCCCCAATCTCTGGCATTGGCTGCCGCTGCCCTGCTGTCTTCCGTGGCGGTGTCGGCCCAGGCCAAGAATGTTGTCTGCGTCTGGGACGTGGCCGGCAAGACGGGTGATGTCTTCGCCACCGCCACCGATTACGCGCTGGCCATGCAGAAGCACGGCGCCACCCTCGAACTGAAGGGCTACACCGATGAGCGCGTGGCCATCGAAGACTTCCGTGCAGGCCAGTGCGACGCGGTGGTGGCCACCTCGTTCCGCACCCGTCAGTTCAACAACATCGCCGGCTCCATCGACAGCATCGGTTCAACCTTGATCATCAAGAACGGCAAGGTGGACATCGACGCCGGCTACGAAGTGCTGCGCAAGGTCATTCAGGTGTTTTCCTCGCCTGCCGCCAGCAAGATGATGGTCGACGGCAACTATGAAGTCGGCGGTATCTTCCCGCTGGGCGCCGCCTATCCCATCGTGCGTGATCGCAAGAACAACACCGTTGAATCGCTGGCAGGCAAGAAGATCGCCGCCTTCGACTACGACAAGGCCCAGGGCATGATGATTCAGCGCATCGGCGCCCAGCCGGTGTCGGTGGATGTGAGCAACCTGGGGACGAAGTTCAACAATGGCCTGCTCGACATGGTGACCTTGCCGGCCGTGGCCTACAAGCCTTTCGAATTGCAAAAGGGCATCGGCAAGACCGGTGGCATTGGCCGCCTGCCCATCGTGATCCCCACGGTGCAGATCATGCTCAACAAGGGCAAGTTCCCCGAGGGCTTTGGCGACAAGTCGCGCCAGTTCTGGCTGGCCCAGTTTGACCGCGCCCTGAACATCGTCAAGACCGCTGAAAAGGGCATCCCGGCCGCTGTGTGGGAAGACTTCCCTGCCGAGAGCATTCCCAAGTACGCCGTGATGTACCGCGAGGCTCGCCTGGACATTGCCAAGCAAGGCATCTACAACAAGACGACCTTGAACGTGATGAAGAAGGCCCGTTGCAGCGTCAACCCGTCTGACGCCGAATGCGCCACCCCGCGTGAAATCGACTGATGGCATGACAAAGGCGACCCGGGCTCAGGCCTGGGTCGCCTTTTTTCATGCTGCCGTGCGTTCGAGTCAGTAGCGAGATGCGGGGGCGGTGTGTCCACCCTCACCATCGACCGAGAACTCGTCGACTTCGGTGGGGCTGTCTTGGCCCTCGTCCAGCCGATGCGTGCGCATGTGCCCACGCAGGAAACGGTTGCCTGGCATCTGTGGTTTGGGCAGGTAGCGCGCCAGTTCGGACAGGGCCATTTCATAGACCCCGCGCTTGAACTCGATCACGCTTTCCAGTGGCACCCAGTACTCGTGCCAACGCCAGGCGTCGAACTCGGGGTGGTTGGTGGCACGCAGGTTCATGTCGCTGTCGCGACCGGTGAGCTGCAACAGAAACCAGATCTGCTTCTGGCCACGGTAGTGGCCGCGCGCATCCTTGCGGATGAAGTGCAGGGGCACCTCGTAGCGCAGCCAGTCGCGGGTGCGCGCCACAATGCGAACGTGGTCGGGCAGCAAGCCCACTTCTTCGTGGAGCTCGCGGAACATCGCCTGCTCGGGCGACTCACCGTATTTGATGCCGCCTTGTGGAAACTGCCAGGAGTGGGTGCGGATGCGTTTGCCCCAGAACACCTGGTTACGGTGATTGAGCAGGATGATGCCGACGTTGGGCCGAAAGCCTTCACGGTCGAGCATAATCAACTCCAAATTTTCAACTGGTTTCATTATTGCACCGCTGTGCCGGATCGCCTAGTGTGGTCATCCCGGCCCTTGCGGTGCCTTTGCATTGGTTCCCATGAAAGCCTCTCAGTTCTTCATCTCCACCCTCAAGGAAGCCCCGGCCGATGCCGAGATCGTCAGCCACAAGCTGATGATGCGTGCTGGTCTGATCAAGAAGCTGGGGGCGGGTCTCTACAACTACATGCCCATGGGCCTGCGCTCCATCCGCAAGGTGGAAGCCATCATCCGCGACGAGCTGAACAAGGCCGGTTGCGTCGAGCTGGTCATGCCGGTGGTGCAGCCCGCCGAGTTGTGGGAAGAAACAGGCCGTTTCGAGAAGATGGGCGAGGAAATGCTGCGGTTCAAGGACCGCCACGGCCGTGACTTCGTGATCCAGCCCACCGCCGAAGAGGTGATCACCGACATCGCCCGCCAGGAGCTGCGCAGCTACCGCCAGCTGCCCAAGAATTTCTACCAGATCCAGACCAAGTTCCGCGACGAGCGCCGTCCGCGCTTTGGCGTGATGCGCGGCCGCGAGTTCACGATGAAGGACGCCTACTCCTTCGACCGTGACGTCGAGAGCGCCGGCAAGACCTACGACGCGATGTACGCGGCCTACACTCGCATCTTCGAGCGACTGGGCCTGCAGTTCCGCGCCGTGGCCGCTGACACCGGCGCCATCGGTGGCGACCGTTCGCACGAGTTCCAGGTGATCGCCGACACCGGCGAAGACGCCATCGTCTACTGCCCGACCAGCGACTACGCCGCCAACATCGAGCTGGCCGAAGCCGTGGGCCTGATCGACCACCGCGCCTCCCCCACCGCCGCACTGACCAAGGTGCCGACCCCCGGCAAGAGCACCTGCCCGGACGTGGCCGAACTGTTGGGCGTGCCCCTGAGCCACACGGTCAAGTCCCTGGTGCTGGCCACCGACGAGACCAACGAGCACGGCGAGATCGTCAAGTCCACCATCTGGCTGCTGCTGGTGCGTGGTGACCACGACCTCAACGAGGTCAAGGCTGGCAAGATCCAGTTGGCCGACGGTTCGGGTCTGAAGGCGGGCTTCCGCTTTGCCACCGAGAGCGAAATCGTGGCGCATTTCGGCAGCAAGCCCGGCTACCTGGGTCCGGTCCAGTTGCTCAAGCCCGTGAAGGTGGTGGCCGACCGCACGGTGGCGAAGATGAGCGACTTCGTGTGCGGCGCCAACGAAGAAGGCTTCCACCTGCAAGGCGTGAACTGGGGTCGCGACCTGCCCGAGCCCGATCTGATCGCCGACATCCGCAACGTGGTCGAGGGTGATCCTTCGCCAGACGGCCAGGGCGTGCTGGCCATCCAGCGCGGCATCGAAGTCGGTCATGTGTTCTACCTGGGCACCAAGTACTCGAAGTCGATGAATGCGACCTTCCTCGATGTGGATGGCAAGCCCAAGCACTTCGAAATGGGCTGCTACGGCATCGGCGTGACCCGCATCCTGGGCGCGGCCATCGAGCAGAAGCACGACGAGCGTGGCATCATCTGGCCGGACAGCATCGCCCCCTTCACCGTGGTGATCTGCCCGGTGGGCTACGACCGCTCCGAGGCCGTCAAGGCCGCCGCCGATCAGTTGCATGCCGACTTGATGGCCAAGGGCGTGGACGTGATCCTGGACGACCGTGGCGAGCGCCCCGGCGCGATGTTCGCCGACTGGGAGCTGATCGGCGTGCCGCACCGCGTGGTGCTGGGCGACAAGGGGTTGAAAGAAGGCCTGGCCGAGTACCAAGGCCGCACGGATGCCGAAGCCACCAAGGTGCCGGTGAGCGACGTGCTGGTGCACCTGCTGGCACGATTGCATACCGCTTGAGTGAGGCATGCGTCCGGTGCGCGACAAGGCGCACCGGATGCGCTATGGTTTGAAGATGTCTGTTCAGTCGTTGTTTCGCCGCTTTCTGCAGCCATCCGGTCGCATGTTGGGTCGTCTGTCCATGAGTGATGGTGCGTGCTCTGCGGGGCCCGCACGGCGCCGTGGTCGGCGGCATGCAGGGTGGATGGTCGGACTGTTGGCCGCAAGCCTGTCCAACGCCTGGGCCGGTGCGCAGATCGAGGAGCCTCTGGCCGACTCAGTGCGCTCGGCGCTGTCTGCCGCCGTGGGGCGGGGCGAGCCGCCCAAGCTGGTGTTCGCCGACGAGGCGCAACGCCAACAATGTGCCCGCTGGACGCAGGCCCAGGAAGCCCGTTTGCGCAAACGCAAGCCCGAGGAACTGGTGCGCCATGAGTTCCTCAACACCGTCTGCTATGAAGCCAAGCGGGCCGGGCTCGAGCCCTCGCTGGTGCTGGGTCTGATCCAGGTGGAAAGCGGTTTCCGCAAGCATGCGATCTCGCACGCCGGGGCGCGTGGCTACATGCAGATCATGCCGTTCTGGTCGCGCACCATCGGCAATGGCGATCCGTCTTCGCTGTTCCACATGCAGACCAACATCCGTTTTGGCTGCGTGATCCTGCGTCACTACCTGGACCGTGAAAAGGGAAACCTCTTCATGGCCCTGGGGCGCTACAACGGCAGCCGTGGCCGCGCCGAGTACCCTAACATGGTCACCGCCGCTGCACGCGTCTGGCGTGATCAGGAGGCCCAGGCCACTCGGCTGGCCGAGGGTTCGGCCAGCGTGCAGAAGGTCAGCTACACCCGGCCTTGAACGCGGCTCACAGGCCGCGCCACTCTTGTGGCCGCGCCTGCTCGATCTGCAGCAGGGCCAGCACACGTTCCACCGTCTCGTTGACCAACTCGTCGATGCTTTGCGGCCGGTGGTAGAACGCCGGCAGCGGCGGAAAGACGATGCCACCCATTTCGGTGACGGCGGTCATGTTGCGCAGGTGCGCCAGGTTGAAGGGCGTTTCGCGCACCATCAACACCAGACGACGGCGCTCTTTCAGCGTCACGTCGGCCGCACGGGTCAGCAGGTTGTCGCCCATGCCGTGCGCCACGGCGGCCAGCGTCTTCATGGTGCAGGGGGCGATCACCATCGCATCGGTGGCGTAGCTGCCGCTGGCGATGCAGGCGCCCACGTCACCGGGCGCATGGGCTTCGGTGGCCAGGGCCTCCAGGGCCGAGCGGTCCAAGCCCAGTTCGTGGTGCACATTGAGGATGCCCGCCGGGGTGGCGACCAGATGGGTCTGGACCCCCAGGGCACGGGCGCGCTCCAGCAGGCGCACGCCATAGACGGCGCCGCTGGCCCCCGTGATGCCCACGATGAGGCGCGATGGGCGCATGGCGCTCATCAGCCGGCTTGTTGGCCGCCGAGAACCTGTTGCAACTCGCCCGCCTGGTACATCTCCATCATGATGTCCGAGCCGCCGATGAACTCACCGTTGATGTAGAGCTGGGGGATGGTCGGCCAGTTGGCGTATTCCTTGATGCCCTGGCGGATGCCTTCGTCTTCCAGCACGTTCACCGTGGTCAGCTCGGTCACGCCACAGGCCTTGAGGATCTGCACCGCACGGCCGGAAAAACCGCATTGCGGGAACTGGGCCGTGCCTTTCATGAACAGCACCACGCGGTTGCCTTTGACCAGATCGTCAATGCGTTGTTGAACGTCGCTCATAACCACACCATCTTGTTGAAAAGAAAACAGCCGAGCTTATATCAGGACCGACCTTCTGGCGCGATCTGGGGTTGATTCACCCCTGTTCAGAAGGCCTAGCTCAGAAGGCGTAGTCCACCGAGACCTTGATGAGGGGGCGCCACTGCAGCTTGCCCGACAAGGGGTTGCCGCCCAGGCCGTCGGTCGCCGAGATGCCGGCGCGCCGGGCGTCACGCTGGCCGGTGGCGGTCAGGCCGATGTCGGCGTTGAAGTGCGAGTGGAAGGCGTCGCCAGGCGTGTCGTCCAGCGAGGTGCTGTAGCCTGCGCCCACGTAGGCCATGGTGCGGTCGCGGCCCTGATGGTCGCCGGGCAGGCGCAGCAGGTCGAGGCGCTGCAGGCTGAGGTTGAGGCCGGGGCTTTGTGCGCCGCCCGTCCACCAGGCCTGTTCGACGTGGCCGCGCAAGACGCCGGCGGTGGCACGGAAGCCGCCGTCCAGGTGGTAGTCGGAGAGGATGTGCAGGCTGCGCAACTGCAGGCCCGCGGGGCTGGGCTGGGCCAGCACGAAGTTGTTTTTCAAGGGGTCGACGGGGCGGTCGATGACGACGCCGATGCGGCCTTCCCATTGCGGCCAGAGCTGCCGTCCCTTGGCTTGCAGACCACTGCCGTCGGCTGGCTGGCGCCAGGGCAGGTGCACGGTGGTGTAGGGCGCCTGGGCCAGCTGACGCATCGCGTGGGCGGTCGGCGGGACCAGTTGCGCCTGGGCCGGTGTCAGGCAGGTCAGCAGGGCGAAGGACAACGATGCACGCGCTGGCAAGGCACAGGACGCCGGCCTCCGCAGCGCATCAGCCCACGCTCGGGCAAGGCGGCGCGGGGCGAGGTGGATGGCGGTGCGGTCGGGCAGGGCGTCGATGGGCGTAGGCATGTCGGGCTCCGTCGAGGGAAGGTCATGCTACGCCGCGGCCTTGGCCTTGTGTCAGAGAGATGTGTGCATTCGTGACCGCAGTTCCGCGCAAGGGCTGCACTTCCGCCACCTGGGCTGCGCGACTCAGCCTGGCCAGCGTGCGCCGGTGCAGCGGGCTTGCTGCCCCAGGTCGAAGCGAGTGCTCACTTCCACAAAGCCGCGTTGGCGCATCAGGGTTTGCACGGCCTCAGCCTGGTCGTAGCCGTGCTCCAACAGCAGCCAACCGCCGGGGGGCAGGTGATCGGGGGCTTGGGCCACGATCTGGCGAAGGTCATCGAGGCCATCGGGGCCGGCGGTCAGGGCGCTTTCGGGCTCGAAGCGCAGGGCGGCCATGTGCGGGTCGCCCTCGGCGATGTAGGGCGGGTTGCTGACGATGAGGTCAAAGCGTTCGCCTGCCACCGGCGCGAACCAGGAGCCCAGCAGGCCACGCAGGCGCAGACCCAGGGCGGCGGCGTTGTCCAGGGCCACCTGCAAGGCGCCGGCACTGGCGTCCACGGCCGTCACCTTGGCCTGGGGGCGTTCATGCGCCAGGGCCAAGGCGATGGCGCCGCTGCCCGTGCCCAGGTCCAGCACGCGGCGGGGCTGGTCGGTGGGCAGGTGTTCCAGCGCCCAGTGCACCAGGGTTTCGGTGTCCGGGCGGGGGATCAGGGTGTCGGGCGTGACGCGCAGGTTCAGCCCGAAAAATTCCTTGTCGCCCAGGAGGTAGGCGGCCGGCTCGCCCTCGGCGCGGCGGGCCAGCAGGGCCAGGTAGTGCGACTGCGCTTTGGCTTCCAGCAGGTCGGTGTCGTGGGACAGCAGCCAGGTGCGCGAGCGGCCCAGCACATGGCCGAGTAGCAGGTGAGCGTCGAGGCGGTCCACGCCGCAGGAGTGCGCGCGCGCCAGGGCCTGGGCGACTGTCAGCGGGTAGAGCGTGTCAGACACCGGTCGCGGCCTCCAGCTCGGCCAGTTGCTCGGCGGCCTGGGCGCTGAGCAGCGCGGCAATCACGTCGTCGAGCTCGCCTTCCATCACCGCCAGCAACTTGTAGATCGTCAGGTTGATGCGGTGGTCGGTGAGGCGGCCTTGGGGGAAGTTGTAGGTGCGGATGCGGTCGGAGCGGTCGCCGCTGCCGATCAGGCCCTTGCGCAGGGCGGCTTCCTTGGCAGCGCGCTCGCTGCGTTCTTTCTCTTGCAGGCGGGCTTGCAGCACCTGCAGGGCCTTGGCCTTGTTGCTGTGCTGGCTGCGGCCGTCCTGGCATTCGGCGACCAGGCCGGTGGGCAGGTGGACCACGCGCACGGCCGAGTCGGTCTTGTTGATGTGCTGGCCGCCGGCGCCGCTGGCGCGGAAGGTGTCGATGCGCAGGTCGGCGGGGTTCAGCGTGATGGCGGCGGCCTCGTCGGGCTCGGGCATCACGGCCACCGTGCAGGCGCTGGTGTGGATGCGGCCTTGCGTTTCGGTGGCGGGCACGCGTTGCACGCGGTGGCCCCCGGACTCGAACTTCATCTGGCCGTAGACGCCATCGCCCTCGAAGCGCAGCACCACTTCCTTGTAGCCGCCCAGGTCGGACTCGCTGGCCGACATGATCTCGCTGCGCCAGCCCTGGCGTTCGGCATAGCGGGTGTACATGCGGGCCAGGTCGGCGGCGAACAGGGCCGACTCGTCGCCGCCGGTGCCGGCGCGGATTTCGATGAAGGCATTGCGCGCGTCGTCGGGGTCCTTGGGCAGCAGGGCGGTCTGCAACTGGGCGACCAGCTGGTCGAGGTCGGTCTCGGCCTGGGCGATCTCGTCCTGGGCCATGGCGCGCATCTCGGCGTCGTCGCTGGCATCGGCGAGCATTTCGCGGGCGGTGTCGAGGTCTTGCTGGCGCTGGGTGTGGCGGCGGGCCAGGTCGCACACGCTGCTGACTTCGGCGTGCTCGCGCGACAGGTCGCGAAAGCGTCTGTTGTCGGCGGCGACCACCGGGTCGGACAGGGCCATGTCCAGCTCTTGCAGGCGCTGGGCCAGGCGTTCGAGCGAGGAGGCGAGAGAAGGCGCCAGGGCGG
This sequence comes from Burkholderiales bacterium, assembly GCA_029268225.1. Taxonomy (GTDB): domain Bacteria; phylum Pseudomonadota; class Gammaproteobacteria; order Burkholderiales; family Burkholderiaceae_C; genus Aquabacterium. The sequence goes on along the minus strand of JAJUGJ010000001.1, from coordinate 234,749 downwards.
CGCTCACGCGAGGTCCTCGTCGCTCAGGAGGCGGCCACGGGGGCGTTGCAGGTCGGTGGGCAGCACGGCCTCACCCCGCAGGAACAGGCGCGACAAGGCGGCCACCATCTGCGGGCGGGTGTGCGCGTCGGCGCTGTGCAGTTCGACCATCGCGCCGTGCAGCATCTTTTGCGTGAGGCGGTGGGTGAGGGCGTCGAGCACGGCGTCCACGTCTTCGCCCTTGGCCAGCAGCTTGCGGGCGCGGGCCAGTTCGGCTTCGCGCCACTGGTCGGCCTGACCGTGCAAGGCCTGGATCAGGGGCACGGTGCTGCGCTGGTCGAGCCAGTGCACAAAGCCTTGCACGCCGGTGTCGATGATGGCCTCGGCCTGGGCGACGGCGGCCTGGCGCTTCTCACCAGCGGTCTGCACCATGGTCGAGAGGTCATCGACGGTGTAGAGGTAGACGTCGTCCAGGCGGGCGACTTCGGGTTCGATGTCGCGCGGCACGGCCAGGTCCACCATGAAGATGGGACGGCGCTTGCGGGCCTTCAGCGCGCGCTCGACCGCGCCCAGGCCGATGATCGGCAGGGAGCTGGCGGTGCAGGACACGACGATGTCGAATTCGTGCAGGCGCTGCGACAGGTCAGCCAGGCGGATGGCCTGGGCGCCCAGGTGGGCCGCGAGCTTCTCGCCGCGCTCCAGCGTGCGGTTGGCGACGGCCATGGCGCGCGGGCTGCGGGCGGCGAAGTGGGTGGCAGTGAGCTCGATCATCTCGCCCGCACCCACGAAGAGCACGCGCGTCTTGCTCAGGTCTTCAAACAGCTGCGAGGCCAGGCGCACGGCCGCCGCGGCCATGCTGATGGAGTGCGCGCCGATTTCGGTGGAGGTGCGTACCTCCTTGGCCACCGCAAAGCTGCGCTGGAAGAGCTGGTGCAGCGTGGTGCCCAGGGTGCCGGCGGTGTCGGCCTCGCGCACGGCCTGCTTCATCTGGCCGAGGATCTGGGGTTCGCCCAGCACCATCGAGTCCAGGCCGCTGGCGACGCGGAAGGCATGGCGCGCGGCTTGGCCGCCTTCGAGCACGTAGGTGTGGCGCAGCAGTTCGTCGCGCGAGACCCCACCGGTGCGGGAGAGCCAGTCGATCGCGGCATGCCGCAGCTGCGGGACCGGCTTGCCCGCGCCCGCCGCCGCCATATACAGTTCGGTGCGGTTGCAGGTGGACAGCAAGGCCGCTTCGGACTGGGGCGCGCCGGTGAGTTGTTCGCGCAGGGTCTTGAGCGCCGGAGCGATCTGGTCGACCGCGAACGCAAACCGTCCGCGCAGGTCCACTGTCGCGGTTGTGTGGTTGAGTCCCAGGGTCAAGACGGTCATATGGCTGCGATTATAAAATCCACCGCCTGACATGGGGTTCCGTTGACGCGGATGCCCTGGGTGTGCGCTGGGGTGTCGGCCCCGAAACAGCGCATTTTTTTGATGCAGCGCAAGTTCGGCGCCTCGATTGCCTCCGTTTCACAAGGCCTGACATGGGTTTCTTCAGCGCGCTGAATCACGAGTGGAATTTCTTTTTGCCTGCGCTGGCGCTGGCGCTGCTGGTGCCGACCCTGGCCCGGGTGGTGTGGCGCCAGGAGCTGAAAGGCCGTTCGTGGCGCCGCCAGGTGCAGTGGACGGCGGTGGCCAATGCCGCGGTGTTGGTGCTGGGCCTGGTCCTGACGGGTCAGGATGGTGCGGTGGCCACGTATGCCGGCCTGGTGCTGGCCTCGGCGGGGGTGGTGTGGTGGACAGGATGGCAGTGAGATGACCTACAGCGTCAAGGAAATTTTCTACACCCTTCAAGGCGAGGGCACGCATGCCGGTCGCCCGGCGGTGTTTTGCCGCATGGCGGGCTGCAACCTGTGGACAGGCCGCGAGGCCGACCGCGCCAGCGCCGTCTGCCAGTTCTGCGACACCGATTTCGTCGGCACCGACGGCCTGGGCGGCGGCAAGTTCGACACCGCGCAGGCTTTGGCCGCGCGCATCGCCTCGTTCTGGCCGGACACGCCGGCGGGGCGGCAAGGCCAGCGCTTCGTCGTCGTCACGGGTGGTGAGCCCCTGTTGCAACTGGACGCGGCCTTGATCGACGCACTGCACGCCCAGGGCTTCGAGATCGCAGTGGAGACCAATGGCACCGTGGTCGCGCCCGAGGGCCTGGACTGGATCTGCGTGAGCCCCAAGGCCGGCTCCAAGCTGGTGCAGACGCATGGTCATGAGCTCAAGGTGGTCGTGCCGCAAGCCGGCTTCACCGAGGCGGACCTGCTGGCCTTCGAGCAGCTGGATTTCCAGCAGCTGCGCGTGCAGGCCATGGACAGCGCCCAGCCCGAAGCGCGCCGCCAGGCGATGGCATGGGCCGTGCAATGGTGTCTGGACCACCCGCGCTGGTTGCTCAGCGTCCAGACCCACAAATCATTGGGCATCCGCTGACGCGCTGCCCCTGCAAGGATTGTTGATGTTCGAGTTGAGTCAGACCTTTGCCTTCGACGCGGCGCACACGCTCAAGCGCCAGGTGTCACCCGAAGAGGCCGCCGGCAGCCGCCGCATCCATGGCCACACCTACACCGCCGAGGTCATCGTGCGCGGTCCGCGCCAGCCTGAATCCGGCATGGTCGTGGACCTGGCCATCTTGCGCGAGGTGATTGCCGAGGTGCGCAGCCAGCTCGACCACCACTTCCTCGACGAGGTACCCGGCCTGGGCGCCGCCACGCTGGAAAACCTCTGCGTGTTCATCTTCGAGCGCATCCAGCCACGCATCCCGCAGGTGGCGGGCGTGGCCGTCTCCCGCGCCGCGGGCGACCGTTGCCTGTATCGCCCCGAGCCGGCTTGATCCGGCCCCAGTGCGACGCTGGCCTGCATCGATCCTGACCACACCGACTGACTGAAGGCCCCCATGACCGCCCTGACGCCGATGTCCCTCACCCAGCCGGACTGGGCCGAACGCAGCCGCCAGGCCGTCTGGCACCCGTGCACGCAAATGAAGGTGCATGAGCGCTTCCCACCGCGTGCCATCGTCGCCGCCGACGGCCCCTGGCTGATCGACGACCGGGGCCATCGCATCCTGGACGCGGTCAGCTCGTGGTGGGTCAATTTGTTCGGTCACAACTTCGGCCCGATCCGCGAGGCCATCACCGACCAGTTGGGTCAGCTCGACCACATCATGCTGGCCGGCCTGACGCACCCGCCGGTGGTCGAGTTGTCTGAGCGTCTGGCCGATCTGACCGGCCTGGGCCATGCCTTCTACGCCAGTGATGGCGCCAGCGCCACCGAGATCGCGCTGAAGATGAGCGCTCACAGCTGGCGCAACCTCGGCCAGCCTGAGAAGCACCAGTTCATCGGCCTGCAAGGCGGCTACCACGGCGAAACCGCCGGGGCCTTGTCCGTCACCGACATCCCGCTGTTCCGCGAGGCCTACGCGCCGTTGCTGCGCCTGAGTGCCACCTTGCCCTCGCCCGACCCGCGCCATGCCGCACCCGGCGTGAGTGCCGAGGCGCACACCCAGGCTGCCATTGACGCGCTGGCGGCCTACCTGGCCGAGCACCACACGCGCACCGCCGCTCTGATCCTGGAGCCGCTGGTGCAAGGCGCCGCCGGCATGGCCATGTACGCGCCCGACTACCTCGTGGCTGTGCGTGAGCTGTGCGACCGCTACGCCGTGCACTGGATCGCCGACGAGATCGCCGTGGGCTTTGGCCGCACCGGCACCTTGTTTGCGCACCAGCAGGCGCGCCGGGCCGATGGCAGCGGGGTCAAGCCCGATTTCATCTGCCTGAGCAAGGGCCTGACCGGTGGCGTGCTGCCCCTGTCGGCCGTGCTGACCACCGATGCGGTGTACGCGGCCTTCTACGACGACCGCACCGTGCATGGCTTCCTGCACTCGCACTCGTACACCGGCAACCCGCTTGCCTGCCGCGCTGCGCTGGCCGTGCTCGACACCTTCGCCGCCCGCGATGCCGAGGGTCACGATGTGCTGAGCCGCAACCGTGCGGCCGCCGAGCGTTTCAACCAGCTGACCGCACCGCTGCGCGCCCACCCGCGTGTCAAGGCCACTCGCCACCTGGGCATGATCTGGGCCTGGGACATCGACACCGACGAGCCCACCTTTGCCGCCCGCTACCACCGCGCAGCGTTGGACGCGGGCCTGTTGCTGCGTCCCATCGGCAGCACGCTCTACGTCATGCCGCCCTATGTGCTGACCGAGGCCGACCAGCGCGCGCTGGCCGAGGGCCTGGTACGCGTGCTCGACCAGGTGCTGGCCGAGATCGATGCCTTGCCGCAGCAGACGCCAAGTGCCGCGCCGGCCACAGATACCGTGCGCATGGCCTGACCCACCTGACCCCGAGCGCCCCGACATGTCCCCCGCTTACTTCATCACCGGCACCGACACAGGCGTCGGCAAGACCCGCACCAGCACCACCGTCATCCATGCGCTGCGCCAGGCCGGTCATGCACGCGTGGTCGGCATGAAGCCGGTGGCCTCCGGCTGCGACTGGATGGAGGAGCAGGGCGACGAGCCCGGCCACTGGCTCAACGAGGACGTCGCTGCCATGCGCGCGGCGGCCAGCCTGCGTGTGCCCGGCGGCTTCGATAACCCCTATGCCTTGCCCGATGCCGTGTCGCCGCACATCGCGGCCCGCCGCGCCGGTGTGGTGATCGACCTCGACCACATCGAGGCCAGCTTTCACGCCTTGCGCCAGCACGCCGACGCCGTGGTGGTGGAGGGCGCCGGCGGCTTCATCGTGCCGCTGTGCGAGCCCGATCCCGATCTGGGCGGCGACTGGGTGACCAGTGCCGACCTGGCGCAGCGTTTGAACCTGCCCATCATCCTGACCGTGGGTGTGCGCTTGGGCTGCATCAACCATGCGCTGCTGACGCAAGAGGCCATCCTGGCGCGCGGCCTGAAGCTGGCCGGCTGGGTGGCCAATGTGATCGACCCGCAGATGTCGGAGCAGGCGGCCAACCTGGCCACGCTGAAGGCGCGCTTGCAGGCCCCATTGCTGGCGCACTGGCCGTGGCAGCCGGACGCCGATCCGGCCGAACTGGCGCGCAGCTTGCGCTTGCCCTGACTGTTGGGGCTGACCTGCTTGCGTGGTCAGATCTGATCTCATCCATCTGCGTCATGCCCACGCGCCCATGAAAAACGCCCGGTGTGGCCGAGGCCGACACCGGGCGATCAAAGCTTGACCCGTCTACGGGCTGTGGGTCACACAACCCCGTCCGTCAAGCTGGCACCACACTCGTTCACGTGTTCAGTCGTCGCTGCCGCCACCCAGGCCGAACAGCATCAGCAGGCTGCTGAACAGGTTGTAGATCGACACGAACAGGCCCACGGTCGCCATCACGTAGTTGGTTTCACCGCCGTTGACGATGCGGCTGGTCTCGAACAGGATCATGCCGCTGGCCAGCAGCACCACCATGCCCGACACGGCCAGGCTCAGCGCGGGGATCTCGAAGAAGATCGCACCCAGGCCCAGCACCATGGCAGTCAGCATGCCGATCATCAGGAACTTGCCCATGAAGCTGAAGTCACGCTTGGTGGTCAAGGCAATCGCCGACAGACCCAGGAAGGCCGCAGCCGTGGCCGCCAGGGCATTGGTGATGGCGGCGCCGCCACCTGGCAGGCTCATCACGGCGTTCAAGGTGGGGCCCAGGGTGTAGCCCATGAAGCCGGTCAGGGCGAACACGGCCAGCACGCCCTTGCCGCTGTTGGCGGTCTTGTTGACCAAGAAGAACAGGCCGTAAAAGCCCACCAGAGTCACCAGGATGCCAGGATGCGGCAGCTTCAGGCTCATGGCCACGCCGGCGACCAGGGCGCTGAACGCCAGGGTCAGGCCCAGCAGGGCGTAGGTGTTGCGCAGCACGCGTTGGGCGCTGGCAGGCGTCACCGTGGTGACGTCGCCCATGGGGAACGCGCGCACTTCGGATCGGATGTCGTTGGACATGGAGAAACTCCTTGCAGAAAACTGTGGCACCGGATACGGACCACGACACGACGCACTGTACGCAGGTCAATGTTTCGCGTAAATTCGGTTTTTTGACGAAAACATATCGGTGAAACCGAAATGAACTACAAGCACCTGTTGTACTTCTGGACCGTGGCACGCCTGGGCGGCGTCGTGAAGGCGGGCGAGCACCTGCACGTCACGCCCCAAACCATCAGCGGCCAGATCCAGCTGCTGGAAGAGCATTTCGGCCGCCCGCTGTTTCGCAAGAAGGGCCGCAAGCTGGAGATGACCGAGACCGGCCAGCTCGCCTTCAGCTACGCTCAGGACATTTTCAACCTGGGGGCCGAACTGGAGCAGGTGGTGCGCCAGCCCAAGGGTGCCTTGCGCCCGGTCGAGCTGCGCGTGGGCAACGCCGATGCGGTGCCCAAGCTCGTGGTGACCCGCCTGCTGGAGCCCGCCATGAGCCAGGCCCAGCCCTTCAAGGTCATCAGCCGCGAGGGCAAGCTCGACAGCCTGCTGGCCGAGCTGGCGGTGCACCGCTTGGACCTCGTCCTGTCCGACATCCCGCTGCCGCCCGCCTTGAGCGTGACCGCCTTCAACCACCGACTCGGAGGCGCCAATGTGGGCTTTTACGCCAGCCCGGCCCTGGCCGAGCACGCCAAAGGGGCGTTCCCCGCCTGCCTGGATGGTCTGCCTTTGCTGGCCCCAGGGGCCGATTCGGCCATGGGCGTGCGCCTGACCCAGTGGCTGGGCAAGCACAAGCTGCGCCCCCGCGTAGTGGGTGAGTTCGACGATGGGGCGCTGGTGACCGAGCTGGGCAAGCAGGGTCACGGGGTGTTTGTCGCGCCCATGGTGCTGGACCAGGAGGTGCGCGCCCAGTACGGTGTGCACCTGTTGGGCGAGGCCACTGATCTCATCGAGGAGTTTTATGTGATCACGGTGGAGCGGCGCATCACCCATCCCGGGGTGGCCGCGATCACCCAGGCGGCCCGTGCAGGCCTGTTCGCTGCCTGGAACCGTTGAGGCCGGAAAACCCAGCACTTGGGGTTAACCTTGGCGGATGACTGGATTGTTTGACCAAGAACTGGCGCAACTGCGCACCGCCCACCTGGCCCGCCAACGCCGCCAGGTGATGCCTCTGAAGGCGCCCGTGGACCTGTCCGCCGCCGAAGAGGATCTGCGCGGCACCCACTACCTGATCAACGGGCAGGCTCGCCTGTCCTTCGGCAGCAACGACTACCTGGGCCTGTCCCAGCATCCAGCGGTCATCACGGCCGCGCAAGAGGCCGCTGCCCGCTATGGCGTGGGTGCGACCGCCTCGCCTCTGGTCTGCGGGCACAGTCCGGCGCACGAGGCCCTGGAGCACGAGTTGGCCGCCTTGGTCGGCTTGCCACGGGCCTTGTACTTCTATGCCGGCTATGCGGCGAACGTCGGCATCATCCCGGCCCTGGTGGGCAAGGGCGATGCCGTGTTCTCCGACGCGCTCAACCACGCCTGCCTGATCGACGGCATTCGCCTGTCACGCGCCGAGTTGCATGTGGTGCCGCACGCCGACCTGGCCGCGCTGGAGCAGGCGCTGCTAGCCAGCACGGCCCGCCGCAAGCTGGTGGTGACCGACGCCGTCTTCAGCATGGATGGCAATGTGGCCGATGTACCGGCCTTGATGGCCCTGTGCGAGCGCTACGATGCCTGGCTGATGATCGACGACGCCCACGGCTTTGGCGTGCTGGGTGAGCATGGCGAGGGCACCTTGTCGTACTTCGGCATGGCGGGTCGCGACGGCGTGGCGCCCGCCTGGCAGGGGCGCATGGACCGCCTGATCTACATGGCCACCCTGGGCAAGGCCGCGGGCGTGGCCGGCGCCTTTGTCGCGGGCGAGCCCAGCATGGTCGAGTGGGTGCTTCAAAAAGCGCGCACCTACATGTTCGCCACGGCCACACCGGCCATGATTGCAGAGGCCTTGCGTGCCAGTGTGCGTGTCATGCAGGAGGAGGGCTGGCGTCGTGCTCACCTGCGGGCCTTGCAGCGGCGCTTGCGTGATGGCATCGCAGCGGCCGACCTGCCCTGGCATTTGATGCCGTCGGACACCGCCATCCAGCCCTTGATCATTGGCAGCAACGAGGCGGCGCTGGCGGTGATGGCCAGGCTCGATGAACAAGGCGTGTGGGTGCCCGCCATCCGGCCGCCCACCGTACCGGAGGGGACCGCACGCCTGCGCATCTCCTTGTCCGCGGCTCACACGCTGGCACAGGTCGACCAGCTCGTGGCCGCCCTGACTCAGGCCGTGGCGTAGCCGAAGAGCTTGGCGCGGTCCAGGCTCAGCATCACGTCCCCGCGCGGGACGGAGGCCGTGATCCGGAACTCGCCCTTGGCCGTATCGCGCAGCTTGGAGTCGGGGAACACCCAGCCGTCCGCACTGATCAGACTGTGCACCTGAGGGGCGGCGGCGGTCTCTCCCTTTCGCACGACCACGGCCGTGTCGCCGTTGGCCAGTTTCACGAAGCTACCCGGAGGGTAGAGACCCATTTCCTTGATGATGGCGGCGGCATAAGGGTTGTCGGCACCGCCGGCTTTCATGAACAGCTCTCGCGCAGCGATGTTGACGGGCTGGGCCACCCGTGAGGCACGCGGACTGATGCGTGCCATGTACACATCGGCGTAGTGCACCATGCAGGCCAGTTGGCTGAGATTGGTGCGGTCTTGCGGCACGTCTCGGCCATCGAGCGTGACGTGGTGCTGTTCGACCGTGCGCAACCAATCCTCGCTGGTCACGTTGGCTGCTTCCAGGATCTCGCGTCCTCGCAAGGGGTGGCTGTCGATCTCGGCGCGTTGTTTGGCGGTGAGCGGCGTGGTTTGCAGGGACAGCACATTTTGCAGGTCCAGCATGGCGATGTTCATCGTCAGCGAGGCGCGGACCAGGGTCAAGCGATCCGATTCGCTCCAGCCCAGACGCCCGGCAGCCAGACTGGCCACGAAGGCAGTCTGCAGGGAGTGGGCAATGGCATAGCCCATGGTTTCGCCGTGCATCATCTCGAAGGTGCCAATCTCTTGGTCCTGCTGCATGGCCCAATGGATGACCCTTGCGAGCTCGCTCAGATCCTGGGCAAAGCGGGGGTTGTCCTTGTGCTGGCGCAGCAGCATGCCCGTTCGCTTGTGGATGCTGCTCCACAGCAGGAAGGGATCCTTGGGTTTCTCCGACATGTCTGCTTCGTTCCGACTGATCTCGAGCGTGTCCAGGGCGCACGCTGGTCTCCACCGCTGGTGGGGATGGCGTTACACGCTCCATGGTAACTGCGGATCGCGGACTCGGTGCCCGGACGTGGGCGTTGCAGATCGCAAATGCCTGGGTGGGAGGTGTCAGGCGGTGGCGTACCCGAAAAGCTTGGCGCGGTTCAGGGTCAGCATCACGTTGCCGCGTGGTACCGCGGCCGTGACCTTGAACTCGGCTTTGGCCGTGTCGCGCAGTTTGGAGTCGGGGAAGACCCAGCCGTCGGCGCTGATCAGGCTGTGTACCTGAGGGGTGACGGCAGTTTCGCCTTTGCGTACGACCACGGCGGTGTCGCCATTGGCCAGTTTCACGAAGCTGCCAGGCGGGTAGATGCCCATCTCCTTGATGATGGCCGCGGCATACGGGTTGTTGGCGCCGCCAGCTTTCATGAACAGGTCCCGTGCGGCAACGTTCACGGCTTGCCCTGCCCGGGTGGCACGTGGGCTGATGCGAGCGAGGTAGACATCGGCGTAGTGCACCATGCAGGCCAGCGGGCTGATGTCGGTGCGATCTTGAGGGAGGTCGCGACCATCGACGGTGACATGGTGGTGCTCCACGGTGCGCAGCCAGTCCTGACAGGTGACTTGAGCGGCTTCCAGCATCGCTCTGCCTCGCTTGGCGTGGTTGTCGATGTCGGCGCGCTGGGCAGGTGTCAAGGGTGTGGTTTGCGCGGCCAGGGTGTTTTGCAGATCCAGCATGGCGATGTTCATCGTCAAGGACGCGCGGATGAGCGTGAGCTTTTCGCTTTCGCTCCAGCCCAGTCGCTCAGCGGCGAGACTGGCGACGAACGCTGTTTGCAGCGAGTGTGAAACGGAGTAGCCCGTGGCGTCACCATGCATCATCTCGAACGTGCCAACCTCCTGGTCGGCTTGCATGGCCGCGTGTACCTGGCCCGACAGGTCGGTGATGTCTTTGGCGAATTGCGGATTGTTTTGAAATTGGCGCAGAAGCGCGCCTGTCCGCTTGAGGATGTTGTTCCACAGCGAGAAAGGGTCCTTGCGTTTTTCCGGGGCGTAACTGGACCGCTGGACGGCGTCGAACTCGTCCTTGTCCACGTACACGCCTCGTGCCAGCAAGCTGTCGATCTGGGTTTGGCTGGTCAGCACAAATCCCTGGCCCAGCAGCAGTTGCCCCGGTTCGTTGCGCACGTTCCAGGGCAGGGGCTTGTTGAGCTGAATCTGATGGGCGCACAGCCGCAAGAGTTGCATGGCGAGTTAGCAGAATTGCAGGCTCTTGCAGATTCGGATGAATCGCCATGCATGACAGTCGGGTCATACCCCTAAAGGGGCTACAGACTGTCCATTACGTCACGCTGTAAGTGGCGTGGTTCCCCCCTCATACAGGGGGCGCTCCAGTCAGGATTGCGGGTTCAGGCAGCGTGGGGCAGGAGCACATCCGCCCGCAGCGAATGGGGGAAGGCTTTGGTGATCTTCACGTCGATCAACTGCCCGATCAGTCGGTCACGCAGAGCCTGCGTGGGGCCGGCTGCGAAGTTGACGATGCGGTTGCACTCGGTGCGGCCCATCAACTCGCTCGGGTCCTTGCGGCTGGGGCCCTCCACCAGAATCTTCTGCGTGGTGCCGACCATCGCTTCGCTGTAGCGCAGCACATTGGCTTCCAGGTAGGCCTGCAGCGTTTGCAGACGCTTGAGCTTGACCTCGTAGGTGGCGTCGTCTTGCAGCGAGGCTGCCGGGGTGCCGGGGCGCGCGCTGTAGATGAAGCTGAAGGAGGCGTCGAACTCCAGGTCGGTGGCCAGCTTCATGAGCTTGTCGAAGTCTTCGTCGGTTTCGCCGGGGAAGCCAACGATGAAGTCGGTCGACAGGCTGATGTTCGGACGCACGGCGCGCAGCTTGCGGATGGTGCTCTTGTACTCCAGCGCCGTGTAGCCGCGCTTCATCGCCATCAGGATGCGGTCGGAGCCGTGCTGCACGGGCAGGTGCACGTGGTTGACCAGCTTGTGGGTCTTGCCGTAGACGTCGATCAGACGCTGGCTGAACTCGTTGGGGTGGCTGGTGGTGAAGCGGATGCGTTCGAGGCCCGGCATCTCCGCGATGTACTCGACGAGGGTGGCAAAGTCGGCGATGTCGGCCGTGTCGCCCATCTTGCCGCGGTAGCCGTTGACGTTCTGGCCCAGTAGGGTGATTTCCTTGACACCCTGGTCGACCAGGTCGGCCACTTCCGTCAGCACGTCTTCAAACGGACGCGAGACTTCTTCACCGCGGGTGTAGGGCACCACGCAATAGCTGCAGTATTTTGAGCAGCCTTCCATGATGGAGACGAAGGCCGAAGCACCTTCCTTGCGCGGCGGCGGCAGATGGTCGAACTTCTCGATTTCGGGGAAGCTGATGTCGACCTGCGGACGCTTTTGCTGCTGACGCTTTTCCAGCATCGCAGGCAGGCGGTGCAGGGTTTGCGGACCGAAGACCACGTCCACATAGGGTGCACGCTCGATGATGGCGGCGCCTTCCTGGCTGGCCACGCAGCCGCCCACGCCGATCATCACGCCTTTTTCTTTGAGGTGCTTGACGCGGCCCAGGTCGGAAAAGACCTTCTCTTGGGCCTTCTCGCGGATGGAGCAGGTGTTGAAGAGGATCAGGTCGGCTTCTTCGGGGTTGTCGGTGGGGGTGTAGCCTTTGGCAGCGTTCATGACGTCGGACATCTTGTCCGAGTCATATTCGTTCATCTGGCAGCCATAGGTCTTGATGTAGACCTTCTTGGTCTCGGGCGCGGTGCTCATGGGTCGGGAGGGGATCAGGGCTTGATCCAGGCAAAATTGATCGGGTCGTAGGTCCAGGTGGCGGCTTCTTTGGGCGTGCTGGGCCAACGTTTGGCCAACTCGTCCGCACGCAAGATCCACACGTTGAACAACAGCCCGTAGGGGTCCACGGTGTAGTTGACCTTGAGTTTTTGGCCCACCAGGGCGCCAGAGAGCACCAGCATGTTCTGAGGGTCGCGGATGCGGGCACCCGGTGCCAGGCGCATGGGTTGCCCGTTGAGCAGAACTTCAGGGGGTTGGCCGAAAGTGACCTCGCCACGCAGGGAGTCCGTCGGCATGGTTCTGGCCACTTGTGCGCAGCTCAGCGCAGGGACAGCCAGGGCCGCAGCGGCCAGGGCCATCGAAAGACAGCGGGGCATGGTGTAGATCCAGGGGCTGTTGATCGGATGCCGATTTTAGCTGCTGGCCTGCTGTCTGTGGGTACTTTTCAGAGGGGGCGGCTGTCCGGAGTGGAGCGCGATGCGCGCGAGCAATCCCTCCCCCCGTTTTGTGGATGGCAGCGGGCCTTGGCGGGGGCGGAGGCGCCGGTAAGATGCTGGCCACCAACAGGGAGAAGCGCATGGGTTTGGTCGATTTCATCAAGAAGCAGTTCATCGACGTCATCGAGTGGACCGAGTCTGAAGATGGCGTGCTGGCTTGGCGTTATCCCTTTGAGGACCGCGAAATCCAGAACGGCGCCACGCTGGTGGTGCGTGAATCGCAACTGGCTTTGTTTGTCAACGAAGGGCAGATTGCGGATCTGTTTGGTCCGGGCACGCACCGACTCACCACCCAGACCCTGCCACTGCTGACCAACCTCAAGAACTGGGACAAGCTGTTCGCGTCACCGTTCAAGAGCGATGTGTACTTTTTCAGCACCCGTCAGCAACTTGATTTGCGCTGGGGAACCAGTCAGCCCGTCACCTTGCGAGACAAGGATTTCGGGGCGGTGCGTTTGCGCGCGTTCGGCAACTATTCTGTGCGTCTGGCTGATCCCCGCTTGTTCCACACCGAGATCTCGGGTACCCGGGCGGCATACACCGTGGCAGACCTGGATGGTCAACTGCGTGGTGTGTTGCTGCAGCATCTCAGCGATGCGGTGGCGAGCAGTGGCATCCCTTTCCTGGATCTGGCGGCCAACCAGATCGAGTTTGCCAAAGCCATCATGGCCGCAGTGGCGCCGTCGTTCGCAGCCATGGGCCTGCAGCTTGAGACCTTGACGGTACAGAACGTCTCCCTGCCCGAAGAGTTGCAGAAGGTCCTGGATCAGAAGATCGGCATGGGCATGGTGGGGCAGAACATGGGGCAGTTCATTCAGTACCAGACTGCACAGTCTCTGCCGACCCTGGCCGCGGCATCCGGGCAGGGCGGCGGCGTGGTGGCCGATGCGGCCGGTCTGGGTGCGGGGCTGGCCTTGGGGCAGGTCATGGCGCAGTCCATTCAGCAAGGGCTGCAAACCCCCTCGGCAGCGGTGCCTTCGGTGTCGGTGGATGAGGTCATGACCACGCTGGAGAAGCTGGCTGAACTCAAGACCAAGGGCATCCTGACCGACGAAGAGTTCAGCGCCAAAAAAGCCGAATTGCTCAAGAAGATCAACTGAACCGGAACCGTGGCCTCCCTTTGCAGTGACCGGTCGGTCCGGTGATTTGATGGTGATCTATGTCTGATCAGGCTCCTTATCGAGCCTGGAAAGCCGCGTGTTCGGCATGCGGTGCGCCCGTCCTGTTCCAGTCGGCGGCGTCGCCGATGGCCGTGTGCTCTTTCTGTCGCAGCACCTTGGTGCGCGATGGGGAAGTGCTGCGTCGCATCGGGCAGGTGGCCGAGCTGTTCGACGATCACAGCCCTTTGCAGTTGGGCATGCGTGGCAGCTACCAGGGGGAGGCGTTCACCCTGATCGGTCGTGTGCAGTTGGCCTATCAGGATGAAGACCAGAGCGAAGGTCGCTGGAGCGAGTGGCACGCCCTGTTCGACAGTGGGCGCAGCGCGTGTCTGAGCGAGGACAACGGCGCGTATGTCTTGTCCTTCCCGATGCCGGCCTGGCAGGACAAACTGCCCGATCTGCGCCACCCATGGGTGGGCGACAGTGTGCTGATCGCGGGTCGACCATGGACCGTGTCTGCCGTGCACCAGGTACACGTGCATACCGCACAGGGCGAACTGGATCATCTGCCTGATCTGAAAGACACCTATCCGCTGCTTGAGTGTCGTAACACCGACGGTGAGGTGCTGTCCATCGAGCCCCAGGCCGCGCCGCCCAGGCTGGATGTTGGGCGGTCGGTGGAGCTGGCCGATCTCAAACTGATGATGGATGCCAAGGCGGTTCAGGAGCGAGTCGTCAAGGCCAAGGGACTGGAGTGTCCTCAGTGTGGCGCCGCCGTGACCCCGGCGTTGACAGAGACCCAGTCGATCACCTGTGGGCAATGTCATGCCGTGATCGACATCAGCCGTGGCCTGGGTGCCGATCTCAGCTATTTCCAGCAGCGCAACACGCTGGAGCCCCTCATCCCCTTGGGCCGGGTGGGACAGTTGACGGTGGGGGCTCGCACGGAGCGCTGGCAAGTGGTGGGCTACCAGGAGCGATGCGACAGCACCGATGACGGCGACGAGCAGGTGTTCTGGCGCGAATACCTGCTTTACAACCCTGGCCGTGGCTTTGCCTTTCTGGTGGATTCGGAAGACGGCTGGAGCGTGGTCCGGCCCATCACCGGTGTGCCGCAGGCCAAGGGGCGCTTCCGCGTCTGGCAAGGGGTGCAGTACAGCAAGCGCTATGAGTACAAGGCCTTGACCACTTACGTGCTGGGCGAGTTCTACTGGCCGGTACGCGAAGATCAGGTCACCCGCAACGTGGACTATGTGAGTCGTTCGGGACAGCAGGTCCTCAATCGCGAGCAGTCCGGCAAGGAAATCGTATGGTCGGTGGGAGAGACCCTGGAGGCACGGCAGGTGATGGCGGCGTTCGGTGTGAAGGAGGACATGCTGCGCGTCTTCCGGCGTGACGTCACCCCATGGTTGGGCGGCTTGTTCGGCAAGCTCTTCAGCAGCCGGACTTTCTGGTGGGTGTGCGTGATCGTGTTGTTCGTGTGGATGGTTCGCGCCTGCTCTGACGATTGCGACGAGGTGCGTGATCGCTACGGCGAGTACAGCACCGAATACCGGCAATGCCGTGACAGTCACAGCAGTGGCAGTTATCGCGGGTCATCGGGCGGTTCGTATGGTGGCTTCAACAGTGGTGGGTTCCACAAATAGCGGCGACAAGGAGTGAGTGCAATGATGGGTATGGAATGGTTCAAGCCGACGATCTTTTTCGGCTCGATGGCGTATGCGGTGATGGGGGTGGTTGTCTTCTGGGTGTGCTTCATCATCATTGACAAGTTGAGCCCTCACGACCTGTGGGGCGAGATCGTCGAGAAGCGCAACATGGCGCTGGCCATCGTGGTGGCGGCCATGTGCCTGGGGATCGCGCAGATCATTGCTGCGGCCGTGCATGGCTGACGACCGCGCCCCGGGGGCGGGCGACGCCATGTCGTCTGCCGACGAGGATGACAGCCTGACCTCGTCTCGACGCATCGAGCCGGCCGAACTGGCCCTGTTGGTGTCCGTGTTCGTGGTGGCTGCGTGCGGGCTGGTCTATGAACTGGCCGCCGGCGCGCTGGCCAGCTATCTGTTGGGCGACTCGATTCTGCAGTTCTCGACCATCATCGGCACCTATCTGTTTGCCATGGGGGTGGGGTCTTGGCTGTCGCGGTTCATTGAGCGGCAGTTGGTAGCGCATTTCTTGCGCATCGAGTTGCTGGTGGGGCTGATTGGCGGTCTGATGCCGGCGGGGCTGTTTCTCGCACACACCTTGCTGCCCCTGGGGGCCGCGGCGCCGTTCAAGGTGATGCTGTACGGCATGGTGGGGCTGATCGGGATGCTGGTGGGCTTGGAGATCCCCCTGGTCATGCGCATCCTCAAGCGGCATTTCGCGCAACGCTATGCTTTGAAGGATCTGGTCTCCGAGGTGCTGACCTTTGACTACCTCGGCGCCTTGGCCGTGTCGCTGGCCTTCCCGCTGTTGCTGGTGCCGCATCTCGGTCTGGTGCGCACGGGGGCCTTTTTCGGCTTGATGAATGCACTGGTCGCGATCTGGGTGTGGTGGCTGTTTAGATATGAACTGCGACACGTCAAAGCCTATGCCCTTGCGTGTGCGGGTGTGGTGCTGGCGCTGACAGCCGCCATGGTGGGCGCGGCACCCATGACCACCTGGGCTGAAGACCGGTTTTTCGGGGAAGGTGTGGTCTATCGGCAATCCACGCCTTACCAGCGCATCGTGCTGACACATGGTCAAGCGCACACGCGGCTGTTTCTCAACGGCAATTTGCAGTTCTCCTCGGCCGACGAATACCGTTATCACGAAGCGCTGGTGCACCCGGCCATGAGCGCCCACGGCGCGCCGCAGCGTGTCCTGGTGCTGGGGGGCGGTGATGGCATGGCCGTGCGTGAGGTGCTGCGCTACCCCTCCGTCCAGCAGGTGACCCTGGTCGAGCTGGACCCGGCCATGACGACACTGTTCCGGCGGGAAGGCCCGCTGAGTCAGCTCAACGGCAATGCTTTGAATCACCCCAAGGTGCGCATCGTCAATGCCGATGCCTTCACGTGGCTGGCGAGCCAGACGGACGTGTTTGACGTCATCGTGGTGGACTTTCCCGATCCGACCAATCACGCCATTGGCAAGCTGTACACCAGTACCTTCTATGGTTTGCTGGACCAGCGGCTCTCGGCGTCAGGTTATGCCGTGGTGCAAACCACTTCTCCGCTGGTGGCCAGAAAAAGCTTCTGGACGGTGGTGCAGACGATCGAATCGGTTGGCCTGAGCAGCACGCCTTATCACGCCCATGTTCCCAGCTTTGGCGAGTGGGGCTTTGTGCTGGCTCATCGTCGGCCGTGGCATCTGCCTGAGCAGCTGCCCTCGGGGCTGCGTTTCCTGACACCTGCAGGATTGCCGGCCTTGTTTGACTTTCCCCCTGACATGTCGCGTGTGCCAGCGGAGGTGAACCGGCTCAGCAGCCAGTCACTGGTGCACACCTTCGAGATCGAGTGGGGCAGGGTGCAGCGGTGAGCGGGCTGTCACGTCGGGCGTGGTTGAGGCAGGGTGGCGTGTGCCTGGCTGCCGCGGCATCGGGAAGCGCCTTGCTCTCCGCGTGCGATCGATCGTCCCCCCCTGTATGGCTCACGCCCGAGGGGGGCGGATGGGTGGGCGCTCAGGCGGCACGAGGCCATCGTCTGCGTGACGGAGGCCCTGTGCCTTCTCTGGGTGAGGCACAGACCCGTCGGGTCCACACTGTCATCGTTGGTGGTGGTGTGGCCGGTTTGTCTGCGGCGCGGGTGCTGCGGCAAGCGGGCCTGGATGACTTTGTGCTGCTGGAGTTGGAGGACCAGGTCGGTGGCAACGCGCGCGGTCACCAGATGGGGGGGCTGCCTTGTCCTCTGGGCGCGCATTACCTTCCGGTCCCCGGAGCGCATGCGCAAGCGGTTGCGCAGTGGTTGCAGGAGCTTGGCGTCATTCACCATCGGCATGGCCGTTGGGTCGGAGACGAGCGCCATTTGTGCCATAGCCCGCAGGAGAGGGTGTTCGTGCCGGATGCGTCGGCGAACGCAGGGCCGGCCGGGGTGTGGTCGGGGCAATGGCATGAGGGGTTGATGTCTCCTGAGCGGCTGTCTCGTGAGGATCAGCGGCAGTTCGAGCGTTTCCATCAACTCGTTCGGCAAACCGCCCAAGTCTGTGGCTTTGCCATGCCCACGAGTCAGGCACCGTGGCATGCCGGACACCAGGCTTTGGATGCGATCACCTTTGCGCATTGGCTCGACCGGGCGGGGCTGACGTCGCGGGCCTTGCGCTGGTACCTCGATTACGCCTGCCGAGATGACTATGGCGCGAGCTTGGCGCGTGTGTCGGCCTGGGCTGGACTGCAGTATTTCGCCAGCCGACACGATGTCACACAAGACGGCTGGCAGGACGAGGCGAGTCCCGTGCTGACGTGGCCAGAGGGCAATGCGTGGTTGACTCGGCAACTGGGGCAGGCATTGGGCGAGCGTGTCCACAACGGACATGTGACCGTGCAGGTCCAGGCCTCTCGGCATGGGGTGCAGGTGTGGAGTTGGTCGGCGCACACGCAGCGGCACGTCTGCTGGGAGGCGCAGCAGGTCATCCTGGCCGTGCCCTTGTTTGTGGCGCAGCGTCTTGTGGGTGGGGCCATCTCGGCCTTGAGTGCAGAGGCTTCACGGCCACACCATGCGCCATGGTTGGTCAGCAACTTGTTGCTGCGTGAGCCGCTGCTGGACCGCGCTGGTGCGCCCATGGCCTGGGACAACGTCGTGTTCACATCGCGCAGCCCGTCAGACGTTGGCATTCCTGCGCTCGGCTATGTACAGGCCCGACACCAGTCGCTGGCGATGCCGGTGGGCGCACATGTGTTGACGCATTACTGGGCACTGGGCGGAGAGTCCGAGCAGCAGGGGCGGCATTGGCGTCAGGCCTTGATGCGCGACCCGTGGCAAACCTGGGCTGCACGTGTCGTGGCCGACTTGTCAGCGGTGCATCCGGATCTGGGTGATCGGGTCGCCCGGATTGACCTGATGCGCTACGGTCATGCCATGGCGATCCCGGGGCCAGGCGTGCGAGGCTCGGCGGCTTTGGTTGCGCTGCAGCGGCCTCAAGGTCCACAGGGGCGCATCCATTTCGCGCACGCTGATTTGTCGGCCTATTCGGTGTTCGAGGAAGCCTTCACCCACGGGGTGAGGGCGGCACATCAGGTTCTGTCCGCAGCTGGAATTTCGCGACGGATCATTTGAATGCTGTGGCGTTGGGGGGCAAATCCTTGCACCAGGGCATCGAGCAGGTGGCGCGCACGTTCCGAATTGTCGTCGGTCAGGTTGCAGACGAAGACGTCCAGGGTGACCACGCCGCGCTCGGGCCAGGTGTGAACGGCCAGGTGCGATTCCGCCAGCAACACCACCCCGGTGATCCCGGCTGTGCTGTGGCCGGCAAGAACCGGGAAGGCATGGAAACAGTCGTTCACAGCAGTCAAGCCCGCACGCGCCACGGCCTCGCGGCAGGCGTCGCGCAAAGTGAGGGCCTGCGTCATCCATGGGTGAGCGGGATCGCAACCACCCAGGTCGGCGGTCCAATGGATGCCGGTGGTGTTCACGGTGCAGGTAGGGCTTCGTTCAACTGCGCCAGTCGCTCAGGTGTGCCCACATCGACCCAGGGGCCGGTGTACAACTGACCACTCAGGCGGTTCGAGTCAATGGCGCGTTCCAGACACGGGCGCAGGGCGGCCTTTTCGCCAGGCTCAATGCCTTCGACCATGGCGGGACGGTACAGGCCGATGGTGGAGTAGGTGTAGGCCGGGGTGCCTGCAGCCGCTTGATCCTTGCGTTGCACGCGACCGTCGGTGGTGAGCGCAAAGTCGCCTTGCGGCACATGCGGCGGGTTGGGCACCAGCCACATCTGCCCCCAGTCGGTGCTGTCGACAAACGCCTGTGCGGCGCTCGTCTCAAACCGGAAGCCCGGCACGTACACATCGCCGGCGAGCACCCAGAACGCCTCGCCCAACAGCGGCAGGGCCTGGGCCATGCCCCCGGCGGTTTCCAGGGCGCCACCGTGTTCACGGCCCTCCATCGAGTAGCGGATGCGCAGGCCCCAGCGCGAACCATCCCCCAGTGCGGCGGGAAACTGTTCTTCCAGGTGTGCGGTGTTGATCACCACCTCGCGCACCCCGTCGCGTGCCAATGCTTCCAGGTGCCACACGATGAGCGGCTTGCCTTGCACCGCCAGCAGCGGCTTCGGGGTGATGTCGGTGAGCGGGCGCATGCGTTCGCCGCGTCCGGCAGCCAGGATGAGGGCGGGCAGTTGGCTCATGGTGTCACTCGGCGTCGTGGGCGAAGGCCACCACGTGGCTGAGGTCCAGGCGAATGCCAATCGCTTCGCCGATGGCATGGTCGTGGTGCGAAGGCACGGTGGACAGCACCTCGGTGCCATCGCTCAGCGCCAGGGTGTAGAGAAACTCCGCACCTTTGAACGCCTTGTGCAGCACGGTGGCCTTCACCGGGCTGGCGTCGTCATGCACGACGTCGTCGGGGCGCATCAGCACGTCCACCCGGGTGCCGGGGGCGTGGGTCATCACGTCGTCGGTGGCGAACACGGTCTGGTCACCGGTGCTCTGTCCCACGTCCAGCCGCAGGTGATGGTCATCGACCACCACGGCCGGAACGAAGGCTCCTTGGCCCACGAAGTTGGCGACTCGGCGGTTCGCGGGTTGGTGATACAGGCCGTAGGCCGTGTCCCATTGCTGCAGGTGACCATCGGCCATCACGCCGATGACGTCGGCCATCGCAAAGGCTTCGTGCTGGTCGTGGGTGACGAGCACGGCGGTGGTATGCGTGGCCTTGAGGATGTCGCGCACCTCGCTGGCCAGTCGCTCGCGCAGGGCCACGTCCAGGTTGGAGAAGGGCTCGTCGAGCAACAGCATGCTGGGCTGAGGGGCCAGCGCGCGCGCCAGGGCCACGCGTTGCTGCTGACCGCCCGACAACTCATGCGGGAAGCGTTGCGCGGCATGCGCCAGGCCCACGGTGTCGAGCATCTCGGCCACGCGCTGTGCGGCATCGGCGCGGCCCTTGAGGCCAAAGCCGACGTTTTGGGCCACCGTCAGGTGCGGGAACAAGGCGTAGTCCTGGAACACCATGCCAATGCGGCGCTTCTCAGGCGGCGTGATCTGACCGGGTGCGCTGAGTACCTGTCCAGCCAGCCGGATGGCGCCCGCGCTGATCGGCTCAAACCCCGCGATGGCGCGCAGGGCCGTGGTCTTGCCGCAGCCCGAGGGGCCCAGCAGGCAGGCAATGCCGCCCTGAGGCAGCGCAAAGCTCAGGTGCTCGAGGATGGCGCGTTTGCCGTAGCGCAAGGTGACGTCGTCCACGACCAGCCAAGCTTGGCTGGGATCGGTGACCGGGGGCAGGGCAGAGGGGGCCGAAACAGGCATGAGGTAAACAAATTCGGAAACCGGCAATGAAACGATGATAATTCTCAATTCACCATGAAGCCGGCAGTCTCTTCTCATTCTCCTTCCGCTGTGTCCTCCTCTCGGCCGTTTGCTGCGCGCTGGCGGTCAGGGTGGCTCACCGCCTGGGCGGTGCTCGTCGGGGCCTTGGTGGCCTTGCCGGTGTTGGCGGTCATCAGCCATGTGCTCAGCACGGGCACCAGTGACACTTGGTCGCACCTGGCCTCCACCGTGCTGCCCGACTACCTGTGGTCCACGCTGTGGTTGTGCCTGGGGGTGGGCTTGGGAACGGCCAGCATGGGCGTCGGCGCGGCCTGGCTGGTGACGCGCTACAACTTCCCGCTGCGCGGCATGCTGGAATGGTCCTTGGTGTTGCCCCTGGCGGTCCCAGGCTACGTCATGGCCTACACCTACACCGATCTGCTGCAGTTCGTGGGGCCGGTGCAGACCGCGCTGCGCGACACCTTTGGCTGGACGCGTGCGGATTACTGGTTTCCCGATGTGCGCTCTCTGGGCGGCGCGGTGATCCTGTTCTCGCTGGTGCTCTATCCCTATGTGTACTTGCTGGCGCGCACGGCGTTTCTGGAGCGGGCTGGCGGCATGCTGGAGGTTGGTCGGTCGCTGGGCTTGGGGCCGTGGGCCAGCTTTTGGCGCGTGTCGCTGCCGCTGGCGCGTCCCGCCATCGCCGCGGGCGTCTCGCTGGCGCTGATGGAAACCTTGGCCGACTTTGGCGCGGTCTCCTACTTTGGCGTGCAGACCTTCACCACTGGCATCTACCGGGCGTGGTTCTCGCTGGGTGACCGCGTGGCCGCAGCGCAGTTGTCCACCGCCTTGTTGGGCTTCGTGATCCTGGTGCTGGCCTTCGAACGCCTGTCCCGCGGCCGAGCGCGCTTTCACGACACGACCTTGCGCCGTGCCCGCTTCCAGGCTCGACGTTTGCGCGGCGTGCGTGCTGCACTGGCGGTTGTCGCCTGCCTGATTCCTTTCGTCACGGGCTTTTTGTTGCCCGCCGGCATCCTGCTGGAGATGGCGATCACCGAAGGCGACGCTCAATTCGGCGCACGTTTCATCGAGTTGGCGACCAACAGTGTCACCGTCTCAGGTCTGACAGCCTTGATCGCCGTGACCTTGGCCTTGCTGTTGGGCTATGCCGCTCGTTTGCGGGCCAATTCCTGGGTGGTGCGCAGCGTGCACCGCTTGGGTGGCCTGGGCTATGCGCTGCCTGGGACGGTGATCGCGGTGGGGGTGCTCATCCCCGTGTCCCGCATCGACAATGTGCTGACGAACTGGTTGACCCACCACTTTGACTGGCAGTCTGGCCTGGTCCTGACGGGGGGGATTGCCGGGCTGGTGTATGCCTGTGTGGTGCGTTTCCTGACGCCGGCAGTGCAGTCGGTGGATGCGGGCTTGCTCAAGATCACGCCCAGCATGGACAACGCGGCACGCAGCCTGGGCTTGAGTCCAGCCGCCACATTGCGTCGCGTGCATTTCCCGCTTCTGCGTGGCAGCCTCTTGACCGCGGCCTTGCTGGTGTTCATCGACGTGATGAAGGAGTTGCCGGCCACCCTGGTGATGCGGCCCTTCAACTTCGACACCCTGGCCACGCAGGCTTACAACCTCGCATCCGACGAACGCCTGGCCGAGGCTTCCACCTCGGCTTTGGCCATCGTCGTGGTGGGGCTGCTGCCGCTGATCGTGCTCAGCCGCGAGATCGCCAAAGCCCGCCAGGGCTCCGCGACCCCGCACTGATCGTCAACGCCAGCCAGCGCGGTCGAAAGCCTTCTGAGCCTTGGCAGCGTTGCGGGCCAGATCGCCCACCGGCAAGGTGTCGGGCTTGAAGGTGCCCAGGGCCTTCAGAGCCGGGTTGTCGATCTTCACCGCGCTCACGGCCGGCCATTCGTTGTTGCCGTCGGCAAAATAGGCTTGGGCCTTGTCGCTGCTCAGGTACTCCAGAAACTTGATCGCGGCGTCACGGTTGGGAGCGGTCTTGATGATGCCGGCCCCCGAGATGTTGATGTGGGTGCCCCAGCTCTTCTGGTTGGGCCAGGCCACCCCCAAGGATTCGACCACCTTGCGGTCTTCCGGCTTGGTCGAGCGCATCAGGCGGGCCAGGTAGTAGCTGTTCGAGATGGTCACGCCGCACTCGCCTGCCGCCACCGCCTTGAGCTGATCCGTGTCACCGCCCTTGGGCGCGCGGGCAAAGTTGGCCACCAGGCCACGTGCCCAGTTCTCCGTCTTCGCTTCGCCTTCATGGGCGATCATGGCCGCCCCCAGCGACAGGTTGTAAGGGTGTGAGCCCGAGCGCACGCACACCTGATCCTTCAGGCGTGGATTGGCCAGATCGGCGTAGGTCTGCACCCATTCGGCCTTCACGGCGTTCTTGTTGTACGCGATCACGCGGGCGCGGGTCGAAAACGCCACCCAGGTTGGTGTGCGCAAGTGGGCTGGGATGCGGGCGTTCAGCACCTTCGACTGGATGGGCTGAAACAGGCCGAGGCTGTCTGCAATCTCCAGGCGAGCGGCATCCACGGTGATCAGGATGTCGGCTGGCGAGTTGGCACCTTCGTTCTTGATGCGCTCCAGCAGTTCATCTTCCTTGCCATCCAGGCGATTGATCTTGATGCCGGTTTGCTTGGTGAAGTCGTTGTACAGCGCCTCATCGGTTTGATAGTGGCGTGCCGAGTAGATGTTGAGCACCGCATCGGCGGCGTGGGCAGTGCCCTGGCAGGCCAGCGCGATCAAGGTGAGGGCGGCAACGCGGGAGGTCAAACGAGCCATGTGACAGTTTCCTTGGTGTCCGTTGAAGAGGGGGCGTGGGTTCACACGCGACATGATTGCAAAGATAACAGGAATCATTCGTATTTTCCTGGGTGGACCGCGATCAGGCGAAGAAGGGTGAACGATTAGCACCGAGGTGGTGCATTTGCTTGACTGCGGCGCTCGCTTGTTGACCTTGTATGCACCATGGTGGGGTGCTGTATGCCAGAATGTTCGACCCGCTTTTCACCAATGCACCTCGGTGGTGCTCACATCATGAAAATTCAGTCGCTGGACAGCTTTCTGAGCCAGGTTGCGGCCCGCAACCCCGGCCAACCCGAATTCCTCCAGGCCGTCACCGAGGTGATGGACAGCCTGTGGCCCTTCATCGAGCAGAACCCCAAGTACGCCGAGCAGAGTTTGCTGGAGCGACTGGTCGAGCCCGAGCGCATCATCATGTTCCGCGTCTCTTGGGTCGACGACCGTGGGCAGGTGCAGGTCAACCGCGGCTACCGCATCCAGCACAGCTCCTCCATCGGTCCGTACAAGGGCGGCATCCGTTTCCATCCCTCGGTCAACCTGTCCATCCTGAAGTTCCTCGCGTTCGAGCAAACCTTCAAGAACGCGCTGACCACACTGCCCATGGGCGGTGGCAAGGGTGGCGCCGACTTCGACCCCAAGGGCAAGAGCCAGGGCGAAATCATGCGCTTCTGCCAGGCCTTCGTCAGCGAGTTGTTCCGCCATGTGGGCGCTGACACGGACGTGCCCGCGGGTGACATCGGTGTGGGCGGTCGCGAGGTCGGCTACATGGCCGGCATGTACAAGAAGCTCAGCAACCGCGCTGACTGCGTGTTCACCGGCAAGGGCTTGAGCTTTGGCGGCTCGCTGATCCGTCCGGAAGCCACCGGTTACGGCACCGTCTATTTTGCTGAAGAGATGCTCAAGCTCAAGGGGCGCAACTTCGAGGGCATGCGCGTCAGCGTCTCGGGTTCGGGCAACGTCGCCCAGTACGCCGTCGAGAAGGCCATGGCCCTGGGTGCCAAGGTCGTCACCGTGTCCGACTCCAGCGGCACCGTGTACGACGAAGCCGGCTTCACCCCGGCCAAGTTGGCCGAACTGATGGAAGTGAAGAACCACCTCTATGGCCGCGTCGGTGACTATGCCAAGCGCGTGCCCGGTACCGTGTTCATGGAAGGCGTGCGCCCCTGGGGCATTCCGGTGGACGTGGCCCTGCCTTGCGCGACCCAGAACGAACTGGATGGCAAGGATGCCGAAACCCTGGTGAAGAACGGTGTCATCTGCGTGGCCGAAGGCGCCAACATGCCCTCCACGCTCGAAGCCGTGCACGTCTTCGAAGGCAACGGCATCTTGTACGCGCCTGGCAAGGCCTCGAACGCCGGTGGTGTGGCCACCTCCGGTCTGGAGATGAGCCAGAACGCCATCCGCCTGTCGTGGACCCGTGAAGAGGTCGATGCCCGACTGCTGGGCATCATGCGCAGCATCCATGAGGTGTGTGTGCGTCACGGTCGTCGCGCCGACGGCTCGGTCAGCTACGTCAACGGTGCCAACGTCGGCGGTTTCGTCAAGGTCGCCGACGCCATGCTGGCACAAGGCGTGATCTGATCGCCTGACCAGATCACCCTGAACCCTCAGCGGGCCTGTGGTACTTCGCGCAGGTCCGCGGCGCTCAACTTGAAGGATGCCATCGTGTTCACCAGATGGCGTGCCTGATTGCTCAGGCTCTCCGCAGCCGCGGCACTTTCCTCCACCAGCGCGGCATTTTGCTGTGTGGCTGCATCCATCTGGCTGACGGCCTGCCCGACCAGCGACACGCCCTCGCTTTGCTCCACGCTGGCCTGGCTGATCTCGCTCACGATGTCGCGCACGCGACTGATCGCCTGCACCACCTCGTGCATCGTGCTCCCTGCCTGGTCCACCTGACGCGAACCGGCCTCCACGCGTTCCACACTGGCGGCGATCAGGCTGCGAATCTCGCGCGCCGCCTCGGCCGAGCGCTGCGCCAGCGAACGCACCTCGCCCGCAACCACCGCAAAGCCGCGACCTTGCTCACCAGCTCGCGCCGCTTCCACGGCGGCATTCAGGGCCAGGATGTTGGTCTGGAAGGCGATGCCGTCGATCACACCAATGATGTCTGCGATACGGCGCGAGCTGTCGTTGATGCCCTTCATGGTGTCCACCACCTCGGCCACCACAGTGCCACCTCGCGTGGCCACTTCGGACGCCCCCTGTGCCAACTGGTTGGCCTGACGCGCGTTGTCGGCGTTCTGGCGCACCGTCACGCCCAACTCCTCGGTCGAACTGGCGGTTTGCTGCAGATTGCTGGCCGTCTGCTCGGTACGCTGGCTCAGGTCGGCATTGCCGGCCGCCACTTGTGAGGAGGCCACTTGGATGCTGTCTGCCGACTCCAGCACCTCCGAGATCACGCGGATCAGGTTGGCGCGCATCAACTCCATGTGGTTGAGCAACTGGGCGATTTCATCGTTGCCGTCCGTGAACGAACTGCGGGTCAGGTCCCCGGAGGCGATTGCCTTGGTGCAATCATCGGCGCGTGCAAAACCATCGCGCATGCGTTGCAGCACATACACCGCCAGCAGGCTGGCCGGGACCCCCAGCCCAATTGCCATCAGCACAAAGGTCAGGGTGGCTGTTTGGTGGCGTGCATCGGCGGCCGCGGCGGCTTCGCTCGCCGCGGTTTGCTGATGCTGATTCAACGCCGTCAGCGCCTTCAACATGGCTTCGCCTTCGCCTCGACCGGCAGCCAGATAGCGCGCCATGACGTCGGGGGCGAAGTTCCCTGCCTTGACCGCCTGTACGGCTTCGTCGGTTTTTGCAAACCATGCCTGACGTGCGGCATCGGCCTCCTGAATCAAGGCGCGCTCGGTGTCATCTTGTGGGCCTTCCCGCACGGCTGACCACAAGCGATCACTCTCCTCGCGGCGCTTGGCAAAGTTGTTCAGATGCACCGTGGTGGCGTGGTCGTGCACGCCTGCCAACTGACCCGATGGGTCGTGCTGGAACATCAGCAGGATCTCCATGCGGTTGCGTGTGGCCTGATCGGCCATTTGGGCCAGTTGGTCGGCCTTGCGCATGCGGTTGCCGTGCACCTCGTGCAAGCTTTCCGCTGCGCCCCCCAGCCCCAACCAGGCAAACACGGCCAAGGTGCCGAAAGCGATCCAGAAAGCGACCAAAATGCCGGCGAAATACTGAACGAGTTTGATGTTCTTGAGCATGTGCTGCGAATGATCTGCTTGCCGTGGCAAATGTGAGAAGGATGGGCGTTCATGCTATCGGTTCACCCGATGGCGCTTGAACAGACCCCGTTTATCTTGCCCTACATCAAGTCTGTGCCGCACATTGTGTGAAATTGTGTGAACGCCAGTCGCTGCAGCACCACAGTGGGGCCAGCGCTGTCGGCGCTGCTGGCACGGGCGCGCAGCGCACTCAGGCGCCGCAATTCAGGGAAACCGGGCGGTCCTGTATTGGGGTTTGCGGACTACACTGAAATCTCAACCTCAGCCCTTGTCCGATGTCGCTCCTGCGCCGTGTCCTTGCCATCGTTGTCTTGATGATTGGGGCCTGCGCGTTACCGGGGTGGGCCATCGCCGATCCTGCCGCGTCCGACGAGGGGGCCGGTTTGCGCAAAGTGCGTGTGCAACTGAAGTGGCTCCACCAGTTCCAGTTTGCAGGCTTCTATGCGGCGATCGATCAGGGCTACTTCCGCCGTGCTGGGCTGGAGGTCGAACTGTTGGAGGGGGGGCCTGAAATCGATCCGGTCCAGTCGGTGACCTCAGGCCGAGCCGAGTTCGGCGTCGGCAACTCATCGTTGTTGCTGGACTTCAACCAGGGTCATCCGGTCGTGGCCGTGGCGGCCATTTTTCAGCATTCGCCTTTTGTCATCATGGCTCGCAACGATCCGGCGTTGCGCTCCATCAAGGACCTCGAAGGCAAGACTGTCATGACGGAAACGCACTCAGCGGAGTTGACGGCCTATATGAAGAAGGCGGGTGTGGACCTGAGCAAGGTGCGCCTGGTGCCTCATGACGGCACCGTGACCAGTCTGATGCGGTCCGGGAAGGAGTCCGCCAGCGCCATCACCGCCTATATCTCTACTGAGCCGTTCGAGGCGACACGGCTTGGGCTCGATTACAAGCTCTTCAACCCGCGCGACTTGAAGATCGACTTTTACGGCGACACGCTCTTCACCCACGCGCAGTTCGCCCAGTCTCATCCAGAGACGGTGGCAGCCATGCGCGAGGCGCTGATCCAGGGTTGGCACTACGCGCAAACACATCAGGCCGAAGTGGTTGACCTGATCCTGAGGTCCTATCACCCACGCATGGACCGACCCACGCTGACCTTGGAAGCGCAGGCCATCTACAACCTGCTTCAATCTGACGTGGTGGACATTGGCTACATGAGCGAAGCGCGATGGCGTGCCATCGGGACCGTTTTCGCAGAGGCAGGCATGTTGCCTGCGCACTTCAAGCTCGACGGATTCTTCATCACGCCCGAAGCTGCCTTGCCGGCTTGGGCTCGGCAAACGTTTTGGCTTGGTGGTGCCGTCCTGATTCTGGGGGGGGGCTTGACGGCCTACATCCTGTCCTTGAACCGGCGCCTGCAGGCAAGTCTGAAGTTGCAGTCCAGTCAGACCTGCGAACTGGAGCGCGTGAACCTGCAACTGTCACAACTGTCGCGCACCGATCCTTTGACCGGTTTGTTCAACCGACGGCACTTCGATGAGGCCCTCGCAGAAGAATGGGCGCGGGCCGAGCGCCATGGTGGGGGCATCTCGATGCTGATGATCGATGTCGATCACTTCAAAAGCTACAACGATCAACTCGGGCATCCAGCCGGGGATGTCTGTCTGCAGCGGGTGGCTGACGCCTTGCAGTGCCATGTGCGCCGAGCCGGTGAGTTCGTGGCTCGCATTGGCGGGGAGGAATTTGCCGTGGTGACCACCTCGTCCAGCCTCGACGAGGTCAGCGCACTGGCTGAGCGTTTGCGTCAGTCCGTCATGGACCTCGACCTGCCTCATGACGGCAACGCGCCGGGCGTGGTCACGATCAGCATCGGGACTTGCACCCAGGTGTCACGGGGTGGCGCTGTCCGATCCTCGGATTTGGTGGCGCAAGCCGATGCGGCGCTTTACGAGGCCAAGCAGACCGGGCGCAACCGCGTAGTCAGTCGCGTCCTGACGGGCTCGTCGTCATCGGACACTTCAGCGCCGAGCATGAGTGCCTCGCATCGGGTTTGATGGTTCTCGCGCGGGCATCGGGGGGGACTGCAGGCGCTGAGCGTGAACGCCGTGAAGGCGATGACGTTGGAAAAGTGCCTACATGCTGCGGTGCAGCCACAAAGCAAAAAGCCACCGCGAGGGTGGCTTTCTTGTCTAAGTCGTTGTCACGCTTAGAGAAATTTTGGTGGCGCTTCAGGGATTCGAACCCCGGACCTGCGGATTATGATTCCGTCGCTCTAACCGGCTGAGCTAAAGCGCCATCAAGACCTAAAGTATATGCCGGCTTTTCGGCTGCGCGCAAGACTTGTTGCAAAAAATCTTCATCGCATCACCGGCTCTTGAAAAAGCCAAGGCTGACGCCATCTCTCGGCCCATCCGCTACGGTAACCCTTGCAACCATTTTTGTCTGCATCAGAACCAGCCATGACCAAGCAAACCCATTCCTTCCAGGCCGAAGTCAAGCAACTGCTGCACCTGGTCACGCACGCGCTGTACTCCAACAAGGAAATCTTCCTGCGCGAGCTGATCTCCAACGCCTCCGACGCCTGCGACAAGCTGCGCTTCGAGGCCCTCGATCACAACGAACTCTACGAAGACGCGCCCAATCTGGACGTGCGCGTGCTCGTCGACAAGGCCAACCGCACCATCACCATCCGTGACAACGGCATCGGCATGAGCGCGCAAGAGGCCATCGACCACCTCGGCACCATCGCCAAGAGTGGCACCAAGGACTTCATGGGGCGCCTGTCGGGCGACCAGAAGAAAGACGCCCAACTCATCGGTCAGTTCGGCGTGGGCTTCTACAGCGGCTACATCGTCGCCGACCGCATCACCGTCGAATCGCGCCGTGCCGGCCTGAAGGCCGAAGAAGGCGTGCGCTGGAGCAGCGAAGGCACCGGCGACTTCGAGGTCGACACCATCACCAAGCCCGGCCGCGGCACCGACATCATCTTGCACCTGCGCGAAGGCGAAGACGAGTTCCTCGCCGCCTGGAAGCTGCGCAGCATCATCGGCAAGTACTCCGACCACATTTCCCTGCCCATCCTGATGCAAAAGGAAGAGTGGGACAAGGACAAGGGGGAGTACGTCGTCAAGGACGAGTGGGAAACCGTCAACCAGGCCGCCGCCCTGTGGACCCGCAGCAAGAGCGACATCACGCCCGAGCAGTACCAGGAGTTCTACAAGCAACTCAGCCACGACAGCGAAGACGCGCTGGCCTACACCCACAACCGCGTCGAAGGCCGCAGCGAATACACCCAGTTGCTGTACGTGCCCGCCAAGGCCCCGTTCGACCTGTGGAACCGCGACAAACGCGGTGGCCTCAAGCTCTACGTCAAGCGCGTCTTCATCATGGACGACGCCGAGGCGCTGCTGCCGACCTACCTGCGCTTCGTCAAGGGCGTGATCGACTCGGCCGACCTGCCGCTCAACGTCAGCCGCGAGATCCTGCAGGAAAGCCGCGACGTCAAGGCCATCCGCGAAGGCTGTACCAAGCGCGTGCTGTCCATGCTCGAAGAGCTGGCCAATCACGAAGACCAGGCCAAGCGCGACCAGTACGCTTCGTTCTGGAGTGAGTTCGGCGCCGTGCTCAAGGAAGGCGTCGGCGAAGACTTCGCCAACAAGGAGCGCCTGGCCAAGCTGCTGCGCTTCGCCTCCACGCACGACGACACTGGCACCCAGAGCGTGTCACTGGCTGACTACGTGTCGCGCATGAAGGAAGGCCAGGAGGCCATCTACGTCATCACCGCCGACAGCCTGCAAGCGGCCAAGAGCAGTCCGCAACTCGAACTCTTCAAGAAGAAGGGCATCGAGGTGCTGCTGCTGACCGACCGTGTCGACGAGTGGCTGCTCTCGCACCTCTACGACTTTGACGGCAAGCCGCTGCAAAACGTCACCAAGGGTGCCGTCGACCTGGGCAAGCTGCAAGACGAAGAGGAAAAGAAGAAGGCCGAAGAGGCCGCCACCGCATTCAAGCCGGTGCTGGAGCGCCTCAAGACCGCGTTGGGTGATCGCGCGAAGGATGTGCGCGTCACCACCCGCCTGGTCGATTCACCGGCCTGCCTGGTGACCGAGTCGGGCGACATGAGTGCCCACTTGGCCCGTCTGCTGAAGCAGGCAGGTCAGGCTGCGCCCGAGGTCAAGCCGATTCTGGAAGTGAACCCCGAGCATGCCCTGGTCAAGAAGCTGGACACCAGCACCCACTTCGAGGACCTGGCGCACATCCTGTTCGACCAGGCCCTGCTCGCCGAAGGTGGGCAGCTGGAAGATCCGGCTGCCTACGTCCGCCGCGTCAACTCGCTGCTGCTGAACGCGACGGCCTGAGGTCGTCGAGTGGTGCGGGTGCCGAGCTCGACACCCCATCGAAGCGGCTGTCGAACGCAAAGAACGAGTCCTGTGCAAAGCTGGACTCGGCCCACAGCGCGGCACGCTCGGCACGGCGCTCCTTGAGCTTGCGCGCCAGCTGGTCGCCTGCGTCGTTGAGCTCGTCGCCGGGACGATCTTGCTGGGCCGTCGCCACATCGTGACCCAGCGCCCATGCGGCCATCAAGGCGCCTTGTGGCCATTGACCGGGGCGGCAGCGGAGGTAGCGTACGCGGCAAGCCTCCAACGTGGCTTCCTTGAGCTTCTGTGAGCGGCCGGTCGAGCGGGTGGGTGTCGATGGAGACTCCAGGTCGATGGCCGAGATCACCACGCCGTTGGGAGTGCACACCAACAAAGACACGTTCAAGGCTTGCAGCCGGTCGTACCACGCGCGGGCATCGCGTGCCGCCGCGGCTTGGCAAAACCGGAGCACGTTGACCTTGGCAAACACCACATGATGGGGCAAGGTGGCTTGCAACTCGCGGAACAGCGCCCGCTCGTGTGCGTTGAGCAGCGGGCGCGCCTGCAAGTTCCAGCGCTTCGGCCAGTTTTGGTGACGTGCGCGGGTGACGTAAGCGTGTCCACCCCATCCCAGCAGCAAGCCGCCCACCAAGGCTGCTGCACAGACCAGCCATAACCACGCATTCGACGCCATGTCGCTCCCCTTAGAACATTGGGAGGGTACGCCGCGGGCATCGTGCTGAAAACCCCTCCGGCGAGGGGTCAGGGCAAACGTGCACCGATCATGAGGAGGTCATCAGCATCCTCAGCCAGTCGCTGATGTGCATCACGCGGTATTTCACGCGGTAGATCACCTCGGCAGCCAGCGACTGCAGAGAGCTGTCGAGGTGGCTGCCCATCGTGTCCGGTGGCAATTTCAGCCAAGCCTGTGCATCGGGGCCATCTTGTTCGATCACCGCGCCTGCCTTGGCTGCAATGCGCAGCATCGGCGCGTTTTCGCTCAGCGCGTGGATCATCATGTGGGTGGCATGCTGGTTGCGCGCGTGCGTGATCGCGTGCTGAAACAGCCGCATGCCCAGCCCTTTGCCGCGCCCTGAGGGCAGCACCGACACGCCAAATTCCATGGCCTGTGTGTCAGGATGGGCTTCGTGCGGACCATGACCTGGTAGCGCCGCCAGGTGGGCCACGGCCACCAGGCGCAGTTTGCGGTCGAAGATGCCGAACACCTCGTCGCGCTTGAAATCGATCGACGCCACGTATTGAGCCATCTGGTGTTGTGTGGCCGGGAAGCCGAAACGCAGATAGCGATCACGCTCGTCCAAGTGCAGCAAGTGGTCCAGGATGCGGCGGCGATGCCGGGCATGCAAGTCGCGGATGGGAACCCAGTGATCCCCGCTCAAGCTGGGTTGCGGGTTGGGGGCACCCAAGTCGGGCCCCAGTCCGAATCGGTCCAGATCGGAACTTGGCTTGATCGCAGTCATCGCTGACCCCTTTCTGAGCCTGTGAAGCGCATGTTTCGTCGTGCCATGGTGCAATGCATCATAACCTAGGGTTAATACTAATATGGCGTGCGCGACGCGTCTACCGTGCTTGCTTTCATGACAAGTTTAGTGTGGCTCGTTGGTGCTGTTCGGGTGCTTGGCGCGTTTTCCGTCAGGAAGTTTGCACGGGCGTCTCAAAGCGGGCTATACTGCGCGATTCCCGACATGGTTGCCGGGAGGGTTGTGCCTACATTTGTTTGCGGGCGCGGCCCGGGACGCAGGCCAGTTCGCTGGTGCACGCCTTGAGTGCGCCGCAGGTCCGCCGCCCGTTGCTTGAGAGGCCACCACATCCTAAGAAGTGGTTCCAATGGCGACAGTCAGCCAGTTTTTTACCAAGGAAATCTCATGAAGACCTTCAGCGCCAAGCCGGCCGAAGTGAAGCACGAGTGGTTTGTGATCGACGCCACCGACAAGGTGCTCGGACGAGTGGCCAGCGAAGTCGCTCTCCGTCTGCGCGGCAAGCACAAGGCCATTTACACGCCTCACGTGGACACCGGCGATTTCATCGTCATCGTCAACGCCGACAAGATCCGCGTCACTGGCACCAAGGCCACCGACAAGGTTTACTACCGTCACTCGGGCTTCCCCGGCGGCATCTACGCCACGAAGTTCAAGGACATGCAAGCCAAGCACCCTGGCCGCGCCATCGAAAAGGCCGTCAAGGGCATGCTGCCCAAGGGTCCCCTGGGCTACGCCATGATCAAGAAGCTGAAGGTCTACGCCGGTAGCGAGCATCCGCACGCCGCCCAGCAGCCCAAGGCCCTGGAAATCTAAGGAGCGGCCACATGATTGGTAACTGGAACTACGGCACCGGCCGTCGCAAGTCGTCCGTCGCCCGCGTCTTCATCAAGAAGGGCACTGGCCAGATCATCGTCAACGGCAAGCCGGTCGAGCAGTATTTCGGCCGTCAAACCTCGATCATGATCGTCAAGCAGCCTCTGGCACTGACCAACAATGTCGAAGCCTTCGACATCAAGGTCAACGTGCACGGCGGTGGCGAATCCGGTCAAGCCGGCGCTGTGCGCCATGGCGTGACCCGCGCTCTGATCGACTACGACGCAGCTCTGAAGTCGGAACTGAGCCGCGCTGGTTTCGTGACCCGCGATGCTCGTGAAGTCGAACGTAAGAAGGTCGGTCTGCACGGCGCTCGTCGTCGCAAGCAGTTCAGCAAGCGCTGATCCTTCTGGGTGTTTCGCCGGGTCGCATGGCCGGGCGAACTCCCTCAAAAACCCGCTCGGGGCCTGTGCCTCCGGCGGGTTTTTTCATGGGGTGTGCGCAGGTCATCGGATGCCGGCGTCCCGCCTGTCATGAATGTTTTCTAAAATGGTGGTTTTCCCGCAGGTGACGGTGGCTGGGCCCCGCTGCCCTTGAGGCTGAAAGGTGAAGAGATGATCAAAGTCGGTATCGTGGGTGGCACGGGTTACACCGGGGTCGAATTGCTGCGTTTGTTGTCTCAGCACCCCCAGGTGCAGCTGCAGGCCATCACCTCGCGCAAAGAGGCCGGACTGCCGGTGGCGGACATGTATCCCAGCCTGCGCGGCCATGTGGACTTGGCCTTCGTCACGCCCGATGACGCCAAGCTGACCGAGTGCGACGTGGTCTTCTTTGCCACCCCGCATGGCGTGGCCATGGCCCAGGCCCGTGAGTTGTTGGCTGCGGGCGTCAAGGTCATCGACCTGGCCGCTGACTTCCGTCTGAAAGACACCGCTGTGTTCGAGCAGTGGTACGGCATGCCCCACAGCTGCCCCGATATTCTGGCCGAAGCCGTCTACGGCCTGCCCGAGCTGAACCGCGAGGCCATCAAGCAGGCGCGCGTCATTGGCAACCCCGGCTGCTATCCCACCTCCGTGCAGCTGGGCTGGGCGCCGTTGCTCAAGCACAAGCTGGTCGAGCCCACGCACCTGATTGCCAACTGCGCTTCGGGTGTGTCCGGCGCGGGTCGCAAGGCCGAAGTCGGCGCCCTGCTGGCCGAAGCAGGTGACAACTTCAAAGCCTATGGCGTGAAGGGGCACCGTCATGGCCCGGAAATCAACCAGCAACTGCGCGCCATCGCAGGGGACGACAGCGTCAACTGCCTGTTCGTGCCTCACCTGCTGCCCATCATCCGTGGCATCCACTCCACCCTGTATGGTCGCCTGACCGCTGAAGGCCAGTCCGCGGATTTGCAGTCAGTGTTCGAGTCCTTCTATGCTGGCGAGCGTTTTGTCGATGTCTTGCCGGCTGGCAGTGCACCCGAGACCCGCAGCGTGCGCGCCAGCAACACCGTGCGCATCGCGGTGCACAAGCCGCAGCCTGACACCGTGATGGTGTTGGTGGTGGAGGACAACCTCACCAAGGGCGCCTCGGGCCAGGCAGTGCAGTGCATGAACCTGATGTGTGGCTTGGACGAGCACCTGGGCCTGACCCACGTGCCCGTGCTGCCTTGATGTCCTGAGTGCGGGCAATGTCCGCGTTCATGGCAAGGTCGGGGGACTTCATGTCATCATGAAAACCATGGTGACGCATTGCGTCAGGACTCAGGTCTTGCGCGTGTGCGGCACAATGGTGGCCCAGCCGACACCCCGCCTCGGCCACCAGAATTGATCGTTGATTTCGGAGCAAACCCCCATGACCGCCGTAGCTGAGACCTCTGTCGACACCTTCTCGTCTGACTTGCCTGCCCCCATCATCTTCACCGATGCCGCGGCAGGCAAGGTGGCCGAGCTCGTGGCCGAAGAAGGCAACCCCGATCTGAAGCTGCGCGTGTTTGTGCAGGGCGGTGGTTGCTCTGGCTTCCAGTACGGCTTCACCTTCGACGAACTCGTCAACGAAGACGACACGAAGATGGAGAAGAATGGCGTGACCCTGCTGATCGACGCCATGAGCCTGCAATATCTGGTGGGAGCCGAGATCGACTACAAGGACGATCTGGAAGGCGCTCAGTTCGTGATCCGCAACCCCAACGCCCAGACCACCTGCGGCTGCGGTTCCAGCTTCTCGGTCTGATCAGCGCGCCGGGTACAGCGCACCCAGCACCCGGGGGCCACGTGCCCCGGTGACGGCCGGCACATTGCCGGCCAGGCGCTGCAGGTGGGTCCAGGCCAGCCATGCAAACGCGGCGGCCTCGACCTGCATCACATCCAGTCCATGAATGTCTGAGCGTCCCACGCGAACGCCAGGCAACTGCTCGCTGAGTCGGCGCATCAGGTCGCCGTTGAGGGCGCCTCCGCCGCACACCACGACATCACTCGCATCGGCGGCGTGCTCTCGCAAAGCTTGTGCTGCACTCCTGGCGGTCAGCTCACACAAGGTGGCTTGAACGTCGCGCGCTTGTGCGCCGTCGCCCAAAGGGCCATCGGTCAAGCCGTGCGGGGCCAACCATCTTGCGAGCCAGTCTGCGTTGAACAGGTCTCGGCCCGTGCTTTTCGGCGGAGACTGGTGGAAAAATGGTTCGGCCAAAGCATCGGCCAGCCAATCCTCTCGCACTTCGCCCCCAGCTCCCCACTCTCCGTTGGCGTCGAAGGCGTGACCCGTCTGCACATCGCACCACATGTCCAGCAAGGCATTGCCAGGTCCGGTGTCAAAACCCAGGGGTGTGTCGCCCGGCCTCAAGATGCTCACATTCGCCATGCCGCCAATGTTGAGCACAGCCACGGTCGCGTCGGGTCTCCCGAAGATGGCCTGATGGAAGGCGGGTACCAGTGGGGCGCCTTGCCCGCCGGCGGCCACGTCCCGGCTGCGGAAATCGGCCACGACATCAATGCCGGTCAGTTCGGCCAGCAGTGCGGGGTGATTGAGTTGCAGGGTGTAGCCTTGATCGGGCCGGTGTCTGACGGTCTGGCCGTGCGCGCCGATCGCTTGAACGTCAGTGGGGTTCACCGCGGCCTGTTCGCACACGCTGGTGACCACCTCGGCATAGACCGCGACCAAGGCCTGGGCAGCGAGGGCGCTGCGGTGCAATTCATCGTTGCCCGGGGTGTTCAGGTCCAGCAGGTCTTGGCGCAGCGCAGCAGGAAAGGGGCGGTGGGCATGCGCCAGAGTCTGCCATTGACCCGCATGGTGGCGCATCAGTACGCCATCAACGCCATCCAGCGAGGTGCCGGACATCAAGCCAATGTAGAGCTCAGAAAAAAGCCCGCTGACGCGGGCTGAGGGAGTGAGGGCGTGCGTCATTCAAATCGGGAGCCTGGCTGAAGCCCGGCTGTCTGCAAGGCGTCAGTACGATCCAGTCGTTGTGCGACGGAGACCGCCATGGTGCGGAACTTGGCGAGCGACTGTGGCGACAGTTGCAGGCTTTCAGATGCGCGTGCCACCTGCATGGGATCGACTTGCTTGCCATTGACCTTGAACTCAAAGTGCAGGTGCGGTCCGGTGGCCCAGCCCGTGGCGCCTACAGCGCCCAATGTCTGACCTTGTTCGATGGCTTGACCGCGGCGAGCATCGATTCGGCTGAGGTGTGCATACACGGTGCTGCGGCCCCCGCTGTGGGATACATGCACGACGTTGCCATAGCCTGTCTGCCAACCCGCAAAGGTCACGACCCCTTCACCCACGCTGCGCACCGGGGTGCCCGTAGGGGCGCCAAAGTCCACACCCAAGTGGGCGCGCATGGTCTTGTGAACCGGGTGGAAGCGCATGGCGAACCCGGAGGTCACACGCGAAAAGGCAAGCGGTGAGGCAAGGAAGGCGCGGGTCGTTGAGCGTCCATTGAGGTCAAAGTACGCCCCTTTGCGGCCAGCTTCCTGAAACCAGACCGCGTCGTGGGTCTCGCCCTTGTTGATGAAGCGTGCTGCGAGCACGCGCCCATGACTGTTGCCCCAGGTGATGGGTTCGCCATCGGCCAAATGCGCTTCATACAGCACGCTGAAGGCGTCGCCCTTGCGCAATTCGCGCCTGAAATCAATCTCGTTGCCAAAAATTTCGGCGATCTGGTTGGTGATCCCGTCCGGGATGCGAGCGTCATCGGCCGCCGCAAACAATGACGAGCGGATCATCCCCGAGCCCAGTTGTGTGCTGGCTTCCAGCGGGACGATTTCCTGCTTGACGCGGAACGCATTGCTGGCGGCATCGCGCTCAATGGTCAGGCGCGTGAAGTGGGTGTCGAAGTCGCCGTTGTTGGCCGCTGGGCCGCGTACCACCAACTGCTGGAGCAGGCCGTCCTCGACCAGGGCCTTGACCGACTTGCCGGTGCGCCCTTGCAGCAAGGTGCTGGCGACGGCATCTTGCCGGATGAACTGCGCGGCGTCTGCGTCCATCACGCCCAGTCGTTGCAACAGGCTGTCGACGGTGTCGGCTGACCGCGTGACATCGCTGCGGTACAAAGTCAGGGGGGCGGCATCCAGTCGTTGCAGCTGTTCTTGCAACTCAGGCGGTTGGATGCTTTCGCTGATCTGGGTAACCACAGGGGTCGGCGCTTGCGGCAAGGCAGCCAAAGGCGCGACGCCAAATGCGGTCATGGCTGAGCCCGCCAGCAACGTCAAGACAGCCGCGCTCACGCGGCGTGGATGACGATGCGCCATGCTTTGCAAGGCGGTGGCAGCGGAGATGATCGAGTCGAGGCGAGAAGGCCGCGAGGCCTGATACTGCTTGGACGTTTTCAAACTCGATGTCTCCTCGAACCAGGTGGTGAGGACGGCGTCCTCTAAAATCAGCCCGCTTTGCACGCCAAATGCATGCCGTGGGCACCCACAATTTTCTGAGTATAGCCCTCCAAAGGGGGGGCTTGTACTGCTGATTTCCACTGATCGGTTCATCATGTCGCAACTCGAAAAAAATTCCGCCAATCAGCCTGAATTTCCTGTAACGGAACGTGTGCAAGAGGCCTTGGCCGTCACGCAGCGGGGCGTGGACGAGCTGTTGCCGGAGGCGGAATGGGTGCGCAAGCTGGCCCGATCCGAGGCCACGGGCACCCCTTTGCGCATCAAGCTCGGTCTGGATCCGACGGCGCCTGACATCCACCTGGGGCACACCGTGGTGCTCAACAAGTTGCGTCAACTGCAAGACTTGGGGCACTCGGTGATCTTCCTGATCGGTGATTTCACGTCCTTGATCGGGGATCCATCGGGACGCAACACCACTCGTCCGCCTTTGACGGCCGAGCAGATCAAGGTCAACGCTGAAACCTACTACCGCCAGGCCAGTTTGGTGCTGGACGACAGCAAAACCGAGGTTCGCTACAACAGTGAGTGGTGTGACGCCTTGGGTGCCCGCGGCATGATCCAGCTGGCCAGTCGCTACACGGTGGCCCGAATGATGGAGCGCAATGACTTCCACGATCGCTTCCACGCGGGCACATCGATCAGCGTGCATGAGTTTCTTTACCCGCTGATGCAGGGCTACGACTCGGTGGCCTTGAAATCCGACCTCGAGATTGGCGGCACCGACCAGAAGTTCAATTTGCTGATGGGGCGTCATCTGCAGGCGGAGTACGGGCAGGAGGCGCAGTGCATTTTGACGATGCCTTTGTTGGAGGGGCTGGACGGGGTTGAGAAGATGTCCAAGTCCAAGAACAACTACATCGGCATCAGCGAAGCACCCAACACCATGTTCGCCAAGCTGATGAGCATCAGTGACGAGTTGATGTGGAAGTACTTCACCTTGCTGAGCTTCCGACCGATGGCGGAGATCGAGCGCATGAAGGCCGAATGTGCGGCAGGGCGCAATCCGCGCGATGCCAAGGTGTTGTTGGGTCAAGAGATCGTCAACCGCTTCCATGGTGCGCAGGCGGCAGAAGACGCGCTGGCGGACTTTGTGAACCGTTCCAAGGGGGGGGTGCCCGACGACATTCCCGAGGTGGCGCTCAGTCTGCCCGACGATGGCACAGGCCTGGGCATCGGTGCATTGCTCAAGCAAGCCGGACTGGTGCCTTCCACCAGCGAGGCCCTGCGCATGATCGAGCAGGGCGGCGTGAAGGTCGATGGTGGCGCCGTGCGAGACAAGGCACTGAAACTGCCGTCCGGGACCTATGTCGTACAGGTGGGCAAGCGCAAGTTTGCCAAAGTGGTCGTAAAAGGGTGATTTGGTGTCATTAGGGGGTTGCCCCGACGCCTGAATGCGGGGGATTTTGGGCTCCACTGGTGGTTTCCTGAGGCGATAAGCACGCGTTCAGGGGGAGTCGGCCGTTGTTCGAAATGTGGCACGTCGTTAATCTGAGACCCAACAGACACACACAAGTCTGGGCCGGTCGAAGGAATACGCGGATGCCTTCTGACAGAAGCAGAGAAGTTTCAAAGGGCCGCTTTGTTTCAAGTGGAGATAGACATGAAATTTGCATTCAAGAGCATCGTTGTTGCTACTGCTTTCGTTGCTGCTGGTGCAGCTAATGCTGCCAGCGCAACGTTGGTCGCTGAAGGCCCTGGCGCAAACGGCTTTGCCTTCGTTTCCGGTGGCGGCACTCTGACCTTCAGCCAAACCCTGATCGACGCGCTGAACACTGGCGGTGTTCAAGTGGTGGCTGCTGGTGGTGCTCAATCGAACATCGTTGGTGATCCTGGCGAGTACACCGCTGTGGGCGTGACTGCTAACGTGAGCAGCATCACGATTGGCGATAGCGGCACTGGTCTCGTTCAGCAAGCTCAAAGCGTGGGCGGCGCGACCCAGATTGCTGGTGCCGTGAAGGGCGTGTCCTACGGTGGCACCATCAGCGTGACCAACCTGCGCATCGACATGGTCAACAAGAATATTTACGCCGACTTTGTGGGCGCAGGCAAGAACAGCACTGGTGCAACGGTCAACGTTAACGCTTCGAATGTGCTGGCTTGGACTTTCAGTGATGTCACTGGTCCCGCCGCTCTGGGCGAGGTGGCAACCACCATTGGTCAAGAAGTGTCTGCTGAAACGGTTTTGTCGGGCCTGTCTCTGACCACCGAGGGCTTCAATCACCTTAAGAATGGTTTGGGTCTGTACTCGATCGGTCTGATTGCGTTGCAAGGTGCTTCGACGGACTTCGGTACCCTGACTTCGACACTGAATGTGGTGGCTGTTCCTGAGCCCTCCACCTACGCTCTGATGGGCCTGGGTCTGGTCGGTATCGGCTTCGCTGCCCGCCGTCGCGCTGCCAAGTAATCGCTGCGCGATCGCTGCGTCCCCGCCTCGTGTGGGGCGCTATCTGAAGCCGCTCAGTGCAATTGCTGGGCGGCTTTTGTCTTGATTGGTTTCTTGTCGGCACTTCTTCCGGAGTTTTCATGTTCAATCCCGTGCGTAGTCGCTTTTCCCTGGCTGTGGGTGCTCTGTTTGCTGTGGCAGCGCTGCCCGCTTCGGCTGGTCCTTCCGTTGAAGACAGCTTGGCACTCAGCATGAGCAAGGGTGTTCGGGATCGCATGTTCTGGAATTTGAGTGTGATCAGCACCAAAACCAAAACCAAATCAGAGCAACCGCGAGATCTGACGCCGGAGATCGTGCGCATTTCCGATTTGATCGACATGAAGGATCAGTTGGCCGAGGATTTGCTGGCTCGCACAGGGGTGGATGCGCGTCTTTCGACCAATCCCGTGAACCTGACCGGTGGCGGAGCTGCCGCGGTCAATGTGAGAAACGCTCTGCAAACCGAGCAGGATTTCATCGATTACTACAAGATCAAGTACTACGGTGAACCAGGTGCGCCTGGTTTGACGGGTATCGGTTTGCTGGACGCTGCGCTGGTCGAGGATTATGGTTTTGAGTCCGGCGCAGGGTATTTGACAACCCCTCAGGGCATTCGCGCGAAAGCAGGTAATCCGTCGAGTACCGTGGCCATGAGTGTGGGGTACTACTTGAACGACGCACACAACTGGGCGGTTGAGGCGTTGGTGCTTGGTGCGCCGGTCCGGGCCACCATTCAGGGCGCTGGAACGAATGATGCAGGGGCGCCGAATCAATTGGCTGGCCGTGACATCATCAAAACCAAAATGCTGCCGCCCATTGTGAAGTTTGGCTACTACTTCGGGGATCGCTCCTGGTGGGCCAGACCCTATGTCGGTGTGGGTGCGATGTACACCATTTTCTTTGACACGAAGACAACGTCATACTTCGATCAGTACAACGGCGGTACGGGGAAGACGTCAGTTTCGATCAAGAATGCATTTGGCGTGGGTCCGTTTGTTGGTTTGGAAAGCGGAGACTTGTCTGGTTGGAAGGTGTCCCTTTCTGTCGG
Organism: Burkholderiales bacterium; assembly: GCA_029268225.1. Taxonomy (GTDB): domain Bacteria; phylum Pseudomonadota; class Gammaproteobacteria; order Burkholderiales; family Burkholderiaceae_C; genus Aquabacterium. Next base: position 192,757 of record JAJUGJ010000001.1, on the reverse strand, counting down.
GCGCATCAAGTTCTCCACCGAGGCGACCTTGGTGTCGCGCGACACCCAGTTCCGCACGGGCGATCCCGCATTGCTTGACTACAAGGAGACAACGGGTGCAGCGATCGAGCAGGGTGAAAGCCTGCGCACCACGGCCAACAACAATGCGACAAATGCCTACCGTGTCAAAACGGGTGATGCGTCCGCTGTCGTGAACTTCATGCCCAATGGCTTCACCACCGAATTGATGCGTGACTTGGCTGCGTACAAGCAAAGTCAGGGTGAGGGGGACGGAAGTTTGGGAACGTTCGTCAGAAAGCAAAAGAGCACTTTGGACAACACCTTGTTCATGTTGTCGATTGGGAAGAATTTCTGACCATCGGATGCTTGCTCGAAATCAGAAAGGGGCCTCTGGCCCCTTTTGTCTTTTCGGCGATGGTTCGTTTGAGCTGGGAGCTTGATGGCGCGGCGATGTTCAAGGCAGTCTGTGCGCAAGTTCAGCGCAGCTGAGGCGGTCACGGGTGTAGGGTTGTCGATGGTGCTGCCGTATGTTCGGATGCCTGATGTTTCTAGCGATGGGTGCTGGGTGTGCGCTGGTCGTACCGATCTCGTGCAACTGAGGTCAGGCGGGGCGCCAGTCAGGGCCTGTTTCGGGTGGCTGGGGGATGCTGTAACTGTAAGCACAAATGAAAAACGCCCGACGGAAGTCGGGCGTTTGGAAGAGGCGCTTTCTGCGAGTCGGTGGCAGCAAATTGAATGCTGCTACCGAGCAGATGCCATTACAGAGCGGGCACGTAGGGCTTGGTCGAAACAGGCTTGGAGCGGAAGGCCACACCGATGTCGATGTTGATGACACCGAAGTCGATTTCGGGGATCACGATGTTGGCCAGAGCGCGGGGGATGCCCAATGCGTCAGCCGTGCCGTTCACATCCACCAGACGCAGGTCGCCCAGTTGCTCCTTCAGGCTGATGCTCAGGGGGAACTTGTACTTCAGAGCCAGTTCTTGGGTCTTGGTGAAGTTGTAGACGGGAGCTTGCGGTTGGGTGGCACCGCCGATCACGGTCGTGTCGGCCAACACTTGATTTTTGGCGAAGTCGATGGTGAAGTTGGCGATGGTCAGACCGCGCTTGTTGCCTGTCTTGGCGTCGAGGCGTGAGATTTCCAGGGCGGAACCGGTGGCCTTGCCGTTTTCGATCTTGATGCCACCGCTCAGGGCGATGGAGATGCTGGTGACGGGCAGGCTGAAGGTGTTGGTGGTGCCGGCGACAGGGGTGGCGTTGCCGAGGGCCTTGATGCCAACGTCAAACAGAGCGTACGACTCCAGGGCGGCGTCAGAGAAGACTTGGAAGGAGTCGGCTTGCAGGCTGTTCGTCGGGATGGTCAGGGCCTGTGCAGAGAAGGCGGACAGGGCGACAGCGGCGGCAATGGAGACGGAGCGGACGGTTGCGAAGGTCATGTGGAACTCCTGTGGGTGTTTAGGGTTACGGACCGCGTTTGACGCTGTGTCCATGGTTCAAATTGTTCTTGAACCGCCTGTCCACGAGGTCCCCATGAGTGAGGGGGAGGGGGCGCATTAGCTGACTCAGTTAAGGGTAAGCCTTGATTCGATCGGTGGCTGGCCGCTCAGGGTTAACCAACCCGGGGTGAGAAGGCGTCAGCGCTGCGACTCAGCGCTGGGCCCGCAGCCCCGCGTGCCCTTGCAGAACCGTTCGCATGAGGGCCAAGGGGCTGACGGTGTCTTGTGTCATGAGGATGCCCACATCATCGACTTCGACGCCCCGTGCTGGGTACTTGGCCAGCAGTCGCTGTAAATCGCGTTCGCGTTGGAGTCGGATGAGCTCGGAATAGAACTCGGCGGAAAAGCCAATGGGGTGTCCGCGGCGATGGCGGTATTCAGGGAAGACCAGCGGATCGCGGGTGACGGCTTCCCCCATGGCCTTCAAGGTGTCTGACTGCAGCAAGGGCATGTCGCCTGGCAACAGCAACCAACCGGGCGATCTGGCGCTGGCAATGACGGCAATGGCCACACCCAGTGTCATTTGATCGCTGTGGCCCGGTGGCTGATCTGGGGGCGCGTCGGGCAGCAAGATCACGCGATCCGGTGGCAGCAGGTGATGGGCCTGAGCTGCGACCATGGGAGGGGCCACCAGCAGGACCTGCAGGCCACTGGCAAGTCCCTTGCGGATGGTGTGGTGCAGGCTGTTGAGGTGGTCGAGCGGGGCTGCATCCAAAGCATCGAGCTGGGCGTGCGGAACGGCCATCCTGGGTTGGCCTTCTGATTCGGCCAGAATGATGAGGGTAGGCGGTTCGGACATGGTGCGGCTCACGGTCTCGGCAGTTCACTTTGATCCGTTTTGTTGCGTTGCACCACCGAGCCTTTACTTAAGTGCATACCCCTGAGACGGATTGACGCGGGTCATGTCACCCCTTGCAAGGTTTGACGGATACTGAATGACATGAACAAGACATCTCACGATCTGGCGCAAATGCGCAAGAGCTACGAACGGGCTGAGTTGGATGAGACCCATGTCCGCCCGGATCCCTTGGTGCAGTTTCAGCATTGGTTCGATGCAGCCGTGCATGCCAAGGCGTTGGAAGCCAACGCCATGACCTTGGCGACCGTGGGCGCCGATGGCGGGCCGTCAACCCGTGTGGTGCTGCTCAAGGGGCTGGATGAGCGCGGTTTGGTCTGGTACACCAACTACCAAAGCCGCAAGGGCCGCGAGTTGGCCGCGCACCCTCAGGCCGCGCTGCAGTTTTTTTGGCCGGAGCTGGAGCGCGTTGTGCGCATCGAGGGACGCGTCGAGCAGATTGCCGAGGCGGAGTCAGACGACTATTACCGAACACGACCACTGGGTTCACGCATCGGTGCCTGGGCATCGCCACAGAGCGAAGTGATTCCGTCGCGCGAACATCTGGAGGCGAACTGGGCCACCATCCAGACGCAACAAGGTCAGGACCCTGTCCGGCCTGCACATTGGGGGGGGTATCGCCTGGTCCCCGCGTATTGGGAGTTCTGGCAGGGCCGCCCCTCTCGGCTTCACGACCGCATCGTGTATGTGAAGCAAGCTGACGGCAGTTGGCAGATTCAGCGTCTGGCGCCTTGATGCCAGCCCGACGCGTGCGGCCTTGCGAAGGCGGGCGGCATGTTCAGTCGGGCTTGAGTTGGCTTTGGAATTGCTGACGAAAGTGCGCCAGTTTGGGGGCCACCACGTAGGCGCAGTAGCCCTGGTAGGGGTGATGTTCCGCGTAGCGCTGGTGGTAGGCCTCGGCGGCGTGGTAATTGGACACGGGAGCCAGTTCCGTGACGATGGGCGCGCCAAAGACTTGGCGCTGCGTCAAGTCATCGATCATCTGCCGGGCTGTGATGGCTTGCTGTGGCGTGTGGGTGTAAATGCCTGAACGGTATTGCGTGCCCACATCATGCCCCTGCCGATTCGGTGTGGTGGGGTCGTGGCATGCGAAAAACACCTCCAGCAAGCCTTTGAAACTGATGATGCGTGGATCGAAGCGGATGCGCACCACTTCGGCATGCCCCGTTTCGCCTGTGCACACGTCTTCATAGGTGGGCGCAGGATGGTGTCCATTGCTGTAGCCGGATTCGGCCTCGATCACGCCTTGCAGCTGATTGAAGATCGCTTCGAGGCACCAAAAGCATCCGCCAGCCAGGGTGGCTTCTTCGTGATCCTGGTGAGGGGAGGTGGTGTTGGCCATGAAAAGGGTCGGGGTCAAAGCGCAGCAATCTACGGTGACACAAGGCTATGCGTTGTCGCGTTTGCCTGCCTGCTGCCTCACGAAACCCCTGACGTCAGCCGTACTTTATGAGCCAGGTTGCCGTGGAGACATGGCACACAAAGATGGCACACAAACAGAAACCCCCGGGCGAAGCCGGGGGTGGGAGCGGCACGAGGGCCGTCCTTGGAAAGGGCAAAGAGGAAGGTTTGCCGCTTCCCAAGACGCAGTGACTGCGTCTAGATGGTTTGCCTGCCGTGCAGACACTTGCAGGTTAAGCCAGCTGCGTGGACGACGCCAATATGTTTTGTCTATGCCCCGTCAGGGGTTCATGCGCCTTTCAGAATGCGCGCGACCAGGTCCTCCGTGCGCTGGGTCACCGCCTCGGGCATGGTGATGGTGCGGCCCCATTCGCGGTTGGTTTCCCCTGGCCATTTGTTGGTGGCATCCAGCCCCATCTTGCCGCCCAGACCGCTGATGGGTGAGGCGAAGTCCAGGTAGTCGATGGGGGTGTTGTCGACCAGCGTGGTATCGCGTACCGGGTCCATGCGGGTGGTGATGGCCCAGATCACTTCCTGCCAGTCGCGGATGTTCACGTCGTCGTCGACGATGACGATGAACTTGGTGTACATGAACTGACGCAGGAAGCTCCACAGGCCGAACATCAGGCGCTTGCTGTGGCCGGGGTAGGCCTTCTTCATGCTGATGATGGCCATGCGGTAGCTGCAGCCTTCGGGCGGCAGGTAGAAGTCCACGATCTCAGGAAACTGCTTTTGCAGGATGGGCACGAAGACTTCGTTGAGCGCGACGCCCAACACCGCGGGCTCGTCGGGCGGCTTGCCGGTGTAGGTGGAGTGGTAAACCGGGTTCGGGCGGTTCGTAAGGCGCGTGACCTCGAACACGGGGAACCAATCCTGCTCGTTGTAGTAGCCGGTGTGGTCGCCGAACGGCCCTTCGAGCGCGTGCAGGTAGCCGCCGCGCTCCATCAAAGGCACGCCATGTTCACTCACGCCCTTGTAGCCTGTCGGGGCCGTGGGGATGTGGCCTTCGAGCACGAACTCGGCGCTGGCGGGTACCTGCAGGTACTGGTCGCCTTCGCCCGCTTTCGTGTTGACCACCTCGGTGCGGCTGCCGCGCAGCAGGCCGGCGAACTGGTACTCACTCAGCGAGTCGGGCACAGGGGTGACGGCACCCAAGATGGTGGCGGGGTCGGCTCCCAGTGCCACGGCGATCGGGAAGGGCTGGCCAGGATTGGCCAGGGCGAACTCGCGGAAGTCGAGCGCGCCACCGCGGTGGGCCAGCCACCGCATGATCAATTGCTTCTTGCCGATCAATTGCTGGCGGTAGATGCCCAGGTTTTGTCGCCGACGCGGGTTCGGCACGTTCTGGGGGCCGCGGGTGACGACGAGGCCCCAGGTGAGCAGCGGCGCGGCGTCCTCGGGCCAGCAGTGCTGGATGGGCAATTCGGTCAAATCGATGTCGCTGCCCTCGCGCACCTCGGCTTGGCACGGCGCGCTGCGCACGCTGCTGGGCTTCATGTCCCACAGCGCCTTGGCCATCTGGATGAGTTTGCCGGCATCCTTCAGGCCACGGGGTGGTTCGGGCTCTTTCAGGCTGGCGAGCACGCGACCGATGTCTCGCAACTCGCTGACGTCGTCGGCCCCCATGCCGAGGGCCACGCGTTTGGGTGTGCCGAACAGGTTGGCAAGCACGGGGATGGCGTAGGCGCGTGGCGCGCTTGTCGTGCCATCACCCCGTCCTGTTGGGTGCTCGAACCACAAGGCGGGGCCACCGGCGCGCAGCACGCGGTCGCTCACCGATGTCATCTCCAGGTGGACGGACACGGGCTCGCTGATGCGGGTGAGCTCTCCCTGGCGTTCCAGGCCGGATACAAATTCTCGCAAGTCGCGATATTTCATGATTTTTGTAATAAAGAGTGTGTTCTTTATGCTTGACTGGTTATTACAGGCTTGCCTAGAATCCGCCCCTGTTGGATCCGGTCACGATTTTTACCGGGTTTCCCCTTGCGCCGCACACCGCGGCGCAACGCTGCCAGCCCTGGCGTTTTCCCATGGGTCTGTTCGCTGATGTACGCGACAGACCGTTCGCGGTGGTGAGTGACTTGCACGGTCCCGCCACTTTTTTGCCAGGGTCATTATCAATGCCGCACCTGCGCGGCGCGCGATCGAAGTCGATGGCGTGCCGTCTGTGAGTGCGGCGGCGAAGAAAGGAGAACCATGACAGCGTGTGAACGTGCAACGGCAGGCCTGGAGGCCGCCGTGATGGTTGAAGAAGTGGAAGTGTCTCAGACGGCGGTGGCGTCGTCGGTCCGCCCTCAGGTGTGGCGTGCGGCCATGTCGCAGTTTGTGCAGGATGTGTTGCTGGGGCTGCGCCGCGTGAGCCACAACGCGCTCGCGATGCTGGGCCTCGTGGCCGTGGTGGGCGTGGTCTTTTTGGCCGGTCGCCCGGATGTGCGTTACCGTCTTGAGCACCAGACCTTGGGGTGGTTGACCGATCGTGCCACGTCGCGTGCCATGGCGAGTGACGATGCCGAGGCTTCCAGTCAGGACGTCCTCCTGGCGATGGCAGAGCCCGAGGCCATTCAGCGTGCCACGGCGACCGATCCGTCGGAGTTGAGCCGTCAGCAGGCGGCCGTGGCCTACTGGATCGCGCGCCGCTACAGCGTGGCACCGGAGCCCATCAGCCGTCTGGTGCAGGAGGCGTGGGACGTGGGTCAGCGCGCCGGGGTGGAGCCGACGCTGGTGTTGGCGATCATGGCGATCGAGTCGGGTTTCAACCCGTTTGCGCAGAGCCATGTGGGCGCGCAAGGCCTGATGCAGGTGATGACGGGCATCCATCGCGAAAAGTATGAGGTGTTCGGTGGGCGCAATGCGGCCTTCGACCCCGTGACGAATCTGCGTGTGGGGGTACAGGTGCTCAAGGACTGCATCCGCCGTGCAGGCAGTGTGGCCGGGGGCTTGAAGCATTACGTGGGGGCGGCCAACATGACCCACGATGGTGGCTATGGCGCCAAGGTGCTCGCGGAGCAAGGCTTTTTGCGCCAGGTGGCCATGGGCAAGCAGGTGCCGGTGAATGTGTCGAACGCGCCACGTGTGGTGGCGCAGGCGCCGGCGCCGGTGGCGGCTTCGGCCGTTCAGGCATCCCAGGCTCCTGCGAACGCAGCACCCGTGTCGGCCGCGCCGGCGGCCAGCAGCGTCAAGCCGCCCGTGGCCGCGCCAGCCGTCGAGCAGGTGGCGATGCTCACCCTGTAAGCTGCGGTCCGCAGGGGCACTACCTTGTCGGTGGCGGCATCGTCCGATGTCCTTCGCTGGCATGAGTGGGCCCCAACCGCTACAATCCCAAACGCTGCGCAACTGGCGATACACGACGTGCTGCTGTCACACAGAGACGGCATCGTCTGAGGTGGTGAACCACCGGGGAGCGCAGCCAGCCCTAGGGGCTTCCAATGCCTGGGCTGAGTCAGCCGTTCGCCTGGGCAGCCCTCACACCTGATCTGGATGGGTCAGTGCTGCGGGACTTCAACCTTGAAGAGGACTGCCAAGTCATGTTTGACCGTGCCCAACACACCATTGCCAACGTTGATCCTGAGCTGTTTGCAGCCATCCAGGCCGAGAACCAACGCCAGGAAGACCACATTGAGCTGATCGCCTCCGAGAACTACACCTCGCCGGCCGTCATGGAAGCCCAAGGCTCCCAGCTGACCAACAAGTACGCCGAAGGCTATCCCGGCAAGCGCTATTACGGTGGCTGCGAGCACGTGGACGTGGTCGAGCAACTGGCCATCGATCGCCTGAAGGCGCTGTTCGGTGCCGAGTACGCCAACGTGCAGCCGAACTCCGGTTCGCAAGCCAACCAGGCCGTGTTCTTCGGTCTGCTGCAACCCGGCGACACCATCATGGGCCTGAGCTTGGCCGAAGGCGGCCACCTGACCCACGGCATGCCGCTGAACATGTCGGGCAAGTGGTTCAAGGTCGTGTCCTACGGCTTGAACGCTGCCGAAGACATCGACTACGACAAGATGGAAGCGCTGGCGCGTGAGCACAAGCCCAAGCTGATCATCGCCGGTGCGTCGGCCTTCGCACTGCGCATCGATTTCGAGCGCTTTGCCAAGATTGCCAAGGAAATCGGCGCCTACTTCATGGTGGACATGGCCCACTACGCTGGCCTGATCGCCGCGGGCGTGTACCCCAACCCGGTGCCGCACGCCGACGTGGTCACCTCCACCACTCACAAGAGCCTACGTGGCCCGCGTGGCGGCATCATCCTGATGCGCGGTGAAGAGATCGCCAAGAAGATCAACAGCGCCATCTTCCCTGGCATCCAGGGTGGCCCGCTGATGCACGTCATCGCTGGCAAGGCCGTGGCCTTCAAGGAAGCCGCGTCGCCCGAATTCAAGGCTTACCAGCAGCAGGTCGTGAAGAACGCCGCCGCCCTGGCCGACACGCTGACCAAGCGCGGTCTGCGCATCGTCTCGGGCCGCACCGAGAGCCACGTGATGCTGGTGGACCTGCGTCCGAAGAACCTGACCGGCAAGGAAGCCGAAGCCATCCTGGGCCAGGCTCACATCACCTGCAACAAGAACGGCATCCCCAACGACCCGCAAAAGCCGATGGTGACCTCGGGCATCCGTCTGGGCTCGCCCGCGATGACCACCCGTGGTTTCAAGGAAGAGCAGGCCGTGCAGGTGGCCAACCTGATCGCCGACGTGCTGGACAACCCCCACGACGAAGCCACCATCGCCCGCGTGCGCGAGCAGGTGTCGGCCCTGACCAAGGCCTTCCCGGTCTACCGCTGAGCGCTGACGCCTTGATGCGTGCGTGATTCGGAACCCGGCCTGGATGTGATGTCCTCGCCGGGTTTTTGTTTGTCTTGAAACGAGAGATTCCCATCCATGCGTTGCCCCTTTTGCGGACACCACGACACCCAGGTCGTGGAGACGCGTGACTCCGACGAGGGTGATTCCACCCGTCGCCGTCGCAAGTGTCATGGCTGCGACAAACGCTTCACGACCTATGAACGGGCGGAAATCGATCTGCCAGCGATCGTCAAGCGCGATGGACGGCGCACCGATTACGACCGCGCGAAGCTCAAGGGCTCGATGCTGATTGCGCTGCGCAAGCGGCCTGTGAGTGCCGAGGCGCTGGAAGGCGCGCTGGAGGCGATCGAGGCCAAGTTGCGCCAGTGTGGCGAGAAGGAAGTGGTGTCCACGCAGTTGGGCGAATGGGTGATGCGCGAGTTGCGCAAGCTCGACAAGGTGGCCTATGTGCGCTTTGCGTCGGTGTACCGCAGCTTTGATGACGTCAGCGAGTTTGTCGCCGCCATCAAGGAGACGGGTAACAAACGCGGCGTCAAGGGCGACACCAGCGAAGACTGAGCAGTGAGGACCGATCGGGAGGTTGGTGAGCCAGGCGGAGTGGCTGCGAACGCGGGAGGCTACCGCCAGCAGTGCGCCACGCTGACCGTGGTGCCCGTGATGCCGCGGGCCTGGTGTTGATTCAGGGTCAGACTGCCGCAAGCGTCGTGAGCCATGGGGCCGCCCGAGACCGGGGTGGCACTCAGGGTGTAGCCGCTGGCGCTGGCCTGCGTGACGCTGATCACGTAGTGCGCTGGGCCCTGGCGAGGCGCCTGGTTCAGCGGTGCGGGCAGGGTCACGAGCGGTGCGCTCGGATCTCCCGTGTCGTAGCGGTGGTGCGCGGCATAGTGGCGCTGCATGAAAAAGGCGGCGTCCATGAGGGCAGCCTGGGCTTCGGTGCGGTGGGCGCGTTGCAGGTGCGCGGCGTAGCTGGGGTAAGCCACGGCGGCGAGCACGCCGAGCAACGCGAGAACGGTCAGCATTTCCGTCAGGGTAAAGCCGCCATGCTGATGGGCCGTGTTCGCAAGAGGGTGACACATGGGACAAGGGCTCAGGGAGCCGGTGGGTTGAGCAGGGCCCGCCACACCCGACTTTCAAGCTGTGGTGAGGTGGCAGTGGGGCATCCGGCGCTGCCAGGGAGGCACCGGTGCACGGTGGACTGCACCCAGGCTGTGGCGCCTTGTGTGGTTCGTCCAGCGCTGTCAGCCTGGTGATCCGGGCTGAAGCCACGTGCGGTGACGGTGATCAGTTCCGGGTGCGCGGGGTGAGTTTCGAGCAGGCACTGAGGGCGAGACGCGGGCACATAGGCGCTGTCGGCCGAGCTCATGGCGGCGGCAGGCACGGTGTGGGCCAAGACGTGGCTGCCATGCCAGCTGGACCAGAGTGTCCACCGGGCCACTTCGGACGGGAGTGGTGCCGGGTGCACCGTGAATGCAGGCGTGATCTGCAAAAGCGCATCCTCACAGTGGCGCAAGCCGATGTGCGCGGCCTCCCGGGCCAGGTTCTCCAGTCGCACGTTGAGGGTGATCTGTTCGGCGCTGAGCGAAGCACGCAGGGTGGCGCCAGAGACCAGGCTGATCACGGTCAGCAAGACCAGCACCACGACCAGGGCAATCCCATGTGCAGATGCGCGTTCCAGAAGGGCGTTTGGGCGTTGACGGCTCATGGATCACAAGGGGTTGGGCAAGCTCACGGTGGTGTGAAACGCGCGATACAGGCGGCGGTCGGGGGCAGTTTGAGGGGTGCCACTGCAAGCCGTGTAGCTCATGGGGGTGTCTTGCACTTCCAGCTCGCTGCGCAGCACCAGACACAGGCGGACTGCCTTCACACGGCGCCACAGCGGGGAGCTTGCGGCCGGAGTGGACGAGCCGCTGACTTCCTGTGCGCTCAGGAAACGCAGGGTCGATACGCTGGGGTCGCCGGCCGACGGCGTCGAGACCCCATAGCGGATCTGAAGGTCCACGATGTGATCGACCAGGGGCTGAGACACGCTGTGCCCACTGCCACGGCACGACAAGGTGTGATCTTTGACAAAGTAGCGGTTGTCGGCCACATGGTGGGTGCCATCGACCAGCGGCGTGCTGTTGCCCAGGCAGTCTGTCGGGGTCCCGTCCGATGTGGGCAGGGTGTTGCGGGTGTCCGCCTCGTAGCGCACCACGATGGCGTCGGGCTGCGCGCTGTCGTTGTGGCATACCACGTTGTCCAGGGTGGCGTGGCCGATGCTGTTGGGGGTGATGCCGCCCGTGCAGCCAAACAGTCCCGGCCCCGCGAAGGCGCGTGTCATGCGCCCGTCACTGTCGATCCCGGTGGGGGCGCTGTAGCCAGCCTGCGCGATCTGGGTGCGCAACAAGGTCAGGGCCACGCTGGCGTCTTCGGTCAGTTGCGTGACGGCCTGTGTGTGGTGGTACGCATGGCCTGAGCTGAGGTACAGCGCCATGGCGGCAGCGATCACCGTCAGGCCCAGCGCGAGCCCCACGAGCAGTTCGACCAAGCCCAGGCCGCGTTGAAGGGGTGCGGGTCGATGGCGGTGACTCATCACAGCGCGATCCGCAGGTAAAGGCAGCGCGTGTGAGCCGCCATGATCAATCCGGCAGGACAGAGGTCATGAGCCTGGGCGCCGGCTTCGTCGGGGTCTTCCCACAGCACCCAGATGTCGGCGTGAGTGCCGACGCTGCGAACGTGACCACGCCCTTGAGGCAGGCTGCGCGCCAGTTGCTGCTGCCATTGCACCAGGTCGTAGGTCGCCATCTCATCGAACGTGCAGGCTGTGTTGGCTTCGCAGGCGCCGGACAGCGTCGTGCTGGTGGACGACGAGGCGAGTGCTGTGAGCTCGTAAGCGCTCCAGTCACCACTGGGTGACACGTTGGCCCGCATCCGGTCCGCCAGATCGTGCCCCAGCAGGGTGGCGCGTGCGCGTGTGTCGGTCGTGTGGCTGTGCTGGAGTGCGTGCGCCTGCAGCGATGTCATGGCGAGCACGCCAAACGACATCAGCAGCATCGCGACCAGCACTTCGACGAGGGAGCTGCCGCGCTGCAAACGAGAAGAGGGCTGGGTGCGCATCAGCACGCTCCCTGCAAGACACGCACACGTCCGGACACGGCGAGACGCACGCAGCGTTGAGCCGTCGAGGTGGCCGAGGTGGTGAAGCTCAAGGGCTGGACGAGGAAGCTGGCGTTGTTGGCCACTGCCAGGCCCACGCCCCCGAACGTGATGGCCGGCTTGTTGTGCGGCAGTGTCAGACCCACGGTCGGCGTCAGGGCTTGCTGCAGGTGCAGCAGGGTTTCGTGGTCCTCTCGGACCTTGTTGCCGTTGGCATCGGCAAAGATCAGCCAACCCGTGGACCAGTTGGTGCTGGCGCTGGCACACACGGGTGTGGTCGCATCGGCGTTCGGGGTGTTGCAGATGGTGACGCGCTGGCGGCGTTTCACCGCCTCGGCGCGTGTCAGGCGCAGGGCATCGGCCAGTGCGCCCGCCTGGGTGCTCACGGCACGCTGCTCCAGCAATGCACGCAAGCCCGGGGCACCCAGGGCGCTCAAGATGCCGAGGATGACCAGGGTGACGAGGAGCTCAACCCAGGTGAAGCCGCGAGACACGCGACAGAACGATGAAGGAACGTGGTGCATGCGCTGCATTCTTGAGATGGCATTGGCGTCCGAAAGCCCGATCCCCAGAAGGGGCGGGAGTGCTTTGCGTCAAAATCCCCCTCATTCCCCCTTCGAGGGGCACCCCAAGGGATGAACTGGTGCAGGCCTTTTGCAACAACAACGATGAGCTTCATGTGTCCCAGGCGGTCACGCTGGCGCGGCAGGCGATTGGCCTGTCCGAGCCCAATCCCCGCGTGGGCTGTGTGCTCGTGGCCGCCGATGGGCAGGTGATCGGTCAAGGTCATACCCAGCAGGCCGGTGGTCCGCACGCCGAGGTCATGGCCCTACAGGACGCGCAGGCGCAAGGTCACGCCACGCGTGGTGCCACCGCCTATGTGGCCCTGGAGCCCTGCTCTCACCATGGCCGCACGCCACCTTGCGCCGATGCCTTGGTCCGCGCTGAGGTGGCGCGCGTCGTGGTCGTGTTGATGGACCCCAACCCCTTGGTGGCAGGGCAGGGCGTGGCCCGCCTGCATGCGGCGGGCATCGTGGTGGACGTGCTGCCCGCGGACCACCCGCAGGCGGTGGCCATGCGGGAGTTGAACATCGGCTTCCTGTCGCGCATGGTGCGCCGTCGCCCCTGGGTGCGCATGAAGATCGCCGCTTCGCTGGATGGCCGCACCGCGCTGGACAACGGGGACAGCCAGTGGATCACAGCCCCGGCCGCCCGGGCCGATGGTCAGGTGTGGCGCGCGCGCGCCGGGGCGGTGCTGACCGGCATTGGCACCGCGCTGGACGATGACCCTCGCCTGGATGTGCGTGCCATCGAGGTGGCTCGTCAGCCTTTGCGTGTGGTGCTGGATTCGCGCTGGTGCCTGCCTGCAACGGCACGCTTGCTCGCGCCGCCTGGGGAGGTGCTCGTCTACGGTCTGGCCGATGAGTCCGGGGAGGCGCAGGCGGCACAACAGGCCTTGGCTGCACGCGGTGCCAGCGTGGCCATGCTGCCGGCGGATGCCAGCGGCCGTCATCTGGACCTGGCCTCCGTGATGGCCGACCTGACCGCGCGCGGCATCAATGAACTGCATGTGGAAGCGGGCGCACGCCTGAACGCAGCCCTCATCGAGGGCGACTGGGTGGATGAGTACCTGCTCTACCTGGCGCCCAAGCTGGTGGGACCAGGCCGGGGACTGGCGGCCTTGTCGCCCCTGAACCGCATGGCAGATGCGCGCACCCTGACATTCCACGCCGTCGAGCAGGTCGGCGAGGATCTGCGTATCCTTGCGCGACCTGCCGGGCGTGCCGATTTCTGACCCCCGAGCCCCTCTTTGTCACTTTTTCTGGATGGATGAAACCCCATGTTCACCGGCATCATCACTGGCGTGGGCCAGATCGTCGACTCCCAACCCCTGGGCGCTGACGCCAGCCACGGCCGCCGACTGACCCTGCAGACGCCTGCGGGCTACCTCGACGGCGTGGGTCTGGGCGACAGCATCGCCATCAACGGCGCCTGCATGACCGTGACCTCGTTTGACGCCGCCGCGGGCCGTTTCACGATTGACGTGTCGGCTGAAAGTCTGGCTCGTACCGTGGGTCTGGACCAGCAAGGCACCGTCAACATGGAGCAAGCCCTGCGCTCGCACGACCGCCTGGGCGGGCACATCGTGACTGGTCACGTCGATGATGTCGGCGACGTGGTCGTGTTCGAGCCGGTGGGCGAATCGTGGCTGCTCCAGATTCGGGCGCCGCGCAGCCTTGCGCGCTTTCTGGCCTACAAGGGCTCCATCACCGTCAACGGGGTGAGCCTGACCGTCAACCGCGTCGAAGACGCCACCGACGGCAGCACCGTGTTCAGCATCAACCTGATCCCGCACACCATCGAGAACACCGCCCTGGGCACCCTGAAGGTCGGCTCCAAGGTCAACCTGGAGGTGGATCTGATCGCCCGCTATGTGGAACGCATGCTCCACGCCGAGGGCAAACTGGGCGCCTGAATGCCCTCTGGCGCCGCCGTTGCACACCGTGTCGCGCGCCCAAGCCCAGTCTCAGTCGTGAAGAAGCGCCGCCCAGGCGCTTCCCTCGGCCTGTTTTCGATGGGGACGCCCCCGTCTGGTCCTCTGATCCGGGCCCGAGAAGCCTACAATCCCTGCCATGCCCATTTCACCTATTCCTGAGCTGATTGCCGAACTCGCCGCTGGTCGCATGGTCATCCTGGTGGATGAAGAAGACCGCGAAAACGAGGGCGATCTCGTCATTGCCTCCGAGCACGTCACGCCCGAAGCGATCAACTTCATGGCCAAGTATGGCCGCGGCCTGATCTGCCTGACGCTGACGCGCGAGCGCTGCGAGCGGCTGCAACTGCCCCCGATGGCCACCCGCAACGGCACCAAGCATGGCACGGCCTTCACCGTGTCCATCGAGGCGACCGAGGGCGTGACCACCGGCATTTCGGCCGCCGACCGCGCCCGGACCGTGCAGGCCGCCGTGGCCCGCGATGCCAAGCCGACGGACCTGGTGCAACCTGGGCACATCTTCCCGCTGCAGGCGCAAGACGGCGGCGTGCTGATGCGCGCCGGCCATACCGAAGCCGGTTGCGACATGGCGCGCATGGCCGGTCTGACGCCCTCGTCGGTGATCTGCGAGATCATGAACGACGACGGCACCATGGCCCGCCTGCCGGACTTGGAAGTGTTCGCCAAGGAACACAACCTCAAGATCGGCACCATTGCCGACCTGATCCAGTATCGCAGCCGCAATGAGTCGCTCATTGAACGCCTGGGCCAGCGCACCATGCAGACGCCCGAAGGCGCGTTTGAGACCTCGGTCTTCCGTGATCGCACCGGTGCCGTGCACCTGGCTTTGACCGTGGGCAACTGGACCCCGGCCGACGAGGTGCTGGTGCGTGTGCACGAGCCCCTGTCGGTGATGGACTGGCTCGATGCGGGCAACAGCGCGCACGCCTGGCCCCTGCCCAAGGCACTGGCCGCCGTGCGCGAAGCCGGCCGTGGTGTGGTGGTGCTGCTGAACGCTGGTGACGAGGCCGAGCGCCTGCTGGAACGTGCCTTGCCGGCTGAGCCGCAAACCCCGGTCAAGCAGCCGGTGGACCTGCGCACTTATGGCGTAGGCGCCCAGATTCTGCGCACCCTGGGTGTGCAGCGCATGCGCCTGATGGGCAACCAGCGTCGCATGCCCAGCATGGTGGGCTATGAACTGGAAGTGGTGGGCTTCCTGACGGCCGATGGCACGCGACTGGATCCACCCAACTGAGGCAGGCGCCCTTTTTGGGGCGCCGCTCTTTCTGACCACCTGCTCTTTTCTTTCTTGATTTTTCGCTCTTTTATCTGGATCACACACTATGCAAGGCGCTGACAAAGGACAAGCCGGCCGACTCGATGGACACGATCTGCGTGTCGGCATCGTGCAAGCCCGCTTCAATGACGAACTGACTTCCCGGATGGCGGCGCTGTGCATCGAGGAACTGGGGGCACTCGGTGTGCAGGCCAAGCACATTCAGCATGTGACCGTGCCGGGCGCGCTGGAAGTGCCGGTGGCCCTGCAGGCCATGGCCGACAGTGAGCGTTTTGATGCGCTGGTGGCGCTGGGTTGCATCATCCGCGGTGAAACCTATCACTTCGAGCTGGTGTCCAACGAGAGTGGGGCGGGCGTGACCCGTGTCAGCCTGGACCACCATGTGCCCATCGCCAACGCGATCCTGACGGTGGAGAATCAGGCGCAAGCCGAAGCCCGCGTGGAAGAGAAAAGCCGTGAAGCGGCCCGTGTTGCCGTCGAGATGGCCAACCTGCTGGATGACCTGCTGTGAGTGACGCGAGCGATACTCCCAAAACCACCCCGCTGCAAGGCCGTCCGGCCCGCAAGCCCGCGGCACCCGGAGCACCGAGGGCCAAGTCCTCGCGTCGCCGTGCGCGCGAATTTGCTTTGCAGGGTCTGTACGAATGGCAGCTCAACTCCCGTGATGCGGGGGCCGTGGACGCCCATATCCGTGAACAGGATGACTTCGCCCGTTGCGATCGTGGTCACTACGATGCCTTGCTGCACGGGTGCATCACGCAATGTGCGCAACTGGACGCGCAGTTGCTGCAGTTCCTGGACCGCCCGGTCGAGGAGCTCTCGCCGGTCGAGCATGCCGTGCTCTGGATCGGTGTGTACGAGCTGACCCATTGTCTGGACGTGCCCTACAAGGTCGCGATCAACGAGGCGGTGGAGCTGGCCAAGAGCTTCGGCGGCACCGATGGCCACAAGTACGTCAATGGCGTGCTCGACCACCTGGCGCCCCAGTTGCGCCCGGATGAAGTCAAGGCCGCTCGGCCGGCATCGCGCTGAAGCACGCAGGAGGGCTCCGATCCGTGACGCAGCGGCCCGCCCCCTCTTTGGCTGACACCCTGCCCAACCAGGTGGACGTCGACCGCCTGGTGCCAGACAACCAGGATACGGTCATCCTGACCCGTCCGTTCCCTGATGCCGACGAGGCCGCTGCCGAGGTACGTCGGGGGCGACTGGAAAGCTTGCCGACCATCGGGAACATCTCGCGGTACGCGCTCAAGTACACACTGGGTGAAGGTGGGTTGGGCACGGTTTATGCCGCGCACGATCCGCTGTTGTCACGGGCCGTGGCCATCAAGACCTTGCATGTGGACCCGTCCATGACGGATCCCGAGCGCTTCAACGCGCTGTTCCTCAACGAGGCGCGGGCTGCGGGGGGACTCAGTCACCCGCAGATCGTGACGGTTTACGACGCTGGCACCAGCGAGCAGGGGCCTTACATCGCGATGGAGTTGCTGCGCGGCAAGGACTTGCGGCAATTGCTGGCGCAGGGCTGGCGCCCGACGCCTTCGCAGGCGGCCTTGATCGTGCGGCGCGTGGCCGATGCCCTGTCTTACGCGCATCACAAAGGCGTCATCCATCGCGACATCAAGCCGGCCAACATTTTCATGACGGGGCGCACCCAGCCCCGCGTGCTCGACTTTGGCATTGCCCGCATTCGGCAGGCCGAATCGCTGGCGCAGCGCGACGACCCGCAAAGCCGTTTCCATGAGTTGGTGGGTGGTTCGCCCTATTACATGTCGCCAGAACAGGTGCGCCGCTTGCCGGTAGACCGCCGCGTCGACGTGTATGCCCTGGGCGTGGTGCTGTACGAGTTGCTGACCGGGCAGCGCCCCTTTGCAGGCAACAGCCTGGAGGAAATCGCCGAAGCGGTCCTGCGTCAGCCGGTGCCTTTGGCGCATGAGGTCAACCCCGAGGTGCCTCGCGCCCTTTCCGAAATCGTTGCCCAAGCCATGCACCGCGAACGCGACCAGCGCATCCGCTCGGCCCGTCGCTTGTCGCAAGCTTTGCGTGAATGGATCGAAGGTGCCGATGCCCCCGATGTGCCGCAGGAAGGGCGCTCCGCGTTGGCCGACGGTGGCGTCAGCGGTGGTGCAAAACGCTGGCTCTTGCCATTGGCCGCATCCGGGTGGGTATTGGCCCTGCTGGGCATTGCCTGGGCCATCTGGCGCTGAAGCACGCCTTTAGCTCAGGCCACCAGCGACAACTCCAGCGAACGGCGTCCTTGGGCGCTCCAGCGCCGGGCCTCTTCGTCCAGCAAGTGCAGGGTGCGAGGATGCTGCGCAGCCCAGCGCCTGTTCAGTGCCAGCTTGATCTTGCCGCGGCTGCGCTGCAGGCTGACCACGCGGGGAGGCAGATCGACGCGGGCGTGATGCAGGATGATGGCCAGGCGCAGGCACAGCACCTGAGACATCAGTGCCTGGTCATGGAAATGCTCCACCAGCTTGATCAGTTCACCGCGCTGTCCCAGCACCAGCGTGGCCAGGCGCCGCAGTTGTGACTGTGAGAAGCTCGACGCGTCCACATGGCCCAGCAGGTAGGCGCTGTGGCGGTGATGATCGTGGTGCGAGACCATCATGCCGATTTCGTGCAGGGCGCTGGCCCAGCCCAGTTCGCGGGCATGTTCGCCATCCGGGTTGGCTTGGGGTTCGGCCAGTTCCTGCCACAAGGCAAGGGCGCGCAGGCGAACGCGCTGCGCTTGCGTCGCATCGACTCGGAAACGCTGTTGCAATTCACGCACCGAGGTGTCGCGCGGATCAAGCAGGCGATGGTTGCGTGCAGCCTCGACCCGCTCTTCCAGGTCGAAGATCACGCCCTGTCGCAATGCCCCCTTGGCCGGCTTCAGTGCTTCGATGTCGAAGTGCGATGCCAGGGTGTAGAGGATGCACAGGCCACCCGCCAGCACGGGCTTGCGCTCGGCTTTGAGGCCGGGCAGGGCGAGCAGCTCGGCCGAGCCTGCCTCAATGCAGCGCTCGATACACCACCGCAGCCCCTCAGGGGTGATGCTGCCGTCGGTGATGCCATTGGCAGCCAGAATCTGAGACACGGCGCCCACGGTGCCAGACGAGCCCAGGGCTTCTTGCCATTGATGACGCTCGAACAGGGTGAGCGCTTCTTCCAACTCCGCGCCTGCTGCGATCTGAGCTGCGCGGAAATTGTCGGCGGTGTATTGTCCTTGTGGAAAATGCTGCATCGACAGGCTCACGCTGCCAATGCCGAACGACTCCTTGCGAATCGGGGTGCGGCCGTGTCCCAGGATCATCTCGGTGGAGCGTCCACCGATGTCGATGACCAGGCGCGGCAACTCGCTGGGTTGCAGCCGGGACACGCCCAGGTAAATCAGGCGGGCTTCTTCGCGGCCGGCGATCACTTCAATGCGGTGCCCCAACACACGGTCAGCGCGCTGGAGGAAAGCGTCGCGGTTGCGGGCTTCGCGCAGGGTTTGGGTGGCCACTGCACGCACTTGCCAGGGGGCGAAGCCCTTGAGTCGCTGGGCAAAACCTGCCAGGCAAGCCAAGCCACGTTGGGTCGCTTCTTCGGTCAGCATGCCATGGCTGTCCAGTCCGCCACCGAGGCGTACCGTCTCCTTGAGGTACTCGATGCGTTTGTAGCGTCCTTTGGCGATCTGCCCGATCTCCAGCCGGAAGCTGTTGGATCCCATGTCGATGGCGGCCAACAGGTCGGGGTAGCGGCTTTGCTCCAGACTCGTGGCGGGGCTCTTGCTTGTCTTGGCGGTCAGCATCTTGTCCATGAGCGATATTGTCGCTGCTTTGCCGTGTGGATCGCTGCAGTGCATCAAAGCCTGTTGACAGCATTGCTAAGATGTCTCGATGACTTTGATTTTCATCGTGGCTGCCACGTTTTTGGGTGGTCTGATTTCGGTGCTGCTGGCTGCGGCCCTGTCGGCGCCTTTGCTGGGTTTGATCGTTCGTCACCTGGTGAGCCTCTCAACCGGTGTGTTGTTGGGAACGGCCTTGTTGCACGTGCTGCCTGAGGCCTTCGGTTCCGGTGAGCCTCCGCAGGCATTGTTTCTCACTTTGTTGGGCGGCTTGCTGTTCTTTTTCCTGCTGGAGAAGGCCGAGTTGTACCGGCACGGGCATCACCACGAGCATGATCACCACGACCACCACCACGGCTTCGATGCCGAGCAGGCCGGGCGCGGTGGCTGGAGTGTGCTGGTGGGCGACAGCATCCACAATTTCTGCGACGGGGTTCTGATCGCAGCGGCCTTTTTGGCCGACCCGAACCTGGGCATCGTCACCGCTCTGGCCATCATCGCGCATGAGATCCCGCAGGAGGTGGGGGACTACATCGTGTTGATCAACGCTGGGTTCTCGCGGATGCGGGCACTCGCCTACAACGCCGTGTCTGGTCTCGCCGCTGTGGTCGGCGGGGTGTTGGGTTATTTCCTGATCGGCCCGTGGCAGGAATACCTGCCCTACATGATGGTGGTGGCGGCCAGCAGTTTCGTGTATGTGGCCGTGGCGGACCTGATCCCGCAGTTGCAAAAGCGTTTGAGCGGGCGGGACACCGTCATGCAGATCGTGTGGATGGGTGCGGGCTTGTTGTTGATTGGGGGCATCGTCAGCATCCTTCACGGCGCGCATGAGCATGAGCATGCGGGGCATGCCCACGACGTGGCGCCCCATGCGGATCTGGCTTCAGAAGTGCACCCTGGCCACGAGGAGCGCTGAGCACTCTGCTGTGCTGCGACGCGTCATGCGTTGAGGTACCACTGGGGCAGGAGGTCGGGGAGGGTTGCGGCCCTCAGCCTGTCAAGGCTTGTCTGCTGTGTGGGTGACGGGTGATGCCGTGGCGGGTTTGGTGGCCGGCTTGAGCCGTGCGGCGACCATGCCCGACCCCACGATGAGCACCATGCCCAGCAGCGCGTCCAGCCCCAGCGTTTCGCCAAACAGCACCGTGCCCAGCAGGCCCGCGTGCACGATGCCCAGATACTGCAAGTTGGCGTTGACCAGGGTGCTGCCCTGTGCATAGGCGCGTGTCATCAGCAGCTGGGCGATGGTGGCGAAGGCGCCCACACCGAACAGGGCCAGCCAGGAGCGCAGAGGGATGTCGGCCACGGGGGTTGGATTGAGCTGCCCGGGCAGCAGCCAGAACAAGGCCCCCAGCACGGAGCCCATCAGGGAGAAGTAAAACACCACGCGGACCTCCGGCTCACCCGCGCGCCCCAGGGCGGTGACCTGGAGGTAGGCCATGGCCGACAACATGCCTGAGGTCAGACCAATGAGGCCTGCCCAGATCTGGTCTTGGTTCAAGGTGGGATGCAGCACCAAGGCCACGCCCGCGAAACCCACCGCGATGGCCACGATCAGGCGTCGATCGACCCGTGGTCCACCCAGCAGAGCGGCCTGCAGCAGCAGGAACACGGCCATCCACACCGAGGACATGTAGTTCAGCGTGACCGAGGTGGCCAACGGCAGATGCGCCATGCTGTAGAACCACATGGACAGGGCGAACACGCCGGCGAGGCCGCGCTTGACATGCAGCACGGGCACGCGGGTGTACAGGCTCGTGGCGGTGGCCCGTGCCACGATCAGCATGATCACGGCACCCACCGTGCCGCGCGCGCTCACGACGGCGGCGGTGCCGAAGTCGTGAGAGGCAAACTTCACGCACACCCCCATGCCCGCAAACAGCAGGGTGGCCAGAACCATCTGGACGTAGGGGGAGGCGCGTGAGGACATCGGAAGGCAGGAAAAAGCCGCCCGGAGGCGGCTTGGGTCAGTACGGCAGGCTTCAGTCCTTGAAGTCCATCGCGCGGCGGTACCACTCGTGGAAGTGTTGCATGCCGTCTTCCATCGGGCTCTGATAGGGGCCGACTTCGTTGTCGCCACGCTCCATCAGGGCCTTGCGGCCGGCGTCCATGCGCTCGGCGATCTCGTCGTCCTCGATGCAGGTCTCCATGTAGGCGGCCTGCTGGGCTTCGACGAACTCGCGCTCGAAGGCCGCGATCTCTTCGGGGTAGTAGAACTCCACCACGTTGAGGGTCTTCTGTGGGCCTTGCGGGTACATGTTCGACACGACCAGCACGTGCGGATACCACTCCACCATCATCGTGGGGTAGTAGGTCAGCCACACGGCGCCTTGCGTGGGCTTTTCGCCGTTGCGGTAGCGCATGACCACGTCGTGCCACTTCTTGTAGACGTCCGAGCCTGGCTTATCGAAGGTGCTGGCCACGCCCACGGTTTGCACCGAGTACTCCTTGGCCATGTCCCAGCGCAGGTCGTCGCAGGTCACGAAGTTGCCCAGTCCGGGGTGGAAGGGGCCGACGTGGTAGTCCTCCAGGTAGACCTCGATGAAGGTCTTCCAGTTGTAGTTGCACTCGTGCAACTCGACGCGGTCGAGCACGAAACCGCTGAAGTCCAGATCGCCGCCGGGTTTGAAGCGGGCATCGATGCCGGCGAGGTCGGCGGCGATGTCACGCCCGTTGTCCTCGAACAGCAGGCCGTTCCAGTTGCGGATCTTGTAGTTGTTCAGGTTCAGGCAGGGGTCGTGGTCGAAGTGCGGGGCACCGATCAGCTCGCCCTTGTGGCTGTAGGTCCAGCGGTGCAGCGGGCACACGATGTTGTGCCGGCTGTTGCCGCGGCCCTTGAGCATGACCGCCTGACGATGGCGGCACACATTGGAGATCAGCTCGATGCCTTCGGGCGTGCGCACGAGCGCGCGGCCCTCGCCTTCCTGAGCCAGTGCATAGTAGTCGCCCACCTCGGGCACGCTCAAGGCGTGGCCCAGGTAGCGAGGACCGGACTGAAAGATGCGTGCAAGCTCCTCCTTGTACAGTGATTCGTCGAAATAGACGGACACGGGCAGCTGCGTGCGGCTGCGGTGAAGGGCGTTGAGCGCAGGACTCAGGTCAGACATGATCCCCAGGATCTCCAAAAACCAATGTCAACCCACCTCGGTGCCGGCAAACAAAGGCGATCCGAGGCTTGAAACATCCCTGGCGAGGCCAGGGGGCGAAAGGTCCGCGAAGCCGTCCTGTCAGCCAAAATGAAGCTGGTCCTGCTGACAACGGCGTTGGCAGGACAACAGGTCGGGTGTCGGGGAGGGGGCGATTGTACCCGTTAGGGGGTTTTCCGGGGGCGGCATGCAATGCCCGCACCCTGAGGGAGGTCAAACACCGTGTAGATCTGGCGCGCGCGTGCGGCCCCCCGATGTGGGGCAAAGGCCTGAGGTCCTGTGCAGGATTGGCGGAGCGGATCCGCACGTCCGAAATAGAATACGCGTTTGCCCCTAACCGGCACCCACAGGCAAGTTCATGGCCAGATCTTCTTCGACATCCAGCACCGCCGCGGCAGTGCCATCTCTGCCACCCTCCTACGAAGCTGCTCTGGCCGAGCTGGAGCAACTTGTGGAGCAGATGGAGTCGGGGGCCTTGCCGCTGGAGCAGTTGTTGAGCAGCTACCAGCGTGGTGCCGAGCTGTTGAAGTTCTGCCGTGGCCGCCTGCAGGCGGTGGAGGAGCAGGTCAAGGTGTTGGAAGACGGCCAACTCAAGTCCTGGAACGCGGCATGACCCCGATGGATTTCCAGTCGTGGTCGGACGCCGTGCTGGCCCGTGTCGAGTCGGCCTTGTCGGATTGGGTGCCTGCGTCGGCACCCGCAGGCCTGGGCGAGGCCATGCGTTACGGTGTGCTCGATGGCGGCAAGCGCCTGCGTGCCCTGCTGGTGCAAGCGGCGGCCGAGGCCACCGGTGCATCGGCGGACGCGGGGGGAGGCGAAGCCGCCTTGCGCGCGGCCGCGGCGGTCGAGTTGATCCACGCCTACTCGCTGGTGCACGACGACATGCCCTGCATGGACAACGACGTGCTCCGTCGTGGCAAACCGACCGTGCACGTGAAGTATGGCGAGGCACAGGCCATGTTGGCCGGCGATGCCATGCAGGCCCTGGCCTTCGAAGTCTTGACGCCCGATGAAGGCGAGGGTGCTGGCGTGTCCCCAGCGCTGCAAGCCCGTTTGGTGCGCCTGCTGGCCCGTGCTTCGGGGCAGTCCGGCATGGCCGGCGGCCAGGCGATTGACCTGGCCAATGTCGGTCAGTCGCTGGACGAGGCCACCTTGCGCGACATGCATCAGCGCAAGACCGGCGCCTTGTTGCGGGCCAGCGTGCAGATGGGGGCGGCCTGTGGCGGTGTGGCGGCGGACAGCCCCACTTGGCAGGCGTTGACGGACTACGGGCACGCCATCGGTCTGGCCTTTCAGATCGTGGACGACGTGCTGGACGAGACCCAGGGCTCGGAGACCCTGGGCAAGACGGCGGGCAAGGATGCCGATGCCAACAAGCCGACCTATGTCCGTCTGCTCGGGCTCGAAGGCGCGCGCCAGGAAGCGGGCGCCTTGCTGAGCGAAGCCCGGGCGGCGCTCCAGCGCAGTGGGCTGGGCGACGCCGCCACGGCCCCGCTGCGTGGCCTGGCCGAGCGCATCGTCCATCGCGACCACTGACACACACCGAACAATCCCCCGAGGATGTGCACACCATGAGCTACCCCCTGCTGTCCAGGATCGACCAGCCCGCCGACATCCGGCACCTGTCTCGTTCCGAGTTGAAGCAACTGGCCCACGAACTGCGGGACTTTCTGCTGCACAGCGTTTCCCGGACGGGCGGACACCTGTCGTCCAACCTGGGCACGGTCGAGCTCACCATCGCGTTGCATTACGTGTTTCACACGCCCGATGACCGCCTGGTGTGGGACGTGGGGCACCAGACTTATCCGCACAAGATCCTGACCGGTCGCCGTGACCGCATGCCGTCCCTGCGCCAGTACGGCGGCATGAGCGGCTTCCCGCGTCGCGACGAGAGCGTGTACGACACCTTCGGCACCGCGCACTCGTCCACCTCGATTTCGGCGGCGCTGGGCATGGCCCTGGGCGCACAGCTCAAGGGCGAGAAGCGCAAGTCGGTCGCCATCATTGGCGACGGCGCGATGACCGCCGGCATGGCTTTCGAGGCCATGAACAACGCGGGCGTGCCGCACGACGGCAAGATGCCCGACATGCTGGTGGTGCTCAACGACAACGACATGTCGATCTCGCCGCCGGTGGGCGCGCTCAACCGCCATCTGGCCCGCCTGATGTCCGGGCGCTTTTACGCCGCCGCCCGCGAAAGCGCCAAAGAGGTGCTGCGCCACGCGCCGCCGCTGTTCGAGCTGGCCAAGAAGCTGGAAGTGCACGCCAAGGGCATGGTGGTGCCCGCCACCATCTTCGAGGAGTTCGGCTTCAACTACGTCGGCCCCATTGACGGCCATGACCTGGACTCGCTGATCCCGACGTTGGAGAACCTGCGTGACCGCGGTGGCCCGCAGTTCCTGCACGTGGTGACCAAGAAGGGCTACGGCTACAAGCTGGCCGAAGCCGACCCGATTGCCTACCACGGCCCCGGCAAGTTCGACCCGGCCGTGGGCCTGGTGAAAGCCGCCCCCGCCACACCGCCCAAGCCTACGTTCACGCAGGTGTTCGGCCAGTGGCTGTGCGACATGGCTGCTCACGATCCGCGTCTGGTGGCCATCACCCCGGCGATGCGCGAGGGCTCGGGCATGGTCGAGTTCCACAAGAAGTTCCCCTCGCGCTACTTCGACGTGGGTATTGCCGAGCAGCACGCGGTGACCTTCGCCGCGGGGCTGGCCTGCGAGGGGCTCAAGCCCGTGGTGGCGATCTACTCCACCTTCCTGCAGCGTGGCTACGACCAGATGATCCACGACGTGGCGCTGCAGAACCTGCCCATGGTGTTCGCGCTCGACCGCGCCGGCATCGTCGGCGCCGATGGTGCGACCCACATGGGCGCCTTCGACATCGCCTTCGTGCGCTGCATCCCGAACATGAGCATGATCGCGCCGGCCGATGAGGCCGAATGCCGTCAGGCCTTGAGCGCCGCGCACGCGCAAAACCACCCGGTGTGCGTGCGCTACCCGCGTGGCGCAGGCGCCGGGGTGCCGGTGCCGACCGACCTCACACCGCTGCCCTGGGGCAAGGCCGAGGTGCGCCGTCAGGTGCACGCGCCGGTGGCTGGCAAGCGCGTCGCCATCCTGGCCTTTGGCACCTTGCTCTACCCGGCGCTGCAGGCCGGCGAGGCGCTGGACGCCACCGTGGTCAACATGCGCTTCGTCAAGCCCCTCGACACCGAACTGTTGCTGGAGATGGCGGGCAGCCACGACCTGTTGGTGACGGTGGAAGAAGGCTGTGTGCAGGGTGGCGCGGGCAGTGCGGTCGCCGAGGCCTTGTCGGCGGCGGGCGTGAACACGCCCTTGATGATGCTGGGTCTGCCCGACGAGTTCGTCGAGCACGGCGATCCGGCCAAGTTGCTCGCGCTGTGCGGGCTGGATGCCGAGGGGATTGAGCAGGCCGTGCGCGAACGCCGCGCAGCCCTGGCTGCCTGAGCGCAATTGACTGTGCGCTCCTGCCGCGGCTGCGTCGGTCAGAACACGTAGCCCACGGTCAGCCAGATCTCCCGCCCGGTGCTGTAGGCATTCCGGTTGGTGGCAGCCGTTGGATTCGTGACCGCCACCGTCCGGATGGTGTTCAGCACGTTGAGCACGTCCACGTTCACACTCACGCCCTTGAATCGGGCTGGCTGGTACGTCAGGCTGGTGTCCCACGTCCAGTAGGCGTCCAGTTTGCGGGAAGCGTAGCGGTCAATGCCTTTGCTGGTGCCGATGTAAGCGATCGCATCGCGACTGCTGTTCCAGGTCACGCGGTTACCCCATAGCACGCCGGCCTGCTTCCATTCGCCGTTGAGCGACAGGTTGAGTCGACGCGGTTGGTGGAATTCACGGGGTGGCAGATCCTGATACTGAATTTGCGCACCATTGAATTCGACGATGTCGTCGGGGTTGTACAGGTCACTCTCCCAGGATGCGCTGGGATCATGGTTGCGGCGGTTGTGCTGCCAGCTGTAGCTGACCTGCCCGTGCCATTTGGCTGCCAACGCTTGCCAGGGCTGGGTGCTTTGCAGCGTCAAGGTGAGCGTCTGGTTGTGCCCCTCACCATCGTTGACGTACGTGTAGCCCGATGCGGCGGTGCCTGTTTGCCGCAGACCGTCTCTGCTGTCGCGTTGGACGTATGACACCTTGCCCAACAGGTACGCGCCCAGTCTCTGTGACACGCCCTGCGCGATTTCGTCCGAGTAGGGCGTCTTCACGTCCTGGAACATGTGCTGCTCACCAGCGGCCGCACCAGTGCCCGGGCCGCCCGAGCTGTTGAGCAGGTTGATGCGCAGCTTGCTCTTGCCTTCTGCCAGCGCGTAACCCAGCAGGTCGGCACCGTGGTAACGGCCCCATCCTGTGTGCACCTGAGTTTGGCCGTTGCCGAACACGTCCCAGCCCAAACGTGTGCGGGGCGAGACGTTGGTGTTGTCAAAGAAATCGTCCTGATCGACGCGAGCGGACAGCGTCCAGTCCACGCGGCCCCAGTCCATGGTGTCGGCCAGATACAGCGCCGTCGTATTGACCTTGGCGAGCACGGAGCCTGCCAGGTAGAGGTTCTTGGAGCGCTCCTGCGTCACGCCCGTGGTCAGGTTCAGGCGTGAGTTGTAGCTGAGAAGGTCTTGCGGTCGGTCGAACTGGGCGCGGATGTTCTGGGCTTCCAGACCCAGGTAGGCTTTGTGACGCACCTGGCCCGTGAGGAATGGCGTCACATCGAATCGAAGTTTGGCCGTGCTTTGTCCCTGGTCCAGCGATTCGGTGCCGAAGCCTCCAGAGGTGTATTGCGCGGGCGCCGTGGTTCCGGGCGGTGGGTTGGTGAACTGACGGGTGACAAACTCCGTGGATGCCGACTCGCGCAAGTTGTCGAGCTGATCGTGGGCGAGGTTGACGGTCAGTTGGCCCACCGGGACGGCGGTGATCCACTCGCCAGCCAGACCTTGAGCCTGTTGGCGATTGGTCC
Source organism: Burkholderiales bacterium (assembly GCA_029268225.1). Taxonomy (GTDB): domain Bacteria; phylum Pseudomonadota; class Gammaproteobacteria; order Burkholderiales; family Burkholderiaceae_C; genus Aquabacterium. The sequence continues at coordinate 165,357 of JAJUGJ010000001.1, read as the reverse complement.
AGGCGGTGTCAGCAAAGAAGTTGTCAACGAGTTGCTCACGCCGGTCCGCCATCTTCAGGGTCACGCTGCTCTCGGTCTGGGCGCTCCATTGGGTGTGCAACTTCAGCAGGGCGTTGTCCACCTGATCGGTGGACGTCTGTGAGGTCAGGAAAGCGTTGTTGCCGGTGATCAACCCAGGTTGGCTGACATCGAGCTTCATTTGCTGACGGGTGATCTCTGACGCCCGACGTGACAGGGCCAGCAGCGCATTCGTGCGTTCGGTGACACGCAGGTCAGCGTGAGCGCTCGTGAAGTGCTTGCGCCAGACCGCCGACTTGCCGGGCTCTCCGTTGACCCACTTGTCACGGTCGGGATCGGCGATGCGCTGTTGGGTGAGTTTGGAGCTGTTGAAACTGCGTTTGACCGCGAAGCTGTTGTTGCCCGTGGGCGTTTGAATCCGCGCATCGATGACGCCGCCGGTGAACTTGCCAAACTCGATCGGGACCAGGCTGTCATACACGACCACTTCATCGAGCAGATCGGTGTCAATGTTGTAGGCCTGGGCGAATCCCGGCACATTGCCAATCTGCAGGTTCAGGTTGTCCTCTTGTGGGCTGATCAGGTTGGTGCCGCTGATGCCGTCGATGAGGAACTGATTCTGGTAGGGACTCTCGCCATGGATCGAGAAGGCTTCCGGCGCCAGGGAGCCCCGGTTGCCGGCCTTGGCAGTGGTGGGGTTGAGGCGCACGGCCGGGTTGTCGGCAATCAGAGACGTGAGGTCGCGGTTGCCTTCTGGTGCGGCGTCGATGGTGGCTCGGTCGTACACCCGCGCGTCGGTCTTCTTGGCACTGACTTCGATCGTCGGCATGTCGGCGCCGGCGGCGGAGGGCGTCTGGGCAGGCGCAGCGTCTTGCGCTTGCGCGTGGACATTCAGGAGACAGAGCAGCACAGCGGTGCTCAGGCGGGTACGGCTGAAAGGGTGCGACAACATGTGGTGTGCCCGGCGGGGCAAGGTGAGAGATGGAGCGAGATGATTCCGGTTCCGAATGCTTGATAATTATGATGAGAATCATTCGCATTTGCAATAAAACCTTTGGCTGGGCTGTGGCAATCGCGCCAGATCCCATGTGCAAGGGCATCATTTCGGCATGAAAGCAGTTTTGGGTATGACGTGGGCGTCTTGGCGCACGGTGAGTCTGGTGGCCCTTTGGGGCGCAGTGGGGGGCTGGACCATGGCCGCCTCACCGCCCACAGACGCGGTGGTGTGTCAATCGTCGGCAGGGGAATGGTCAGCCGCCTGTCTGAGGCAGCGCTATGCCGGTACGCCGGACACCTGGCCGCGTCCCACGGTGGATGCCGGCATCACCTGGCAGGAGCTGGGCTTGGTGCCCGAACACGCACCCGAGCCGGCAGGCAACCCCTCCACGCCGGCCAAAGTGGAACTGGGTCGCAAACTGTTCTTTGACACCCGGATCTCCCGCAAAGGGGAGGCCGCTTGCGTGACGTGTCACCAGCCGGCCAAATCTTTCACCGACGGCAAAGCCTTGGCTGTGGGCGATGAGCGCATGCAGGGACGCCGTCGCAGTCAAACCCTGTTTGCCGCACCATTTTCCACGCACGGCATGTTCTGGGATGGGCGTGCGGCCACGCTGGAGCAACAGGTGCTCATGCCCATTGCCAACACCTTCGAGCTCAACCACTCGATCGATCAGGTGACGGCCAGCCTGCGCCAGCTCCCTGACTACCGCCCCATGTACGAAGCCGCGTTCGGGCCCCGCGAGCCTCGCTCAGACGATGTGGCGAAAGCGCTGGCCAGTTTTGTGCGGACCATCCGGCCCGAGCCCTCTCGTTTTGACGATTTCCTGAAAGGCCAGTCCCAGGCTTTGAACGATCGGGAGGTGCTGGGCTTGCACCTCTTTCGCACCAAGGCACGTTGCATGAACTGTCACAGTGGCCCCGTGATGACCGACTTCCAGTTCCATGACCTTGGCTTGTCTTTCTACGGGCGCCGCAATCAGGACTTGGGGCGTTTTGAGGTGACGCGTGACAAGGCCCACTTGGGGCAGTTCAAGACGCCCTCCCTGCGGGGGGTGAGCAAGGCTGCGCCCTACATGCACAACGGCATCTTTCCGACGCTGATTGGCACCTTGCGCATGTACAACAACGGCATGGGCAACGTGAGCGGGGCTCCCGGCGATCCCTATGTGCCGCGCAAGTCTCCCCACATCCAGAAACTGGGTCTCACCGAGGCCGAACTCCAGGCGCTGCTCGCCTGGTTGCAGACCCTCTGAGTGGGCCGCTGCGGCTGAAAAACTCAGTGGTGTTCGCCGCAAGGCTCGACGCTGCAGCTGCTCACGATGTTCTGGGGCAGCATCTCTGGCTTGCTGATGTGGCCCGTGGCCGTGTCGTAGCCCACCTCGCTGAGGTGCTGGGCCAAGCCGGCATCCATGGCGTCGATATGGTGCGGCAGCCATACCGTCAACTCATGCGCCATCTGGCGCACCATGGCCAGATCGCCCTTTGCGCCTTTCTCGGCGCCTTCACGCATGATCTGCAAGACCGTGGCGTGCTGTGAGCTGTGGCAGTTGTTCGGCGCAAAGCCGGTGGCCTGCATCCAGCGATCTTCTTGCCCGAAGTGCTCTGCGGTGTGGGCGACGAGACGGTCCCATGCAGCCAACACCGTGTTGTCGCAGGCGTCCAGAACGGCAGCGATCAGATCCGTGCACTCGGTGTGCAGGGCGTCCAGCGCGGGCATGTCCAGCGACATTTCAGGGGACCAGGTGAAACTCGACATCGGTGGCTTCCTTACAGCATTGTTGACAGCGATCGTCGGGCCAACAGCGGCCATCGCCATGGTGGGCGAGGGTAGTGGTGTGGCGCCACCATGGTTTTGAGATGGCTCAATGAAATCAGGCGATACCCACTCCCCGTATGCGGGAGTCGGTATCGCCCGTGATGGATCCCTCGATCAGGCGAGGCGGGCGCGGTGGCGGGCCACCTGGGCGCGCACCTGCTCAGGCGCCGTGCCGCCCAGGATGTTGCGGGCGTTCAGCGAACCACGCAGGCTCAGCACCTCGTACACATCCTGCTCGATGGCCGGGTTGTAGGCCTTGAGCTTGTCCAGGGGCAGTTCCGACAGGTCCACGCCGGCGGCAATCGCGTCCTTCACCGCATGGGCGACGACTTCGTGCGCATCGCGGAAGGGCAGGCCCTTCTTGACCAGGTAGTCGGCCAGGTCGGTGGCAGTGGCGTAACCCTTCTTGGCCGCGCGCTCCATCGCTTCAGGCTTGACGGTGATGCCCGCGGCCATCTCGGCGAAGATGCGCAGGGTGTCCTTCAAGGTGTCCACCGTGTCGAACAGCGGCTCCTTGTCTTCCTGGTTGTCCTTGTTGTAGGCCAGGGGCTGGCCTTTCATCAGGGTGATCAGGCCCATCAGGTGGCCGACCACACGGCCGGTCTTGCCACGCGCCAGTTCGGGCACGTCGGGGTTCTTCTTCTGCGGCATGATGGACGAGCCGGTGCAGAAACGGTCGGCCAGGTCGATGAAGCCAAACGACTGGCTCATCCACAGGATCAGCTCTTCGCTCAGGCGCGAGACGTGCACCATCAGCAGCGAGGCGGCGGCGGTGAATTCAATGGCGAAGTCACGGTCAGACACGCCGTCCAGGCTGTTCTGGCACACGGCTTCGAAGCCCAGGGTGCGGGCCACGCGCTCGCGGTCGAGCGGGTAGCTGGTGCCGGCCAACGCGGCCGAGCCCAGCGGCAGGCGGTTGACGCGCTTGCGCAGGTCGATCATGCGCTCGGCGTCACGGGCGAACATCTCCACATAGGCCAGCAGGTGGTGACCAAAGGCCACAGGCTGGGCCACTTGCAGGTGGGTGAAGCCGGGCAGGATCACGTCGGCGTTCTGCTCGGCCACGTCCACCAGGGCCTTTTGCAGCTCGGTCAGCAGCACGCCGATTTCATCGATCTCGCCACGCAGCCACAGGCGCACGTCGGTGGCGACCTGGTCGTTGCGCGAACGGCCCGTGTGCAGGCGCTTGCCGGCGTCGCCCACCAGCTGGGTCAGGCGGGCTTCGATGTTCAGGTGCACGTCTTCCAGGTCGAGCTTCCACTCGAAGGTGCCGGCTTCGATCTCGGCGCGGATCTGGGCCATGCCCTTCTGGATGGCGGCCAGGTCATCGGCCGAAATCAGGCCCTGGGCCTGCAGCATGTCGGCGTGGGCCAGCGAGCCCTGGATGTCGGCGGCCCACAGGCGCTTGTCGAAAAACACGCTGGCGGTGTAGCGCTTGACCAGCTCGCTCATCGGCTCGGAAAACAGGGCCGACCAGGCCTGGGACTTCTTGTCGAGTTGGTTCGTGCTCATGGGGGGATCCGGCAGCGCGCGCTTGGCGCAGAATGTGCAAACCATGGATTTTAATGAGCCTGTGGCCTCGGGCGCCAGCGCGAGGTACGAACCCCCTGAACTCTTCGACGTTTGCCACGTCGGTGTGGTGCTGCGCGTGGTGCTGAGCGTGCAGGTCGTCATGCTGTTGGCGTCGGCCTTTCAGGCGCCCGATGCGCTGGAGGCTTTCAATCGATGGTCTCAAACCACCGTGGCCACCTTGCCGGCCAGTTTGCTCTGGTTGGTGTTGGCCTGCGCGGCCCGCCGTCCATTGCAGCGTGTCCAGGATCGGGTGCAATGGCTGTTCGCTGCGGGCTTGGGGGCGGCAGTGGCGCTGCTGGCACAGTGGGAGCTGGCCTGGTTGACGCAGGTGCTGACCGATGTGCCGATTCCCTGGGGATGGCCTCAAGTGCCCGCCGCCGTAACGGGAGGACTCATGGGCGCGCTGTGCCTGGCCTGGCTCAGGCACCGCGCCCGCAGCGTGTTGCCAGCGCACGCAGCTGCGCGTTTGGCGGAGTTGCAAGCCCGCATTCGTCCGCACTTTCTGTTCAACACCCTCAACACGGCCATTGCCCTTGTGCAGGTTGACCCACCCCGTGCTGAGCGCGTGCTGGAGGATCTGTCCGAGCTGTTTCGCCAAGCCCTGTCTGCGCCGCATGGGCGCACCACCCTTGCCGACGAGGTCGCGCTGTCGCGTCGCTATCTGGACATCGAGCAGTTGCGTTTTGGTGATCGCATGCACGTGCGTTGGCAACTGGATCCGGCTGCCGCCTCGGCTCCCTTGCCGCCACTGATCCTGCAGCCCCTGGTCGAGAATGCCGTGAGACACGGGGTGGAGCCGTGTGCCGAGGGTGGGTGGATCGCGGTCCACACCGAGGTGCAAGCTGGCCACATGGTGCTCACGGTGCGCAACAGCGTACCTCAGCAAGGTGCTTTGCCTTTTGCGCCCGGCCACGGCATGGCTTTGCGCAATGTGCGCCAGCGACTGCAGTTGATGCACGACGTTCAGGCTGAGTTTGCCGCGGGCTTGAAGCCTCCCGAGACGGTGGGTGCATCGCCCTGTTACGAGGTGCGCTTGAAGGTGCCCATCTCCACCGAGGTGCAGGCATGACCCGATTGACCGTGGCCTTGATCGATGACGAGCCCTTGGCCCGCCTGCGGCTGCGCACCCTGCTGGCCCAGGTGCAGCCCGGCTGCGAGGTGGTGGGGGAGTTTGGCGAGTCGGTGGCTGCCTTGCTGTGGTTGCGCGAACAGGACGCCATCGGGCAAGGGCCCGACATGATCTTGCTGGACATCCAGATGCCTGGGCTGGATGGCATGGTGCTGGCGGCGCGGTTGCGCGAACTGCGTGATCCGCCGGCCATTGTGTTCGTGACCGCGCATGCCGAACACGCGGTTCGGGCCTTTGATGTGGCGGCGCTGGATTACCTGACCAAGCCTGTGCGTGCCGAGCGTCTGCAGACTTGCCTGGGTCGGGTACAGCGTTGGCGTCTGGCCCAACCCCGCTTGCAGGCGCTGGATGCGGACGTGATCGTGGTGCACGATCGGGGCCGCATGTTGCGCATCCCCGTGGCCGACGTGCTGTATTTCAAGGCCGAACAGAAGGCCGTCACCTTGCACACAGCCCATGAAGTGCATCCCGTGAGCGAATCCCTGACCGAGCTGGAAGCCCGTGTGGGCACGCGCTTCATCCGAGTGCACCGCAATGCGCTGGTCGCGCGCCGGGCCATGAAGGCGCTGGAGCGTCGGGCGGACGATGAGGAGGGGGGCGAGACCTGGGCTGTGCAGATCATGCCCACCCAGGTCTGGCTCTCGGTCTCACGCCGTCAGGTCACGGCGGTGCGAGAAGCCATGGGCGACTGCCACTGATGTGGCGTCGCCATGGGCGTCAGAAGCCCAGGCTGGCCAGCAGGTCATCGACCTCGCTCTGATTGGCCACCACGTCGGTGCGACCTTCGGCATTGACCACCGGGCCATCCAGACGAGGTTCGCCAGCGCCCGCATCCTGATTGTGTGTCAGCGCCGCTTCTACCTTGTGTGCCTGCTCCGGCGGGGCCGCCTGTACCAGCAGCTTCACCAGTTGCGTTTCCAGGTCATTGGCCAGATTCACGACCTTGGCCACCACCTGACCGGTCAGGTCATGGAAGTCCTGCGCCATCATGATGTCGGTCAGGTGTGCATCCACCCGGCGGGTCGTGGCCTCCACGTCCTGCACGAAGTTGAACACCGCGCCACTGGCCACGGCCTTCACCGGATCGGCGGTGATCAGTTGGGCCAGCTTGCGCGTTTCCTGAGCAATGTGCTCCTGATCGGCTTTGGCCGTGTCCACCAGATTCAACACCTTCTCGGCGGCATCCGCCGTCTTGGTGGCGATGTAGTTCAGGCGGCTGCGGGCATCCGGCAGGTTGTCCACCGTGTGCTTCAGATTGGGCAGCACGCCGAGCATGTTCAGCGTGTCATGCAACTGTCGTGTCAGCGTGCCCAGTTGCTGAAAGATCTCGGGCGATGCCGCGGGCATCGTCATGTTGTCAGGCAAGTCGATTTTCTGCACGTGGCGCTCCCTCAAGCCGTGGTGGCCAGCTTTTGCAGGATTTTCTGAACTTTCTCTTCCAGCGTCGCTTTGGTGAAAGGCTTGACGATGTAACCAGCGGCCCCCGTTTGGGCGGCCAGCACGATGTCTTCCTTGCGCGCCTCGGCGGTCACCATCAGCACCGGGATGTGCTTGAGCGCGTCATCCGCCTTGATGGCCTTGAGCAATTCAAAGCCGTTCATGTTGGGCATGTTGATGTCACTGACCACGAAGTCGAACTTACCGTTCTTCAGCATGTTCAGGGCCACCACGCCGTCTTCCGCCTCGTCGGCATTGACGTAGCCGCTTTCCTTGAGCAGGCCGCGGACGATGCGGCGCATGGTCGAAAAATCGTCCACGATCAGAAACTTGAAATCGGCGGGGTTGCTCATGGCTCGTCCTTGTGTCCTAAAAGCCGGCATCTCTCTGTGGATGCCTTCGGTGGAGGAGTTTATCGGTTTGGCGCACCTGTGCCGGGTGGGAGTGACCCTTCAGGTGTGGCTTCTGTCTCGTCTTCGGCGTTTGAAGAGGTGCCGGAGGCCGTGCGCGCGGCTTCGTAGAAGCGCTCTTCCGCCTCACGGTTCATCACGATGATGCTGATGCGCCGGTTCAGCGGGCTCTCTGGGTTCTGCGCATCGAACAGCATGCTGGCGGCCAGACCTTGTACCCGCAGCACGTTCTCTCCCTTGAGTCCGCCTGCAATCAATTCACGCCGAGAGGCATTGGCACGGTCCGCCGACAACTCCCAATTGCTGTAGCCGGCCTCGCCGCCAACGAAAGGCTTGGCGTCCGTGTGTCCTTCGATGGTCAGGCGATTGGGCACGTCGGCCAGCACATAGCCAATGGCACGGAGCACATCGCGCATGTACCCTTCCACCGTTTCCGAGCCGCTGGCGAACATGGGCCGGTTCTGATCGTCCACGATCTGGATGCGCAAGCCCTCGGCAGTCAGATCCAGACGCAACTGCGATTGATACTTGGACAGCCGATTGTCGTTGGCGATCACTTCCTGCACCTTGGCCTTGAGGGCGTTCAGGCGGGCTTGTTCCTGGCGCATCATTTCAGCCTTCAAGGCCTTGTGGCGCAGTTTTTCGTCAACGGTTTCCGAGCGCCCCTTGTTTTGCTGTCCTGTGGTTTCGGTCAGGCTGTTGCCACCGCCCTTGATGATGGAGGTGGCATCGCCCGCGCCCGAGCCGCCCATCATCGACACCTTGACCGGGTTGTTGAAATAGTCGGCAATGCCCTTGCGGTCACCTTCCGTGGTCGAGCCCAGCAGCCACATCAGCAGGAAGAAGGCCATCATGGCCGTCACGAAGTCGGCGTAAGCAATCTTCCACGCACCCCCGTGAGCGGCATGGCCGCCCTTCTTGATGCGCTTGATGATGATCGGCTGGACCTTCTTCGAATCTCCGGCCATGACTTACTTCTTCTTCACGTGAGCTTCGAGTTCGGCGAAGGTCGGGCGTTCGGTCGAGAACAGCACCTTGCGACCGAATTCGATGGCCACCTGGGGCGCATAGCCCTGCATGCTGGCCAGCAGCACGGTTTTGATCACCTGAAATTCCTTGGTGCCCTCGTCGAGCTTCTGCTCCATCAGCCCCCCCAAGGGTTCCACCACGCCGTAGGCCAGCAAAATACCCAGGAACGTGCCGACCAGCGCCGAGCCAATCATGCCGCCCAGCACCGCCGGAGGCTGGCCCACCGAACCCATGGTGTTGACCACACCCAGCACCGCGGCCACGATGCCGAAGGCCGGCAGAGCGCCAGCCAGTCGAGCAATGGCTGCCACCGGTTGATGGCCTTCGTTGTGGTGGGTTTCGATTTCGTTGTCCATCAGGGCCTCGATCTCGTGCGAGTTGAGGTTGCCCGAGACCATCATGCGCAGGTAATCGGTGATGAACTCGACGACATGATGGTCGGCGCCCACGATGGGGTATTTTTTGAAGAGCGGCGAGTTGTCGGGGTCGTCCACGTCTTTTTCGATGGACATCAGGCCCTCTTTGCGCACCTTCTGCAAGATCTCATAGAGCATGGCCATGAGTTCCATGTAGCGCGCCTTGGTGTACTTCGAGCCCTTGAACAGTGGTCCAAAGTTGGCCAACACGGCCTTCACGACCTTGGGCTGGTTGTTGACCAGAAAAGCGCCAATGGCCCCACCGCCGATGGCCATCATTTCGGTGGGCATGGCATGCAGGATCACGGAAATGTTGCCGCCGTGGATGATGAAAGCGCCAAAAATGCAACCGAGGCAGAGCAGGTAACCAACGAGAACGATCATGGTGGGGGAGCACGCGCGAGTGTTGCTTGGCATCCTAACCGTTCTGTCGGCGTGCGTGCGTCGGCAAAACGATCGGTGAGGGCATTCCTGTATCGGCAGATCCCGATGACGGGTTTATCGGTCAGTGGTCTGCCGACTTGAGGTGTGTCGCGGTTTGGGGTCCCCATGGGGCGACTCATAATCGGTGCACATCAGATTGCGAGGATCAACACCATGGCCCGATTGCCCCGGTTGGAGGTGGCTCATTGGCCTCATCTCGTCGTGCAGCGGGTGCACGACGGCCAACTTCTGGCCCGCGACGACGCCGATCGGGCCTTGCTGTTGCAAACCTGGCGTGAGGCGGCCAGGGCGCATCAGGTCAGCATTCATGCCTATTGCCTGGCCGCCGATCACTTTCACCTGCTGCTGACCCCTGAGCAAGATGCCTCTTTGAGTCTGTTCATGCAGGCGGTGGGGCGTCGTTATGTGAGCGCGTTCAACCGCCGGCATGGTCGGCAAGGGGGCTTATGGGCGGGGCGCTACCGTGCCACGATCGTCGACCCGGCGCGTTACTTGCTTGATGCGATGGTGTGGGTCGAGACGCACGGGCAGCGCGCCGGGGGGCTCTCGCCCGTTCTGGACGATGCCTGGTCCAGCGCGCGCCACCACCTGGGGCGCGGCTCCGACCCCTTGGTCAGTGATCACCGGGTGTTCTGGTCGTTGGGCAACACGCCTTTCGAGCGTGAGGCGGCTTGGCGCAGCAGGCTGGAGGAGGGGTTGTCGGTGCCACTCGCACGGCGCATGTCGGAAGCCATGCACAAAGGTTGGGCCTTGATGCCGGATGCGGCCTTGCCAGCACTGGAGGCGGCTGTGGGTCGGCGCCTGACGCCGCGGCCGCGTGGGCGGCCTCGCAAGGTGACCGCTGGCCCGGCCCCATGATCTGACCCTATTTATGACTGCACCAAGCTGGTGCCTGTTATTTATTGGGTTCTGACCCTATTAATTAGTGCTTGAAACCCCGGGAGAACGAGAGTATCCTCGCCGCTCACCGTGTTGTTTTCCCACACTTACTCTGGAGCGCCCCCCATGACCCAGGCGACTTCGGGAACCTCGTTCCCCATCCCCTCCGCGTCTGACGCAGCCGTCACCTCCGTGGCCACTGCACAGGAAATCAAAGCCGCAGCCGAACTGGGCATGTACGCCAACGCCGAGCACGATGCGTGCGGCGTGGGCTTCGTCGCTCACATCAAGGGCCACAAGGCGCACCACATCGTGCAGCAGGGCCTGAAGATCCTGGAAAACATCGACCACCGTGGCGCCGTCGGTGCCGACCCGCTGATGGGTGACGGTGCGGGTCTGCTGATCCAGATCCCCGACGAGTTCTACCGCGCCGAAATGGCCAAGCAGGGTGTCGAGTTGCCTCCGCCCGGCGAATACGGCGTCGGCATGATCTTCCTGCCCAAGGAAAGCGCTTCCCGTCAGGCTTGCGAGCAAGAGCTCGAGCGCGCCATCAAGGCCGAAGGTCAGGTGCTGCTGGGCTGGCGTGACGTGCCGGTGGACCGCGACATGCCCATGTCGCCCACCGTGCGCGAAAAAGAGCCGGTCATCCGTCAGGTCTTCATCGGCCGTGGTCACGACATCCTGGTGCCCGATGCTCTGGAACGCAAGCTCTACGTCATCCGCAAGACGGCGTCCAGCAAGATCCAGAGCCTGAACCTGACGCACAGCCACGAGTACTACGTGCCCAGCATGTCGTGCCGTACCATCATCTACAAGGGTCTGCTGCTGGCCGACCAGGTGGGCAAGTACTACCTCGACCTGCGCGACGAGCGCGTGACCTCGGCCCTGGCCCTGGTGCACCAGCGCTTCTCGACCAACACCTTCCCTGAGTGGCCTCTGGCTCACCCGTACCGCATGGTGGCGCACAACGGTGAAATCAACACCGTCAAGGGCAACTTCAACTGGATGCGTGCCCGCGAAGGCGTGATGAAGTCCCCCGTGCTGGGCGACGACCTCAAGAAGCTGTACCCGATCAGCCTGGACGGCCAGTCCGACACCGCCACGTTCGACAACGCGCTCGAACTGCTGACGATGTCCGGCTACCCCCTGGCTCAGGCCGCCATGATGATGATCCCGGAAGCCTGGGAACAGCACAGCACCATGGATGAGCGCCGCCGCGCCTTCTATGAGTACCACGCTGCCATGATGGAGCCGTGGGACGGCCCCGCCGCCATGGTCTTCACCGATGGCCGCCAGATCGGCGCCACGCTGGACCGCAACGGTCTGCGTCCCGCTCGTTTCATCATCACCGATGACGACCTGGTCGTGCTGGCTTCCGAGTCCGGCGTGCTGCCCATCCCCGAGAACAAGATCGTCAAGAAGTGGCGTCTGCAGCCGGGCAAGATGTTCCTGATCGACTTTGAACAAGGTCGCATCATCGAAGACGAAGAGCTCAAGGCCCAGTACGCTTCGGCCAAGCCCTACCGTCAGTGGATCGAGAACGTCCGCATCAAGCTCGACAGCATCGATGCCAAGGGCAACGCTGGCGAGTTCAGCGAATCGCTGCTCGATCGCCAGCAAGCCTTCGGCTTCACTCAGGAAGACATCAAGTTCCTGATGGCGCCGATGGCCCAGAACGGCGAAGAAGCCACCGGCTCCATGGGCAACGACTCGCCGCTGGCCGTGCTGTCGGACAAGAACAAGCCGCTGTACAACTACTTCAAGCAGCTGTTCGCCCAGGTGACCAACCCCCCGATCGACCCGATCCGCGAAGCGGTCGTGATGTCGCTCGTGTCCTTCATCGGTCCGAAGCCCAACCTGCTCGACATCAACGCGGTGAACCCGCCGATGCGCCTCGAAGTGTCCCAGCCCGTGCTGGACTTCGACGACATGGCCCGCCTGCGCAACATCGAGAAGCACACCAGCGGCAAGTTCAAGGCCTACGAGATCGACATCACCTACCCCGCAGCCTGGGGTCATGAAGGTGTCGAAGCGCGTCTGGCCTCGCTGTGCGCCGAAGCCGTGGAAGCCATCCAGTCCGGTCACAACATCCTGATCGTGACCGACCGCAAGATGGACCGCGCCAACATCGCCATCCCGGCGCTGCTGGCCCTGTCGGCCATCCACCACCACCTGGTCCGCAAGGGTCTGCGTACTTCGACCGGTCTGGTCGTGGAGACCGGCACCGCCCGCGAAGTGCACCACTTCGCCGTGCTGGCCGGTTACGGCGCCGAAGCCGTGCACCCCTACCTCGCCATGGAAACTCTGGCCGACATGGCCAAGGACCTGCCGGGCGACCTGTCGGCCGACAAGGCGATCTACAACTACACCAAGGCCATCGGCAAGGGTCTCTCGAAGATCATGTCCAAGATGGGCATCAGCACGTACATGTCGTACTGCGGCGCTCAGATCTTCGAAGCCATCGGTCTGAACAAGGAACTGATCGACAAGTACTTCCGTGGCACCCCCACGCAGGTCGGCGGCATCGGCGTGTTCGAAGTGGCCGAAGAAGCCATCCGCAACCACAAGGCTGCGTTTGGCAACGACCCCGTCCTGGCCAACATGCTGGAAACCGGCGGTGAGTACGCCTGGCGTGCCCGCGGTGAAGAGCACATGTGGACGCCGGACGCGATCGCCAAGCTGCAGCACTCCACGCGCTCGGGCAAGTTCGACACCTACAAGGAATACGCCCAGATCATCAACGACCAGAGCAAGCGCCACCTGACCCTGCGCGGCCTGTTCGAGTTCAAGATCGATCCGGCCAAGGCCATCCCGGTCGAGGAAGTCGAACCCGCCTCGGAAATCGTCAAGCGTTTCGCCACCGGCGCCATGTCGCTGGGCTCCATCTCCACCGAAGCCCACTCGACCCTGGCCCTGGCCATGAACCGCATCGGCGGCAAGTCGAACACCGGCGAAGGCGGCGAAGACGAGAACCGTTATCGCAACGAGCTCAAGGGCATCAAGATCGTCAAGGGCACCAAGGTGTCGGACGTGATTGGCTCTTCGCGCGTCGAAGCCGACTACGAGATGCAAGACGGCGACAGCCTGCGCTCGAAGATCAAGCAGGTGGCCTCGGGTCGCTTCGGTGTGACCACCGAGTACCTGGTGTCCGCCGACCAGATACAGATCAAGATGGCCCAGGGCGCCAAGCCCGGTGAAGGCGGTCAGCTGCCGGGCGGCAAGGTCTCCGAGTACATCGGCAAGCTGCGTCACTCCGTGCCGGGTGTGGGCCTGATCTCGCCCCCGCCGCACCACGACATCTACTCGATCGAAGACCTGGCTCAGCTGATCCACGATCTGAAGAACGTGAACCCCAAGGCCGACGTGTCGGTCAAGCTGGTGTCCGAAGTGGGCGTCGGTACCGTGGCAACGGGCGTGGCCAAGGCCAAGGCCGACCACATCGTGATCGCCGGTCACGACGGTGGCACGGGTGCGTCGCCCTGGTCGTCCATCAAGCACTGCGGCACGCCGTGGGAGCTGGGCCTGGCTGAAACCCAGCAGACCCTGGTGCTGAACCGCCTGCGTGGCCGTGTGCGCGTGCAGACCGACGGTCAGATCAAGACCGGCCGTGACGTGGTCATCGGTGGCCTGCTGGGCGCCGACGAATTCGGCTTCGCGACCGCCCCGCTGGTCGTCGAAGGCTGCATCATGATGCGCAAGTGCCACCTGAACACCTGCCCGGTGGGTGTGGCCACGCAAGACCCCGTTCTGCGCAAGAAGTTCTCCGGCAAGCCTGAGCACGTCGTGAACTACTTCTTCTTCGTCGCCGAAGAAGCGCGTCAGATCATGGCCCAGTTGGGCATCCGCAAGTTCGACGACCTGATCGGCCGCGCCGACCTGCTCGACACCCGCAAGGGCATCGAACACTGGAAGGCCCAGGGTCTGGACTTCAGCAAGGTCTTCGCCTTGCCGCCGGTGCCGGCCGATGTGCCGCGCCTGCACGTGGACACGCAAGACCACGGTCTGGACAAGGCGCTGGACCAGCGCCTGATCGAGAAGGCCAAGCCCGCCATCGAGCGTGGCGAAGCCGTCAAGTTCATGGAAGTGGCCAAGAACGTCAACCGCACCGTCGGCGCCATGCTGTCGGGCGAGCTGATCAAGCACCACCCCGATGGTCTGCCTGACGACACCGTCTTCATCCAGATGGAAGGCACGGGCGGCCAGTCCTTCGGCGCCTTCCTGGCCAAGGGCATCACCCTGTACCTGATCGGTGAAGCCAACGACTACACCGGCAAGGGTCTGTCGGGTGGCCGCGTGATCGTGCGTCCGAGCATCGAGTTCCGTGGCAACGCCACCGAGAACATCATCGTCGGCAACACCGTGCTGTACGGTGCCACCAGCGGTGAGGCCTTCTTCCGCGGTGTCGGCGGCGAGCGCTTCGGCGTGCGTCTGTCGGGTGCCACGGCAGTGGTCGAAGGCACGGGTGACCACGGTTGCGAGTACATGACCGGTGGTACGGTCGTGGTGCTGGGCAAGACCGGCCGCAACTTTGCTGCCGGCATGTCCGGTGGTGTGGCCTACGTCTACGACGAAGACGGTCAGTTTGCCAAGCGCGTCAACACCGCCCAGGTCTCCCTGGACAAGGTGCTGCCCGCTGCCGAGCAAGCCGAAGCCGGCATCCCGATGCACAAGGACCAGGCCGACGAGGCCCTGCTCAAGAAGCTCATCGAGGACCACCACCGCTGGACGGGATCGCTCCGTGCCCGCGAGATCCTGGACAACTGGTCGGCCCAGCTGCCGAAGTTCGTCAAGGTCTTCCCGCACGAGTACCGTCGCGCCCTGACCGAGAAGGGTGCCCAGCAAGAAGCAACGGCCGCCGTCGCGAAGGCCAAGTCCGCCAAGGCCAAGGCCTGAAGCGCACGATCAGGAGTTTGAAATGGGAAAAGTCACTGGCTTTCTGGAATTCGAGCGTCTGGAAGAGGGCTACGAGCCCGTCGAGAAGCGCGTCAAGAACTACAAGGAGTTCGTCATTGGTCTGAAGCCTGAAGAGGCCAAGATCCAGGGCGCACGCTGCATGGACTGCGGCACCCCGTTCTGCAACAACGGTTGCCCGGTCAACAACATCATCCCGGACTTCAACGACCTGGTGTACCGGGGCGACTGGCAGAACGCGATCGAGGTGCTGCACTCGACCAACAACTTCCCCGACTTTACCGGTCGGGTCTGCCCGGCACCGTGTGAAGCCGCTTGCGTGCTGAACATCAACAACGACGCCGTGGGCATCAAGTCCATCGAGCACGCCATCATCGACCGCGCCTGGGCCGAAGGCTGGGTCAAGCCGCAGCCCGCTGCGGTCAAGACCGGCAAGAAGGTTGCCATCGTGGGCTCCGGCCCCGCTGGCATGGCCGCAGCCCAGCAGCTGGCCCGTGCCGGTCACGACGTGACCGTGTTCGAGAAGAACGACACCATCGGGGGTCTGCTGCGTTTCGGCATCCCCGACTTCAAGTTCGACAAGTCGCACATCGACCGTCGTGTGAAGCAGATGGAAGCCGAAGGCGTGGTCTTCAAGACCAACACCATCGTCGGCGAGATGCCCAAGGGCTCCAAGGTCACCAACTGGGCCAAGGACACCGTCTCGCCCGAGCAGCTGAAGCAGGACTTCGACGCCGTGCTGTTGGCCGGTGGTGCCGAGCAGTCGCGTGACCTGCCTGTGCCGGGGCGTGACCTGGCCGGCATCCACTTCGCGATGGAGTTCCTGCCGCAGCAGAACCGCGTGAACGCCGGCGGCAAGGTCAAGGACCAGATCATGGCCACGGGCAAGAACGTGATCGTGATCGGCGGCGGCGACACCGGCTCCGACTGCGTGGGCACGTCCAACCGCCACGGCGCCAAGAGCGTGATCCAGTTCGAGCTGATGCCGCAGCCGCCCGAGCAGGAAAACAAGGAGCTGACCTGGCCCTACTGGCCGATCAAGCTGCGCACGTCTTCCAGCCATGAAGAAGGTTGTGAGCGCGAGTTCGCCATCGCCACGAAGGAATTCATCGGCGAGAACGGCAAGGTCACGGCGGTCAAGACCGTGCGTGTCGAGTTCAAGAACGGCAAGTTCGAAGAAGTCGCCGGCTCGGAGCAGATCCTCAAGGCCGACCTGGTGCTGCTGGCCATGGGCTTTGTGAACCCGGTGAACACCCTGCTCGAAGGCTTCGGTGTCGAGAAGGACGCCCGTGGCAACGCCAAGGCTTCGACCGACATCGGCGGTTACAAGACCAATGCCGACAAGGTGTTCGCCGCCGGTGACGTGCGCCGCGGTCAGTCGCTGGTCGTGTGGGCCATCCGCGAAGGCCGTCAGGCTGCTCGCGAGGTCGACGCCTTCCTGATGGGCTCGACCACGCTGCCGCGTTGACCCCACAGTCCATTACGCCTTTCGGGGCGTGCTCAGCGGGGATCCGTGTATCCCCTATGATCCCAGGGCCAGTGACCATCACTGGCCCTTTTTTTCATGGTCATGTCACAAGCTGAAACTCCGATCCACGACGCATCTGCCTCGCTTGCGGCCCCTGAGCCGCTGGTGGCGTTGCGCGCGGTCACCTGTGGCTACGGTGACCGGGTCATCCTGTCTGACATCAACCTGGTGGTGCCACGAGGCCAGGTGGTGGCCCTGATGGGCACCTCCGGTGGTGGCAAAACCACAGTGTTGCGACTCATAGGTCGCCAATTGACCCCCATGTCCGGCCAAGTCATGTTCGACGGACAGGACATGGCTCGCCTGGACGCTGCCGGCCTGATGGCGGCGCGTCGACGCATGGGCATGCTGTTCCAGTTTGGGGCCCTGTTCACCGATCTGTCGGTGTTCGAAAACGTGGCGTTTCCTTTGCGTGAGCACACGAAGTTGCCCGAATCCATCTTGCGCGATCTGGTGCTGATGAAGCTCAACGCCGTGGGGTTGCGCGGTGCGCGTGACCTCATGCCCAGCGAGATTTCCGGGGGCATGGCCCGTCGGGTGGCCTTGGCCAGGGCCATGGCGCTGGACCCGGAATTGATGTTGTACGACGAGCCATTTGCCGGACTGGACCCGATCTCGATGGGGGTGTCGGCGCGCTTGATCCGCGAGCTCAATGACACCATGGGGCTCACCAGCGTGCTGGTGTCGCACGATGTGGAAGAGACCTTCCTGATCGCCGACCATGTGGTCTTGCTGGCCAATGGGCGCATTGTGGCGCAGGGCACACCGGCTGAGATGCGAGCGAGCAGTGATCCGCTGGTGCGTCAGTTCGTGGATGCGGCGCCGGACGGTCCCGTTCGCTTCCATCACCCTGCCATCGATGCAGGTCATGACTTTGGGGTGCGCGGATGATGTCCTGGCTCAATCCGTCCCGGGTCGGGCGTGCGGTTCGACTCAAGCTCGCCGATCTGGGCTATGGCGCGCGCCTGTTCCTGCGCCTGCTGCTGTCGCTGGGGGCCACGTTGAAGCGGCCTCGCTTGCTCACCGAGCAGATTTTCTTTCTGGGCAATTATTCGCTGGCCATCATCACGGTGTCCGGGGCTTTTGTGGGCTTCGTGCTGGGCTTGCAGGGTTACTACATTCTGCAAAGCTACGGCTCCAGCGAGGCGCTGGGCCTGATGGTGGCCCTGTCCCTGGTGCGCGAACTGGGGCCGGTGGTGGCGGCCCTGCTGTTCGCCGGTCGTGCGGGCACGGCTTTGACGGCGGGCATCGGTCTCATGAAGGCCGGTGAGCAGCTGTCTGCCATGGAGATGATGGGGGTGGATCCGATCCAGCGTGTGCTCGCGCCGCGCTTCTGGGGCGGTGTCATTGCCATGCCGCTGCTGGCGGCGGTCTTCTCGGCCGTGGGTGTGCTCGGCGGCTGGGTGGTGGGCGTTGCCATGATCGGCGTCGATGACGGTGCCTTCTGGTCGCAGATGCAGAACGGTGTCGAGGTGTGGGCCGATGTGGGCAACGGCATGATCAAGAGCTTCGTGTTCGGCTTGACCGTGACCTTCGTGGCCTTGTTGCAAGGCCATGAGTGTGACCCGACGCCCGAGGGCGTGTCGCTGGCCACCACCCGAACGGTGGTCATGGCATCCCTGGCTGTGCTGGGGCTGGATTTTGTGTTGACGGCCATGATGTTCTCGATCTGATCGAGGCAGGTCGCAAGGACGGACAATATGCAGAAATCAAAACATGATGTGTGGGTGGGCCTCTTCGTGATGCTGGGGGCGGCCGCGATCGTTTTTCTGGCGCTGAAGGCCGGCAACCTCCTGACCCTGTCGTTCGAGCAGGGCTACAAGGTGGTGGCCCTGTTCGACAACATCGGCGGACTCAAGCCCAAGGCCGCGGTCAAGAGTGCCGGCGTGGTGGTGGGGCGTGTCAAGGCCATCACGTTTGACAATGAAACGTTTCAGGCCAAGGTCGAGATCGAGATGAACAAGGGTGTGGCCTTTCCCAAGGACACCTCGGCCAAGATCCTCACCGCAGGTTTGCTGGGCGAGCAGTACATCGGTCTGGAGCCCGGTTACGGTGAGACCAATCTCGCGGCGGGTGACGCCATCAAGTCCACCCAGTCGGCCATCGTGCTGGAAAACCTGATCAGTCAGTTCCTCTACAGCAAGGCTGCCGAAGGCGGCAAGGAAGGTGACAAATGATGCCTCTCCGATCTTTCGCTGTCCGTCGCGTCCGCACCTGGGGTGCAGCCTTGAGCCTGCCTCTGGTGTTCAGCTTGTCGGGTTGCGCCACGTCGCAATCGCCCGATCCGCTGGAGTCCTGGAACCGTGGGGTGTTTTCCTTCAACGAGGGGGTGGATGCGCATGTGCTCAAGCCCTTGGCTGAAGGCTATGTGAAGGTCACGCCCTCACCCGTGCAGACGGGCGTGCGCAACTTTTTCGGCAACATCGACGACGTGTGGTCGTCGGTGAACCTGTTCCTGCAGGGGCGCTTCAAAGAGGGGGCGGCCAGCACCATGCGTGTGGCCGTGAACTCGACCCTGGGCCTCGGCGGTTTGATCGATCTGGCAACGCCGATGCGCTTGGACCGTTACCGGGAGGACCTCGGGCAGACCTTGGGTGTGTGGGGTGCCCCTTCGGGCGCATACATCGTCTGGCCCATCTTGGGGCCTTCGAGTGTGCGGGACTCGGCCAATCTGGCGAGCAGCATGACGTTCTCCGCCACGACGCTGGTGGAGGGCGCGCGAGAGGACAACCTGGTGCGATTGCTCAACGGGGTCAGTACCCGTGCTGCTTTCCTGCAGGCAACCGACCTGCTCGATGGCGTGGCGCTGGACAAGTACACCTTCACCCGCGACGCCTACCTGCAGCGTCGCCAGAGCCTGATTGAAGAGGGGCGACCTCAGCCTGGGGAAGAAGATGAGGCCCCCCAGCCTCGCTATGACCTGCCCGAATCCGACGATGAGGCCACCCCTGTGGTCCCGGCTGCCTCGGCGGCCAGCGCCCCCTGATGTGGTGGATGGTGGGCCACGTTTCTCCGCTCAAAATCAGATGATCCCGTCATCCTGTGCGTCCGCTGAGGCGTTCAGGAGAGTATGAGGATTGCAGAAAGGACCCTTGTGTTGCACTCTCGTATGTTCGCTGTCCGTGTGGTGAGTTCGGCCGTCTTGGCCGTGTCGACGCTGGCGGCCGCCCCGGTGTGGGCTCAAGGCGCGCCTGTGCAGGCGGCTGTGCCTGCTCAGACGCCTGAGGCTTTCATCCAGTCCATCACCAATGACGTGATGGCCACGGTCAAGGCTGACAAGGCCATCCAGTCGGGTGACCTGCGCAAGATCACCGCCGTGGTCGATGCCAAGATCATGCCGAACGTGAACTTCGTGCGCATGACCGCTGCCGCCGTCGGCCCCGCCTGGCGTCGCGCCACGCCGGATCAGCGTCAGCGCCTGCAAAACGAGTTCAAGACCTTGCTGGTGCACACCTACGCGGGCGCGGCCTCCCAGGTCAAGGACCAGGTCATCGAGTACCTGCCGTCACGCGCGCGTCCCACCGACACGGATGTGGTGGTGCGCACCGTGGTCAAGGGCAAGGGGGATCCCATCCAGCTGAACTACCGCCTGGAGAAGTCGGGCAGCAGCTGGAAGGTGTACGACGTGAACGTGCTGGGTGCCTGGCTGGTGCAAACCCACCAGAGCAGTTTTGCTCAGGAGATCAATGCCTCGGGCATCGACGGCCTGATCTCCAAGCTGGCCGAACGCAACCGCCAGTTGGTGGCCAAGAACGCGGGCTGAGTCATGTTGCTGCTGCCTGCCGTCATCACGCATGCTGAGGTGCCGCATGTGTTGCGCCTGTTCCGTCAGACGCTGGACCAGGCTGCGGCCCAGGGGGGCACGGAAGCCGCCATGCTGACCGTGGACGGCGCGGCCTTGCAGCAGTTCGATTCCAGCGCGCTGGCCGTTCTGCTCGAGTGTCAGCGCATGGCGCGGGCCAATGGCCGCGCCTTTGCGGTGCAGCACCTGCCCGCCAAGCTGACCGAGCTGGCCAGGCTGTACGGCGTGGACGGGCTCCTGCAGTCGGCCTGAACGCCGCAGCCGGCTCCGGCGTGTGCGCAGTCGCGCAGCGTCAGCTTTCTTCGGCCCAAGCGAAGCCGTCACGTGCGACCAGCGCACTTGCTGCGGCCGGCCCCCAGGTGCCCGCGCTGTAAGCCTTCAGGCCGCTGGCATCGTGCCGCCAGGCCTCCAGAATGGGTTCCACCCAGCGCCAGGCCTGTTCTTGCTCGTCCGAGCGCACGAACAGGTTCAAGCGGCCCGCCAGGGCATCGAGCAGCATGCGCTCATAGGCGCCCACCCGGTCGGTGGGGAAGGCCTTGTCGAAATCCAGATCCAGAGACACGGGTGACAGGTGCTCGGCCTGATGGCCCGCCGCCGGGTCGGGGCCCAGGGCGCCTTTGGCGGCCAGCAGGTGCAGTTGCAGGCCGTCATCGGGTTGCAGCTTGATCACCAGCTGGTTGGGGGTCTGCGTGCCGGGGAAGATCGAGTGCGGGGTGGGGCGGAAGTTCACCACGATCTCGGCGTGGCGGTGCGCCAGGCGTTTGCCGGTGCGCAGGTAGAAGGGCACGCCGGCCCAGCGCCAGTTCTGGATCTCGCAGCGCAGCGCCACGAAGGTTTCGGTGTGGCTGCCGGCGGGCACCTTGGCCTCGTCCAGATAGCCTGGCACGCTCATGCCGCCCACGGTGCCGGCACGGTACTGACCGCGCACCACGTCGCGCGCCACCGAGGCCGCGTCGAAGGGCTTGAGTGAGCGCAGCACCTTGAGCTTTTCGTCGCGGATGGCGTCGGCGTCGGCGCTCGATGGCGGCTCCATCGCGACCATGGTCAGCAACTGCAGCGCGTGGTTCTGCACCATGTCGCGCAGGGCGCCAGTGCGGTCGTAAAAGTCGCCCCGGGTGCCCACGCCCAGGCTTTCCGCCAGCGTGATCTGGATGTTGGCGATGCTCTCGCGGCGCCACAGGGGCTCGAACAGCACGTTGCCGAAGCGCAGGGCCATCAGGTTCTGCACCGAGGGTTTGCCGAGGTAGTGGTCGATGCGCAGGGCCTGGCGTTCGCTGAACACCGCACCCACGGCCCGGTTGATGGCCTGTGCCGAGGCCAGATCGTGCCCCAGGGGCTTTTCGAGCACCACGCGCACTGCGGGATGGTTGAGCCCGGCGGCACCCAGCTGCTCACAGATGACGGGGAAGAGATGGGGGCTGGTGGCCAGGTACATCACCACGGTGTCGGCCTGGCGCGTCTGCAGCCACTGGCGCAGCACGGCATAGTCCCCGGGCTGGGACAGGTCCATGCGCAGGTAGTGCACCAGGGCGGCAAAGCGCTCGAACTCGTCCTCTGTGGGGCGCTTGGCGAGGTCGTCGCCCGAGGTCAGCTTGTCCTTGAGCCACTGTCGGTAGCTGGCGTCGGAGCGCTCGTCGCGGGCCACTGCAAGGATGCGACCCTGCGCGGGCAGCTTGCCGTGGCGCCAGGCCTGGAACAGTGCCGGCATGAGCTTGCGCCAGGTGAGATCACCGGTGCCGCCAAAAAAAACCAGATCAAAGGACATGGAGGGGACCCCATAAGGGTGGAATACGGGCCACAGAGGGGCCGGAGAGGGCGCCTGTCATGATTTTGGGGACAGAATGTGGTCTCACGATAAGCCAAATTCAGGATGCTGGTCGATCTCGTTGCATGACGGGGTCTGCGCCAGCCCGTTTCACGTTGTTTGCCCATGACCTCGCAACTCGATCAGCTCAAGGCCTGCACCACGGTCGTCGCCGACACCGGTGACTTCAAGCAACTGGCCCAGTTCACCCCGCAAGACGCCACGACCAACCCGTCCCTGATCCTCAAGGCGGTGCAAAAGCCCGAGTACGCGCCCTTGCTGGCCGAGGTGGTGGCGGCCCACCGGAGCGAGCCGCTGGAGGCGATCGTCGACCAGGTGCTGGTGCGCTTTGGTCTGGAAATCCTCAAGGTGGTGCCGGGCCGTGTGTCGACCGAGGTGGACGCCCGGCTGAGCTTCGACACCGAAGCCACCCTGGCGCGCGCCCGTCGCCTGATCGCGCTGTACGAGGCGGCCGGTGTGGCGCGGTCTCGCGTGCTCATCAAGATCGCCGCCACCTGGGAAGGCATCCAGGCGGCACGCGTGCTGGAGCAAGAAGGCATCCATTGCAATCTGACGCTGCTGTTCGCCTTTGCCCAGGCCCGTGCCTGTGGCGACGCCGGCGTGCAGCTGATCTCGCCTTTTGTGGGCCGCATCTACGACTGGTACAAGAAGTCGGCCGGGGCTGCCTGGGACGAGGCCGCACAGGCGGGCGTGAACGATCCAGGCGTGCAGTCCGTCACCCGCATCTATCAGTATTACAAGGCCCACGGCGTGCGCACCGAGGTGATGGGCGCCAGCTTCCGCAATGTGGGGCAGATCCTGGCCCTGGCCGGCTGTGACCTGCTGACCATCAGTCCCGAGTTGCTGGCGCAACTGCAGGCCAGTGAGGCGCCGGTGGTGCGCCATTTGACGCCGCCCTCTGGCACGCAGGCGCCCGAGGCGCCCTTGAGCGAGGCTGCCTTCCGCTACGCCCTCAATGAAGATGCCATGGCCACCGAGAAGCTGGCCGAGGGCATCCGTGCGTTCGCGGTGGATGCCGGCAAGCTGGATGCCCTGATCGAAGCCCAGCGCTGAGCAGGGAGTGGGCATGATCTCGTCTTCTCCACGCTGTGATCAGACGGTGGCCTGGGCGGCCTTGCGTGGGCATTACCAGGCCCATGGCGCCGACTTGGACCTGCGCACCCTGTTTGCCGAAGATCCTCGCCGCGTCGAGTCTCTGACCTTCGAGGCGCCCGAGGTGGTGGTGGACATGTCGCGGGTGCACTGGGATGTCGCCACGCGGCGCCACCTGTTGGACTTGGCTCACGAGTGTCGACTGGCCGAGCGGCGCGATGCCCTGCTGCGCGGTGAACTGGTCAATGGCTCGGAAGGGCGTGCGGTGCTGCACACCGCACTGCGTGCGCCATGTGGCCAAGCCCCTTTCAGCGACGAAGTGCACGCGGTGCTGGATCAGATGCTGGCCTTTGCCGATGAGGTGACGGCCAGCGCGGGTGGGCCGAACCCCGGTGACATCCACGATGTGGTGAACATCGGCATTGGCGGCTCCGATCTGGGGCCGCAGATGGTGGTGATGGCGCTGGAGGCCTTTGCGAACCCGCGCCTGCGCTGTCACTTTGTCTCGAACATCGACGGTCAGGATCTGGCTGGTGTGTTGCGCCAGGTGGATCCGAAGCACACTCTGTTCGTCGTGGCGTCGAAGACGTTCACCACCCAGGAAACAATGGTGAACGCGCGCACCGCGCGCCAGTGGTTCCTGGATCAGGGCGGCACGGACATTGCCCGTCACTTTGTGGCCACGACCTCGAATGTGGAAGGGGCTGCGGCGTTTGGCATCACCCGCACCTTCGGTTTCTGGGACTGGGTGGGCGGCCGGTTTTCGCTGTGGTCGGCCATTGGTTTGCCGATTGCCCTGGCCCTGGGCAGCCAGCATTTCCGCGCCTTGCTGGACGGTGCCCACGCGATGGACCAGCATTTCGCTTCGGCCCCATCGGAGGCGAACCTGCCGCTGTGGTTGGGCCTCATGGACGTCTGGTACCGCAACTTCAAGGGCTACACCAGCCGCTGTGTCGCGCCGTATCACCATGGCTTGCGCCGGTTGCCGGCTTATTTGCAGCAGTTGGTGATGGAGAGCAATGGCAAAGGCGTCGACCGCCACGGGCAGCCGCTCACCTATGCGACCAGTGAGGTGGTGTGGGGCGAGCCGGGGGTCAACGGGCAGCACGCGTTTTTCCAGATGCTGCATCAGGGCACCGACGTGATCCCGGTGGAGTTCATCTTGTTCAAGGGCTTGCCGCTGCGCGATGCCGGGCAGCTGTCGCCGGCCGTACAGGCGATGCTGCACCGTCAGCATCAGATGTTGCTGGCCAATGGCTTGGCGCAGGCACAGGCGCTGATGTGGGGCAAGACCACCGAGCAGGCGGCGCACGAGGTGGCCCCCACGGCCTCGAAAGAGGTGCCTCCGCAGGTCATTGCGCGCCACCGCACCTTCCCAGGCAATCGCCCCAGCCTGACGATGGTGATCGATGCCTTGACCCCGCGCTCGCTGGGCGCCCTGATCGCCTTGCACGAACACCGCGTGCTGGTGAGCGGAGCCTTGTGGGGCATCAACTCCTTTGACCAGTGGGGCGTGGAGCTGGGCAAGGCGATGAGCAACGACCTGTTGCCGCGCCTGGACAGCGGGGATGTCAGCGGACTGGACCCCGCCACGGCGGCGATGATCGCGCGACTGCGCGGTGCCTGACCCGGGCTTGATGGGCCGCCTGTGCGACCGCGCAGCCCCAGCCAGTTGGCTGGGGACGTCGCGAGGGATCAGGCGTCGACGACCTCGGTGAGGGCCTTGCGCATTTTCTTCATGGCGGCCACTTCGATCTGACGGATGCGTTCGGCGCTGACGCCATATTCGGCGGCCAACTCGTGCAAGGTCATGCCGCCCGAGCCGTCGTCGTTGACCTGCAGCCAGCGCTCTTCGACGATGCGGCGGCTGCGGGCATCCAGCTGGTCGAGCGCCAGGGCGATGCCATCGCTGGCCAGCCAGTCGCGGCGGTGCGCCTCAATCACGCGGGTCGGCTCGTGCGCCTCGTCGGCCAGATAGGCCAGCGGGGCGACGGGTGCATCCCCGTCGTCGTCGGTCGGGGCTTCCAGGGCCACGTCACCGCCGGCCATGCGGGTTTCCATCTCGATGACGTCTTCCGGACGCACATTGAGTTCGTTGGCCACACGGTGGATCTCGTGGTCGGACAGGGTGGCGCGGCCCAGGTGTTCCGCGCCTTCTTCGCCCTTGAACTGGTGCTTGAGTGAGCGCAGGTTGAAGAACAGCTTGCGCTGGGCTTTGGTGGTGGCCACCTTGACCATGCGCCAGTTCTTCAGGATGTATTCATGGATCTCGGCCTTGATCCAGTGCATGGCGTAGCTCACCAGGCGCACGCCCTGATCAGGGTCGAAGCGCTTGACGGCCTTCATCAGACCGACGTTGCCTTCCTGAATCAGGTCACCTTGCGGCAGGCCGTAACCCATGTACTGGCGGGAGATGGACACGACCAGACGCAGGTGCGAGAGCACCAGCTTGGAGGCGGCCTGCAGGTCTTGCTGGTCACGCAGACGACGCGCCAGGGTCTGCTCCTCGTCGGCCTCCAGCATGGGGATGGCCTGGACCGAGCGGATGTACGCGTCCAGATTGCCCAGTGAGGGCACCACACTCCAGGGGTCACGGGTCGCAAGGGCGGTCGTCAGGGTCATGGCTGGTCCTTTCGTGGATCCTTCTCAAACAATATTAGCACTCGCAGGGTCAGAGTGCTAAAGCGCGTCAAAGTTCCCTTTCATTGCCTGCATTATGCATTTGTGCAAATGTTTTATGATGAAAGTGTGACCACTTCCAGCAGACCCATGAAGCCAGTTCGATTTTTCGCAGCCATGGCTGTGGCCCTCACGTTGTGGACCACCCCTGCGGCGGCCCAGCCTGAGCATGTCAGCATCGCCCGCGACTCGGTGACCATGCGAGCGGGGCCGGGCACCCAGCATGCCGCGCAGTGGACCCTGAGCAAAGGCTACCCCTTGCGGGTGACGGGCCGTGCGGGCCAGTGGATCCGGGTGCGCGACTTCGAAAATGACACAGGGTGGGTGTATCGGCCCTTGACGGGGTCTGAGCGACATCACATTGTGAAGGCCTCGGTGGCCAACCTGCGCAGCGGACCGGGTACCCACCACAGGCTGGTCGCCAAGCTGGCGCGGGGCGAGGTGGTGCGCACCGTGACCACCCAACGCCAGTGGGTGCAGGTGCGCACCGAGGCAGGGGTGCTGGGTTGGGTGGCGCGCAGCCTCGTGTGGGGGTGGTGAGGGCACTGGCGCCCAGCGTTTCTCTCAGCGCGTCGTGTCTGCGGCAGTCAGTTGGAACAGGCGCACGAGTTCCGCCAGGCGACGAGCCTGGTGTTGCAGGCTTTCGGCTGCCGCAGCGCTTTCTTCCACCAGCGCCGCGTTCTGCTGCGTGCTGCGGTCGAGTTCACTGACGGCGTAGCTGACCCGGTCGATGCCGTCGGTCTGTTCCTGGGTGGAGGCGCCGATCTCATGAATCAGATCGGACACGTTCTTCACCTGCCTGACGATGTCGTCCATGGTGGCGCCGGCGTCGTTGACCAGTTGGGTGCCCATCTCGACCTTGGTGACGCTGTCGCCGATCAGGGACTTGATTTCGCGGGCGGCCTCGGCGCTGCGTTGGGCCAGGCTGCGAACTTCCGAGGCGACCACGGCGAAACCGCGGCCTTGTTCGCCTGCGCGAGCCGCTTCGACGGCGGCGTTGAGGGCGAGGATGTTGGTCTGGAAGGCGATGCCGTCGATCACGCCAATGATGTCGGCGATCTTTCTGGAGCTGGTGCTGATGTCGTCCATGGTCGCCACGACCTGACCGACCACCTCGCCGCCCTTGGTCGCTGCAGCGCTGGCTGATGAGGCCAGTTGCGTGGCGTGGCGTGCGGTCTCCGCGTTGGCCTTGACGGCGGTGTTCATCTGCATCATCGACGAGGCCGTTTGCTGCAGGTTGGACGCCTGTTGCTCGGTGCGCACCGAGAGGTCGGCGTTGCCGGTCGCGATCTCGGCCGATCCGGTGTCGATCGAGTCGGATGCCTGACGGACCTGGGCCACGATGCTGGCCAGACTGGTGCGCATGGCGCCCAGGGAGGCCAAGACGCTGTTGGCCGGGGCCTGGTCCGCGCCGGGGATTGGGTTGAGGTCACCGGCGGCGACACGCCGTGCCGCATCTCCCAGCGCCTGAGGCTCGGCCCCCAGTTGCTGCACGATGCTGCGTGACAGCGCCCAGGCGAGCGCCGCGCCGCACATCAGGGCGACGGTCAAGGCTGTGAGCATCGCGGTCAAGAAGCCTTCTGCTTCTTCCAGCGCGATCTTGTTCTGGGTTTGAACGCGCTGCTCCTCGTAGTCGATCAACTGGTTGATGGCGGCGAGCCATTGCACGTACTGCGGCTTCGCTTGCGTCCACAGCAGGGTCTGGGCGCCGGCCGCGTCTCCCGCGTTCACCTTGGTCACGATGGTCTGGGTGGTGGCTACGGCTTGTGCCTCGATGGCCCGGATCGCGCTGTACAGCCGGTTCAACTCAGCCTGATCGGCCGACTTGGCCAGCAGCGCTTCCAGTGGGGTGGCGGACTCGGCGTAAAAACGCGCCAATGCCTCAATGGTCGCGACTTCCTTTTGCTGTTCGGCGGGCTCGGTGCTCAACACCACGTCGCGGATGGCGATGGCGCGGTCGTGCGCCGAGCCGCGGAAGTTGATGGCGAAGCGCTGGATGGAGGTGTGCTCGTCGCTGTTGGCTTTGAGCGCGGTGTTGATGACACTGACCTTGACCAGGGCGATCATCGTGACGACGACCAGGATGGCCAGCACCAGACCAAAGCCAAGGCTGAGGCGCTTGCCCACGGACAACTGCTGAAAATTCATGGTACTGCTCACTGTTGTGGGTTTGAACTCGGTGAACCTTAGCGTCGTTTCCGGGTGAAACGCATGTGCCGCTCATGTGACGCCGATTTGAGTCGGCTTGGGTGGGCGGGAAGTGTGTCAACCTTCACGGGGTTGTCGAACCCGGGCGTGCTGCTGCGCATGTGACCCATGGGGCAACGAGGTGTCAATAGCGTGAAGCATGACCTGCTCGCGCATTTTCCGCGCTGCCCGTCACACGGCGGTGAGGTGCCCATGCTCATAATCGCGAACGAGCAGTAAAAGTGGAAGTGTGATGGGCTTTTTGCCAGATTTGCGGATTCGGAGGGCGTGCCAGGGCGTGGCGTTGGGTTTGGGGATGACAGGCCTGGCAGCAGCGAGCGTTCAGGCGAGCGCGCGCGCGCAAACGGAAGACGATTATTTCGCTCATGTGCCCGTGGTGCTGACCGCCAGTCGACTGGATCAGCCGCTCAACGAAGCACCCGGTGCGATGACGGTGATCGACCGCGACACCATCCGCCAGTCGGGTGCACGCACCGTGGCGGAGGTGCTGCGCTTGGTGCCTGGTTACGTGCTGGGAGGATGGAATGGGGCCAATCCGATGGCGTCGTATCACTTGGCGCTCGATGATTTTGGTGGGCGCCATCTGGTGCTGATCGATGGCCGGTCGGTGTATGCCAGCAGTTACCTGGGAGACACCCAGCGCGGCATGATGGACGTGCTCTTGCCAGACATCGAGCGCATCGAGGTGCTGCGAGGGGCCAACTCTGCTGCGTATGGCGCCAATGCGATGTTTGGCGTCGTCAACATCATCACCCGCCACAGTGCCGATACCGTGGGAGGCGCGGCAGCCCTTTCGGTTGGGGACAACGGAATTCGTGACACCTACGCGCGCCTCGGTGTGGGCACGCAGACCAGTCATGTGCGGCTGTCGGTGGGTGAGCAGCGCGATCGGGGGTACCTGAACGCGTTCGATGACAAGCGCCTGGGCCAGGTGCAGTTGCGTGCGGACTTCCAGCCCTCCCTGGCCGATGAGGTGATGCTGGTGCTGGCCGCCTCGGAGTTGTTGGCCGGGGAGGGGTATGGACCCACAGATCCGAAGAACCCCTACCACCAGCAGCGCTCACGCACGAGCCATGGACAATTGGAGTGGCGGCGGCAGCTCGATGAGCGCAATGAACTGCAGGTGTCTCTCAGTTACATGGAGGACCGTCAGCGGGAGCCGATGCCACTCCAGGTGGACGTTTCCCCCTTTCCGCCGCTCTCCTTGGAGGTGGACTATGGCACCTGGGGACAGAGGCAGAACGTGGAGGTTCAACAGAGAACCGTCTGGAGTCCCGCATGGCGCACCCTCGTGGGCTTGGGTTACAAGGATGAGCGTGCGCGCTCGGACACGATGTACCACGGGCAAGGCTGGGTTTCGATGGCCGAGACGCGCCTGTTTGGCACTGCCGAGTGGCGCGTGAACCCGGCGTGGCTGCTCAACGCTGGTCTGTTTGTGGGAGACCACTCGCTGGCCGGGACGTATGCCGCGCCTCGCCTGATGGTGAACTGGCTGGCAACGCCCCATCAGACATGGCGCATGGGGGTGACCGAATCGATGCGCGCTCCCAGTTTGTCCGAGTACAAAAGCGATGTGCGGATCTATCTGCCGGGAACGCCCTACTTTTCGCGCCCTTATGCCGCAAGCGGGACGGTGCAGCCGGAGACCTTGATCAGTCAGGAGATCGGTTACTGGGGGCGTTGGCCCGATGCGCAGGTGACCCTGGATGCGCGCCTGTACCGCGAGCGCATGCGTGATGTGGTGGTCGATGACGATGGTGAGGGGACGGCGGTGTTGCCAAACCAGCTGGGCAAGACCAAGGATTTTGTCAACCGCCATGCGCTGACACTGGTGGGGCTGGAGTATCAGCTGCGCTGGAAAGCCACGCCCCAAACCGAGTTGTGGCTGAATCAGAACTTTTCGCGCATGAAGTGGGATGACCCGGTGTATGAGGCCAAGGACGAGCGTCGCCCGCCTCGGCACGCCACGACACTGGCCCTGTTTCAGAAGCTGCCCGGTCGATGGCAGGTCAGTGTGCTGCACGAGCGCGTGGGCTCGATGACCTTGCGCGCGAAGTCCAACTGGATGGCCGCCACCCACCGCACGGACATCCGCCTGGCCCGAGCCTTCCGATGGGAGGGGTACAAGGCTGAGGCCGCTGTCACGGTGCAGTCGGTGGAAGGGGATCAACGGTTCTTCGACCCTCAGCGCAACTACCGGCGCGGGCGTCAGGGATTCGTGACCTTGCAGATGGAAATGTGAGCGCGCGTTCTCGCCATCCCTGATGTGAGTCAAAGTGCGTCAAGTCAATAATTGTGGACCTTCGGTGAATGGGTGTGAGATGGGGTCGTTGTCTGTGTTGGATGTTCGGAAGGCGTGCCACCGTCTGGTCCTGGGTTTGGTCTGGGCCGGGGTTGCCGGGGTGAGCGCGCGGGCGGCCGAGCGAGCGCCCACGGAGGAAGACTATTTCGCTCAGGTGCCAGTGGTGTTGACCGCGAGTCGCCTGGACCAGCCCCTCAATGAGGCGCCGGGGGCCATCACCGTCATCGACCGACAAACGATTCGCCTGTCGGGTGCACGCACGCTGGTCGAGGTGATGCGCCTGGTGCCAGGCTACCTGGCGGGAGGCTGGAACGGGGCCAATCCGCTGGCGTCGTACCACATTCCGATCGACGACTATGGCACCCGCAATCTGGTGTTGATCGATGGTCGTTCGGTGTATTCCACCACCTACCTTGGTGACACGCACCGGGGCATGATGGACGTGATGCTGGAGGACATCGAGCGCATCGAGGTGCTGCGCGGAGCCAACTCGGCCGCCTACGGCGCCAACGCGATGTTCGGTGTCATCAACATCATCACCCGCCACAGTGCCGACACCGTGGGCGGAGAGTTGCTGGTGAGCTCTGGTGACAACGGCATCCAGGACCGCCGTGCGCGCATCGGCGTGGGCGACGAAACCGCCAGTTTCCGCCTGTCGATCGGGGAGCAGCGCGATACGGGTTACATCAACGCCTATGACGATCGGCGTTTGGGACAGGCGAACCTGCGGGCCGACTTCAAGCCTTCGCTGACCGATGATGTGATGGTGGGTCTGGGGGTGTCGTATCTCGATGGCGGCGAGGGCTATGCCATCGATCACCCCGGCAATCCGTTTCACACCGTGCACACGCGTAACACTCATTGGCAAGCCGAGTGGCGCCACCAGGTGAGCGAGCGTGATGAACTGAAGGTGTCGGCCAATTACATGGAAGACCGTCTGATCGACGTGGCCGAGGTGCCGGGGCAACCCGGGGTGATCATGGATTACAGCGGGCAGGGACGGCGCATCAACGCGGAGATGCAGTACAAGGTCACCTGGTCGGATCACCTGCGTGCGGTGATGGGCGCGGGCCACAAGGCGGAGAAGGCGCAGTCCTTCCCTCTGTACTCGACGTATGGCTGGCAATCGTTTGAGGAAAGCCGGGTGTTTGGCACCGTCGAGTGGCGTGTCACCCCACACTGGCTGATCAACACGGGCTTGTTCGTGGGGGACCACAGCCGGGTTGGGACCTATACCGCACCGCGATTCATGGTGAACTGGTTGCCGACGCCGGAGCACACTTTCCGGATCGGCGTCACGGATTCCATTCGCGCGCCCAACCTTTCCGAGCTGGATGCGGATGTGCGTATTTACGACGCGCAAGGTGTTTTGGTGTCGCATGAGTACGGTGCCACGGGACGGGTCAAGCCCGAGGAGTTGCGCAGCACCGAGATCGGTTATGTGGGCCGTTTTCCCAGCCAGAGCCTGACGGTGGATGCGCGCCTGTATCACGAGCGCATGGACGGGATCATCAAGGTGAGCACCTATCCGAGCCCGCTGATGCCCATCGGCAGTGCCAAGCCCAATACGCGCGACTATGTCAACCTGACGGGTTTGACGATGGTCGGGTTGGAGTACCAGGTACGCTGGAAGCCATTCAGCAAGACCGAGCTGTGGCTCAATCAGAGCGTCTCCGACCTCACGTGGGACGATGCACGGCTGGACAGCCGAGACGAGCGGCAGCCGCCCCGACATGCCACGTTGTTGGCCTTGTTTCAGCGCCTGCCCGGAGATCTGCAGCTGAGCGTGATTCACGAACGCCTGGGCAGCATGACCTTCCGAGACTACCGTGACTGGATGCCGTTCGCGCGTCGCACCGATGTGCGCTTGGCTTATCCTTTCCGCATCGGGCCGACCAAAGCGGAGCTGGCGTTCACGGTACAGTCCGCAGAGGGCGATCGCCCGTTTTTCCTGATCCGGCGGAATTTCGAGCTGGCTCGCAAGAGTTTCCTGACCCTGCGCATGGAGCTGTGATCTGATCACACGTCGCCAATCACTTGCCTTGACCATTGCGGCCCCCCTGCTTGCCAGGACGGGGCAGACGCAGGCCGCGAGTGAGGCAGTGTGGGTGTTGCCATCGGACACGTCTTGGGCCTACACCGAGGCGGCCGCGGCTTTGCAGTCGGAGTGGAAACAGGTGGGGCGTGGGCGGGAGTTGGTGATGCTGGCTGCGCGTGAGTTGCCAACAGGTGCGCCGCCGGCCGCTTTGGTGCCCTTGGGGACCGCCGCATTGCGGCAGACCCTGGAGCGAACGACTTCACAGCCCGACTGGGCCCGCGTGCCCGTGTTGGGTGCCTTGCTTCCGCGAGACGGTTTCACGGCGATCTGGAAGCGGCCATCGCCTTGGGTCGCCGCGGCTTTTTTGGATCAGCCTGTGGAGCGCTATCTGACCTTGATCAGTCGCGCCATGCCGCGCCTGACCAAGGTGGGCGTGCTGGTTCACGAGGACGCGCCGATGCAGCGTCAGGCCCTGCTCAAGGCGGCGCAGGACACAGGCCTGCGTCTGGTGTTGGGGACGGTGAAGGGCCCCGACACCTTGTCTGCCTCGCTGCGTGTGGTGCTCAATGAGGCCGATGTGCTGCTCATCTTGCCGGACAGCACGGTGGCCGATGTGTCGGCCGTGCAGCACATGCTGATCATGGCTTACCGGCAGCGTGTGCCGGTGGTCACTTATTCGCCCGCTCTGGTCAAGGCGGGGGCGGCTCTGGGCCTGTACGCCAGCCCGGCGCAGGCTGGGCGGCAGGTGGCGACGATGCTCAAAGGGCCGATGGCACAGGGGATGCCCTCAGCCGCGTGGCCTGCATCCCGCGTGGCCGATGGTTTCACGATTGCCATCAATGAGCAGGTGTGCCGGTCTTTGGGCTTGGATGTGCCGGATACGGCGGTGTTGACCGATGCCTTGCGGCGTGAGGAGGGCATGCGGTGAAACTGAAGCTGAGTGGCGTACGGGTGCGCTTGTGGCTGGCGACGGCCTTGCCAGCGATGCTGGTGATCGCCTTGCTGGTGGTGGGGTTCACCTCTCAGTACGGCGGCCGCATGACTGAGGCGCTGAAAGACCGTGGAGCGGCTTCGGCGCGACAACTGGGCAGCGCGGCCGAATTCAGTCTGTTTGCGGGTGACCAGGAGGCGCTGGCGCGTCTGGCGGAAGCCACCATGCGCAGCGACGTGCAGCTGCGTGGTGTGATCATCTACAACGCCCAGGGGCAGTTGCGTGCGGCAGCCGGCAAGATGAAGGCGCGTGCGCCGCGCCTTGATGGCGCCGTTCAGATTGTGCAGTCCAAAGATGCTTTGGTGGTGTCACAGCCCATCTACTCCACGGCGACCGTGCCCATGGACGATGTGTATGCCCCGGTGCCAGAGGAAGACACCCGGATTCGGGCTACTGAGAGCCGTTTGCTGGGGTACGCCGTGGTGGAGATGTCGCTGGAGGTCTTGGCGCAGCAGCGGCGCGAGTTGCTGATCTGGTCTTTGGCGACGGCGGTGGGGGGCTTGATGCTGGCCGGGGTGATGGCTTCGGTGTTGGCCGATCTGGTGTCGTCGCAGATTGGCCGCATCAACCGGGTGGTCGAGTTGGTGGGAGAGGGGCATCTGGCGGAGCGTGTGGACGTGGCCCACAGTGGCATCTTGCGTCCGCTGGCGGTGGGCATCAATGCCATGGTGGCGCGGATTGCCACCACCCAGGAAGAATTGCAGCACCAGATCAGCCAGGCCACGCAGGAGTTGCGCGACCAGAAGGAGGCGGCTGAACAGGCGGCGCGCACCGACTCGCTGACCGGGGTGGCAAGCCGGCGTGCATTTTCGGAAGCCGCCGAGGCTGAGATGCAGCGGGCCCTGCGTTACCGTACCGAGTTGTCCTTGCTGATGATGGACCTGGACCACTTCAAGGTGGTCAATGACACCCATGGCCACGTGACCGGCGATGCGGTGCTGGTGAGCTTTGCGCAGACGGTGCAGCAACTGGTGCGCAAGGTGGACCTGGTGGCGCGTTTGGGCGGAGAGGAGTTTGTGGTGCTCTTGCCCAATATCACGGCAGAGCAGGCCACGGCCTTGGCCGAACGCATCCGAGAGGCGGTGCACAACAGCCACTTGCTGGTCGATGGCAAGCCGCTGCAGTTCAGCGTGAGCATTGGCGTGGCGCAGTTTGATCGCCGGGAGCTGAGTCTGACGGGATGGATGGCTCGGGCGGATGCCGCTTTGTACCGGGCGAAGGCGCAAGGGCGGAACTGCGTGGTGCTGGAGGAGGCCGAGGCCTGAGTCCAGCGCCTGCGACATGCATGGGGCGTGCCGCAGGCGCCGCGGAGCGTGACCTCCGCGGATACAGGTCGTGCTCAGGCCGTTTCGGCAAACAGCTCGCGGCCGATCAGCATGCGGCGGATTTCGCTGGTGCCGGCACCGATCTCGTACAGCTTGGCATCGCGCCACAGGCGGCCCAGCGGGTAGTCGTTGATGTAGCCGTTGCCGCCGAAGATCTGGATGCCTTCGCCGGCCATCCAGGTCGCTTTTTCAGCGGTCCACAGGATGAGGGCGGCGCAGTCCTTGCGCACGTGGCGGGCGTGTTGGGCGCCCAGGGCGTCGAGGTTCTTGGCCACGGTGTAGGCCAGCGAGCGGGCGGCCTGCTGCACCGTGTACATGTCGGCGACCTTGCCTTGCACAAGCTGGAACTCGCCGATGGCCTGACCGAACTGCTTGCGCTCGTGGATGTAGGGGATGACGTTGTCCATCACCGCCTGCATGATGCCCAGCGGACCGCCCGACAGCACGGCACGCTCGTAGTCCAGGCCGCTCATCAGCACCTTGGTGCCGTTGCCTTCGCCGCCCAGCACGTTCTCGGCGGGCACTTCGCAGTCTTCAAAGAACAGCGGGAAGGTGTTGGAGCCGCGCATGCCGAGCTTGTCGAGGTGCTGGCCCTTGCTGAAACCCTTCATGCCCTTTTCGATCAGGAAGGCGGTCATGCCCTTGGCGCCGGCTTCCGGGTTGGTCTTGGCATAGACCACGAGCACGTCGGCATCGCCACCGTTGGTGATCCACATCTTGCTGCCGTTGAGCACGTAGCGGTCGCCCTTTTTGTCGGCGCGCAGCTTCATGCTGACGACGTCGGAGCCGGCGTTGGGCTCGCTCATGGCCAGGGCGCCGACGAAGTCACCGCTGATGAGCTTGGGCAGGTACTTCTGCTTCTGGGCTTCGCTGCCGTTGCGGTGGATCTGGTTGATGCACAGGTTGGAGTGCGCGCCGTAGCTCAGGCCGACCGAGGCGCTGCCACGGCTGACTTCTTCCATGGCGACCATGTGGGCGAGGTAGCCCAGGTTGGTGCCGCCGTACTCTTCGGAGACGGTCAAGCCGTGCACGCCCAGGTCGCCCAGCTTCTTCCACATGTCGGCGGGGAAGAGGTTGTCGCGGTCAATGTCGGCGGCGCGGGGCGCGAGCTCCTTGTCCACGAAGGCGCGCACGCTGTCGCGCAGGGCGTCGATGTCCTCACCGAGTTGGTGATTCAGGCCGGGCAGGGTCATGAGAAAGCTCCTCGGGATCGTGGGGTCAGGGTCAAAAAGGAAATCGGTTCAGGCGTGGGCGCGCTTGGCCAGCAAAGCGTTGCTGACGCGCGAGACGGGTTTGCGGCCGAGCACGCCGGAGATGAAGGCGCCCGCGTCCACCAGCTGGTCGAGATCAATGCCGGTGGTGATGCCCAGGCCGTGCAGCAGGTAGACGACGTCTTCGGTGGCCACGTTGCCAGTGGCGCCCTTGGCATAGGGGCAGCCACCCAGGCCGGCGATGCTGGTGTCGAAGGTGTGGATGCCCAGGGCCAGGCTGGCGTAGATGTTGGTGAGCGCCTGGCCATAGGTGTCATGGAAGTGGCCGCTGAGTTCGGCCAGCGGCACGTGCTTCAAGGCGCGTTCCATCACGGCGGTGACGCGGCCAGCCGTTCCCACACCGATGGTGTCGGCGATGCCGACGTGGTCCGAGCCGATGTCGAGCAGGCGTTGCACCACGTCTTCGACGGCGTCGAGCGAGACCTCGCCCTGGTAGGGGCAGCCCAGGGCGCACGAGACGGCGGCGCGCACCTTCATGCCGTGGGCTTTGGCGGCCTCGGCCACAGGGCGGAAGCGCTCGATGGACTCGGCGATGGAGCAGTTGATGTTGCGCTGGCTGAAGGCTTCGCTGGCGGCGGCAAAGATGACCACCTCGTCGGCTTGCGAGGCGAGGGCGCCTTCAAAGCCTTTCATGTTCGGGGTGAGCACGCTGTAGCGCACGCCCGGCTGGCGCTGGATGCCGGCCATGACCTCGGCGTTGTCGGCCATCTGCGGCACCCACTTGGGGCTGACGTAGCTGGTGACCTCGATCTCGCGCAGACCAGCACCTTGCAGGCGGTGCACGAGTTCGATCTTGTCGGCAGCCGCCACGGGCTGCGCTTCGTTTTGCAGGCCGTCACGCGGGCCGACATCGACCAGGGTGACGTGCGTGGGAAAGGTGGGGTGGCTCATGGTGTGATCCTGTGTGAAGGGGCTCAGGCCGTGGCGTCCAGGCGCAGCAGCTCGACGCCTTCGGCCAGCTGGTCGCCCACGGCGCAGAGGATGGCAGAGACGACGCCGTCGTGCGGGGCGGTCAGGGTGTGCTCCATTTTCATGGCTTCGGTGACGGCCAGGGCGTCGCCCTGCTTGACCTGCTGGCCTTCACTGACCAGCATGGCGACGACCTTGCCGGGCATCAGGGCGGTGAGGCGGCCGCCCGAGGCGCGCTCGTCTACTTGGCGCAGCGGGTCGACGTGCTGCACGCGGGCGTGGGCCTGCGGGGTGAAGACGTCCAGCTCGTCACCGTGGCGGTACACGCTCAGGCGCAGGCGTTGGCCTTGCACATCGGCCTCGAACTGTTCGCCGCCGCGGTCGGTGCGGCTCAGAGGGCGCACGCACACGGTCACGGCGTCCCAGCTGAGTTGCCAGCTGCCGTCGCGCTGGATGTCGAGGGTGACGGCCAGTGTCTGGCCATCGATGTGCAGCTTGACGAGGCGGCGGGCGTCGCCGTGCAGGCGCCAGTGGTCGGTGCGCGACCAGGGGTCGCGGTGGGCGTGGTGCTGCTCGTCGGCTTGCAGGCGCAGCAGAGCGCCGGCCACGGCGTGTTCGATGCGCAAGCCGGGGGCCTCGAACAGGGCGCTGTGTTCGCGCTCGATCAGCGCGGTGTCCAAATCAGCCTGTGCGAACGAGGCGGTGGCAGCCACACGGCGCAGGAAGCTGACGTTGTGGCTCAGGCCGATGATGTGCAGTTCGGACAGGGCCGTGTCGAGGCGGGCCAAGGCAGCGGCGCGGCTCTCGCCATGCACGATGAGCTTGGCGATCATCGAGTCGTAGTGCGGGGTGATGGCATCGCCCTCGCGCACGCCACTGTCGATGCGCACCGGGGCCACCGAGAAGGTGCTGCACGCCGGGGTGCGCAGCACCTGCAGCGTGCCGGTGGCAGGCAGGAACTGCTGTGCCGGGTTCTCGGCGCAGATGCGCGCCTCGATGGCGTGGCCGGTGAAGGTGATCTGGTCTTGCGTGAGGGGCAGGGGCTCGCCCGCGGCCACACGCAGTTGCCACTCGACCAGGTCCTGGCCCGTGATGGCTTCCGTCACCGGGTGTTCGACCTGCAGGCGGGTGTTCATTTCCATGAAATAAAACCTGCCGTCTTGCTCACAGATGAACTCGACCGTGCCGGCGCCCACATAGCCCACGCTGCGCGCGGCGGCGATGGCCGCATCGCCCATCTGCGCGCGGCGCTCGGGCGTCATCCCGGGGGCCGGGGCTTCTTCCAGCACCTTCTGGTGGCGGCGTTGCACCGAGCAGTCGCGCTCGCCAAGGTGCACGTAGTGGCCGTGGTAGTCGCCGAACACCTGGATCTCGATGTGGCGGGGGCGGGTGACGTAGCGCTCGATCAGCACATGGGCGTCGCCAAAGCTGGCCTGGGCTTCGCGTTGACACGAGGCCAGGGCGGCGGCGAAGTCGACTGACTGCTGCACCAGTCGCATGCCTTTGCCACCACCACCGGCGCTGGCCTTGATCAGCACGGGGTAGCCGATCTCGTCGGCCTGGGCCTGCAGGAAGGCAGGGTCCTGGTTGTTGCCGTGGTAGCCGGGCACCAGGGGCACCTGGGCTTGCGCCATCAGGGCCTTGGCGGCTGACTTGCTGCCCATGGCGGCGATGGCCGAGGGGGGCGGGCCGATGAAGGCGATGCCGGCGTCGACACAGGCCTGGGCGAAGGCTTCGTTTTCGCTGAGGAAACCGTAGCCGGGGTGGACGGCCTGGGCGCCGGTGGCCTGGGCGGCCGCGAGGATGCGGTCGGCGCACAGATAGCTCTCGCGCGGGCTGGCGCCGCCGATGTGCACGGCCTCGTCACACAGTTGCACGTGGCGGGCGTGGGCGTCGGCATCGGAGTAAACGGCCACGGTGCGGATGCCCAGGCGGCGTGCGGTGCTGGCCACACGGCAGGCGATTTCGCCTCGGTTGGCAATGAGGATTTTGGTGAACATGGTTGCTCAGCCTTGCTGCCACGCGGGCACGGTTTTGTTCAGGAAAGCGTGCAGGCCGGCACGGCCTTCGTCACTGGCGCGGATGTCGGCAATGTGGCGCGCGGTGTGGTCGCGCAGGGCAGGGGTGATGTCCTGCCCGGCCACTTCTTGGATCAGGCGCTTGCTCGCACGCACGGCCTGCGGGCCGTTGGCGACGATGGCTTGCACCAGTCGGTCCACGGTGGCGTCCAGCGCCTCGGGCTCGACCACCTCGTGCAACAGGCCCAGGTGGTGAGCCTGTGCCGCATCGAAGCGTTCAGCGGTGACGATGTAGCGACGCGCGGCACGCTCGCCGATGGCACGCAGCACATAGGGGCTGATGGTGGCGGGTGTCAGGCCCAGCTTGACTTCCGACAGGCTGAAGCCCACGCTGGGTGTGCCGACCGCGATGTCGCAGGCGGCGACCAGGCCCACGCCACCGCCGTAGCCGTCGCCCTGCACGCGGGCGACCACCGGCACCGGGCAGCTGGCAATGGCCCACAGCATGTCGGCCAGGCCGGTGGCGTCGGCGTGGTTCTCAGCCCAGCTGTAGCCGGCCATCTCGCGCATCCAGTTCAGGTCGGCGCCGGCGCAAAAGGCCTTGCCGTGGGCGCCCAGCACCACCACGCGCAGGCCGTCTCGGCTGGTCAGTTCGGTGAAGGTGTGCGTCAGCTCGGCAATCGTGGCGGCATCGAAGGCGTTGCGCAGCGTGGGGCGGTTCAGCCACACATGGCTGACGGGGCCTTCATGGCGGATGTCCAGGTTTGACATGGCGGGCGTCCTCACATGCGGAAGACGCCGTAACGCGTCTCAGGGATCGGGGCGTTGAGCGCGGCGCTCAGGGCCAGGCTCAGCACGCGGCGGGTGTCGGTGGGGCGGATCACGCCGTCGTCCCACAGGCGGGCGCTGGCGTAGTAGGGGTGGCCTTGCGCTTCGTATTGATCGCGCACAGGTGCCTTGAAGGCCTCTTCCTCGTCGGCCGACCAGCTGCCGCCCTTGGCCTCGATGCCATCGCGCTTGACGGTCGCCAGCACGCTGGCGGCCTGCTCGCCGCCCATCACGCTGATGCGCGCGTTGGGCCACATCCACAGCAGGCGCGGGTTGAAGGCGCGCCCGCACATGCCGTAGTTGCCGGCGCCAAACGAGCCGCCGATGATGACGGTGAACTTCGGAACACTGGCGCACGACACGGCCGTCACCATCTTGGCGCCAGCGCGGGCAATGCCCTCGTTTTCGTACTTGCGGCCCACCATGAAGCCCGTGATGTTCTGCAGGAAGACCAGCGGGATCTTGCGCTGGCAGCACAGCTCGATGAAGTGGGCGCCCTTGTTGGCGCTCTCCGCAAACAGGATGCCGTTGTTGGCCACGATGCCCACGGGCATGCCTTCGATGTGGGCGAAGCCGGTGACCAGGGTGGTGCCGTAGCGGGCCTTGAATTCGTCGAACTCGGAGCCATCGACCAGGCGGGCGATGACCTCGCGCACGTCGAAGGGCTTGCGGGTGTCGGTGGGGATGATGCCGTTGAGTTCGGCCTCGTCGTACAGCGGCGCGCGTGGGGCGACCAGGGCCAGCTCGGGCGTCTTGCGCCAGTTCAGGCGGGCCACGGCCTGACGGGCCAGGGCCAGGGCGTGCACGTCGTCGCGGGCCAGGTGGTCGGCCACGCCCGACAGGCGGGTGTGCACATCGCCGCCGCCCAGGTCTTCGGCGGTCACGACTTCGCCGGTGGCGGCTTTGACCAGCGGCGGGCCGCCCAAAAAGATCGTGCCCTGGTTGGCGACGATGATGGTCTCGTCGCTCATGGCTGGCACGTAGGCGCCACCCGCCGTGCACGAGCCCATCACGACGGCGATCTGCGGGATGCCGGCGGCGCTCAGGTTGGCCTGGTTGTAGAAGATGCGGCCGAAGTGGTCGCGGTCAGGGAAGACGTCGTCCTGGTTGGGCAGGTTGGCCCCGCCCGAGTCCACCAGGTAGATGCAGGGCAGGCGGTTCTGCGCGGCGATCTCTTGCGCGCGCAGGTGCTTCTTGACGGTGAGCGGGTAGTAGGTGCCGCCTTTCACGGTGGCGTCGTTGCACACGATCATGCATTCGACGCCGGACACACGGCCGATGCCGGTGATGATGCCGGCGCCGGGGGCGGCGTTGTCGTACACGTTCAGCGCGGCCAGGGCGCCCACTTCCAGGAAGGGCGACCCGGCGTCGAGCAGCTGTTCCACGCGGTCACGCGGCAGCAGTTTGCCGCGGGCGAGGTGCTTGGCGCGCGGGCCTTCGCCGCCGCCCAGGGCGATCTGGGCGAGCTGCGCTTCGAGGTCGGCCACCAGGGCCTGCATGGCGCGGGCGCTGTCCTTGAAGGCCTCGCTGCGCGGATTGAGTTGGGTCTCGATGACGGGCATGGTCGGTCAGGCCTTGAGCGGCGGCATGGAAGGAGGAGGGGAGGCGCGATGCAGGGCATCGTGGACCTCGTCGCGGAAACGGCTGAGCGCGGCCAGCGAGGCCAGGGCGGCCTCACGGGGCACGAGGGCACTCCAGATCAGTTCGGTCAGCTGGGTGGCCGTGGTGTTGATGTCGGGGCGCTTGGCCGAGGTGATGGCGTCCCACAGCACGTGCTCCATTGAGCCGTAGACCAGCTCGCGCAGCAGGCGCAGGGGCATGTCCTGGCGGATCTGGCCCTGGGCTTGCGCTTCGGCCAGCGCGTCCATCAGCGGGGCGGTGTAGCGGCGCTTGCAGGCGGCGATGACCTCGGCGAGTTCGGGCTCGGCCGAGCCGGCGGCGCGGCCTTCGCCCAGCACCAGGGCGCACATGCCCGAGCCGTCGGCCAACAGGGTGACGAGGTGGGCGCGCACGACGTGGCTGAGCTTGGCGTGCACGCCGCTCAGGCGGGGCACATCGCGCTCCAGCTCGCCGCTGATTTCGTCATACCAGCGGGTGATGACCTGGATGCACAGCTCGCGCTTGCTGGCGAAGTAGGTGAAGACCGTGGCCTCGGAGACCCCGGCGGTCTCGGCGATCTGGGCCATGGTGGTGCGCTGGTAGCCGTGCTGCGTGAACACGGCTTGAGCGGCGCTCAACAAATCTTGCAGGCGGTGCTGCGACTTGCTGCTTTTGGGGATGGTGCGGGCCAGGGTGCTGGGGCTCATTTTTTGAGTATGACTCAGAAATGAGCGTGGGGCCAGCGCTGGTAGGCCCCACCATCACCCGGGAAAACCCGGTCAGGGTGCCCGTGTGTCAGTCGAAGCGGTAGGCCGACAAGGTGGTTTCCAGCACGCGATCGCTGAACACACGCTGGCCACGTCCCTCGCTGGCGGCGCCGGCCACCACCATCAGGGGCAGCAGGTGTTCTTCGACGCGGGGCGGGTGACACAGGCGTGCGGCAGGGGCCTGGTCCCAGTGCGCCAGACCTTGTGCGCGCGTAGCCGGGTCCGCTTCCACCGTGGTGGTCAGCCAGGCGTCGAAGGTGTCGGAGATCGGGCCAAAGCGTGGGTCGCCATAGCCGCGCATGTTGTGAAAGCTCATGCCGCTGCCCACGATCAGCACGCCCTCGTCCCGCAGGGATGTCAGCGCCTGGCCGGCTTGCAGGTGGGCCTGTGCGTCCAAGTCGTGCCGCAGGGACAGCTGCACCACGGGCACGTCGGCGTCGGGGAACATCAGTTTCAGCGGGATGAACATGCCGTGGTCGAAGCCCCGTTGCGCGTCGGCCTGCGAGGGTTGGCCGGCGGCGTGCAGCAGTTGCGTCATGCGCTCGGCCAGTTGGGGCTGGCCCGGCGCCGGGTAGCGCAGCTCGTAGGTGTGGGGCGGGAAGCCGCCGTAATCGTAGATCAGCTCGGGCTGGGCGCCGCTGGTGACGTTGAAGCCGTCCGTGAGCCAGTGCCCCGACACCAGCACGATGGCCGTGGGGCGCGCAGGCAGGGTGGCGGCGATGCCCATCAGGAAGTCGCGCATGCGGTGCCAGGTGGTGGGCGGGCTCCAGTCCATGAAGAAACAGGGCCCGGCGCCATGCGGGATGAAGTAGGTGGGCATGCGGGAGGGCGTGGACATGGCGGGTCTTTCGTGGCGGCTTGGAGATCGAAACGGTGGACACGCCACTGTCTGGGGTGTCACTCGTTCAGTATCGGCCAAGGGCGAATAGACCGATGGCTGCAGGGGGAAACCCAGGTGCCGCAGAATGGTTTGATGAAAGCGCTCCAAGACATTGCCCTGTCCATGCTGGATCTGGTGGCCGTGCGCGAAGGCGGCACGGTGGCCGAGGCCCTCGCCATCGCTCTGCGTACCGCCCAGCAGGCCGAAGCCCTCGGTTTCACCCGCTACTGGCTGGCCGAACACCACAACATGCCCGGTATCGCCAGTTCGGCCACGGCTGTGCTGGTGGGCCACATCGCGGGGGGCACGCAGCGCATCCGCGTCGGCTCGGGCGGCATCATGTTGCCCAACCACGCGCCGCTGGTCGTGGCCGAGGCCTTTGGCACGCTGGCCGAGCTCTACCCCGGTCGCATTGACCTGGGACTGGGCCGCGCACCCGGCACCGACCGCGCCACCATGCGGGCCCTGCGCTGCCACCACGTCGAAACCGAAGACGATTTCCCGCGCGAGGTGAGCGAGTTGCAGCGCCTGCTCGGGCCGGAGCAGCCGGGTCAGGCCATCGTGGCCATGCCCGGTGCGGGCACCGAGGTGCCGATCTGGCTGCTGGGCTCCAGCCTGTTCTCGGCGCAACTGGCGGCCGAAAAGGGCCTGCCGTACGCCTTTGCCTCGCACTTCGCGCCGCGCATGCTGCTGCAGGCGGTCGAGCTGTACCGGGTGCGCTTCAAGCCGTCCAAGGTGTTGGCCCAGCCGCACGTGATGATCGGCGTGCCCGTCGTGGCCGCGCCCACCGACGGCGAGGCCGAGTTCCTCGCCACCAGCACCTTCCAGCGTGTGCGGGGCATCCTGACGGGCGAGCGGGGACGCCTGCCGCCGCCCGTGGCCGGCTACCTGTCCACGCTGTCGCCGTCGGAGCAGGCCGGCATCGGCGATTTCCTGGGTGCCGCCGTCATCGGCGGGCCCGACACCGTGCGCGCGGGCTTGATCCGTTTGCTGGAACTCACCCAGGCAGACGAGGTCATGATGGTCTCCGATGTGTTCGACCCGGCGCTGCG
This sequence comes from Burkholderiales bacterium, assembly GCA_029268225.1. Taxonomy (GTDB): domain Bacteria; phylum Pseudomonadota; class Gammaproteobacteria; order Burkholderiales; family Burkholderiaceae_C; genus Aquabacterium. Next base: position 121,183 of record JAJUGJ010000001.1, on the reverse strand, counting down.
CTGGCGTTCGATGGCCATCACCGCCGAGGTTATGGGCCGTAACGTGCCACCCCCTCAGATGCATGCCGTCACCGCGGACAAATCGGTGTGATTCGCGAGATCCGTCACACAGCCTGAAGACCGGCACTTGCTACATTGGCGTGTCCGATTTTCAGGTGGTTTGCCATGTCGAGTTTGCCTTTGTCTTGTTTCACGATGCGCGCCGTGCTGATGGCGGTGCTGGTCTTGGGAGGCGCTGCTTCGGTGCTTGCAGGGCAAGGCCAGGGAGCCGTCCATGCCGTGGCTTCGCAGCCTGGCGAGGGGCTGACCGACCGGGTGATCGTGAAATACAAGGACGCCAACCTTGGCACGGCCCCCTCGCAAGCGGCCTGGGCCAAGGCGCGTGTGGCCGGCAACCGGCAAGGTGTGCAGCTCAGCCACCTGCGGCGCACCGGTCTGGGCGCCGATGTGATCAAGCTCGACAAGCGCCTGAGCGTGGAGCAGGTGAGTGCGCTGGCGCGCGACCTGAAAGCGGGCGATGCCACGATCGAGTACGCGGAGCCCGATCGCATCCTGCAGGCCCAACTGAGCCCCACCGATGCGCTTTACCCTCAGCAATGGCACTACTTTGATGCCGTGGGGGGCATCAACGCTCCGGCCGCCTGGGACAAGGTCACTGGGGCGGGCGTGGTTGTGGCGGTGCTCGACACCGGCGTGCGACCCCATGCCGATCTGGCCGGCAACCTGCTGCCCGGCTACGACTTCATCATCGACACCTTGGTGTCCAACGATGGCAATGGCCGCGATGCCGATGCCAGCGACCCCGGGGACGCCACCACGGCCGGCTTGTGCTACAGCGGCTCGCCCGCCAGCAACAGCAGCTGGCATGGCACCCATGTGGCCGGCACGATTGCGGCCGTGAGCAACAACAGCACCGGCGTGGCAGGCGTGGCCTTCGGCGCCAAGGTGCTGCCGGTGCGCGTGCTGGGCCGCTGCGGCGGCTACACCTCCGACATCGCCGACGCCATGATCTGGGCCGCGGGGGGCACCGTCACCGGCGTGCCGGCCAACGCTAACCCGGCCAAGGTGATCAACCTGTCCCTGGGTGGGGCGGGGGCCTGCGATGTCACCTCGCAAAATGCCATCAACGCGGCGCGTGCGCGGGGGGCCACGGTGGTGGTCGCGGCGGGCAACAGCAATGCCGATGCCAGCCAGTTCTCGCCTGCCAGCTGTGCGGGGGTGGTCACGGTGGCCGCCACCGGCAAGTCCGGCGGCAAGGCTTCGTACTCCAACTTCGGCTCGGTCGTCTCCCTGGCTGCGCCCGGCGGGGACGGCGGCGATGGCGTCATCTCCACCTGGAACACCGGCGCCACCACACCGGGCAGCGATGGCTATGCCGCCTACCTGGGCACCTCCATGGCCACGCCCCATGTCAGCGGCGTGGCAGCGCTGATGCTGTCCAAGAACACCAGCCTCACGCCCGACCAGGTGGCCTCCATCCTGACGTCTACGGCCCGTCCTTTCCCGGCGACCTGCTCGCCCTGCGGTGCCGGCATCGTCAACGCCTCGGCGGCCGTGGATGCGGTCCCGGCGGCCGTGACGCCGCCTGTGGCCACCGTGGCCGAGATCGAATCCAACAACAGCACCCGGTCCGCCCAGAACATCACGACCACGCCCGTCGTGATCAGCGGCACGGTGGCCACCATGACCGACACCGACTACTTCAAGACCAGCGTGCCGGCCGGCGGGCGCCTGGTGGCCACCCTCACGCCCAACAGCAGTTCCAACTACAACCTGTCGGTCTACAACGCCTCCGGCAAGCTGCTGGGTAGCAGCGCGCAGGGCACGGGCCTGAACGATGTGTTCACAGTCACGAACTCTGGCACCAAGGCCGCGACGGTCTACTGGCGCGTGATCTATGCCAGCGGTGCGACGGGTTCGGCAGGCACCTACACCCTGGGTCTGAGCCGCTGAGCCTGCATCGATCGCCTGATGGTCGCATCAGGGTATGACATGAGTTGGCAAATGATGATGATCGGTGACATGATCTGTCGCGTCATCACCCCATTTGCCGACCATGTCCACGCCTGTCACGCCGTCCCGTTTCCTGGATCAGACCCACGAGGTCCACAACGTCTCGTCTGAACTGGCGGGCTACAACATGTACACGCAGGACGCGGCCTTGCAGGAGGCTGTCCAGCGTGAGGGCGCCGGCTGGGCTCAAGCGGACCTGACCCGCTTCGGCCAGCTCACCGGTTCGGCCGACTACCTGGAGCTGGGCGCCCTGGCCAACCGCCACCCGCCCGAGCTCGACACCCACGACCGCTTCGGCCACCGCGTCGACCTGGTGCGCTTTCACCCGGCGTACCACACGCTGATGAAGACGGCCATCGAAGAAGGCATCCACGCCTCGCCCTGGACCGACCCCAAGCCGGGCGCCCATGTGGCCCGTGCCGCCAAGTTCTACCTGCAGGCGCAGGTGGAAGCCGGGCATGGCTGCCCCATCACCATGACCTTTGCGGCCGTGCCCAGCCTGCTGACCACGCCCAAGCTGGCCGAGCAGTGGGTGCCCAAGATCACCGCGCCTATTTACGACCCGCGCAACGTGCCCGATGCGGCCAAGCAGGGCCTGACCATCGGCATGGCCATGACCGAGAAGCAGGGCGGCTCCGACGTGCGCGCCAACACCACCCGGGCCTATCCGGTGGGCGCCTCGGGCTCCGGCGAGGCCTACGAACTCGTCGGCCACAAGTTCTTCGTCTCGGCCCCCATGTGCGACGCCTTCCTGGTGCTGGCGCAGGCGCCGGGCGGCCTGTCGTGCTTCCTGCTGCCGCGCTGGCGGCCCGATGGCAGCAAGAACCCGCTGCAGGTGCTGCGCCTCAAGCGCAAGATGGGCAACGTCTCCAACGCGTCGAGCGAGACCGAGCTGCGCGGCGCCCTGGCCTGGATGGTGGGCGAAGAAGGGCGGGGCGTGCGCACCATCATCGAGATGGTGTCCATGACCCGCTTCGACTGCATGATTGGCTCCTCGGCCGGCCAGCGTGCGGCCGTCGCCCAGGCGCTGCACCACTGCTCGCTGCGCTCGGCCTTTGGCACCGTGCTCAACCAGCAGCCGCTGATGCAGAACGTGCTGACCGATCTGGTGCTGGAGAGCGAAGGCTCGCTGGCGCTGACGATGCGCATGGCCCGCGCCATGGACCAACGCGCCACCGATCCGCACGAAGACCGGCTGGCCCGCCTGCTCACCGCCGTCGGCAAATACTGGATCTGCAAGCGCACGCCGCAACACGCCTACGAGGCCATGGAGTGCATCGGCGGCAGCGGCGTGATGGAGGACAGCCCCTTCCCGCGTTTGTTCCGCGAGTCCCCCGTCAACGCCATCTGGGAAGGCAGTGGCAACGTGCAGTGTCTGGACGTGCTGCGTGCCATGCAGAAGACGCCGGACGTGGTGCAGGCCTTCTTCAGCGAACTGGCTCGCGCCCGTGGCGGTCATGCCCAACTCGACCGCTACGTGGCCGACTTGCAGCGCGCCTTCACCGATCTGTCCGATCTGGAATACCGCGCCCGCGATGTGGTGGGCCGCATGGCACTGGCGGTGCAGGCGGCCTTGCTGGTCCAGCACGCGCCCAGCGTGGTCAGCGATGCGTTCTGTGTCTCACGTCTGGGCGGCGACAACCAGCACCACTACGGCACCTTGCCGCGCGGCGTGGACTGCGCGGCGATCATCGCGCGCGCCACCCCGCAGCGCGACGCCTGACCGGCGCGGTGTGCTGCGCAGGGGCGCTGCCACCCTTTAGCGCAGCACCTGGTGCGCCACCCCCACGTACATCGGGATCCCGATCAGGATGTTGAACGGGAAGGTCAGACCCAGCGACATGCCGATGTACAGCGAGGGGTTGGCCTCGGGAATGGCATGGCGCACCACCGCCGGCACGGCGATGTAGGACGCACTGGCTGCCAGGACCATCAGCAAGGCACCGTTGCCCGCCGGGATGTCGAGCAGCACACACAGGCCCAGCGCCAGAGCCGCATGGACCAGAGGGCCGATCAGGCCATAGGCCAGCAACCAGGGTGACTTGCCCTTGAGCTCACCCATGTTGCGTGCCGCGTTCAGGCCCATGTCCAGCAGGAAGAAGGCCAGCATGCCCTTGAACAGGTCCCCCGCAAATGGCTTCATGGCGTCGTGGCCCGATTGCCCGGTCACGATGCCGATCACCATCGCGCCCAGCAGCACCAACTGTGCTCCGTCGGTCACCGACTCATGCAGGATGCGGCCCAGCGGTGTGTTGCGGACCGTGCGTGACTCGGCAGCGAGGGCCTGCTCCTTCTCACGCTGGCGCACCATGTTGGCCAGCAGCACCGCCATGATGATCGCCGGAGACTCCATCAAGGCCATGGCCGCGGCCATGTGTCCGCCATAGGGCAGGTTGTGGTTGTCCAGGTACTGCACTGCCGTGATGAAGGTCACCGCGCTGACCGAACCATAGGTGGCTGCGATCGCGGCGGCGTCATAGCCGCTCAGGAAGCGTTTGAGCAGGTGATAGCCCAACAGCGGCACCACCGTGGCCAGCAACAAGGCGCAGCCCAAGCTCACGGCCACATCGGCCGTCAGACCCGACTGGTGCAGCGCGAAGCCACCCTTCAGCCCCAGGGCCATCAGCAGGTACAGGGAGAGGAAACGTGCGATCTGCGGCGGGATCTCCAGGTTGGAGCGCAGGGCGCCGGCCAGCAGGCCAAACACGAAGAACAGGATGGCCGGGTCGAGGAAACTTTGCATGAGATGGGCTCCGGTCACGCCACGATGCCAGGGGAGCCCGGACGCAGCGACCGGAACTGAACTCTAGCAGTTTGGCGGCCCGGGTGGTGGGCATCCACGACAAAGGCGGGTCAAGCTCAGGGTCATGCGGGCCGCCCCCTGCGCGTGCGCTCCTGAGTCGGCTGTCAACCCGGTTTTGCCTGAGCGCTCCTCAGGGGTTTTCGAGACAAGACGCCGCCCACGATCTGCGCGACATTGGTGCATGTTCTCGGATTTACCTTGGTGGTTGATCAACACGGTGGTGGCCGTGCTGCTCCTGGCCCTCGGCGCCACCGTTGCGCTGTGGGGCATGACATGGCGTGCCCGCACGCGGCAGCGCATCCAGGCACTGGAAGAGCGTCGCCTGCTGTTGCACAACCTGGTGCGCCACATCCCTGATCTGGTCTGGCTCAAGGACATCGATGGCGTCTACCTGGCCTGTAACGAGCCCTTCGAGCGCTTTTTCGGCGCGGTGGAAGCCGACATCATCGGCAAGACCGATGCCGACTTCGTGTCGGCCGAACAGGCGGCGCTCTTTCGTGAAAACGACTTCCTGGCCATGACCTCGGGTCAGCCGCACATGAACGAGGAGTGGATCACCTTCGCGGGCAGTGATGAACCTCGCCTGGTTGAAACCATCAAGAGCCCCATGCTGGACAGCCGGGGCGAGGTCATCGGTGTGCTCGGTGTTTCGCGCGACATCACCGAGCGCGAGCGCGCCGCTCAGGAACTGCAGCGCCTGCGCAATCACCTGACTGAACTGGTGGACGAGCGGACCCACCAGCTCGCCGAGCTGGCCGAGTCTTTGCGCCAGGCCCACGCCGAACAGAAGACCATTGTCGATGCCGTGCCCGTGGGCATAGGTTTGCTCAAGGACCGCCATGTGGTTTACTGCAACCAGCGTCTGGACCAGATGTTCGGGTTCCAGCCCGGCGGCATGGTTGGCCGATCCACGCGGGTCTGGTATCCCGACGATGCCGCTTACGAGGCCGGTGGACGCAAGGTCTACGAAATCCTCAATCAGGGCGAGATGCACTGGCGTGACGAGCAGCTGATGCGGCAGGATGGCAGCCTGTTCTGGGCACGCATCACCGCGCGCCTGATCGATCCGCAGGACCCTGCCAAGGGCGTGCTGGGCATCATGGAAGACATCAGCGCCGAGCGGGCCACCATGGAAGCCCTGCGCAAGGCCAAGGAGGCCGCGGAAGCCACCACCCGCTTGAAGTCGGCTTTCCTGGCCAACATGAGCCATGAAATTCGCACGCCGATGAACGCCATCATCGGTTTGACTCACCTCGCCCTGGACACCTCGCTCGACGACATCCAGCGCGACTACCTGCAAAAGATTCAGGGGGCCAGCCAGCACCTGCTGGGCATCGTCAACGACGTGCTGGACCTGTCCAAAATCGAGTCCGGCAAACTGCAACTGGAGCGCCTCAGTGTGGACATCGCCCAGATCCTGCGCGACGTGCATGCCCAGCTGATCGACAAGGCGCAAGCGAAGGGGCTCGCCTTGCAGTTGCACATCGATCCGGCGCTGCCCCCTCGCCTGATGGGCGACGGCCTGCGCATTGGCCAGGTGCTGCTCAACTTTGGCAGCAACGCGGTGAAGTTCACCGAGCGGGGCCAGGTCGACCTGAGTGTGCGGGTGCAGTCTCACACCGATCGCGACGTGAGCGTGTGCTTCGAGGTGCGCGACACCGGCATTGGCCTGAGCGACACCGAGCAGTCCCAACTCTTTCAGAGCTTCCAGCAGGCCGACGTTTCCACCACCCGGCAGTACGGTGGCACAGGCCTGGGGCTGGCCATCTCTCGCCATCTGGCCGAGCAAATGGGCGGGGCGGTGGGCGTGCACAGCGAGCCGGGTCAGGGCAGTCTGTTCTGGTTCACGCTCACTCTGGAGCGCGCCGAGGAGGCGCACGCGCAGGCCGACAGTGGGTCGAACGCACGCACGCCCACCTCACTGAGCGAGGCGCGTGAGACCTTGGCCTACCTGCGCGGGAGCCGGGTGTTGGTGGTGGAAGACAACGAACTCAATCGCCTGCTGGCGGGCGAGTTGCTGCAGGGTGTCGGTCTGGTGGTGGACTTCGCACACAACGGTCAACAGGCGGTGGATCGCCTCACCCAGGTCGAGGCGGGCAGTGCCGCCGATTACCGTCTCGTCTTCATGGACATGCAGATGCCGGTGATGGACGGCCTGGAGGCCACGCGACAGATCCGGCAGCTACCGGACCGAAAGCCGTTGCCCATCGTCGCGATGACCGCCAACGCCATGGTCGAAGACAGCGAGCGCTGCCTGGCTGCGGGCATGAACGACTACATCTCCAAACCCTTCAGCCCGGAAGCCCTGTGGGCCTTGCTGAGCCGTTGGTTGCCGCCGCCTCAGCCTGCCTGAAGCGACTCACAGACCCTGCAAGACCTTGGGTGTGGTCGCCCGGTGAAAGCCGTTGAAGCTGGGCGCAGGCTCGTGTGGTGCCTTGGGCCACACCGGGTTGTTCACGCCCGCTCCGCCGTCGATCGCCACCGTGACACCGGTGACAAAGGCTGCGCCAGGGCTCAGCAGGAAACAGATCACCGAACTGATTTCCGCTTCCAGGCCCAGGCGGCGCATCGGCAGGTTGTCCTTCAGACTCAGGATCATTGGCGCCATTGCAGGGCCATACGAGTCCATGCCGCTCGACGCCACCCAGCCCGGCGCCACCGCGTTGACACGCACGTGCGCGCGCGCCCACTCGAAGGCGGCCGTCTTGGTCAGGTTCACCATGCCGGCACGGGCTGCACCCGAGTGCGCCATGCCGGCCATGCCATTCCACATGTCAGCGGCCATGTTCACGATGGCACCGCCACCGTGCTTGCTCAGCGACTGATTGAACACCTCGCGTGCCATCAGAAAGCCGCCCGTCAGGTTGTTGGCCACCACGGCCTCGAACCCGCGCTTGGAGATCATCTCCATCGGCGCCGGGAACTGCCCACCGGCGTTGTTGACCAGGCCGTGCATGCGACCATGCGTCTCGACGATGCGCGCCACCGCTGCCTTCACCTGGTCCTCATCGCGGATGTCGAAGGCCGCCGTGTCCACTTGGCCCCCATCTTCACGGATCTCGGCAGCCACCTTGTCGAGCTTCTCCTGGGTGCGACCGGTGATCACCACCGTCGCCCCCAACGCAGCCAGTTCATGCGCCACACAGCGGCCGATGCCACTGCCTCCCCCCGTGACCACATGGACTTGCCCCTGGAACAGGCCTGGACGGAAGATGCTGTCGTAGTGCGAAGAGGTGGTCATGGCAGTGGGAGGGCAGACAAAGATGAGGGCACTCTAAACCTGGGTGACGTATGCGTCAATCAATCGCCATTAAGGTTAATTACCGATGGTCACCGGGGATGTCGCTCATTACGCTGACCATTCTGAACGGCTTGCTGTCTGCTCTCGTGACCGCATCCTGTCCGCATTCACCCGAGGCCCCCATGACCGACGCTGTGTACCCCACCTACTTCAACGAAACGCACCAGATGGCCCGCACCACGGCGCGGCGCTTCATCGAGCAGGAGGTCAAGCCCCACATCGCCGAGTGGGAAGAGGCGGGCACCTTCCCGCGCGAGCTCTACCAGAAGGCCGGTGAACTGGGCCTGCTGGGGATCGGGCATCCACAACGCCTGGGCGGTGCCGGTGAAGAGGACGTGTTTCTCAAGGTCGCTGTCAGCGAAGAGCTGATGCGCAGCACCTCAGGTGGCCTCGTCGCCAGTCTGGGCTCGCTCGACATCGGCCTGCCACCTGTCTGGCGAGGCGGCTCATCCGAATTGCAGCAACGTGTGGTGCCCAGCGTCATCGCAGGCGACAAGATCATCTCCTTGGCCATCACCGAGCCCAGTGGCGGCTCCGACGTGGCCAACCTGCGCACCCGTGCCGTGCGAGATGGTGACCACTACATCGTCAACGGCTCCAAAACCTTCATCACCTCCGGCACCCGCGCCGACTACTACACCGTGGCCGTGCGCACGGGCGGCGAAGGTTTCACCGGCGTCTCGCTGCTGCTCATCGAGAAAGACACGCCCGGCTTCAGCGTGGGCCGCAACCTCAAGAAGATGGGCTGGTGGGCCTCGGACACCGCCGAGCTGTTCTTCGAAGACTGCCGCGTGCCGGTCGCCAACCTGATCGGCCCGGAAAACGCCGGCTTCATGCTGATCATGGCCAACTTCCAGGCTGAACGCCTCTCGCTGGCCATCATGGCCTACATGACGGCCCAGATGGCGCTGGAAGCCTGTCTGGACTACGTCAAGGACCGCGTCACCTTTGGCAAGCCCTTGGCCAAGCACCAGGTCATTCGCCACAAGCTGGCCGAAATGGCCACCCGCGTCGAAGTGGCCCGCGAGTACAGCTACCGTGTGGCCGCCCGCATGCAGGCTGGCAAGCCGGCCATCAACGAGGTGTGCATGGCCAAGAACTTCGCCACCGACGTGGCCGACTACGTGACCCACGAAGCCGTGCAGATTTTCGGCGGTATGGGCTACATGCGCGAATCGGTGGTCGAGCGCCTGTACCGCGACAACCGCATCCTGTCGATCGGTGGCGGCACGCACGAAATCATGAACGAGATCATCATCAAGCAGATGGGCCTGTAAGGGGTTCGGAATGTGGGGCCGCCGAGGCCGCGCCGCTGCGGACGTGCGAGGCGCTCGGTCCGTCGGCAGATCGTGTTGAGGGGGGCTCTGTCCGCTACCCGCGGACAGAGACGATTCGGGCCTCGCCTTCGGGCGGGGCCTTTTTTTTGCCTCGGTGCTTCAGCGCTGCGGTGTCGGCAAGGGTCGTGCCGCCAGGTAGGCGCCACCCGATACCAGCACCATGCCCCCGATCAGCCACAGCGTCAGCGGCTCACCCAGCAGCGGCACGGCCGCCAGACCCACCACCACCGGCACGATGGCCACGATGGCCCCGGTGCGCTCAGGCCCCAGGATGGAGATGGCTCGCAGGAACAGCAGCATGGCCACGATGGTCGTGATCACGCCCTGGTACACCGCCTGCAAGGCCAGCATCGACCAGGGCGCGGCCGCGAGGTTCTTGGGCAGCCACAGCAGGTAGATCGGGATATAGACCAGGGCCGAGGCGACCGCCAGAAAGCGCGTCAGCAGCCACACATCGAACACCCACTTGCGCACCATCACGCTGTAGGTGGCCCAGGCCAGCGAGGCACACACCAGCAGCAGGTCACCTTGCAGCGTGCTGGCGCTGGCGGCATGGCTGCCCAGCAACTGCGGGCCAGCCACACAGGTCACCCCCAAGGCGATCGCCAACAGCCCCCACATGCGCTCACGGCGTGGGCGGGCCCCCAGGATCCACCACGCCAGCATCGTGATGATGAAGGGCTGCAGCCCGGACAGGAACACGCCGCCGTGGGCCGCCGGGGCCCGGCTCAGGCCTGCGTACACCAGGTTCAAAAACAAAAAGCCGCCCGTCAGCGACAAGACCCACAAACGTGGGTTGCGCCAGGTGCCGGGCGGCAGGCGGAAGCAAAAGGGCAGCAAGACCAGGGCCGCGGTCCCCAGGCGCAAAGCCACCACGTCCCAACTGGTCAGGGCGTGCTGGCCGGCCACGCGGGCCAGCAGCATGAAACCTGCCCAGATCAGTGCGGTGGACAGGGCAGCAAGGTAGCCTTGCAGGGCAGCGGGGCGAGGTGGTGCATTCATGGGTGCCGTCAGTCTAGCCTGCGGCACCCGCTGACCTGAATGCAGGGGCTTACTTGGTACCGTGCGCGACCGCCACAGCCGTCATGTTCACGATGCGGCGCACCGTGGCCGACGGGTTGAGGATGTGCACCGGTGCGGCGGCGCCCAGCAGGATCGGGCCCACCGTGATGCCATTGCCGCCGGTCATCTTCAGCACGTTGAACAGGATGTTGGCGGCATCCAGGTTCGGGCAGATCAGGATGTTGGCGCTGCCATCCAGTGTCGACCCCGGCAGCAGCTTGTTGCGCACCGCTTCGCTCAGGGCCGCGTCACCCTGCATCTCGCCGTCGGCGGGGATGTGGGGCATGCGTGCCACGAAGATGTCGCGGGCCTGGCGCATCTTGCGCGCCGATGGACGGCTGCTGGAGCCGAACATCGAGTGCGACAGGAAGGCCACGCGCGGCGGCAGGCCAAAGCGCTGCACCTCTTCCACGGCCATCGCGGCGATGTCGGCCAGCTGTTCGGCGGTCGGGTCTTCGTTGACGAAGGTGTCGGCGATGAACAGGTTGTGGTTGTCCAGGATCAGGGCATTCAAGGCAGCCAGACCATGGGCACCCTCGCGCACGCCGATCACGTCACGGATGTGCTCCAGATGGAAGTCGTAGCGACCGATGACGCCGCAGATCATGCCGTCGGCGTCACCCAGCTTGACCATCAGCGTGGCGATCAGTGAGTTGGAGCGGCGCACGACGACCTTGGCCAGGTCGGGCGAGACGCCATCGCGGGCCTTGAGCTTGTGATACGTCTCGTAGTAGCGCTTGAAGCGCTCGTCCTTGGCCGGGTTGACGATCTCGCAGTTCACGCCTGGCTCCAGACGCAGCCCGGCGCGCTCGATGCGCTCCAGGATGATGTCCGGACGACCCACCAGGATGGGCTTGGCAATGCCTTCGTCCACCGCGATCTGGGCGGCACGCAGCACGCGCTCTTCTTCGCCCTCGGCGTAGGCGATGCGCTTGGGCGCGGCCTTGGCACCCAGGAACAGCGGACGCATGAACAGGCCCGTGTTGGTCACGAACTGGGTCAGCGAGTCGCGGTAGGCCTTCAGGTCGGCGATCGGGCGGGTGGCCACGCCCGAGGCGGCGGCGGCTTCGGCCACGGCCGGCGCGATGCGCAGGATCAGGCGCGAGTCGAACGGCGTCGGGATCAGGTAGTCCGGGCCGAAGCGCAGTTCGCGGCCAGGGTAGGCAGCGGCCACTTCGTCCGAGATTTCAGCCTTGGCCAGGTCGGCGATCTGGCGCACGCAGGCCAGCTTCATGGCTTCGGTGATCTTGGTGGCGCCGCAGTCGAGTGCGCCACGGAAGATGTAGGGGAAGCACAGGACGTTGTTGACCTGGTTCGGGTAGTCCGAGCGGCCGGTGGCGATGATGCAGTCCGGGCGGGCGGCCTTGGCCACTTCAGGTCGGATTTCCGGCTCAGGGTTGGCCAGCGCCAGGATCAGCGGCTTGTCGGCCATGGTCTTGACCATGTCGGCGGTCAGCACGCCGGGAGCCGAGCAGCCCAGGAACACGTCGGCGCCATTGACCGCATCGGCCAGGGTGCGGGCCGTGGTGGTCTGCTGGTAGCGCTGCTTCGAGATGTCGAGCTTGTCGGTGCGCTCGTGGTGGATCACGCCCTTGGAGTCGCACACGAAGATGTTTTCGCGCTTGACGCCCAGGCCCACCATCACGTCCAGACAGGCGATGGCCGCGGCACCGGCGCCCGAGACGGCCACCTTCACCTGGTCAATCTGCTTGCCCACCAACTCCAAGCCGTTCAGCAGGGCGGCGCTCGAGATGATGGCCGTGCCGTGCTGGTCGTCGTGGAAGACGGGGATGTTCATGCGGGCGCTGAGTTCCTTCTCGATGTAGAAGCACTCTGGCGCCTTGATGTCTTCGAGGTTGATGCCGCCCAGCGTGGGCTCCAGGGCGGCAATGATCTCGATCAGCTTGTCCGGATCGCGTTCGGCCAGTTCGATGTCGAACACGTCAACACCGGCGAACTTCTTGAACAGACAGCCCTTGCCTTCCATCACCGGCTTGGAAGCCAGCGGGCCGATGTCGCCCAGGCCCAGCACGGCGGTGCCGTTGGTGATCACGGCGACCAGGTTGCCGCGCGACGTGTAGTCGAAGGCCTTGCCCGGGTCCTGCTCGATGGCCAGGCAGGGGTAGGCCACGCCGGGCGAGTAGGCCAGGGCCAAGTCGCGCTGGTTGGACAGCGGCTTGGTGGGGGTCACCGAGATCTTGCCGCGGGTCGGCAGGCGGTGGTATTCGTTGGCGGCGTCGCGCAGGGACTGTTCGGCGTCGGACAAGGGCTTATCAGAACTCATGATCGTCTATTTCACGCGGAGAGGGCGACGATGGTACGACATCTGCCCGGGGTGCCACGCCTCGGTGAGGTTCCCCCTGACCCGACTTAGGGGGATGAGGGCAGAGATTTCCCCTGTTTCCCGTGCTGAAATCGCGTTTGCGAGCCTGCGGGCCCGCGAACAGCGGCCTTATCGGGTTACGCTGACCACATGTTTTGGGCATGAATGGCAGGGATGTACCAGGCACACGATTCCGGTAAGCAACAGTGGCCGCAAGGTTGGGCGCAGTGGCGTCATGACGTGGTGCCCAGTGAGGCCGTCGATGGTCCTCTGGCCGCTCATTTCCGTGCCCGCCAGATCAAGGCACTGGTACGCATGTTGCCCCTGGTCACGGCGGGCAATGCGGTCAATGTCATGGGCATCTCGTGGGTGTTCTGGGGGCGACTGCCTCACCTGATCCTGGCCCTGTGGTGCTTTGCCGTGGTGCTGTCCTTGCCGGTGGCCGCGGTGTGGTGGCGCCGCCTGATTCGCAAGGCGCCTCGCCCGGTCGCCACGCGCGGTGCCGCCCGGCTCATCGTGGCGCAGGTGGTGTTCTTCGCGGTGCTGTGGTCGGTGCTGCCTGCCATGGTGTTTCCCGATGCCGATCATGCAGGTTCGCTGCTGATTGCGGCCGTGGTGGTGGGCACCATCTGCGGTGGCGCGTTCCTGCTCAGTCCCATGGTGCCGGTGGCATGGGCCTTCGTGCTGACCCTGTCCGTGGCGAGCATCGTGGGGCTGGCCCGCTCTGGCGTGGCCGACAACCACACCTTGCTGGCCCTGCTGGTTGTGTACGCCGTGATCATGTGCGCCGTGAGCTATGCCAGCGGCAAAGTCTTCGTCAGCCGCTTGCGCGCCGAGGCCGAGACCGATCGCCAGAAGCAGCTGATCGACCTGCTGTTGCGCGATTTCGAAGAGCACGCCTCCGACTGGCTGTGGGAGGTCTCGCCCACGGGTCACCTGCGTCACGTCTCAGGACGTCTGTCCGAGTCCTTCGGCCTGCCCGCCAAGCAGCTCTTGCAACAATCCTTCACCGAGTTGCTGGCCCTGATGGTGCCGCCTGACGACGACGAGGCAACCGAGGCCTTGAACCGGCTCACCACCTGCCTGCGCATGGGCCAGCCCTTCCGTGATCTGGAGATCCCGGTGGAGGTGGCCCACGAGATTCACTGGTGGTCCCTGTCGGCCAAGCCGTTGTTCGACGACAAGGGCCGGGCGGCGGGCTGGCGGGGTGTGGGCTCCGACATCACCCACACCCGTCAGGCGCGCGACGAGTTGGCCCGTCTGGCCAATTACGACGCGCTCACCGGACTGGCCAACCGCCATCGTTTCAGCACCGAACTGGAGCGACTCAAGGCCGCCCCCGACGCCGAGCCACGTCCGTGTGCGCTGCTGTTCCTTGACCTCGACAACTTCAAGCACATCAACGACTCGCTGGGACACAGCGTCGGCGATCAGTTGCTGCGTCGGGTCGGTGGCCGTCTCAAGACCATCCTGGCTGAAGGGGACCTGCTGGCCCGCCTGGGCGGCGACGAATTCGCCTTGCTGACCTGGCGTTACACCAGCCCCAAGAAGTCGGGCGCGCTGGCCGAGCGCCTGCTCAACCTGCTCAGCGAACCCATCCAGCTCGATGATGTGCTTGTGGAGGTGCGTGCCAGCATCGGCGTGGCGCTGGCGCCGCGTGACGGGCGTGATCCGCAGTCTTTGCTCCAGTGTGCCGACCTGGCCTTGTACGCTGCCAAGGCGGCTGGCCGCAACACCTTCCGCTTCTTTGACATCGGCTTGGCCGACAGCGCCCGTGCCCGCGTGCGTTTGCAAAATGAACTCGGCCAGGCGCTCGCGGCCGAGCAGTTCCAGCTGTACTTCCAGCCGCAGATGCACCTTGACAGTGGTGAGGTCATCGGCTTTGAGGCCTTGGTGCGCTGGCAGCATTCCGAGCGGGGGTTGATCGGTCCGGGTGAGTTCATCCCTGTGGCCGAAGAAACCGGTCAGATCGTGCCACTGGGCAACTGGGTGCTGCGCGAGGCCTGCCTGGCCGCCGCCAAGTGGCCTGAAGCGTTGCGTGTGGCCGTCAACCTGTCTGCGGTGCAGTTCCGCAGTTCGGCGGTGCTCGATCTGGTGGACGAGGCCCTCTACATCAGTGGTCTGGCTCCGGAGCGTCTGGAGTTGGAAATCACCGAGTCGGCGCTGATCGAAGACCACGACGGTGCCCAGGCCACCTTGATGGCCTTGCGCGCGCGCGGCGTGCGGGTGGCCATGGACGATTTTGGCACGGGCTACTCCTCCCTGGCCTATCTGCGCCGCTTCCCGCTCGACAAGCTCAAGATCGACGGCATGTTCGTGCGCTCGCTCGACAGTGACCAGGACGCTCAGGCGGTGGTCACGGCCATCATCACGCTGGCCCAGGCCCTGCGGCTGGACATCACGGCCGAAGGGGTGGAGACCGCCGAACAGCTGGTCATGCTGCGCGCACTGGGCTGTGGCGATGTGCAGGGCTTCCTGATCTCGCGGCCCATGCCGGCTCAGGAGGTGGCGGCTTACCTGGAGCGCACCAACATGAGCCTGGCCTGAGGCACCGTTTCCTGCCGTGCGCCATCGGCGATCAGGCATCAGGGAAAGCGAGAACCCCGACTCGTGGTGTCACTGGGCTTCTGACGCGTTTTCGCCCAAGTGCCGCTGCTACATTGGGGCGCTACGAGGCTTCCCGCCAGGGGTGCCCCGATGTGTTGATGCGAGGACCATGTGATGACGAGAATGCGTGATGTGCTGAAGTGGTTGATGGCCACGATGTTGATGGCTTGCAGCCTGGGTGCCTGGGCTGCAGAGGACAGTGCTTACGTGCTGGGTGCGGGTGACCAGATTCGGGTCACGGTGTACCAGAACCCGGACTTGCTGGTCGAAACCCGCATCCCTGAAGGCGGAGTGATCTCCTACCCCTTGCTGGGCAGTGTGCAGATCGGTGGGCTCACCGTGTCGGACGCCGAGAAGAAGATCGCCAAAGGCCTGAAGGATGGCAACTTCCTCAAGCAGCCTCAGGTCGCGATCCTGGTGATCGCCGTGAAGGCCAACCAGGTGTCGGTGCTGGGGCAGGTGAACCGTCCGGGCCGTTATCCGCTGGAAGCGGGCAACTCGCGACTGAGCGAAGTCTTGGCGCTGGCCGGCGGCATCGTGCCGGGCGTGGGCTCTGACATCGTGGTGGTGTCGGGCACGCGAGAGGGCAAGCCTTTCCGCCTGGAAGTGGACTTCCCCAAGGTATTTGCCAGCCAGGGCACGGTCGAAGACATGCAGCTGCAAAACGGCGACAGCATCTGGGTGGACCGCGCCCCCCAGATCTATGTGTATGGCGAAGTGCAGCGTCCTGGCGCTCAGGTGCTGGTGCGTGACACCACCGTGCTGCAGGCGCTGGCGACCGCCGGTGGCTTGACCCTGCGCGGCACCGAGCGCGGCATCAAGGTGCACCGCCGCGATGCGTCGGGCAAGGTCAAGATCATCGAGCCGGGCATGAACGACAAGCTTCAGCCGTCCGACATCATCTACATCAAGGAAAGCCTGTTCTGATCAGGCGCTTTCCCGCTTTGACCCGTATGCAGGCCTGAGGTGACTCAGGCCTTTTTCATGGTCAGGCCTTCTTTTCCCACGCCACGGCGTAGAAGCCGTCGGTGGCATGGCGGTGCGGCCACAGGCGCAGGTGGCCGGCCGGTGTGACCAGCGTCTCGGCCTGGGCCACGCCCATCTTTTCCAACTGCTCTTTGGCGTCCAGCAGCACGAAGTCCGGGTGGCTTTCGCTGAAGGCGTTGGCAATGACCTCGTTCTCGGCGGGCATCAGGCTGCAGGTGGCGTACACCAGACGGCCGCCCGGCTTGAGCAGGCGGGCGGCACTGTTCAGGATGGACGTCTGCTTGGCCTGCAACTGCTCGATGGCCTTGGGGCTTTGACGCCACTTCAGGTCCGGGTTACGGCGCAGGGTGCCCAGGCCCGAGCAGGGTGCGTCCACCAGCACGCGGTCGATCTTGC
Source organism: Burkholderiales bacterium (assembly GCA_029268225.1). GTDB lineage: Bacteria > Pseudomonadota > Gammaproteobacteria > Burkholderiales > Burkholderiaceae_C > Aquabacterium. The sequence goes on along the minus strand of JAJUGJ010000001.1, from coordinate 104,354 downwards.
CGCGCAGGCGCTTGATGCGGTCGTCGTTTTCGTGCGCAATCTGGGTCGCGTACACGTTCGACAGGCCGCTGCGCGCCAGGCGCGGCTTGAGGTTATCCAGGCGGTGGCCGGAGATGTCGAAGGCGTACAGGCGGCCGGTGTTGCGCATCATCGCGCCCAGGGCCAGGGTCTTGCCGCCGGCGCCGGCGCAGAAGTCCACCACCATTTCACCGCGCTTGGCACCTGTCAGCAGGGCCAGCAGTTGGCTGCCTTCGTCCTGCACTTCCACTTCGCCACCGGTGTAGAGCGCCAGCTTTTGCAGCGCCGGCTTGCCCTGGATGCGCAGGCCAATGGGCGAGTAGGGCGTGGGCTCGGCGTGGATGTTGGCGGCGGCCAGGGCCTCGATCACGGCTTCGCGCTTGTTCTTGATCGCGTTGACGCGCAGGTCCAGCGGTGCGCCGGCCGAGAAGGTGGCCACCAGGGCCCAGAAATCTTCGTCACCCAGCTGCTCGCGCAGGCTGTTGGACAGCCAGTCTGGCAGGTTGTGGCGCAGCTTGTCGGGCATCGCACTGCGGTCCACGGCCTGGGTGCGTTCCAGCCATTGGGCCTCGTCGGCGGTCATGCCTTTTTTCAGGACATGGGGCTCACCTTGCCAGGCCAGCAGCACCAGACGGCGCTCCATCGGGCCGTGACCGGACTGGGCCAGGTTGGCCCACAGCAGGCGCTGGCGCAGCACCGCGTAGGCGGTTTCTGCCAGAGCGTGGCGTTCGCGCTGCCCCAGCTCCTTGTGGCTGCGGAAGAAGTACGAGACGATGCTGTCGGCCGGGGCGTCGAGCTTGAGCACCTCACGGACGAGTTGCGTGGTGAGGTCGAGGAGGGCGTTCGGATGCATGGGCCGGATTATCCCGCGTTCGCTCCCATTCCGGGGGCGCCCACAGGTGTTTCAGTCGTTCGGACCACGGACCAGGGCGGGCCATGTCGCGCAGCATGGCCACCCACTCGTGGATCGTCAGCCAGATCGGGTTGTGGCTGTGCACCTGGCGCACCAGGCCGTAGTCGGGCGCTTCGGTCTCGGGCACGAAGGTGCCAAACAGGCGGTCGAAGATGATCAGCGTGCCACCGTAGTTCTTGTCGATGTAGCGCGGGTTGCGGCCATGGTGGGCCCGGTGGTGTGAGGGCGTGTTGAAGATGAACTCGATGGGCGCGGGCAGCTTGCCGATCCACTGTGTGTGCACGAAGAACTGGTAGGCCAGATTGATGGCCAGCGCAAACAGCACCCAGCGTGGCTCGAAGCCCAGCCAGACCAGCGGGGTGTAGAACAGCCAGTTGCCGGCAAAGCTGTAGAGCCAGCTCTGGCGCATGGCGGTGGTGAAGTTCATGTGCTCCGAGCCGTGGTGCACGACGTGTGCGCACCAGAACCAGCGGATGCGGTGGCTGGCACGGTGGAAGACGTAGTAGCAGAACTCCACGCCCAGGAAGAGGGCGGCGAAGGTCCAGGGCGTGATGTCGATCGTGGTGAGGCGGTGGCCGTAGACAAAGGTCATCGCGGGCAGCACCAGGGTCAGCACGATCACCACGTCGAGCAGCATGTAGACGCCGCCCAGGTTCAGGCTGTCGAGCGCGTCACGCAGTTCGTAAATGGGTGGGCCGGCGCGACGCTCACGGCGCCGGAAATGCAGCCACTCCACCAGCACCGTCAGCAGGAACACGGGCGCCAGCAGCACCAGCAGCCACTCGCGCAGGTCGGAGTGAGCGAGCCAGGGCGGCACGGTGAAAGGCAAATCGATGCGCCAGGTGGCGAGCAAGGTGGCCAGGTCGGTCATGGTGATCAGGCAGGGGGAAAAGGCAGCGGATGGCTGCAAACAGGCCTTCAGCTTGCCGTGCCGCGGCGGGCATTTCTTGACCGATCGCGCCAAACTGAGGATGCACGCATGAGGCTCGTCCCGATGGCCGTGGGGCCCCAAGGGCGGCATGATCGGGGCTGTCTTGATGGAAGGTCCATGGTCGAAACCCGCGTTGCCTCGTCTTACGTTCAGCTGTTGCAGGAATACCTGGTGCAGCAGGGGCTGGACCCATCGCAGGTGCTGGGCGAGGCGCCCGACCCGGATGCGCACTTCGTGCCCATGTCGATCTGGCAGCGCTGGCTGGCCCGGGTGGATGCGCTGGAGCAGCGGCCCGGACTGGGACTGCGCATTGCCGAGGGCATCGGGCCGCATCACTTCGGGGTGCTGGGCCATGTGGCCCTGGCCTGCGCGACGTTGGGCGAGGCCCTGCAGCGGCTGGAGCGCTTTCATGCCTCCGTGTACGACGCGAACCCGGCGGAAGTGCGCCCCGGCCCTGACGGTGTGGCGGTGGAGTGGGGCGTGGCCCGTGGACGGCCCGGCGCCCTGGTGGACGAGACCGCGATTGCGTCGCTGGTGCAACTGGCGCGCAACCTGACCGGACGCTACTGGCCGGTGCGCGAGGTGTGCTTCGTCAACCCTCCGCCCACGCAGGTGCAGCCCTATCTCGACTTCTTTGGCGGTGACGTGCGGTTTGATGCGGCCTGCACCCGCATCGTGCTCGATGCCACCGTGCTGGGCCTGCCCATGCGCCAGGCCGACTCGGCCTTGCTCGCCGCGCTGGACCGCGAGGCCGAAGCGCTGCTGGCCGAGGTGTCACGGGTGCCCGCCGTGGTCGACGCCTGGCGCCGCACCCTGGTGCCCTTGATCCGCGAGGGGCGCACCACGCTGGCGGCCTTGGCCGAGGCCCACCACACCAGCGTGCGCAGTCTGCAGCGCCGCCTGGCCGAGCAGGGCACCTCGTTTCAGCAACTGCTGGACGACACCCGTCGGCACCTGGCCGAGGCCCACCTGACACGCGATCGGCTGGACGTGGCCGAGATCGCCTTGCTGCTGGGCTATTCCGAGCAAAGCGCCTTCACGCGGGCCTTTCGCCATTGGACGGGGCTGCCCCCGGTGCAATGGCGTCGGCAGCGGCAGCTGACACTCGGTCGTCGGGCTTTGACAACTGGCCGCAGCACATGAGTGGCAGCACATGAACAGGATCCAACGATGAGTCCAGGGACACGCACAGCGCCGCCACCCAGCCCCTTGCCTCCAACATCCGAGTCGCCTGTGCCCGCGCCACCGCTGTCGGTCGTGCACGCGGGTCAGATCGCCACGGGTCGCTATGCCGGGTGCATCCCACGCATCGACTGGTCGACCTTGGCGAGTGCCCAGCAGCGCGCGATCTGGTGGCGTCGCTGTCACCACAAGCGTTGGCAGTACGTGGGGCTGGCGGCCGAGCACTGGTTCATCGGCTTGGCCATTGTGGACCTGGGGTGGGCCATGTCGGCGTTTGCCTATGTGTTCGATCGCCGGCACAAGCGGGTGGTGCTGGACTGGTCGCAAGATGGCTTGCCCTGGCTGTCAGGCGCGGTGAGTGACCAACCGGTGCATGGCGGGCAGGCGCGGTTTCGCGGTCCAGGTGCCACGCTGCGCATCGGTCAGTCCGCGGGAGAGGCGCTGGCTGTGCGGGTGCGGGCGGGTGGCTTGCGTCTGCAGGTGGATTTGGATGTGAGTCAGGCACCGCCTTTCTTGCTGGCGGTGGGCCCCGTGCACGGTGGCCTGGGGCACGCCACACAGAAGTCCCCCGGCCTGCCTGTGGCGGGCTGGTTCGAGCTGGAGGGCGAGCGACACAGCCTGCAAGATGCCACCGGCAGCCTGGACAGCTCCAACGGGCTGCTGGCACGTGACACCGCCTGGCGCTGGGCGAGCGCGCACGACCGGCATCTGGGTTTCAACCTGCAGCAAGGCTACTTTGGCGACCAGGAAAATGCGCTGTGGCTGGACGGGGTGCTGCATCCCTTGGGCGCGGCACAGTTCGACTTCGATCCGGCGCAGCCCCTGAGTCCCTGGCGCATCCACACCGACGATGGCCTGCTCGACCTGCAATTCCGACCGGAGGGCGCCCGCCAAGACCATCGCAACCTCGGCGTCGCGGCCAGCAGCTACATCCAGCCCGTGGGCACCTTCCACGGGTGGGTGCGCACGGCCCTCGACGGGCCTGTCATCCCGATCGACGGGCTGCTGGGGGTGACCGAGGATCACCGCTCGCGGTGGTGAGCCATCACGCCACTCGGTTGCCGTCGCTAAGTCAAAGCCGTCGGCATCGTCTTTGATGCAGGTCCAAAAAGGGCATTTCGGGCTGTCATGCACGCGTCGGCAGCTTGGCGCACAATCGGCGCCCGTGCCTCATCCGGGTGGGTGGGGCACCTGTGCTGAGAATAGAGGGGTAGGCCCGGAATGACCTTGCATCAACGACTGCGCGACCTGGATGCCGCACGCCTGCGTGGCATGAAGCGTGGCATCGAGAAGGAAGGCCTGCGTGTGGCGCCGGACGGTGCCTTGGCGCGCACGCCCCATCCGGCAGCCTTGGGCTCGGCCCTGACCCACCCGCACATCACCACCGATTTCAGCGAATCGCAGCTGGAGCTGGTGACGGGTGTGCACGACCGCGTTGACGACTGCCTCAACGAGCTCACCACCATCCACCGCGTGGTGCTGCAGTCGCTGGGCGACGAGTGCATGTGGGCCGCGAGCATGCCGGGCCGCTTGCCCGCCGATGCCGACATCCCCATCGGCCACTACGGCAGCTCGAACGTGGGCCAGGCCAAGCGCGTGTACCGGCTGGGCCTGTCGCACCGCTACGGCTCGCGCATGCAGACGATTTCGGGCATCCACTACAACTGGTCCTTTCCCGGTGCCAGCAGTGCCGACTACTTTGCGCTGATCCGCAACTTCCGTCGCCACTCCTTCTTGCTGCTGGTGCTGTTTGGTGCCTCGCCTGCGGTGACCTCGGCCTTTGCCGTCGGCCAGCCGCATGGCCTGGACACCCTGAGCGACGCGACGCTCTACCTGCCCTACGCCACCTCGCTGCGCATGGGTCGCCTGGGTTACCAGAGCGATGCGCAATCGGCCCTGTGCGTGAGCTACAACGACCTGGAAGGCTATGCCAACTCGCTGCACGAAGCGCTGACGGTGCCGTACCCGGCTTACGAGGCCATCGGCATTCGTGACGAGCAGGGCGGCTACCGCCAGCTGGCGACCAGCTTACTGCAGATCGAAAACGAGTTCTACAGCACCATCCGTCCCAAGCGTGTGATCCGCAGCGGTGAGCGTCCCTTGCACGCCTTGCGCGAGCGCGGTGTGGAGTACGTGGAGGTGCGTTGCATGGACCTCAATCCCTTCCTGGATGTGGGCATCGACGCGCACACGGCTCGTGTGCTGGACGTGTTCCTGACGCACGCGCTGCTGTCGGACAGCCCACCCGACAGCCCTGAGGAGATCCGTGCCCTGCAGGCCAATCACCTGTTGGCCGCTTCGCGGGGGCGTGAGCCGGGGCTGATGCTGCAACGGGGCGGTCAAGCCATCAGCCTGCGTGACTGGGGCTTGGCCTTGCTGGACGAGGGTGTGGCCGTGGCCGAGGCCTTGGACCAGGCCCAAGGTGGTGAGGCGTATCAAGCGGCCTGGGCCCAGGCACGCCGCGACTTCCTGGCACCCGACACCTTGCCCTCGGCCCGCGTGCTGGAAGCGATCCGCACACAGCATGCTGGCCGCTTCGATGCCTTCGGTCTGGCCTGTTCACAAGACGTCAAGCGGTCCCTGTTGTCTCAGCCTTTGCCTGAGGCCGAACGCGCCGCTTGGCAAGCGCAGGCACAAGCCTCTTTGGCCGAACAGGCACAGATCGAGACCGCGGACACGCTGGATTTCGAGGCCTTCCGCCAGCGCTACGTGGACCCGGCCGGCTTGACCGTGCAGGCTGCTTGAGCGCCTGCGCCTCCCCGGTTCACGGGGGAGGCGGTGCTTGTTGCATGGTCAATTGTGTCTGCGTGTTGCAAGCGCCAGATTTGTCCGAATTTCCCTCTTAGAGTGGTTGGGTCGGCCGCGGGCTGCAACACCAATCATAGGGAGGACCGGAACATGAGCATGCGCAATGGCTTGAGCGCGGTGATGCTGGCTGCGGCCTGCGTGGGCGGAGCCCAGGCGGCCAACATCGCCTTGACCTTCGACACCGATGCCCAAGGAGTCACCGCAACGGGCGGCACCTTGGTGCACGAGGCGGGCGGTTATCTGGCGCAAACCGACATCGACAGCGCCAACATGTCGCTGTACCTGCCGGCATCCCTGCTGGGCAACTGGTCGCAGTACCTGGGCGGCACCTTGTCCTTCGATGCCATCAACCTCAGCGGTGTCGCATCAGATTGGGGGGACTTCGGTCAGGTCACTTTGACGGGTTCCGCGGGGCAGTTGACAGTGGATCTGGCACCGGGCACAGAGCCGGGTGCCACCTGGCAAACCTATGCCACGACGTTGGATGCGGCCACCTGGGGGGCCAACCTGGGCGATGTGCTGGCCGATGTCACCAGCGTGAGCATCGTGCTGGAGTCACACAATGGCTTCGGGCAAGGCAACAGCGAGATCAATGGCTTTGACAACTTCAAGGTGTCGGCTGCGGCCGTGCCGGAGCCCTCGACGTGGGCACTGTTGGCGACCGGTTTGGCCTTGATGGGGTGTGTCCATCGACGTCGTTCACGTCATTGAGTCGCGGCGGCTCTGCAGCGACCGCCTCAGGTTGCGCGGAGCCTTTCTCAGTCTGATCCCGATCAAGGTATCCCTGATGTCCGTGCCATTGAGCTCATTCGCACGTCTTCGTGGATGGATCGCCACCATCCTGGTGATGGCTTCCCTGTTTGGCTGCGGTGGCGGCGGATCCTCTGATGCGCCCACCGCGCCACCTGTGCAACCGACGGGCTTTGTCGCCATTGCCGCGGGCGCCACACATTCGGTGGCCATCAAGGCTGACGGCAGCCTGTGGACATGGGGGTGCGCCACCTACGGTGATGCATGCGACAAGACGGCTGCGACCAGCCAGGCGCCCACCCGATTGGATCCTGCCAGTGCCCAAGCTTATGCCGCCGTGTCATCTGGCGAGTTTCACAACCTGGCGCTCAAGGTGGATGGCTCCTTGTGGGCGTGGGGCAAGAATGAAAATGGTCAACTCGGCAACGACGCGAATGTGGATGAGGCGCAGCCCATCCGAGTTGGGCAAGGTGTTTATCAGCAGGTGAGCGCAGGAGGCGCGCACTCTGCAGCGATCGACTCTGAAGGTCGGTTGTGGACGTGGGGCCAGAACACCTATGGGCAGTTGGGTGACGGAGGAACAGAGAGCACCTCTGTGCCGAAGCACATCATGGCGGGGACGCCGTTCATTGCCGTGGCGGCTGGACCGTACCACACGGCCGCCATCGATGCCGGCGGCAATCTGTGGACTTGGGGTGGCAATGGCTATGGGCAATTGGGTGACGGCACCAACTTGACCCAGCCCACGCCGCAGAAAATTGATGTTCTGGACGTTGGGCTGACGCCTCTGAAGTTCAAGCAGGTGGCTGTGGGCACCACCAATACCGCAGCGATCGCCGAGAGCGGTGATCTCTATGTATGGGGTTGGAATGGGTATGGGCAAGTGGGGGATGGATCCGCTGCGGATCAATCAACCCCAGTCAAAATTGCCGGCGCGGGGTATGCCCATGTGTCCCTCAACGAGTGGCATGGCCTGGCGGTGAAGCAAGATGGCAGCCTCTGGTCCTGGGGAAGCAACTGTTGCGGACAGATTGGCAATGAACCCAGATCGGATGCCGCGACACCGGTTCAGGTCGGCGCGCCAGGCACTTACCGCCATGCCGTGGCGGGCCGTTGGCACAGTGCGGCACTGGGCCAAGATGGTGGCTTGCGAGTGTGGGGCGACAACAGCTATGACCAATTGGGCCAACGTTGCGAGCAAGAGTACTGTTCCATCAGCGTGCCCAGCGGACTTGCTTTTTAGCTTCGGCCGACCTTGTCGGGCATCAGGCTTGGCGCAGTGCCTGATGCACCTCTTGCATGCTGGGTCGATCGAGCACGTTCGCATTGGTGCAACGCGCCTGCCATTGACGCAAAGTCTGTGCACGCGGATCATCGCCCTCGGCGGCAGCGGTGCCTTGCAGCAGTTCTTCGAGCAGGTGGCCAAACGCCAGCGTGTCCATTCTGGCCAGCGCATCGCGGGGGGCCTGTTGTGTCGCACCCGTCGGCAAGATGGACGCGGCGCCGAAGTCACCGAGCAGAGCCTGCCCGTCCGAGCGCCACAGGATGTTGTGCGCATACAGATCGCCGTGCAGCACGCCGCGGGCGTGCAGGTGCGCGGTCGCCGAGGCGATGCCTTGCGCGAGGCGCCAGGCGGTATTGATGGACCAGGCCGCATCCGACGCGTACACATCGCGGGTGCAACTGTCCAGGCTGGGCGGCCCGGCCAGCACGCGCCAGCTGGCATCCAGCTGTGGCATCACCAGACCTTGCCGACCTTCGGGATGACCTTGCAGCACACCGTGCACCGGGATCAGGTGCGGGTGTCTGCCCGCGGTCAGGCAGGCCTGCATCTCCTGGTCCGGTAGCCCGTCGCTGGTCAGGGCCCCCTTGAAGACTTTCACCGCCACGGCTTCCGGTTCGACTGAGGGTGTGCGCCGCCACGTGCCCGCATGGATGTGGCCGGACGCGCCTTCACCCAGCAGGTGGGCCAGTGTCAGGCTCGACCAGGGGATGAGCGCCCAGGAGGCTTGCGCCGCAGCAACAGGTGTCGACGCGCCGCTTGCCGCGGCGACCTCACATGGGTTGCCCCCGTAGGCCAGCCAGGCCAGTTTGGGCAAGGTCAGCAACCAGCCGGGCAGGGTGTGGAAGTCGTTGGCCGAGATCCGCAGCAGACCCAGTTGCTGGCAAGCGGCCATGCTCTCGGGAAGGCTGCGCAAGCGGTTGCCGGCCAGCGCCACCTTCTCCAGGCCTGTGCACTGGCCGATGGTGTCGGGCAGCGTCTCGATCTCGTTGGCGGTGAGGATCAGCCAGCGCAGCGCGGGCGGCAGGGCCGAGGCCGGCACATGGCGGATGCGGTTGGACTTGAAGCCCACCATGCGCAGACTGGGGCAGTCGCCCAGGTGTTCGGGCACCTCGGTGAGGTCGTTGTCCGAGCAGAACAGCACCTTCAGCCGATGCAAGCGGCTCAGATCCGGCAGGCGGCGCAGCCGGTTGCCGCTCAGGTTGAGCACTTCCAGCGTGTCGGCCAGGGCGAACACCTCTTCAGGGAGGTCGGTCAGGCCGCAAGACAGGTCGAGGCGGGTGACGCCGGCCAGTTGGCCTGCGCGCAGTCGGTTCAGGGTGTCCATGGGCAGGGTGTGGGCGTGATCGCGGCCGATCCAGTTGGGCGATCAGCCTTGCGCGGAGCGATCCGGTTTGGCCATCACGGTGGCAAACAGGGGCAGGTCCAGGCCGCGTTGCAGCCAGGCGCGGAGGGCGGGCAAGGCCGGGGTGGCATCGAACCAGGTGCGGTCCACCTGGGCAAACTGGCGCACGAAAGGCAGCAGGGCCATGTCGGCCAGCGACCAGCGTGGGCCGAACAGGCAGGGCTGGTGCTGCAGTCGCGCTTCCAGGTCGGCCAGGTGCGTGCGGACGGCTTCATCTCTCCATTCGCTTGCCGTGCGTTCTGGGTGCCGCTCGGCGTACTTGTAGCGGTCGAGCAGCTGTTTGAAGGGCCCGTCGTTTTGGGCGATCAGGGCCAGCATGGCCTCGATTGGGGCAGCTTGCAGCCAGCCATCCGGGTCGTGCTGCGCCAGGGCCCAGCGCATGATGTCCAGGCTTTGCTCCAGCACCGTGCCGTCGGGCAGACACAGCACCGGCACCGTGCCCTTGGGCGACAGCCGCAGCAGTTCGGCCGGCTTGTCGCGCAGCGACACCTCGTGCACCTGCACGGCCAGGCCCGCTTGCCACAGCGCCAGGCGGGCACGGATGGCGTAAGGGCAGCGCCGGTACGAGAACAGAAGGGGCAGGGTGCTCATGGCATCCGAGGCCGTGACCCGAGGGGCGCGGCCGTCACACGGCTCAACCGCCCCAGCGCACCTGCGTGGCACCTTGGCGGTGGCGCACCACGCCGTCGTTCACGCTCAACTGGTCTTCCACCAGCCAGCGCACGGCCTGCGGGTAGATCACGTGTTCGTGCGTCAGCACGCGCGCCGACAGGCTGTCTTCGGTGTCATCGGCCAGCACCGGCACGGCGGCTTGCAGCACGATGGGGCCGTGGTCCAGTTCGGGCGTCACGAAGTGCACGGTCGCGCCGGCCAGCTTGCAGCCCGCGTCGATGGCACGTTGGTGCGTGTGCAAGCCGGGGAAGGCCGGCAGCAGCGAGGGGTGGATGTTGAGCAGGCGGCCTTCGTAATGGCGCACAAAACCTTCGGTCAGGATGCGCATGAAGCCCGCCAGCACCACCACATCGGGCTGGTAGCCGTCGATCACGCGGGCCAGTTCGGCATCGAAGGCCTCGCGGCTGTCAAAGGCCTTGTGGTCGACCACGGCAGTGGCGATGCCCTGGGTGGCCGCAAACAGCAGGCCGCTGGCCGAGGCCTTGTTGCTGATCACCGCCGCGATGCGGGCAGGCCAGCCCTCACGCTGACAGGCGTTGACGATGGCCTCCATGTTGGAGCCGCGGCCGGAGATCAGGATGACGATGTTTTTCATGCGGCCTAGAGTGTAGTGGGTCGTGTCTTGGTTCGGGGAGCGGGCGCAAGGGGGAGCCCCTACAATTTCCCTCTTGTTCCGACCTTTGGCCACCCTCTCATGACCCAACGCGTTCTCACTGGCATCACCACCACGGGTACCCCTCACCTGGGCAACTACGTCGGCGCCATCCGTCCGGCCATTGCGGCCAGCCGCGAGCCGGGGGTCGAGAGCTTCTTCTTCCTGGCCGACTACCACGCGCTCATCAAGTGCGACGACCCGGCTCGCATCGCCCGTTCGCGTCTGGAAATCGCCGCCACCTGGCTGGCCGCGGGCCTGGACACCGAGCGCGTGACCTTCTACGCCCAGAGCGACATCCCCGAGATCACCGAGCTGAACTGGCTGCTGACCTGCGTGACCGCCAAGGGTCAGATGAACCGCGCTCACGCTTACAAGGCGTCGGTGGACGCCAACGTGGCCAAGGAAGAGGATCCGGACGCCAACATCACCATGGGTCTGTACTGCTACCCCATCCTGATGGCGGCCGACATCCTGATGTTCAACGCCCACCGCGTGCCCGTGGGCCGTGACCAGATCCAGCACATCGAGATGGCGCGCGACGTGGCGATGCGCTTCAACCACCTCTACGGCGGCGGCAAGGACCTGTTCGTGCTGCCGGAAGCCGAGATTGAAGACGCCGTGGCGACCCTGCCTGGGCTGGATGGCCGCAAGATGAGCAAGAGCTACGACAACACCGTGCCCTTGTTCGAAGGTGGCCCGAAGGCGCTGCAGCAGGCCATTGCCCGCGTGGTGACCGACTCCAAACTGCCCGGCGAGCCCAAGGACCCCGAAGGCGCACACCTCGTGACCCTGTTCGACGCCTTTGCAGACGCCGCTCAGCGCGAGGCCTTCCGCGCCGACCTGCGCGCCGGCCTGGCCTGGGGTGAGGCCAAGCAGCGCCTGGTCGATCTGATCGAAGCCCACGTGGGCCCGATGCGCGCCCGCTATGCCGAACTGGTGGCCCACCCCGAGCAGATCGAGTCCGTGTTGCAAGCCGGTGCCGACAAGGCCCGGGCACGTGCCACGCCCTTCCTCAAAGAATTGCGCCACGCCGTCGGCCTGCGCCGCATGGTGGCCTCGGGGGCCGTCGAGGTCAAGACCGGCCCCGCGCACAAGGCCGAGCTGGCCGTCTTCAAGCAATACCGCGAAGCCGATGGCCAGTTCTACTTCAAGCTGACCACCGCCCACGGCGATCTGCTGCTGCAAAGCCAGGCCTTTGCCGAAGGCCGCGTGGCGGGGGCCTGGGTCAAGCGCTTCAAGACCGAAGGGGCAGCGCCCTTGGCTGAAGCCCCGGTGAGCCTGGCCGAAGGCGTCAGCCGCGAAGCCGTCGAAGCGGCCCTGGCGGCGCTGCAGGCCCACGAGGCCGCAGAGCAGGCTGCCAAGGCGAGCAAGGCGGCCCAGGCCTGAAGCCGGGGCGACCACGCTCCCTCGCTGATTCTTGGACCCTCTGCTGAAAGCTGTCGCCATGGCCGGCATCCACCGCACCGACATCGAGGCTGCACTGCAATGGTGGCGTGGCCGCGAGGCGCCGGTCGCCGGTTGGACGCCGCAGGACGCGGTGGCCCAGTTGACCGCCTTGCTGGCGTTGCTCGACCGCCATCAGGAAGTCGAATGCGATGAGGCCAGCATGCCTGCGCACTTCCATGGCCCCTGGCTGGCCTGGTACGACAGCCTGCCCGACACGCCCTGCATTGCCATCTGCTCCACCAGCCAGGGGGATGCCCTGTGCAAGGGCTGCGGCCGCACTTTTGCCGAGGTGCAGCACTGGCCCGAGATGAGCCCCGCGGAGAAGCGCGCCACCTGGCGTCGCATCACCGCCGAAGGCACGGCCTGGCGTTTCAACCGCTATGCCGAGCGCGCCCAGGAGCGGGCCAAGCCGCAGCGGTGATCCACACAGTGGCGCTTCAGTCCACTGACGTCGGCAGTTTGAACGGCGGGATCGGCTTCAAAGGGCCGCTGAAAGATTCCTGGGCGGGCTTGCCCGGCAGCGGCGGAAACTCGATCGTCTGCTCGGGCACCTGCGTGTCCGGCAGATGGTCCAGCAAATGACGGATCAGGGTCAAACGGCCCAGGCGCTGGTCGTTGAAATCCACCAGCGTCCACGGCGCGTGCGAGGTGTGGGTCGCAGCCAGCATGCGGTCTCGGGCGCGGCCATAGTCTTCGTACTTCTCGCGCGCTACCAGGTCGATCGGTGACAGCTTCCAGCGTTTGAGCGGGTCTTCGCGGCGCTCGGCAAAGCGTTCTTCCTGCTGGGCCTGGTCCACCGTGAGCCAGTACTTGAACAGCAAGATGCCGTCGTCCACCAGCAACTGTTCGAACACCGGGGCTTGCTTGAAAAAGCGCTCCGTGTCCTGTGGCTGGCAAAAGCCCATCACGGTCTCCACACCGGGGCGGTTGTACCAACTGCGGTCAAACAGGGTGATCTGCCCGGCGGTGGGCAGGTGGGGCACATAGCGCTGGAAATACCACTGCCCTTGCTCGTCCTCGGACGGCTTGCTCAGGGCCACGACGTGACACTGGCGTGGGCTCAGGCAGTCGGCAATCGCGTTGATGGCACCACCTTTGCCGGCCGTGTCCCGTCCTTCAAAGATCACCACCAGGCGTTTGCCGTGGTGAGCCAGCCAGCGGGCCATGCCGTTGAGCTCGATCTGCAGCGGCTCCAGCAAGGCCTCGTAATCCTTCTTGCTCAAGCCACTCGCGGCCTTACTGTTCTTGCCAGCCGGGCCATCGTCTTTGTCACCGGCCTGGCTGCCGCCTTTGGCTTTGTTCTTGCCCTTGTCCTTACCGTTGTCTTTGCCGTTGCCCATGGTGGTCGAGAGTGCAGGTGAACAGGCTTTCCTTATAGCGCGCGTGGCCTCATCTGGCCAGCGGCCCCGTAGAATCGAGGGATGAACGCCCCGACTGACGACACCATTTCCGCCAAGACCAGCAATTTCCTGCGCGCGATCATCGACCGCGACCTGGAACAGGGCACCTACGCCAGCCGTCGCTGGGCCGGCACCCCGGGCGATGCCGCCCACCACGCCGCCGGCGAACCCGACCCGGCCAAGATCCGCACCCGCTTTCCGCCCGAGCCGAACGGCTACCTGCACATTGGCCATGCCAAGAGCATCTGCCTGAACTTCGGGCTGGCGCGTGACTATGGCGGTGTCTGCCACCTGCGTTTCGACGACACCAACCCCGAGAAGGAAGAGACGGAATACGTCAACGCCATCATTGATGCGGTGAAGTGGCTGGGTTTCGAGTGGACATCCAACTTCAACGGTCAGGCGCAAGAGCACCTGTACTACGCCAGCAATTACTTCGACTTCATGTACCGGGCTGCCGAGTACCTGATCGAAGCCGGCTTGGCCTATGTCGACGAGCAGACGCCCGAAGAGATGCGCGCCAACCGCGGCGACTTCTCCACGCCGGGCAAGGACAGCCCCTTCCGCAGCCGCACACCGGCCGAGAACCTGGCGCGCTTTCACGAAATGCGCGACGGCCAGCACGCCGACGGCAGCATGGTCTTGCGCGCCAAGATCGACATGGCCTCGCCCAACATCAACCTGCGTGACCCGGCGATCTACCGCATCCGCCGTGCCACGCACCACAACACGGGCGACAAGTGGTGCATCTACCCGATGTACACCTTCGCGCACCCCATCGAGGACGCGCTCGAGCAGATCACCCACTCGATCTGCACGCTCGAATTCGAAGACCAGCGCCCGTTCTACGACTGGTTGCTAGCTCGTCTGGCCGAAGGCGGCCTGCTGCAGCAACCCACGCCGCACCAGTACGAGTTCGCCCGCCTGAACCTCACCTACGTCATCACCAGCAAGCGCAAGCTCAAGCAACTGGTGGACGAGGGCACCGTGAGCGGCTGGGATGACCCGCGCATGCCGACCATCGTGGGTCTGCGCCGCCGCGGCTACACGCCCGAGGCGCTGCAACTGTTCGCCGAGCGGATCGGCGTGACCAAGTCCGACAGCTGGATCGACTACAGCACCCTGGACATCGCGCTGCGTGACGACTTGGAGAACAAGGCGCACCGTGGCATGGTCGTGCTCGACCCGGTCAAGCTCACGCTGACCAACTGGGACGAGGTGATGGGCGCCGGTCATCTGGAGCCATGCGCGTTGCCCGCGCTGCCGCATCCGCCCGAAGGGCAGGTAGCCCCGACGCGTCATTTCACGATCGGCAAGGAAGTCTGGATCGAGCGTGAGGACTTTGAAGAGGTGCCGCCCAAGGGCTACAAGCGCCTGTTCCCTGGCAACAAGGTGCGCCTGAAGGGTGGCTACGTCATCGAGTGCACCGGCTGTGTCAAGGACGCCGAGGGCCGCGTCACCGAGGTGCTGGCCACTGTCGTGCCCGACACCAAGAGCGGCACCCCGGGCGCCGACTCGGTCAAGGTCAAGGCCGCCATCACCTGGGTGGGCGTGGCCGATGGCGTCGCCGCCGAAGTGCGCATCTACGACCGCCTGTTCACCGATCCGCAACCCGACGCCGGTGGCAAGGACTTCCTGGCCGCCCTGAACCCGGACAGCAAGAAGGTGGTCACGGCCTATGTCGAGCCTTCGCTGGCTGCGGCGCTGCCCGATCAGAAGTTCCAGTTCGAGCGCTTCGGCTACTTCGTGGCTGACCGCCTGGACCACCAGCCTGGCAAGCCTGTGTTCAACAAGATCACGGGCCTGAAGGACGGCAACTGGGCCAAGTGATCACAGTTTGACACCATTCAAAGGGGCTTCGGCCCCTTTTTGCATCATGAACAAAACAGGCAAGGTGATCCGCTGGGAGGCAGGCCGGGGCTTCGGTTTCATCGAAGGCACGGCTGACACGCAAGATGTGTTCTTCCATGTGAAGGACGTGCAGCGAGGTTGGACGCCGCAGGTGGGGCAGGTTGTGCGCTATGAGCTGGTCCATGTGGGCGGCAAGGGGCCGCGTGCGGTGGCCGTGCAGGGGCTTGCGCCCCGCTCGACAGGGCGGGTGCCTGCTTCCAACCATGCGCCCATGCGTGGCCGTGCGCGCGCGGCGTCCCCTGCGTCCGCACCACGCGACCCCTGGCTGAGGCCGATCCTGTGGGCCGCGCTGTTGTGGGCTGCCGTGCTGGGCTGGGCCAGCGCGACCCAGCGTTTGCCGGCCTGGGTCGTTCCGGCCTGGTTGGGGCTCAATGTCTGGACCTTTGTCGTGTATTGGCGCGATAAATGGGCGGCGCAGCGCGGCCAATGGCGCACCCCGGAGAACAGCCTGCACCTGTGGAGCTTGCTGGGTGGTTGGCCAGGAGCGCGGATCGCCCAGCAGATCCTGCGTCACAAATCACGCAAGGAGGCGTTTCAGACCACCTATTGGGCCACGCTGGTGGTTCACGTGGCGGCGGTGGGTGGCCTGCTGTTCGGCCAAGCTCAGGGTCTGTTGCCCTGATCACGTACCCGGGGCTGGCTCGGCCGGCATCGGCCGTCCTTGCGCCAGCTCCTGCGCCCTGAGATCGCTCAGCCGTGCACGATCCGCGTCGGTGGCACCCGGGCCGGCCACCACCGCAACGTCCCGAGGTCGCAGGGGCTGATCGGTGAGGGCCGAGCGGGCGGTCATGGGCGCGATCGGCACGCCGGTCGGACGCTCCACCAGTTGGATCGGCGGGCCTCCCGGTGCGGCCGCATGCCTGTCACCCCATTGGGCCAGGGCCACGATGACCGGGTGCAGATCCCGCCCCTTGTCCGTCAGGCGGTAGGCCAAGGCCTTGCCGCTCTGGCTGGTGGCCGTCACCTGCAGGATGCCGCCCTCGACCAGCCGACTCAGACGCTGGCTCAGCACATTGGGCGCGATGCCCAGGCGCGCTTCGAACTCGCCAAAACGCTGGCAGCCCAGGAAGGCTTCCCGAACGATCAGCAAGGTCCACCACTCGCCGATCAGGTCGAGCGCGCGGGCAATCGAGCAGTTCATGTCGGCAAAGGAGGTGCGACGCATGGATTCGATTCTACTTGCTTGATGCAAGTTGGTGGTGTTAATCTCTGATCTACTTCTTTGATGCAAGTAGATGAGGTGTGCCATGTCCGAAGTCGCGTTGTTCATCCATTCCACGGCCACGGGGCCATTCATGTGGCGCCCCTTGTTGGTGGACCTGCCCGAGGGCATCACGCCGCTGACGCCGGTGAACCGGGGCTACACCCCGCAGGACCTGCTGCCGCGCGGCTCGGCCTTCTCGGTGCACGATGAAGTGGCCCACCTGAAGGCCAAGATTCCGCCGGGCATCACCGGCATTCACCTGGGCGGGCATTCGTATGGCGGCTTTGCGGCCTTGACGCTGGCGCGGGAATGCGGCCTGCCCGTGCGTTCCTTGTGGCTGTACGAGCCCGTGCTGTTCGGGGCCTTGCGTCAAGAGCCCGAGCGGCTGAGCGCCGAAGCGGCCGCACAGGTCGCCGAGCTGTACGGGGCCAACTCGATGCTGGACGAGACCGAGGGGGGCACGGAGGCCTGGATCGAGCGTTTCATCGACTACTGGAATCACCCTGGCATGTGGGCCAGCATGCCTGAAAAGGCGAAGGCCATGACCCGTCCCGTGGCCTGGAAGATGTTCCGCGAGGTGTGCAGTGTCTCGACCGAGCCGCAGGCTTTCTCTCACTACCAGTTGGATGTACCCATGACCCTGGTGCGCGGTGCACACACCACGCCGCCTGCGCACGACATGGTGAGCCGGCTGGCCGAGGTCAATCCGCACGCCGTGGTCGAGACCGTCGCGGGCTTGGGGCACATGGGGCTGTTGGCAGACCCCGCCGCGGTCCAGCCCAGCCTGGCACGCCACTGGGCCCGTGTCTGCGCCTGATGCGCTCAGGTGCCACCCCGTGCATGGGGTGACGGACGATCGCGCTGGGCGACAATGCTCGGCATGCCCCCGCCGAAGCCTGCCTTGTCACCTGATCGCCTGTCGGCCCGCGTGCGCCTGAAGCGCGCCTTGCTGGTCGGGGCAGGACTGCTCTCGCTGTTGCTGGGACTGCTCGGCGCCGTGTTGCCGGGCCTGCCTACGACTCCCTTTGTCCTGCTGGCCGCGGCGTGTTTTGCCAAGGCCTCGCCCCGCTTGCATCGGTGGCTGGTGCAGCATCGCTGGCTGGGCCCGATGGTGCGCGATTGGGAGGCGAACCACAGTTTGCCGCTGCGCATCAAGTGGCTGGCCTCAGGGATGATGGCCTTGATGGTGGGCGTGTCGGCCTGGCAGTTGGCCGAGCGACCTGTGGTGCAGGCGGCCGTGCTGATGGCGGGCTTGGTTGGTTGCATCGTGGTGTGGCGCATCCCCACGCGACCGGTGAAGCAGCGTTGAGCCCTGCGGGTCTTCCAGCAGGGGGGGCATCCCCCATTTGGGTGGGGTGCGAGGGAAAAACCGGCCGAGCGGGGTTGAGAATGGCCTGACACTGCACGTCAGATTCCTCGGTCTCAGCATGCCTCCTTTGACGTTCTCGGAAGGTTTCGCGATTGCCGCCGGTTTGGTGCAGTTGTTCGTTGCCGCAGTGTTCTTGCGCTTTCGTCACGGTCGCCCGGAATGGGGCCTGGGCTGGTGGGGCGCAACCTACTTCGCCGCGGGCGTGATGAACACTGCCGCGCCTGTCTTGTTGGCCGCCATGCACTCGCCGTTTGGCGATGGGGTCCAATTGGTCACCATGGTGCTGGGCCTTTCGGCGATGGGGGCGCTGGTCGCGGGCGGTCGCCTGTACACCGGGCATCCGCGCCCTGGCCCCTGGATCTCTTTCGCCGCAACCTGGTTGTTGTACGTCGGATTGATTGCGGCTCGCCCCTTGTGGCCGGGATACGAGAATCTCATGGCCAATGCGCTGACGGCCGCCATCTTTGCTTATCTGGGTTACCTGAGCATCGGTGCGATGCGGCGTGAGCCTGGTGCCGGTCACGGCATTGCCGCCGCGATGTTGGGGCTGTACATCCCGATGGTTGCCGGGGCGGCAGCCCTGGGGTTGAACCAGGTGGAGATGCGGTACTGGTCAGCCGTCCCGTTTGCCCTGGCCGGCTTGGGCGTGATGTCGGGCACCATGGGGCGCATGCGGGCGCATCTGCGTGACCTCAACGAGTCGCTGGAGCAGCGTGTGCTGGAGCGCACGCGCGAATTACGCGACATCATCGCCTCCCTGGAGTCGTTCAACAGCATGGTGTCCCATGACCTGCGGGGGCCTTTGGGCGGCATGTCCG
Organism: Burkholderiales bacterium; assembly: GCA_029268225.1. Taxonomy (GTDB): domain Bacteria; phylum Pseudomonadota; class Gammaproteobacteria; order Burkholderiales; family Burkholderiaceae_C; genus Aquabacterium. Next base: position 85,590 of record JAJUGJ010000001.1, on the reverse strand, counting down.
GTCTGTCTGCGGTGGCCTTGTCTGCGTTGGCGGAGGGCGACGTCCCGCGTGCGCAGCGCTTGTTCGAGGCCGTTCAGAAGCAGTCTGCCAATTTGTCCGATCTGGTGTCGGACCTGCTGGCATTGGCGCGGGTTTCTCACGTCGAGTTACGCCGTCAGACCGTGGCGTTGGAGTCCCTGGTCGAGGAGTCGGTTCAGCAGTTGGAGTTGTCGCACGGTGAAGGGCATGCCCGCCCAGTGCAAGTGGCCCCGTTGCCGGTGGTGCAGGGGGACAAGGCTTTGTTGCGTCAGGCCTTGATCAACTTGCTGGGCAACGCCTTGAAGTTTTCTCGCCGCTCGGCCCAACCGCAGGTGCGGGTGTGGGCCGAGACCCATGATGGGGGCGTGAAGGTGACTGTGCAGGACAACGGTGTCGGCTTTGATGCGGCACGCCGTGCGGATTTGTTCGCACCGTTCAAGCGTTTGCATGAAGACCGCGACTTCGAAGGCACAGGACTGGGTCTGACGCTGGTGCAGCGCATTGTGGAGCGACATGGTGGCCGGGTCGGTGCCGAAAGCCAGGTAGGCCAGGGTGCCACGTTCTGGTTCTGGCTGCCGGCCACCGAATCGGCCACCTGACGGCCGGCCCCCCCGCGTCGCCGCGGTCTGTGTGCGCGCGGCGGTGACTTGAGGTTGTCAGGGAACCTCGGCGTACCCTGACATAGGCTGACGCTTCAGGCCTCGTCGTTCGACGCGCTGGTCTTGCGTGCACGCGGAGTGGCCTTTTTGGCCGGTGCCCGTCGGGTTTTCTTGGCGGCAGGCGCGGCCTTGGGGGCGACTGCAGTATCGGGTGCCGTTGCACGTGCGGCAGAGGCGTCGGTTACCACCGGTGCTGGCTCAGGCGCCGCGGTGCTCGGGGCTTCGGCCGTGGCGGCTTCGGCCTTGCTGCGACGCGTCGTCGTGCCGCCGCGTCCACCGCGACTGCGACGACGTGCCTCTCCCGCTTCCGTGGTGGCGCTGGGCGCTTGTTCGGGCGTACTCAAGGCCGGTTCTGCGGCTTGATGGGCCTCCTGAGCCGGTGCCGATGAGGAGGCCGCAGGCGTCGCAGCCTGAGGGGTCTCCTGGGCCGGTGTCGGTGCAGGTGCCGTCTCGCGTGATGCGTTCCGTGCGCCGTCCACCGCTTCGCCGCGTTCACGGTCCCGGTCACGCCCGCGTCCCCGACGGCGTCCGCGTCCTTCGCCCTCACGCGCGCCGGTGCGGCTGGCTTCGCTGCGCGGCTCGCGTTCCGAAGCGACGGCCTCTTGTGCGGGGGCGCTGCCCTCATCGCTGGTGTCGGTGGACGCCACCAACTCGGCATGGCCGTTCTCTGCCAGATCCTCGGCGAGGGCTTCGGGGCTCACGGCCTCGGGCAAGGCGACCAAGCCGGTGCCGCGGAACACAAACGCACTCGACTTCTCATCGCGACCAAACTCCAGCAGGCCGCGGGCCTTGGCCTCTTCCAGCAGATTGCCGAAGGTGCGGAACCCGTAGTAGTTCTCGTTGAAACCAGGATTGCGGCGCTTGATGGCCTCCTTGAGCACCGAGGCCCAGATCTTGCCGCCTTCGTCGCGGTCGGTGACCAGCGCTTCATAGGTTTCCAGCGCCATCTCCACCGCCTTGGTGCGGCGGGCGTCGAGCTCGGCGCGACGGCGTTGTTCTTCCTCGGGCGTGCGCTTGACGGCGGGCTGGTTGTTACGCGTGTTGCGACGTGCGTCCACGCGGGCGCTCTCACGCACCAGGTCGTCGTAGAAGATGAACTCGTCGCAGTTGGCCGTCAGCAGGTCGGAGGTGGACTGCTTGACGCCCACGCCGATCACGTACTTGGCGTTCTCGCGCAGCTTGGACACCAGCGGCGAGAAGTCCGAGTCACCGGAGATGATGACGAAGGTGTTAACGTGCGACTTGGTGTAGCAGAGGTCGAGTGCGTCCACCACCAGGCGGATGTCGGCCGAGTTCTTGCCGGACTGGCGCACGTGCGGGATCTCGATCAGCTCGAAGTTGGCCTCGTGCATGGCGGCCTTGAAGCCCTTGTAGCGCTCCCAGTCGCAATAGGCTTTCTTGACGACGATGCTGCCCTTGAGCAGCAGGCGCTCGAGCACGCGCTTGATGTCGAATTTCTCGTAGTTGGCATCGCGCACGCCGAGGGCGACGTTCTCGAAGTCGCAAAACAGCGCCATGCTGATGTGTTCAGGGGTGGAAGCCATGCAGGTCCTTGTGTGGGTGGATCAGGGCGTGAGCCGGTGGCGCGTGGCCAGGGCAGGGCTCAAGCCTCGTCGTCGGGTTCGTTGGATTCGTCGGTGGGCGCAGCGTTGGCCGGGCCTTTTTTCTTTTTCTGCAGACGCGCAGCCTTCTTGCGTTGCCGCTCGGCTTCGAGCACCTGGCCCTCGGCCCACCACACCTCGAATTCCTCGGGGGTTTCGAGCGTGATGCGGCCCATGATCGAGCTGCGGAAATCGTTGAGGACGATCTCGGCCGCCTTGGTCAGGTTGACGCGACCACCGCTCATGACGGCACCGCGCTTGCGCCCGATGAGTTCCAGTAAGGCATCGTCGTGCATGCCGGGAATGGCACTGGCGTCGTCGAGCTTGTAGCGCGCCGCCAGCAGGTCAGGGTAAGGGCCTTGGATGCTGCGCAGCAACTCCAGTGCCACCTCTTCCTCGTCGTAGGCGTTGCGGCCCACGGCACCGCTGGCGGCCAGGTGGTAGCCACTGCGCTCGACCGTGATCTTGGGCCACAGCATGCCGGGCGTGTCGAACAGGTAGAAGTCGCTGGCGAGGTTGATGCGCTGTTCGATGCGGGTCACGCCGGCTTCATCCCCGGTCTTGGCGGCTTTCTTGCCCACCAGGGTGTTCATGAGGGTGGACTTGCCCACGTTGGGGATGCCACAAATCAGCACGCGCAAGGGCTTGTCCATGCCGCCGCGGTTGGGGGCCAGCTCGCGGCAGGCCTTGATCAGCCGCTGGGCCGGGGCGGTGTCGCTCGCGTCCAGCGAGATGGCGCGCGTTTCGGCTTGGGCGTTGTACCAGGCCAGCCAGGCCTCGGTGCGCACCGGGTCGGCCAGGTCCTGCTTGTTGAGGACCTTGAGCTTGCGGCGGTTACCGGTGAGTTCGGCCAGCATGGGGTTGGCGCTGGAGCCGGGCAGACGGGCATCGAGCAACTCGATCACCACGTCGATGTCCTTCATGCGTTCGATGATGGCTTTCTTGGTCACGTTCATGTGACCGGGGAACCATTGGATGGCCATCGGGGAGAGCTTTCTTCTTGTGTGACGCTTCTGATGAGGCGAGTGAAGTTCAGGCGGCGAGCCGATCGAGTGCCGGGGGCGTAGGCAGGTGGGCCTGCATCCAGGCCGTCATCAGACGCGAATCGGTGACCGTGCGCAGGGCCTGGTAAGCGCTTTCCGCTTCAGGATAACGCCGCCGCAGGTAATTGAGCCATTGTTTCATGCGCCCGGTGCGTGCGCGCGGCTCGATGCGCGTTTGCACCAGCTCCCAGAAGTGCCACAGCACCGGTTGCAGCGTCTCCCAGGTGGGGGCGGCCGCATCGGGCATGAGACCCTGATCGGCCAGGATGGCCAGTGCCAGACCGGGGTCGGCGACGATGCCGCGGCCCAGCATCAGGTCGGTGCAGCCCGAGACTTCGATGCAGCGGCGCGCATCGGCCACGGTCCAGATCTCGCCATTGGCGACCACCGGGATGCCCACGCAGGCCTTCACATCGGCGATGCGCTCCCAATAGGCGGGGGGGCGGTAGCCGTCGGCCTTGGTACGGGCGTGCACGACCAGCTCGTCGGCCCCGGCTTCGGCAATCGCGCGGGCGCAGTCTTCGGCCTGCGCATCGTCGTGAAAGCCCAGGCGCATCTTGGCGGACACGGCCATGTCGGTGGGCACGGCACGGCGCACTTCGCGCACGATGCGGTGCACCAGGTCAGGCTCTTGCAGCAGCGCGGCACCGCCGCCGTGGCGATTCACCACCTTGGCCGGGCAGCCGAAATTCAGGTCGATGCCGGCCGGGCCCAGGGTGGCAAGAAAGGCCGCGTTGTCGGCCAGGCAGATCGGGTCGGAGCCCAGCAGTTGCGCGCGCACCGGCACACCTGCCGCCGTGCGGCTGCCCTGGCGCAACTCGGGGATGACGCGCACATAGGCCCGCTCGGGCAGTACGGCATCGGTCACGCGGATGAACTCGGAGACGCAGCGGCTCAGCCCGCCCACCCGGGTCAGGGCATCACGCAGTGTGAAATCGAGCAGGCCCTCCATGGGCGCGAGCAACAGGGCCATGCCGAATTTTACTTGGCGTAGCCCCAGGCCTTCAGGCGCCCGTAGGCATGCTGCGAGGCGTCTCCGGCGCGCACCTGTTTCAGGTAGCTTGCGTAGTGCTGAGCCGCCTGCTCCCGCTGCCCCATGGCTTCCAGCGACACCCCCTTGAGAAAGAGCACACCGCTGTCGCCAGGCAGCAGGCGGTCAAAGGTGTGGAGCGCCTGCAGGGCTGCTTGCGGGTTGCGCTGTTGCAGCGACAGCGAGGCCAGCAGTTTGTGCGACTGTGCTTCCTGTGGGTAGATGGCGCGGGCGTTGTCCACATACGAGCGTGCGTCGGTCACCTTGCCCTGTGCTTGCAGGCACTGGGCCATGCGCAGGTTGGCGGCGTAGTCGCGTGGGGCCTGCTTCAGCGCGGTGCGGAACTGACCAGAGGCCTCGTCGAGCTGTTTGGCCGACATGGCACTCTCGCCCTTCTGGCAGGCCTGGATGGCGGGCTTGATCTTGCGCAGCGAAGCCGTGTTGTCCATGAAACGCTCTCGCCGGGTCGAGGCCTTCGCGCTGGCCGCGTAGGTGGTCTCTGCCGCTTCGCGTGCACGGTCGCGTCGCTCGGTGCTCATTGGGTGTGAGGAGAACATCGTGGCGAGGGTGGGCGGCGCTTCCTTCTCCCCGTTCACCAGCATCTGGTGCAGACGTGTCATGCCGGTGGCCGGGTAGCCGGCTTGCACCATGTAGGCCTGCCCCAGCGCATCGGCCTCGTGCTCGTTGCTGCGCGAGTAATTGGCCAGCAAGGCGCTGGCGCCCACCTGGCTGCCCAGCCCGATCAAGGGGGCCCAACTCGAGTTCTGTGCAGCGGCGTTGACCCCGGCCAGCACCGTCTGCGCGATCATGGCCTGACCCTGGCGTTGTGCCGAGTGGCGCGCGTTCACGTGGCCCAGTTCATGCCCGAGCAAGGCGGCCAGTTGCGCTTCGTCGTCCATGTCAACCATGATGCCGCGCGTCAGGCCCATGGCGCCGCCCGGGAAAGTGTAGGCATTGACGTAGTTGGCGTTGAGCACCCGGTAGGAATAGGGCATGTTCGGCCGGTGGCTGACGGCATGCAGACGCTGACCGACCTCGCGCACATAAGCGTTGACCGGTTCGTTCTGAATGGCCCCCAGGTCTTGCGAAAACTGGTGGGGCGCCTGCTGCTGATCCACGGCCTGTTCCTGCGCTTCGCTCATGCCCACCAGGATGCGTTCACCCGTCACGGGCGAGACCGCACAGCCTTGCAGCGAAGCGGTGGCCGCGCCAAACAGCCAGATGGCATCACGGCGGCTCAAGCGGTTACGGGCCAGTCGCTCGGCCAGGGCGTGGGGATGCAGGTCAGACATGGTCGCAATGCGCACAAAGCGCGAGTTTGATGCAGAAAACCGCGGGCAGGACGGCTACGATGGCAACCGTGTCCGTGTGGTCACCTCGGTGCTGTCGAGGTGGCGCCGGATCGTGCTGATTTTGCAGAACTTGAATCTCACATGACCTCCGCCATGACCGCCACGCGCACCAGTGACATTTTGCTGGAACTGGACAGCGCCCGCAAAAGCGGCCCCTTGCAGCACATCGTCATTCCCCCCTGCCCGGAATTGTTGATCCGCCTGCAACAGGTGATGGCCGAACCCGAGCCCGACCTCAACGAAGTGGCGCGCATCGCCTCCAGTGACGTGGCCATGTCCGCCACCTTGCTGCGCTGCGCCAACAGCCCGGTGTACAGCGTGGGGCAGGCGGTGCAGACCATTGGTCAGGCCATGAACCTGCTGGGGCTGGATGAAACCGCCACGATCATGACCCGGTTTCTTGCACAAAGCGCCATCCGCGTCAATCACCCAGCCTTGCAGCGATTCTGGGAGCGTTCGGCCAAGCGGGCCGTCGCCATGGCTTTCATGGCGCGACATCTGCCCGGCATGTCGGCCGATGTGGCGCACACCTATGGGCTCTTTTGCCACGTCGGCTTGCCGGTGATGGTGCAAAGCATCAAGGGCTATCCCTCCACCATGGTGGAGGCGGCAGCCCGCATCGATCGCCCCTATGTGGCCACTGAGAACGCGAACCACCGCACCGATCACGCGGTGGTCGGCGGTCTGGTGGCCCGGGTCTGGCGCCTCTCGCCCACGGTGGCTGCGGCGATCCGTCTGCACCACGATCTGGAGGCCTTGGGCGAAGGGCGGGTGGACCCGGATGTGCGAGCCCTCATCGCTGTGGGCCTGCTGGCGGAGTTCCTGATGCGTCGTCACGAAGGGCTGGATCAGGATGCCGATTGGCGCACCCACGGCGAGGCCGCCCTGGCCTGGTTGGAGTTGCCGATGGAAGAGTTGCTGAGCTGGGAAGACGAGTTGCGGGACCACCTCGACATCGTTTGACCCGCCGTGCCTGATTCGCGCTGACTTTGTCTCTCTTTCTCATCAATACGCACCACGATGGCCGGAACCAGCTTGTTGATCCTGATCGATGACATCACCCTGATGCTCGATGACGTGGCGGCCATGTCCAAGCTGGCCGCCAAGAAGACCGCCGGTGTGCTGGGCGATGATCTGGCGCTCAACGCCCAGCAGGTCACCGGCATCCGCGCCGAGCGCGAACTGCCTGTCGTGTGGGCCGTGGCCAAGGGCTCGGTGCGCAACAAGGTGATCCTGGTGCCGGCGGCCCTGGCGATCAGTGCCTGGTTGCCCGTGGCCGTGACCCCCTTGCTGATGATTGGTGGGGCCTATCTGTGTTTCGAGGGCGTGGAGAAGCTGGCCCACCCGCTGTTGCACAGCCACGATGAAGACGCGGCGCACCACGAGGCGCTCAGCGCTGCGCTGAAGGACGAGTCGGTGGACCTGGTCGCGTTCGAGCGCGAGAAGATCGAGGGCGCAGTGCGCACCGACTTCATCCTCTCCGCCGAGATCGTGGCCATCACCCTGGGCACGGTCACGGCAGCTTCGTTCACGCAGCAGGTGCTGGTGCTGTCGGGCGTGGCGCTGGCGGTCACCGTCGGCGTCTATGGTCTGGTGGCGGCCATCGTGAAGATGGACGACGTCGGCCTGTACCTGCAGCAACGTGGGGGTGCGGTCAAGGCCGCCGTCGGCCGTGGCCTGCTGGCCGCCGCGCCGGTGATGATGAAGACGCTGTCAGTGGTGGGCACAGCGGCCATGTTCCTCGTCGGCGGCGGCATCGTGCTGCACGGCTTGCCGGGGGCGCACGATGTGGTGCACGGCATCGCCCATGCGGCCGGTACCGTGCCGGGCATCGGTGGCCTGCTCGAAGCGATCACCCCCACCGTGCTCGATGGGGTGGGCGGCGTGATCGTGGGGGCGGTGACCCTGGCGCTGGTGACGCTGGGGCAGCGTTTGCTGCGCCCCTTCCGCCGGGGTTGACCTCGTCCGGCGGCCGTGGCCTCAGGCCGCTTGGCGGCCGGCCAGCGCGTCGTGCAGCGCGATCATTTCCTGCGTCAGCTTGTGGCGCGCGTCCAGATGGATCATGGGGCGCGCCTGCTGGTGTGATTCCTTGATCTTCACCGAGCTGCTCAAGTAGGGCTGCAGCACGGGCAGGCCCTCGTCGATCAACTCCTGCACCAGCTTTTGCGGCAGGCTGGCGCGCGGCTGGAACTGGTTGACCACGATGCCCGAGACCTGCAGGTCGTCGTTGTGGTCGGCGCGGATCTCCTGCACGTTGTCGAGCAGGGTGTAGAGCGCGCGGCGCGAGAAATCGTCGCAGTCAAACGGGATCAGGCAACCTTGCGCTGCGATCAGCGCCGAGCGCGTGTAGAAGTTCAGCGCGGGCGGCGTGTCGATGTAGATGCGGTCATAGGTGTCCGCCAGATCGACCAGCGCATCACGCAGCTTGTAGATCTTGTAGCGCGACTCCAGCTTGCTGTGCAACTCGTCCAGGCTGGGGTGTGAGGGCATCACGTCCAGCCCTTCCCAGGGTGTGCCCACCACATAGGCATCGGCCCCCTTGGGGCGGGCACTGAACTTCAGCGTCTGGTCAAAGAATTCGGCCGCGCTGATGTCGGCGTCCTCATGCGGGCCACCCAGCAGGTACTGCGTGGAGTTGCCCTGCGGGTCCAGGTCGATGACGAGGGTGCGCAGGCCCTGCGCGGCGCTGATGGCGGCCAGGTTGCAGGTGATGGTGGACTTGCCCACGCCACCCTTCTGGTTGAACACGACGTAACGCATGACCTGAATCCCTTGTGTTGCGATGAACTGCGCCTATTGTGCACTGCAACAACGGTGAGGCGACGGCCGGCCGCGCCGACTGTCGCCCACCATGCCGTGTTCAGCGCTGGGCTTCCGGCAACTCGATCTTGACTTCCAGCACTTCCAGGTCGTCCTGACGTTCCAGGTTCACCTTGATGTCGTCAGGATTGATGGAGACGTACTTGGAGATCACCGCCACCAGTTCACGCTGCAGATCGGGCAGGTAGGTGGGGCTGCTGGAGCGGCCGTTGCGCTCGTGCGCGAGGATCAGTTGCAGGCGTTCCTTGGCCACCGTGGCCGTCTGCTTCTTCTCGCCGAGGAAAAAGGTGAGGAATCCCATGTCTTACTTGCCTCCGAACAGACGCTTGAAGAAGCCCGGCTTCTCGGCCTCGACGAAGCGCAGGGGCTTGTCCTGGCCCAGGAAGCGGTCGATCACGTCACCGTAGGCCTCGGCCACATCGGTTCCCTTCATGTGGATGGCCGGGATGCCCTGGTTGGAGGCGTTCAGCACGGTTTCCGATTCGGGGATCACGCCGATCAGCTTGACCTTGAGGATGTCGTGCACGTCGTCGAGCGAGAGCATCTGACCGCCTTCGACCCGGTTGGGGTTGTAACGCGTGATCAGCAGGTGCTCCTTGATGGGCTCGGCACCGTCCTGCGCACGCTTGGTCTTGCTGTTGAGCATGCCCAGGATGCGGTCGGAGTCACGCACGGACGAGACTTCGGGGTTGGTCACCACGATGGCTTCGTCGGCAAAGTGCATGGCCATCAGCGCGCCGGTTTCGATGCCGGCGGGCGAGTCGCACACGATGTACTCGAAGTCCATCTTTTCCAGGTCGCGCAGCACCTTCTCGACGCCGTCTTGCGTCAGGGCTTCCTTGTCGCGGGTCTGCGAGGCGGCCAGGACGTACAGGTTTTCACACTGCTTGTCCTTGATCAGCGCCTGGTTCAGGTTGGCTTCGCCCTGGATCACGTTGATCAGGTCGTACACCACGCGGCGTTCGCAACCCATGATCAGGTCGAGGTTGCGCAGGCCGACGTCGAAGTCGATGACGGCGGTCTTGTGGCCACGCAAAGCGAGGCCGGCTGCGAAGCTGGCGCTGGTGGTCGTCTTGCCGACGCCCCCCTTGCCGGAGGTCACCACGATGATCTTGGCCATGTCTGGCGGTCCTTTCAGATGCGAGTAATCAGAGAGCAATGGGGTCGAAAACCAGGCGCTCGCCTTCCAGACGGATCTGGGCGGGCTTGCCCGTCACGTCGTCGGGCAGCGGGTTGTCGGTGGTGCGGTAGGTGCCGGCGATGGACAGCAGCTCGGGCTCCATGTGCAGCGCAAAGATGCGGGCCTCGGTGTTGCCTTTGGCGCCGGCAATCGCCTTGCCACGCAGGGGGGCATACACATGGATGGAGCCGTCGGCAATCACCTCGGCACCGTGGTTGACGGCCGCCAGCACGATCAGGTCGCCGCCCTTGGCGTAGACCTGTTGACCGGAGCGCAGCGGCTTGTCGATGAACATGGTGCTGGCCGCCATCGGCACGTGCACGGGCACTTCCACCGGCACCTCGCGGATGACTTCGCGCACGACTTCCTGCACGACGGTTTCGACGCGGGTTGCGGCATGGCTTTCCGGGGCTTCGATCAGGCCGGCATCCTGGGCCGAGCGGGTCTGGGCGACGGTGCCGCCGCGCACGGCGATGGCCTTGAGCTTGAAGCGGGCCAGCAGGGCGATCAGTTCAGGGAAGTTGACGTGCAGGTCGAGGCTGGCCAGGTGGGTGAGGTCGATCACCACCGGTTCGCCGTTGAACAGGTCTGGGCTGCTGCCAAAACGCTCTTCCAGGGCCTGGGCCAGCGAGCTCAGGTTGGCCGTGCGGAGCAGAAAGGCTTCCAGAGAGAGCGTGGCGCTCTTGAAATCGAACAGGGCGGAGGCGTTTCCGGGGGAGGCGGCAGACATGGACAGCAGGCGCGTGGAAAGACCGCAGTTTAAGGCAGCACAGGGCACTTCCTGACCCCGATCCCCCCTGGACGGGCCATACTGAGGGCGATGCAATGAGGAGGCACTTCGGTGAACGGTTTTTCTTTGTCACCAGCCCAGATGGGCCTGGCGGTGGCGCTGGGTTGTGGCCTGTTGATCGGGCTGGAGCGCGAACGCCGCAAGGGGACCGGCCAGGACCGGGCTGCTGCGGGGTTGCGCACCTTCGCGGTGGTGGCGTTGCTGGGGGCGATCGCCCAGATAGTGTCCGTGTGGCTGTCGGCCGTGGCTTTGTGCAGCGTGGCGGTGATGGCCGCCTTGTCGTACTGGCGCACCCAAGACGATGACCCCGGCATCACCACCGAGATGTCGCTGATTGCGACCTGCCTGATCGGCGTCATGGCCGTGTCGGAGCCGGTGCTGTCTGCGGCTTGCGCGGCCCTGCTGGCCGGAGTGTTGGCGGCCCGCGAACGCCTGCACCACTTTGCCCACACGTGGTTGAGCGAGAAGGAGCTCTACGACGGGTTGCTGCTGGCCGCCTTGGCCCTGGTGCTGCTGCCCCTCATGCCGCGGGAGCCGGTGAGCTGGCTGGGTGAATTGTCACCACAGCGCGGGCTGATGCTGCTCATCGTGATCCTGATGTTGCAAGGCGCCAGCCATGTGGCACAGCGCCTGTTGGGCGCCCGCTCCGGTTTGGCCGTGTCGGGCTTCTTGGGGGGATTCGTCTCGAGCACGGCCACCATCGGGGCCATGGGCAGCCTGGCGCGTCAGCGCGAGGTGCCCTTGCGCATGACGCTGTGTGCGGCCATCTTGTCGACGGCCGCCACCTGGATGCAGATCGTGCTGATGATCCTGGTGGTGGCGCCCTCGGCTTTGCCGGTGACCTTGCCGCTGATGGCCGTGGGAGTGGCTTTGCCGCTGACCCTTGGGGCCTTGCTGTGGCAGCACCAAGGTGGGGAAGTGGTGCCCGCGTCCGGTCAGCGGGATGTGCTGCGCTTGCGGGAGGCCGTGATGGTGGCGCTGCTCTTGGTCGGTGGCGCCCTGGTCGTGAGCTATGCGCAAAAGCAGGGCGTCGGGGGCTTGCTGCTGGGGACCGGGGTGGCGGCGATTGCCGATGCCCAGGCCCCCATGGCCAGTCTGCTGGCGATGTACGGTGCCGGTACCTTGCCGGCTGAGCATTTGCTGATGGGTTTGATGGTGGCCCTGAGCGTCAACAGCACGACCCGGGGCACGGTGGCCTGCGTGTCGGGCGGTTGGCGGTTCGGTGTGGTGGTGGCCGCAGCCCTGGCCGCCAACATGGTGATGGGCTGGGCCTGGGTGGCCTGGGTCGCGCGCTGAAGCCTGGGTTGTCGCGCGCCAGACCATTAAAATATCCAGAACAATAATGGGTGGGCGCAGCCACAGTTGGCCGAGATCGCACACGCCAGAACGGGGATGGCGATGGCACACGATCAAGACCGCGAACAGCGTGACGCCTGGGCGGCACACACCCAGGTGGCCACACAGCTGATGGAGGAGCGCGCGCCTGTGCAGGCCTTGCGCGAACTGGGTCGACAGGTGTCGCCCACCTTGCGCGAGCTGTTCGTGGTCTGCGACCCCTCAGAAGCCTTGCGTCAGCATTTCGAGATGGGGGCGCCTCCCTTCGTGCTGTTGCACGATCTGGGCAATGGTGCCGGGCGAGCTTTCCTGCAGGGGCTGAGTGAGCGCACCGGCTGGCGCGTGCAATCTTTGAGCATCCGGCGCCAGGGGTTTGGCACGGTGTTGGCGGCCTTGTCCTATCTGGATTGCCCGGTGTCAGATGGATGCGTGCGCATCTACCTGGCCGAGGTTCAGGCCGAGTCGCGCGAGCAACAGGCTTTGAGTCGCTTGCTGGCGGCTTCGGCCTCGGTGCAGGTGCTGATGGGAGGCTCGCCGATGCCTCCGGATGTGGCGGCGCGCGTGAGCCATTGGCGTGAGCAGTTGCTGGCGGGGCATCCTGAGGGGACGGTGTCGGTGTTGGCTTTGCCTCAGGTCCGTGACCCTGACTGGATGCTCAGCCTCTCGGCGTTGGCCCGCACGCCACGTTGGCAGGTGGAGGTGAGTCCGGTCAGCCAGACGGTGGCTGCCAATTGGACGCTGCTGGCCACCTACTGGAACCGTTTGGCTCAGGCCGGGGTACCGGGTGCCATGCCGTTGATCGATCGCCTCACGTTGTCGGGCTTGCCCGACACGCCCGTCCCCGCCCGCGTGGCCCCGGCGCCGCGGGCGCCCAAACCCATGCCGGTGATTCAGGGGCGCACCGTTGAGGGCCCTGCGCCTGGCGCGACGGACGCAGGTGCCGTCATGAGCCTGGATGCTCACCTGATGGCGCTGCAGGCCCACACAGGGGCTTTGCGCGCCTGCATTTTTGCCTTGTCCAACCGTGAGGTGTGGGCGCGCACCGAAGGCGCCGATGGCGCGGCGATGGCCGAGCAAGGGCATGCCTTGTTGGTGGCCGTGGGCCGCATTGGGCAGGGCCTGACGCTGGGGCGATCGGTGCGCGAGGCACATGTGTCGCTGGGCGAAGCGCAGGTGCTGTTGCGTCCCACACGACTGCGCAGCGGCGGCGTGTTGATGCTGATCTTGCCGCGCGATGCCGATGTGACCCGGGCGCGTGAACGTACCTTGCAGTACGAGGCTCAGGCCTTGCCTACGCGAACGGTGCCCTGACTGGAGGCGGCGCCAGATCGCACGGGTGCGCGCCCTGCACGACAGCTGATCAGCGTGCCTTCTTGCCGCCGCGCGGCCCCATGGGCTTGCCGGCTGGTCGACCTTCGCGCCCTGAGACCTGTTGCTGCCGTGGCGGCAGCCCCGTGTGCTGGGTCAGGATCTGACCGGGGCGCGGTGCCGCTTTGCCCGCCGGGCGCCCTGAGCTGGCCGGCAGGTTGCGCGGATCACGCTCGGCGCTGCGCGCCTGGGCCTGGCTGCCGCGACCTTGCCCGGCCACACGACCCACGGTCACCACCGAAGTCTTGGTGCCCGACTTGGTCGAGTTCTTGCGGCGCGCACTTTCGTACGTGCCGTCGGTGGCCGGCTGGTAGGTCGGGATCAGGTGGTTGGGCGTGTTGCCAATCAGATCGCCACGGCCCATTTCCTTGAGTGCCTCACGCAGCAGCGGCCAGTTGTTGGGGTCGTGGTAGCGCAGGAAGGCCTTGTGCAGGCGGCGGCGCTTCTCGCCCTTGACGATGTCCACCTTCTCGCCCTTGTTGGCCAGGCGGCTGATGCCCTTGAGCGGGTTCAGGCCCGAGTGGTACATCGCCGTGGCCGTGGCCATGGGGCTGGGGTAGAAGGTCTGCACCTGGTCGGCCTTGAAGCCATTGCGCTTGAGCCAGACGGCCAGGTTCATCATGTCCGCATCGGTCGTGCCCGGGTGGGCCGCGATGAAGTAAGGGATGAGGTACTGCTTCTTGCCGGCTTCTTCGCTGAACTGCTCGAACATCTGCTTGAAGCGGTCGTAGGTGCCGATGCCGGGCTTCATCATCTTTGACAGCGGGCCCGACTCGGTGTGCTCGGGTGCGATCTTCAGGTAGCCGCCCACGTGGTGGGTCACCAGTTCTTTCACGTACTCGGGCGCACGCACGGCCAGGTCATAGCGCAGGCCCGAGCCGATCAGGATCTTCTTGATGCCGGGCAGGGCGCGGGCGCGGCGGTACATGCGCACCAGCGGGCCGTGGTCGGTGTGCAGGTTCTGGCAGATGCCGGGGTAGACGCACGACGGCTTGCGGCACGCGGCCTCGATGGCCTTGGACGCGCAGCCCAGGCGGTACATGTTGGCTGTCGGCCCACCCAGGTCGGAGATGACGCCAGTGAAGCCCTTGACCTTGTCGCGAATGTCTTCGATTTCCTTGAGCACGGAGGCTTCGGAGCGGCTCTGGATGATGCGGCCTTCGTGCTCGGTGATGGAGCAGAAGGTGCAGCCGCCAAAGCAGCCGCGCATGATGTTCACGCTGAAGCGGATCATGTCCCAGGCCGGGATCACGGCGTCGCCGTACTTGGGGTGCGGCGCGCGGGCATAGGGCAGGTCGAACACCAGGTCCATCTCGGGGGTGCTCAGCGGGATGGGGGGCGGGTTGATCCAGACGTCGCGCGCGCCGGGGCCTTCTCCGTGGCGCTGCACCAGCGCGCGGGCGTTGCCGGGGTTGGTTTCCAGGTGCAGCACGCGGTTGGCGTGGGCGTAGAGCACCGGGTCGTCCTTGACCTGCTCGTAGGCGGGCAGGCGGATCACGGTGCGCTCGCGCGGGGGCAGGGCGATCTTGCCGCTGCGCTCGGGCAGGGCTTTGGCCGCCAGGGCCGGGTTGCGCACGATCTGGATGGGCTTGGCGCCGCCGCGCAGATCGGGCTGGCTTGATGGTGCCTGCGCAGGCACCTTCCCGGAAGCCTTGAGCGGATCGAAGGCGCCGGCCTCCTCCATCGCGCAGGTCTCGCCCTTTTCGGCGGCCAGCTGCCCGGTCGTCAGATAGGGGTTGATGTGCTGGTCGATGCGGCCGGGCTGGTCCACCTCGGTCGAGTCCAGTTCGAACCAGCCCTCGGCCGTCGGGTCGTGGCGACGGCGCAGGAAGGCGGTGCCACGCACATTGGTGATGCTCTCGATGGGCTCGCGAGCGGCCAGGCGGTGGGCCACCTCGATGATGGCGCGCTCGGCGTTGCCGTACAGCAGCAGGTCGGCCTTGGCATCCATCAGGCTGGAGCGGCGCACCTTGTCCGACCAGTAGTCGTAGTGAGCGATGCGGCGCAGCGAGGCCTCGATGCCGCCCATGATGATGGGCACGTCCTTGAAGGCTTCGCGGCAGCGCTGGGCGTACACCGCGGAGCAGCGGTCGGGGCGCGCGCCGCCCTGGCCGCCGGGGGTGTAGGCGTCATCACTGCGGATTTTGCGATCGGCCGTGTAGCGGTTGATCATCGAATCCATGTTGCCGGCCGCCACGCCCCAGAACAGGTTGGGCTTGCCCAGCACTTTGAAGGGCTCGGCACTCAGCCAGTCGGGCTGCGAGATGATGCCCACGCGAAAGCCCTGGTTCTCCAGCACGCGGCCGATCACGGCCATGCCGAAGCTGGGGTGGTCCACATAGGCGTCGCCCGTCACGATGATGACGTCGCAGCTGTCCCAGCCCAGGGCGTCCATCTCGGCACGGCTGGTGGGCAGGAACTTGGCCGGGCCGAAGCGCTTGGCCCAGAACGGCTTGTAGCTGTCGATGGGCTTGGCGCTCGGCATGGCCGGAGCAGCAGGAGACGTGACGGTCAGGTCAGACATGGGCAGGCGCAGACGCAAAAACGGGAGCAGGCGGGCAACCTAATATTGTCGCCGCTCTGCTCATTTCTGTGGCAGTTTTTGCGTGCAAGGCCTTAGTCGTATCCCGCCTACTCCCCGCGCCGTGCGAACGGAAGCGGCCGACGGTGGAGGCGGATCAGTCGCGTTCCTGGCGCTGCACGTCTTTCAGCAGGCGCGCCTTGGTCTTCTTGCCCTTGACCGGCACGCGATTGAGCTGGGCCACCACCTTGGCGGCGATGTCTCGGTCCACGGCCACATAGGTGTGGAAGTCGGTGACGTTGATCTTGCCGATCTGGCTGCCCACGAAGCCGCATTCGCCGGTCAGGGCGCCCAGCAGGTCGCCGGGGCGCAGCTTTTCCTTGCGCCCGCCCAGCAGCTGGATGGTGACCATGGGCGGCAGCAGGGGCTCGTCACTGGCCGGTGTCAGCTCTTCGAGCTTGTGCCACTCGGACTCGCGTTTTTGCAGCAGCTCGATGTTGCCCACGCGGCCCATCTCGGCCATGCTGGCCAGGTTCAGGGCCCAGCCTTCGGCATCGCCGCGGCCGGTGCGGCCGATGCGGTGGATGTGCACCTCGGGGTCGGGCGTCACGTCCACGTTGATCACGGCTTCCAGGTTGGCAATGTCCAGGCCGCGCGCAGCCACGTCGGTGGCCACCAGCACCGAGGCGCTGCGGTTGGCGAACTGGATCAGCACCTGATCGCGGTCACGCTGTTCGAGGTCGCCGTGCAGGGCGATGGCTTCGATACCGTGCGCCATCAGCACATCGACCAGGTCGCGGCATTGCTGCTTGGTGTTGCAAAAGGCAATCGTGCTGGCCGGGCGGTAGTGCAGCAGCAGCTTCACCACGGCGTCCAGGCGCGTGTCGCGGTCCACCTGGTACCAGCGCTGGCGGATCTTGCTGGCCTCGTGCGTGGCAGCCACCTTCACCTCCTTGGGCTGGCGCAGGAACTGGGCGCTCAGCTTGGCGATGGTGTCGGGGTAGGTGGCCGAGAACAGCAGGGTCTGGCGGTCCTTGGGGCACTGGCGGGCCACATAGACGATGCTGTCGTGAAAGCCCATGTCCAGCATGCGGTCGGCTTCGTCGAGCACCAGGGTGTTGAGGTGGCGCAGGTCCAGCGTGCCGCGCTCCAGGTGGTCCATGATGCGGCCCGGCGTGCCGACGACGATGTGGGCGCCATAGGCCAGGCTTTCGATTTGCGGGCGCATGGTGCTGCCACCGCACAGCGTCAGCACCTTGATGTTGGCCTCCGAGCGCGCCAGGCGGCGGATTTCCTGGCAGACCTGGTCGGCCAGCTCCCGCGTGGGGCACAGCACCATGGCCTGCACGGCGGGGTTGCGTACGTCCAGCTTGTTCAGCAGCGGGATGGCGAAGGCGGCGGTCTTGCCGCTGCCCGTCTTGGCCTGGGCGATCAGGTCATGGCCAGCCAGGGTCAGGGGCAGGCTGCTGGCCTGGATGGGGGTCATGCTCAGATAACCCAGACTCTGCAGGGTGGCCTGCATGGCGGGGCTCAGCGGCAGGCTGCTGAAAGAAGGGGCGTCGGTCTGGGGTGTGCTCATGGGGCGGATTATCCCCAGTCGGGGCGTGTTGATTTTTGTAAAGTTGCCGCCATCTGTCCGGATTGGCCGAATATCTGGCCTTGATCTTGCGCACAATGCGCTGGCAATCAACCGATCAACCGTCGATCAATCGCCCCGAGGGGCAAGGACCGATCTCGCAATGAAATTGAAGAATCTCTTGATGGCACTGGCTGTGACGATGGCTGGCGTGGGCATGGTGGGCGTTCCGATGGACGCCGAGGCCAAGCGACTGGGTGGTGGACGTGCGTCCGGCATGCAGCGCCAGATGCCGGCCAAGCAGCCCAATGCGACGCCCGATGCGGCGCCCAACCAGATGAACAAGAGCGCCGCGCCGACCAATGCCGCCGCGCCCAACGCCGCGGGTGCCGCTGCGCAGCCGGCCAAGCGTTCGTGGATGGGCCCGATCGCCGGTCTGGCTGCGGGTCTGGGCATTGCCGCCCTGATGAGCCACCTGGGCATGGGTGAAGCCTTTGGCAACTTCCTGATGATGGCGCTGCTGGCCGTGGCCGCCGTGGCCCTGATCGCCTTCCTGATGCGCCGCTTCAAGGGCGGCGCCCAGCAGGCCCGTGGCCCGCAATTGGCCGGTGCCGGTGCGCCCTATGGTCAGCAGTTCAACCAGGCCGACAGCCGTGATGCCTTCGCGCAGCCGATGCAGCGCCAGGGCTTTGACGCCGCGCCCGCCGCTGTCGGTGCCGCTGCCACAGGGGCCGCCGTGGCTGGCAACCTGAACAACGTGCCGGCTGGTTTCGACGCCGAAGGCTTCCAGCGCATCGCCAAGATGATCTTCATCCGCCTGCAGGCGGCCAACGACGCCGGCAACATCGACGACCTGCGCAAGTTCACCACGCCCGAGCTGTTTGCCTCGCTGCGTCTGGACCTGCAAGAGCGTGGCAACGCCGCCAACCAGACCGACGTGATGCAGCTGGACGCCGAACTCGTGGACACCGCGCAGGAAAACGGTCAGTGGGTCGCTTCGGTGCGCTTCCATGGCCTGATCCGCGAAGACGTCAACGCCGGAGCCCAGCCGTTTGATGAGCTGTGGCACCTGGTCAAGCCACTGGACAACAGCGGCGAGTGGGCCATCGCCGGCATCACGCCGCTCAACGGCTGACGCCTGCTCAGGCGGTCCGCTCTCTGCGCGGATTGCCTTCTCGCCAACAAAAAGCCCGCTTCACAGCGGGCTTTTTTGTGTTTGACCGCGTGCGGGTGCATCGCGGTCAGTGGCGCGAGAGACCGATCAGGCCTTCTTCGCCCAGACCTTGCACCAGCCCTTGCCGTTGACCAGCTTGCCGCCGACCATCGGGCAGGCACCCCAGGCGTCATTGCCTTGGTAGAACTGGCAGTTGGCGCAGTTGTTGCCGGCCTTGTAGGTCGGGTTGGCCTTGGCGTCCACCTTGGTGGCGTCGTGCTTGTAGTTCAGGGCCACGGCGGCCGGGTCTTTTTCATCGACCTTGGCAGCTTGCGCGCGCGCGCCGGTCACGGCGGTCAGGGCTGCGGCAGCCGGGACGAGGGTCATCATGAATTGGCGACGTGTGCTCATGTGTTTTCTCCAGTGGGGATGAAAGAAAAGGATTTGACCTTGGTTTGACTCACATTCTGGGCGGTCATTTCGATTGTGACCGTATCAGAATGCATCGTACGTTTTCAATTTGAGGTCAACGAACCTTGAAGGTGATGCATGACTGAACAAGATGCCACGCTGGCCGATGCCAGCACCCCACGATACCGCAGCAGTGCCGCGGCACGCATGGTCAACATCCCTGTCGCCACCCTCCGGGTCTGGGAGAGACGATATCAGGTTGTGGGCCCAGCTCAAGCAGCTTCTGGCCACAGACTTTACTCAAGTCAAGACGTGCGACGCTTGGTCTTGATCAAACAACTGGTGAACAAGGGGCACGGCATCGGCATGCTGGCGCGCATGCAGACGCCGCAGTTGCAGGATTTGCTGCACGAGGCCGAGCAGGCCGAAGGTTTGCTGCAGCGTTCGGTGGCACCGGTGCCTGCCCGCCCCGCACCCCGTGCGGCCGATGCCCTGACACGGCTGCGGGTCCTGCTGGTGGGGCCGGACGCCGGCACGCGCTGGCGCACCACCCTGGAGGCCGTCCCGGAGCTGGATGTGGTGGGCAGCCTCGATGCCAGCCCGCAGTCCGAGTTGCGCGTGCAGCATCTCCAGGCCGACATGGTGGTGGCCGAACTGGGTGCGATGCACATGGAGACGGTGGACTGGCTGGTTCGCCTGACCAGGCTGGTCAATGCGCGGCAGATGTGCGTCATCTACGGCTTTGCCAACAGCCAGGTGCTCGAAGCCCTGCGGGCGCGCGGCGTGATCCTGCGCCGCTCGCCGCTGGCCCCGCATGAGCTGAGTCAGGCGCTGGTGGACACGGTGCGTGGCTGGCAAAGCGTGTCGGAAGCCCTGCGCACCTTGCCCGACCCCGCGCCACCGCCGCGCTTCGATGGCCCAGGCTTGGTCAACCTGGCCCAGTCCATGCCGCGCGTGGCCTGCGAGTGTCCGCAGCACCTGTCCGAACTGGTGACCATGCTGGGGCAGTTCGAGGCCTACAGCGCCGACTGCGAAAGCCGCCAGCCAGCCGATGTCACCTTGCACGCCTACCTGTACCGCGTGGCGGGGCATGCGCGGGCTTTGATGGAAGAGGCCCTGGCGACGGTGGCCAAGGCCGAAGGCGTGGCCTTGCCCGAGCGCCGGCCCGTGCGCTGAGTGCACTTGACGGCCTCCTGCGCGCGGCCGACGGCCGCCGATCAGGGCACCGAGGGCACGACCTCCCCAGTGTCCTCCTCGCCCAGGAAGCCGCCGCTCTGGTGCGCCCACAGGCGCGCGTACAGGCCGCCCTGTGCCAGCAACTCGGCGTGCGTGCCTTGTTCGAGGATGCGCCCCTGGTCCAGCACGATCAGGCGGTCCATCGCGGCGATGGTGGACAGGCGGTGGGCGATCGCCACCACGGTCTTGCCCTCCATCAGGCGGTAGAGGCTGGCCTGGATGGCGGCCTCGACCTCGGAGTCGAGCGCGCTGGTGGCTTCGTCCAGCAGCAGGATGGGCGCGTCCTTGAGCATCACGCGGGCGATGGCGATGCGCTGGCGTTGGCCGCCTGACAGCTTCACGCCCCGCTCGCCAACGTGGGCGTCGTAGCCGGTACGGCCCTTGGGGTCGCTCAGGGACTGGATGAAGTCGTGGGCCTCGGCGCGGCGCGCGGCCTCGATCATCTCGGGGTCGCCGGCATCGGGGCGGCCGTAGAGGATGTTGTCGCGCACCGAGCGGTGCAGCAGCGAGGTGTCCTGTGTGACCATGCCGATCTGGGCGCGCAGACTGTCTTGCGTGACCCGGGCAATGTTCTGGCCATCGACCCGGATCTGGCCATGCTCGACATCGTGGAAGCGCAGCAGCAGGTTGACGATGGTGGACTTGCCCGCGCCCGAGCGCCCAACCAGCCCGATCTTCTCGCCGGGGCGGATGTGCAGGTTCAGGCCCTCGATGACGGTGCGATTGCCACCGTAGCTGAAGCCGACGTTCTCGAAGCGGATGTCGCCCTGGGAGACCTGCAGCGGGGTGGCGTCGGGTGCGTCCACCACCTTGTGCGGGCGCGACAGGGTGTTGATGCCGTCCTGCACGGTGCCGATGTGCTCGAACAGCGAGGCCACCTCCCACATCATCCAGTGCGAGATGCCGTTGAGGCGCAGCGCCATCGCGGTGGCGGCGGCCACGGCACCGATGCCGACCTGGTCTTGCGTCCACAGCCACAGGGCCACGCCGGCCGTGTACAGGATCAGCAACATGCTCAGCGTGTGGTTGACCACCTCGAAGCCGCTGACCAGGCGCATCTGGCCGTGCACGGTCTTCATGAACTCCTGCATGGCCGAGCGGGCATACCCGGCCTCGCGGTGCGCGTGCGAAAACAGCTTGACGGTGGCGATGTTGGTGTAGGCGTCGGTGATGCGGCCGGTCATCAGCGAGCGGGCGTCGGCCTGGGACTTGGCCATGCGGCTCAGTCGCGGCACAAAAAAGCGCACGGCGCTGCCGTACAACACCATCCAGCCCAGGAAGGGCAGCAGCAGCCAAGCGTCGAAACTGCCCACCACCGCCGTCATGGTGACGAAGTAGATGACCGTGAAGACCAGGATGTCGCCGACGATGAAGCAGGTGTCGCGCACCGCCAGCGCGGTCTGCATGACCTTGGTGGCGATGCGGCCGGCGAACTCGTCCTGATAAAAGTGCATGCTCTGGCCCAGCATGAGGCGGTGGAAGTTCCAGCGCAGCCGCATGGGGAAATTGCCGGCCAGGGCCTGGTGCTTGAGCAGGGTCTGCAGCATCACGGCCAGGGGGCTGAGCAGCAGCACGGCGGCCAGCCCCAGCAAGGTGGAGCGCGAGCTCGTCCAGAACTCGCCGGGGGGCGTGGCGCCTAACCAGTCGACGATGTTGCCGAGCATGCTGAACAGCAGGGCCTCGAACGCGCCGATGGAGGCGGTCAGCAGCGTCATGCACAGCAGGTAGCGGCGCATGCCGTGCGTGCCGGCCCACAGGAAGGCGAAGAAGCCCTTGGGTGGGGTCTGCGGGGGCGCGGCCGGGTACGGATCGACCAGATTTTCAAACCAGCTCAGCACAACAAGGTCTCCGCCAGGGATCAAACCCTCTAGGGTAGCGCGAGCGGGCCCGCCTGTGCCGATGCGGGGTCATCCACTCGAGACACGCAGCGGCCCGGTGCGGCCAGGCGGTGGGTCAGTAGATGTCGGGCACGTACATGCTCGCCGGCACCGGCTGGCGGATGTAGTCCTCGCGGCGCTCACGTGGGGGCAGCTGCACCGGGGGGTGCTCGATCTCGTGATAGTCGAACTGCGACAGCAGGTGGGCGATGCAGTTCAGGCGCGAGCGCTTCTTGTCCACCGCCTGCACGACCCACCAGGGGGCCTCGGGGATGTGGGTGCGCTCGAGCATCACCTCCTTGGCGCGGGTGTAGTCCTCCCAGCGGCGGCGGCTTTCCAGGTCCATGGGGCTGAGCTTCCACTGCTTGAGCGGGTCGTGGATGCGGCCCAGGAAGCGCGCCTCCTGCTCGTCGTCGGACACCGAGAACCAGTACTTGATGATGCGGATGCCGCTGCGCACCAGCATCTTCTCGAACTCGGGCACCGAGCGGAAGAACTCTTCGAGTTCGTCATCGGTGCAAAAGCCCATCACGGCCTCGACGCCGGCGCGGTTGTACCAGCTGCGGTCGAACAGCACGATTTCACCGGCGGCGGGCAGGTGGGCCACATAGCGCTGGAAGTACCACTGGGTCTTTTCGCGGTTGTTGGGCGCGGGCAGCGCGGCCACGCGGCACACGCGCGGGTTCAGGCGTTGGGTGATGCGCTTGATGGTGCCGCCTTTGCCGGCCGCATCGCGGCCTTCGAAGATGACGACCACGCGCTGGCCGGTCGCGACCACCCAGTCCTGCAGTTTGACCAGCTCACCTTGCAGGCGGAACAGTTCGCGGAAGTAGAGGCGGCGCAGGTCGCGGGCCTCAGGCGACATGCCGATGGTGCCTTCCAGCAGCCGGTCGTCAACCTCCATCTCCAGCTCTTCGTCGTAGCTGTCGATGGCGTCGTCTTGCAGGCGACGCAGCATGTCGGCGTCGAGAACAGGTTTGGAGGTGGAGCTCATGCGAAAGAGGTCGGGGCGAAAGCGGAACAAAGGACAAGGCAGCTTCCCACCTTGCCACAGTCGTGTGTCGATTTGGTGATCATGCCAGGGGATGCCTGGCCTGGCAGCAGGTCTCTGCTCCCGGTCTTGAGGGGGATGGACGAATTGATGCACATCTGTGCACATAATCCCGGGTTGTCGCTTTTTCGAAAAGACGCCCTGCGTCTGTCGCACCCCATGTCTCAGTTCGTCCGAATCATCAGGGGCACTTTTGCCTCGCTGGTGCTGGCTTGCAGCACCTTGATTGGCTTCACCTTGATGATGCCGTTTGCCCTGCTCAAGCTGTTGCTGCCCTTCAAGTCGGCACGCCGCGTGTTCGACGCCGTGATCAACGGCATCGGCGAGAGCTGGATCGGCGTCAACAACTGGTGGATCGACATGGTGGGTCACACCCGCTGGCAGGTCTCGGGCCACGAGGGCTTCCGTCGCCAGGGCTGGTACCTGGTCAGCAGCAACCACCAGAGCTGGGTGGACATCCTGGTGCTGCAGTACGTGTTCAACCGCCGCATCCCACTGTTGAAGTTTTTCATCAAGCAGGAGTTGATCTGGGTGCCGGTGATCGGCCTGTGCTGGTGGGCGCTGGACTTCCCCTTCATGAAGCGCAAGGGTGGCGTCAGTGCCCAGAAGGATCTGGAGACGGCCCGCAAGGCCTGCGAGAAGTTCCGCGTGATCCCGACCTCGGTGATCAGCTTCATGGAAGGCACCCGCTTCACCAAGGCCAAGCACGACCAGCAACGCTCGCCTTACCAGCACCTGCTCAAGCCCAAGAGTGGTGGCGTGGGCATGGCGCTGGAAACCATGGGTGAGATGTTCGACTGCATGCTCGACATCACCATCGTCTATCCGCACGGCGTGCCCACCTTCACCGACCTGCTGATGGGCCGCGTGGACGAGGTGGTGGTCACCGTCAAGGAAGTGAAGATTCCCAAGGAAGTGCTGGTGGACGAGCGGGGTCAGGCCCCCAGCCGCGCCACCATCCAGACCTGGGTGCAGGGCCTGTGGGAAGCCAAGGACCGTGAGATCGGTGAGATCAAGGCCCGATATTCAGTCAAGTGATGGTGGGCGAGTGACCCAGGGCAGTCGCCCTTTGGCCCTGGTAGGGA
Organism: Burkholderiales bacterium; assembly: GCA_029268225.1. Lineage (GTDB taxonomy): Bacteria > Pseudomonadota > Gammaproteobacteria > Burkholderiales > Burkholderiaceae_C > Aquabacterium. Next base: position 61,484 of record JAJUGJ010000001.1, on the reverse strand, counting down.
GACCGGGGCAGTGGCCTGATCAAGGCGCCGGAGCGGCCGAAGCAGCAGCCGATGCCGACGCCGCGGCGGCCCGCAAGGGCTGACGCAGGCGCTCGAACTCGGCCGGCGCCACATACTGCAGCAGTTCCTTGCCTTCGCTGTCGAGCGCCAGATCCAGCCCCTTGTCGGGGTAGAGGAAGTGCTCCAGGTGGCCGTTGCTGCGCACGCGCTCAGCGGGCTGGCCAAAGCGGCTCAGGATGATGGCTTCGTCCAGATTGGCGGCGGGGATGAAGCTCACGGCGGTGACCGGGGCTTTCAGGGACTCGGCCAGGTCGGCGCTGGCGAGCGTGGCCTTGCGCGTGGTGCCGCCCATGTATTCCGTTTTGACGGCACGCTCGCGCATGCCCTGGATGACGTCCGGCGGCAGGTGGGCCGTGATGATGGCTTTGCCGCTGATGAAGCCAGCCTGCATCGGGTCCACATAGGCCTCCAGTGTGCCCGCCTCGTTGGGCGCCGCCACGATGGCGATCTGCACCGCATCGCCCCAGCGACGCTGAATGTCACCCAGGGTGCTGCGGCCAGGCGAGGCCTCGCCCAGGGTCAGGCCCAGCACCTGACTGCCACCGCCGGGCAGGGCTTGCACCTGCCAGGGCATGTCGTGGGTGGCGGCGGGGGCATCGTGTTGGCCCGACCACATGCCGCCTCCCACGATGAGGGCGCTGGCGCCCAAGGCTGCGACCACCAGGCCGCTCACGATCCAGAACTGCTTCATGTCTTGTAGTTGGGGTCCACCCGCTCCAGTTTGCGGATCAGGGCCGGCCACACGAAGTTGCCGCCCTGGCCGCCGGTCTGCACCTTGCTGGCGCGCGACACGCCCGACATGATGCCAGGGTCCACCTCGGTGAGGGTGGCCCCGCCCGACTGGGCGGCCAGCTGGATGCGGCAAGTGCTTTCGAACAGGTACATGTTCAGGAAGGCGTCGGCGATGGTGCGCGAGGCGACCAGCAGGCCGTGGTTGCGCAGCATCAGGAAGCGCTTGTCACCCAGGTCGGCCTGCAGTCGGGGCTTCTCTTCCTCGCGGAAGGCCACCCCTTCGTAGTCGTGGTACGCCAGCGAGCCCAGCACGAAGGTGCTTTGCTGCGAGATGGGCAGCACGCCCTCACGCTGTGCCGACACGGCCACGCCCGCCACTGTGTGGGTGTGCATCACGCAGCCCACGTCGTCGCGTGCCTCGTGGACGGCGCTGTGGATGTTGAAGCCCGCCGGGTTGACCGGGAAGGGCGAGTCCATCACCTTGTTGCACTGCAAGTCCACCTTGACCAGGCTGGACGCCGTGATCTCGTCGAACATCAGCCCGTAGGGGTTGATCAGGAAATGGTGCTCGGGCCCCGGGATGCGCGCCGAGATGTGGGTGAAGACCAGATCGCTCCAGCCATACAGGTCGACCAGCCGGTAGGCGGCGGCCAGGTCCACGCGCAGCTGCCATTCTTCGGCGCTGACCTGGTCTTTCAAGGAAGGGATGTTCACGCGGCGGACCTCAGACGTCGATGGCATCGGCCGAGCCGGCCACCTTGCGCAGTTCGTACTTCTGGATCTTGCCGGTAGACGTCTTGGGCAGCTCGCCAAACACCACGGCCTTGGGCACCTTGAAGCCGGCCAAGTGAGCCTTGCAGTGCGCCACGATGTCTTCGGCAGTCACCTGGGCACCGGCCTTCAGTTCAATGAAGGCGCACGGCGTCTCGCCCCACTTCGGATCGGGCTTGGCGACCACGGCGGCGGCCATCACGGCGGGGTGGCGGTAGAGCACGTCTTCGACCTCGATGGACGAGATGTTCTCGCCGCCCGAGATGATGATGTCCTTGCTGCGGTCCTTGATCTTGACGTAGCCATCGGAGTACATCACTGCCAGGTCGCCGGTGTGGAACCAGCCGCCCGCAAAGGCCTCTTGCGTGGCCTTGGGGTTCTTGAGGTAACCCTTCATCGTGATGTTGCCGCGGAACATGATCTCGCCCATGGTCTCGCCATCGGCGGGAACGGGCTGCATGGTCATCGTGTCCATCACGGTGACGTTGCGCTGCAGGTGGTAGTTCACGCCCTGACGCGCGTTCAGGCGGGCGCGCTCGCCCACGTCCAGCGCATCCCAGGACTCGTGCTTCACGCACACCGAGGCCGGGCCATAGATCTCGGTCAGGCCGTACACGTGGGTCAGGTCAAAGCCCAACTGCTCCATGCCTTCGATCATGGCGGCGGGAGGCGCGGCACCGGCCACCATGCTCTTGACCTGGTGGGTGATGCCCTGCTTGAGCGCGTCCGGCGCGGCGATCATGGCCGACAGCACGATGGGCGCGCCACAGTGGTGGGTTACCTTGTGGGTGCGGATGGCATCAAAGATGGCCTTGGGATCGACGCGACGCAGGCAGACGTTGACGCCGGCACGGGCGGCCACTGTCCAGGGGAAGCACCAGCCGTTGCAGTGGAACATGGGCAGCGTCCACAGGTAGACGGCGTGCTTGGGCATGTCCCACTCCAGGATGTTGGAGATGGCGTTGAGGGCCGCGCCGCGGTGGTGGTAGACCACGCCCTTGGGGTTGCCGGTGGTGCCTGAGGTGTAGTTCAGGCTGATGGCGTCCCACTCGTCCTCGGGCAGTTGCCAGGCGAAGTTGGCATCGCCGCTGGCCACAAAGTCGTCGTAGGTGGTGCTGCCGATGCGCTGCACCGTGCCGGCGTACAGGGCATCTTCGGTGTCGATCACCAGCACCGGGTGGGTGGACTGGCGCATCGCCAGCGCGCGGCTCATGACGGCGGCAAATTCGGGGTCGACGATGACGGCCTTGGCCTCACCGTGGTCGAGCATGAAGGCCAGCGCTTCGGCGTCGAGGCGGGTGTTGAGCGTGTTGAGCACGGCGCCCGACATGGGGATGCCGAAGTGGGCCTCGACCATCGGGGGGGTGTTGGGCAACATCACTGCCACCGTGTCGCCCTTGCCGATGCCGTGCTGCTGCAAGGCGCTGGCGAGTTGACGGCAGCGCGCGTAAGTTTGCGCCCAGGTCTGGCGCAGGGCGCCGTGGATGATGGCCACGCGGTCCGGGTAGACCAGCGCCGAGCGCTCCAGGTACAGCAGAGGGGTCAGGGCTGCGAAGTTGGCGTCGTTTTTGGGCAGGTCTTGCGCGTAGATGTTCGGCATCGGTTTTCTCCTTGTGGGAATCCTGCATCGTGCCTCAAGTGGCGAGGCGTGGCCTCGGGTCAATCCCCGTTGTCGGGGGAAACCTGATCCAGATCAGGATCGGGCAGCACCTTGATGCGGGCACCGTGCAGGCTCACCACCTGACCGCCGCGGATCTTGGCCGTCTTGCGCAGCTCGTCGCGGCCATCAACCTGCACCATGCCTTCGGCCACCATGGTCTTGGCGCGTCCGCCGCTTTCGGCGAGGCCGCAGGCCTTGAGCAGGCGGTCAAGGGTGATGAATTCGCCACGCAGGGGAAAGGTGATCTGTTGCAGGGGCATGGTGGGGGGCGATTCAGGGTTGTCAGGGGGATGGACGCGGGCACAAGAGGGGTTTCACCGTGCACAATCTCGGGATTGTGGATCACGCTGTTTTCAGATACGGTGCGATCCGCGTGCCCGACCTCTATTTTGTCCCGTGAGGGGACCGCCTCGCCATGAGCATGAAGAAAACCGACCTGGAAAAGAACAAAGCCATCAAGCTGCGCGAAGGCGTGCAGAAGGCCCCGGTGCCGACGCGCTTTGGCGTGGCCTCGACCGCGGTGCCCGATCGCCGCGAGCAGCGTCGACTGGACCAGGCGGCGGGCTTGGTGCCGTTCGCCTGCAAGCTCAAGGATGAGTTGGTGCAGCGCCTGCGTGCCCTGGCTGAGCAAGAGGGCGGGGACCTGAATGCCCTGACCGAACGTCTGATCCGTGCGGGTCTGAGCGCCGAGGGTGTGCGTGTGCCGACCGCCAAGAAGGCGGCGCCCCCCGCCAGCGCCAAGAAGGTCGCGGTGAAGTTGCCGACGGTGAAGGCACCCATGAAAGCGCCCGTGAAGGCTCCAGCGAAGCCGGCTGCAGTGCCTAAGGCGCCGGTCAAACCTGTGAAGAAGGCCGCTTCCAAGCCGACGACCACGGTGGCGGCCCAACCCGCAGCGGCGAAGAAGGCCGCCGCCACCAAGACGGCACCCAAGCCAGCACCGGCCAAGAAGGTGCCCGCCAAGAAGGCCGCGACGCCGAAGGCTGTGGTCGCCACCAAGGCCCCTGCCAAGAAAGCGGCTGCCAAAAAGGCCGCCCCTGTCAAAACCAAGAAGGCCTGATCTCGGCGGGTGGGTCTCCCACCCTGATGTGGCCTGATCTCGATCGTTGAACCTGGAGTTCTCATGACCCGACCTGTGATGCACCTTGTCGATCCCAAGACCGGGGAGTCTGATCCCGCAGACATCCGTCGGGTCTTCGACTCGCAACTGGCCACCTCGCTGGCCTGGCGCGAATCGACGATTGCCGAGCGCATCGCGCGCCTCAAAAAGCTGCGCGAGGCCATGCTGGCGCGCCGCGCCGACTTCTACGCCGCGTTCGAGAAGGACTACCGCAAGCCTGCCATTGAGGTCGACGGCACCGAGTTCATGCCGGTGCTCGAAGAGATCCGCCACACCATCGGCTCGCTCAAGAAATGGGCCCAGCCCAAGCGTGTGCGCCCGACCATCGGCACGCTGTTCACCGAAAGCTGGATCGAGTACCAGCCGCGTGGCCGTTGCCTGATCATCGCGCCGTGGAACTTCCCGCTCAACCTGTGTTTCGGCCCGCTGGTGTCGGCACTGGCGGCCGGCAACACCGTCATCCTCAAGCCCTCCGAGATGACGCCCTCGGTCAGCGCCGTGATGGCCCAGGTCATTGCCGACACCTTCCCGTCCAACGAAGTGGCCCTGTTTGAGGGCAGCCTGCCGACGTCGACCGCGCTGCTGGAGCTGCCGTTTGACCACATCTTCTTCACCGGCTCGCCGGCCGTGGGCAAGGTGGTGATGGCGGCAGCGGCCAAGCACCTCACCAGTGTCACGCTGGAATTGGGGGGCAAGTCGCCCGTGATCGTCGATGAGACCGCCAACGTGCGCAACGCCGCCGAGGTGATGCTGTGGGGCAAGTTGACCAACTGCGGTCAGATCTGTGTGGCGCCCGACCACGTGTTCGTGCACGAGAGCGTCAAAGACCGCTTCGTGGCCGAGTGCCGCAAGGTGCTGGCCGAGCGTTACGGTGCCACGCCCGAGGCGCAGCGTGCCTGCCGCGACCTGACGGGCGTGATCAACCAGCGTCACACCCAGCGCATTGCCGGGCTTCTGCAAGACGCCGTGGCCAAGGGCGCGCGCACCCTGACCGGTGGCGAGGTGGACGTGGCGGGCTGCTACATCGCGCCGACGCTGCTCGACCAGGTGCCCCGCGACGCGGCCATCATGTCGGAAGAGATTTTTGGGCCGCTGCTGCCCATCCTCACCTTCCGCAACGTGGACGAGGTGGTGCGCCAGATCAACGAGGGCCCCAAGCCGTTGGCGCTGTATGTGTTCAGTCAGGACAAGGTGCGTACGCGCCGCATTCTGGCGCAGACCAGCTCGGGTGGCGTGGCCATCAACCAGGTGGTGCTGCACTACGCGCAGGGCAACCTGCCTTTCGGCGGGGTCAACAACTCCGGCATCGGCAACGCCCACGGCGAGTTCGGCTTCAAGACCTTCTCGCACGAGCGTGGCGTGCTCAAGGGTGGCTCGATCAACGCCGCCAAGATGCTGTTCTACCCACCTTACACGGGCCTCAAGCGCCGCATGGTCTCGCAGTTCCTGGGGATGCTGAAGTACCGCCTGCCCCTGTGAATCACCGCGGAAGAAGGGTGATCCCCCAGGGGTGTCACCCTGTGAATGGCCGATAATCCCAGCCGTTTGATTTCGACACTGCCCGCCTGCTGGTTTCGACCTGCCTGGCGGGCTTTTTGCATGCCTCACGGATCGTGGACATCTTCATTCAACAACTGATCAATGGCCTGGTGCTGGGCAGCATGTATGCGCTCGTGGCCCTGGGCTACACCATGGTGTACGGCATCGTGAACCTCATCAACTTCGCCCACGGCGAGGTGCTGATGGTGGGGGCGCTGGTGAGCTGGACGGTGGTCACCCTGCTGGGCGACACCGGCTGGCCCGGCTGGGTGCTGCTGAGCCTGTCGCTGATGGCGGCCATGGCGGTGTGCATGGCGCTGAACTACGCGATCGAGAAACTGGCCTATCGGCCGCTGCGCAATGCGCCCCGACTGGCCCCGCTGATCACGGCCATGGGCATGTCGCTGCTTTTGCAGACGATGGCCATGATCATCTGGAAGCCCGATTACAAGCCTTATCCCATTCTGCTCAACGACGAGCCCTATGAGTTCATGGGCGCCACGATCAACCTGGTGCAGATCCTGATCCTGGTGGTGACGGCGCTGACCATGGCGGGGCTGCTGGCGCTGATCCATGGCACCAAGCTGGGTCGCGCCATGCGCGCCACGGCCGAGAACCCGAAGGTGGCGCAGTTGATGGGCGTGCAGCCCGACAAGGTCATCTCGGCCACGTTCATCATTGGCGCAGCGTTGGCCGCCCTGGCCGGGGTGATGTGGGCAGCGAACTATGGCTCGGTGCAGCACACCATGGGCTTCCTGCCAGGCCTCAAGGCCTTCACGGCAGCGGTGTTCGGCGGCATCGGCAACCTGGGCGGTGCCATGGTGGGTGGGGTGCTGCTGGGCGTCATCGAGGCGATGGGCGCGGGCTACATCGGTGAGCTGACGGGCGACGTGCTGGGCAGCCACTACCAGGACATCTTCGCTTTCGCGGTGCTGATCCTGGTGCTGACCTTGCGACCGCGCGGTCTGCTGGGCGAACGTGTGGCCGACCGGGCGTGAGGGGGCGAGCCATGTTGAAGAACCGTTTGCAGGTGTTCCTGATCAGTGCCGTGGCCCTGGCCGTTTTGCCCCTGGCCTTGCAAGGCGTGGGCGAGGCCTGGGTGCGCATCATCGACACCGCCTTGCTCTACATCCTGCTGGCCCTGGGCCTGAACATCGTGGTGGGCTTTGCCGGCCTGCTGGACCTGGGCTACATCGCTTTCTATGCGGTGGGTGCCTATCTGTTCGCGCTGCTGGCGTCGCCGCACCTGGTGGAGAACCTGCCGGCCGTGGCGGCCATGTTCCCCAATGGCCTGCATCTGCCCATCTGGGCAGCGATCCCGCTGGGAGCGGGTGTGGCGGCGATGGCCGGGGTGCTGCTGGGCGCGCCCACGCTCAAGCTGCGTGGTGACTACCTCGCCATCGTCACGCTGGGCTTTGGCGAAATCATCCGCGTGTTCATGAACAACCTGGATGCGCCCATCAACATCACCAACGGCCCCAAGGGCATCAGCAGCATTGAGCCCATCCACATCGGGCCTTTGAGCCTGGGCGAGTCGCTGCACATCGGGGGCTTCACGCTGTACTCGGTCACGCTGTACTACTACCTGTTCCTGGCGGTGGTGGTGCTGGCCGTGGTCATCAGCCTGCGCCTGCACGACTCGCGTCTGGGCCGCGCCTGGATCGCCATCCGTGAAGACGAGATCGCGGCCAAGGCCATGGGCCTGAACACGCGCAACCTCAAGCTGCTGGCCTTCGGCCTGGGTGCCATGTTCGGTGGCGTGGCCGGGGTGCTGTTCGCCAGCTTCCAGGGTTTCGTCTCGCCCGAATCGTTCAGCCTGCAAGAGTCGGTGCTGGTGGTGGCCATGGTGGTGCTGGGCGGCCTGGGGCACATCCCTGGCGTGATCCTGGGCGCCTTCCTGCTGGCCGCCTTGCCCGAGGTGCTGCGCCATGTGGCAGGGCCCTTGCAAGCGCTCACCGGTGGCCGTCTGGACGCATCCATCCTTCGCCAGTTGCTGATCGCGCTGGCCATGATCGGCATCATGCTGGCGCGGCCACGTGGCCTGTGGCCCTCTCCGAACCCGGAAGATCGCCTGATCCCGGGTGAGGCCAAGGGAGGCCGCGCATGAGCACTCCTCTGTTGACGGTGTCCGGCGTGTCCAAACGCTTTGGCGGTTTGCAGGCGCTCAGCGAGGTCGAACTCACCATCGAGCCGGGGCAGGTGCATGGCCTCATCGGCCCGAACGGCGCAGGCAAGACCACCTTCTTCAACGTGATCACCGGGCTGGTGCCGGCCGATCGGGGCCGCTTCACGCTGGCGGGGCACGCCTACCGGCCGACCGAGGTGCACAAGGTGGCGCAGGCCGGGATCGCGCGCACCTTCCAGAACATCCGTCTGTTTGCCGACATGTCGGCGCTGGACAATGTGCGGGTGGGGCGCCATGTGCGCACCAAGGTGGGCTGGTGGCAGGCCCTGCTGCGCACGCGCGCCTTTGAGCACGAAGAAGCCATGATCACCCGCGATGCCCAGGCCTTGCTGGATTTTGTCGGCCTGTCGGGCAAGCACCACCAGACCGCGCGCACGCTGAGTTACGGCGACCAGCGCCGCCTGGAGATCGCCCGCGCCCTGGCCACCGAACCCAAACTGCTGGCGCTGGACGAGCCGGCCGCGGGTATGAATGCGACCGAGAAGGTGCAGTTGCGAGAGCTGATCGAGCGCATCCGCGCCCAGGGGCGCGCCGTGCTGCTGATCGAACACGATGTGAAGCTGGTGATGGGCCTGTGCGACCAGGTGACCGTGCTGGACCAGGGTCGGCGCATTGCCCATGGTCTGCCCGCTGACGTGCAGCGCGATCCCGCTGTGATCGCGGCCTACCTGGGCCAGTCCCACCAGCCTGCTTGAGTGCCTTGCGATGACGTTGTCTGCTGCTGTTTCTGTTTCTTCGAGCGCTGCTGAGCCCCTGCTGGCCGTGCGCGATCTACATGTGGCCTATGGCGGCATCCAGGCGGTCAAGCGCCTGGACATGGTGCTGCATCCGGGCGAGTTGGTCAGCTTGATCGGCGCCAACGGCGCGGGCAAGACCACGACGCTCAAGGCCATCTGCGGCCTGCTCAAGCCTCAGTCGGGTGAGGTGCGCTACCAGGGCCAGAGCCTGATCGGCCAAGGCCCGTGGGACTTGGTCAGCCAGGGCCTGGTGATGGTGCCCGAAGGCCGCGGCATCTTCGCGCGCATGACCATCGACGAGAACCTGCGCATGGGCGCTTACCTGCGCAAGGACGGCGAGGTGGAGGCCGACATTGCGGCGGTGTACCAGCGCTTCCCGCGTTTGAAGGAGCGCCACAAGCAGCTGGCCGGCACCTTGTCGGGCGGCGAGCAGCAGATGCTGGCCATGGGGCGAGCGCTGCTGGCGCGCCCCAAGCTGTTGCTGCTGGACGAGCCTTCGATGGGCCTGTCGCCCATCATGGTGGACACGATCTTCGAGGTGGTGCGCGATGTGTCGCAGCAGGGCGTGACCGTGCTGCTGGTCGAGCAGAACGCCCACCGCGCGCTGGAGTTGGCCGACCGGGCCTATGTGCTCGATTCGGGTGAGTGCGTGCTGTCGGGTCCGGCGAGGGAGCTGCTGGGCAATCCGCAGGTGCAGGCGGCTTATCTGGGCGGATGACGCGGCCAGAGGGCAGGGCCCGTCGCTGTCTTGACCCTGCTTGGAGCACGGGGTAGGCTCGCAAGGCGAGGCCTTCTGAGGCCACGAAAGGAGCAGCCATGTCAGGCCACACCGTTCGTTTGCACCGCGTGCTGCGTGCGCCGCCGGAGCGCGTCTATCGTGCCTTTCTGGATCCGCAGGCGATGGTCAAGTGGTTGCCGCCCCACGGCTTCACCGGTGAGGTGCATGAGCTCGATGCCCGGGTCGGCGGTCGCTTTCGGATGTCGTTCACGCACTTCGCCACGGGTCAGACGCATTCGTTCGGCGGTGAGTACCTGGAGTTGCTGCCCTACACCCGCATCTGTCACACCGATGCGTTCGATGACGCTGGCCTGCCCGGCGCCATGCGGGTGACGGTGAACTTCACACACGTGTCGTGCGGCACCGAACTGAGCATCGTGCAGGAGGGCATCCCGGAGGCCATTCCGCCCGAAGACTGTCATGTGGGCTGGCAGGAGTCGCTGGCCTTGCTCGCCTTGCTGGTCGAGGCCGAGATCCCCGTTTGAGCCATGCGCCTGGCCCTGGTCTCCGACATCCATGGCAATTTGGCCGCGCTGGAGGCCGTGCGTGCCGACATCCGGCGCCGCGGCGCCGATGCTGTGCTCAACCTGGGCGACAGTCTCTCCGGGCCCTTGCTGCCGCGCGAGACCGCGCAATGCTTGATGGCCGAAGGCTGGTTCAGCCTGGCGGGCAACCATGAACGCCAGATGTTGCAGACGCCGCTGGATCAGCAAGGGGCGTCGGACGCCCATGCCACCGCGCAACTGGGCGAGGCCGAGCGGGCTTGGATGGCTGCGCAGCGTCCCTGGCATGCGTGGTCGGAGGGGGTGTTCCTGTGTCACGCCACCCCTCGCAGCGATGCGGCCTACCTGATGGAGACCGTTCAGTCTGTGGGCGAGGGTGCAGGCGTGGTGCGCATCGCCACGCATGCCGAGTTGAGCGAGCGATTGGGCACGCAGCGGGAGGTGATGCAGGCCAGCCTGATCGCCTGTGGTCATACCCATGTGCCACGGGTCATGCGCAGTGCGACGGGGGGCTGGGTGGTCAACCCCGGCAGTGTGGGGCGGCCCGCCTATGACGACACCCACCCGCTGTATCACCGCGTGGAGATGGGATCACCCGACGCGCGCTATGCGATCGTCGAGCGATGTGGTGCGGCGTGGACCGTGTCTTTGCTGGCCGTGCCCTACGACCATGCGGCCATGGCCGAGTTGGCGCGCCAACGGGGCCGGGCAGAGTGGGCGCACGCCCTGCAAACGGGCTTCATGCCACGGACGTGAGCGGGCGCGGCCACGTCAGCCTTGTCCGCGGTTCAAGCAGATCAGGCCAGTGCAGCCACGATCTTGTCGGCTACCGTCTTCAGGTGGGCCGGGTCGGCCATGTGCGTCGCGTGCGGCTTGCGCAGGTCAGCGATCGAACCGGGGATCACATGGATGTGAAAGTGAGGCACGGTCTGGCCGGCGCCTTCGCCATTGAGTTGCATCAGCACGATGCCTTCCGCCCCCAGCCCCTTTTTCTGCGCGTTGCCGATCTTGCGCACGGTGGCCATGCAGGCCTGCGCGGCAGCGTCCGACAGCTCGAACAGGGTCACGGCTGGCTCCTTGGGGATCACCAGCGCGTGGCCTTCGGCCTGCGGCATGATGTCCATGAAGGCCAGCGTGTGGGCGTCTTCGTACAGCTTGATGCAGGGGATCTCGCCACGCAGGATCTTGGCGAAGATGTTGTTCGAGTCGTAGGACATGGCAACTCCGTGAAAGGGTTGGAAGGGCTGGCGCGCGAGGTGGCGCTCAGGCACCGTGCTTGTCGGCTTCGCTGGTGAAGGCGTCGGCGTAGAAGAACTCTTCGGGCAGTCCGGCCTGCGTGGTGAAGTCCTGGCGGGCCGATTGCACCATGATGGGGGCACCGCAGGCGTACACCTCGTGGGCCGACAAATCAGGCAGGTCGGCGAGCACGGCTTGGTGAACGAAGCCGGTGCGACCGGTCCACGCGTCTTCGGGCTTGGCCTCGGACAGCACGGGCACGTAGGTCAGCCAGGGCAGTTCGGCGGCCTGCTGCTGCGCCCAGTCGTGCAGGTAGAGATCGGCCTGGCTGCGGCAGCCCCAGTACAGCGTGGTGGGGCGGTTGATGCCGGCGTGGCGCATGTGCTCGATGATGGCCTTGAGCGGCGCAAAGCCGGTGCCCGAACCCAACAGCACGATGGGGCGCTCGGAGTCTTCACGCAGGAAGAAGGTGCCAAACGGGCCTTCCACGCGCAGGATGTCTTTTTCTTTCAGGGTGCTGAATACCTGGTCGGTGAACAGGCCGCCGGGCATGTGGCGGATGTGCAGCTCGATGCCTTCCGGACCGGCTTCCTTGACGGCGTGCGGGGCGTTGGCCATCGAGTAGCTGCGGCGCTGGCCGTCTTTCAGGATGAACTCGATGTACTGGCCGGCGCGAAAGCCGAAGCTGTTGTTGGCCGGCAGTTGCAGACGCAGCACCATCACGTCGGGTGCGACGCGGGTCAGACGGGTCACACGCGTGGGCATCTTGACAGGCGGGTGCTCACCCAGGGCCACGACCTGACGGGCTTCGATGACGAGGTCGCTCTCGGGCTTGGCGCAGCAGGTGAGCAGGTAGCCGGCGGCGGCCTCGGCGGCACTCAGGGCCTTTTCTTGATGAGGGCCGTGGTTGACCTGGCCCGACACCAGTTTGCATTTGCACGAACCACAGGCGCCGTCCTTGCAGCCATAGGGCAGACCGATGCCGGCGTTGATCGCAGCGCCCAGCACCGTTTCGTTGGCCTCCATGGTGAAGCTGCGGCCACTGGGCTGGATGGCGACGGAAAAACTCATGATGGACTCACACTCCGGACGAAGACAGGGCGACTGAGGCCGCATGGACAGCGGGGCAAGCGCCAAGGCCTCAGAATCTCAAGCTGGATTTTCGCTCAGACCTGCCATGTTCCAGCCTCAACCACCGCGTCACACCCGATTTCGTCAAACCCGTGTGCTCATCGTGGGCTGTGGCGATGTGGGACAGCGTGCCGCCCAGTTGCTGCGTCCCCGTTGCCGCGTGTTGGCCTTGACCTCTCAAGCGGCACGCGTGCCTGAGTTGCGGGCGCAGGGGCTGGTGCCCCTGGTGGGCAATCTGGACGATGCACGCTCGCTGGCCCGTCTGTCGGGCCTGGCTACGCGGGTGCTGCATCTGGCGCCGCCCCCATCCTCGGGCGGCCAGGACCCGCGCACCGCGCGCCTCTTGCAAGCGCTCGCTAGGCGTGGCGGTGTGAAGTCCTTGGTGTACGGCAGCACCTCGGGGGTCTACGGCGATGCTGGTGGCGACTGGCTGGACGAGACGCGCACCGTGCAACCCGCCACCGACCGAGGCCGCCGCCGGGTGGACGCCGAAGCGCGCCTGCGTTGGTGGGGGCTTCAGCAATCGCCGCGCTGGGGCACACGCGTGAGCCTGCTGCGCATTCCGGGCATCTACGCGCTCGACCGTGAAGGTGGCGACCCGCGTGAGCGCGTGCGGCGTGGCAGCCCCTTGCTGCGCCCCGAGGACGATGTCTACACCAACCACATCCACGCGGATGACCTGGCGCGATCGTGCGTGGCGGCGCTGTGGCGGGGTCGCCCCGGCCGTGTCGTTCACGTGTGCGACGACACCGAGCTGCACATGGGCGACTACTTCGACTGGGTGGCCGACCACTTCGGCCTGCCGCGCGCGCCCCGCTTGTCTCGGGCCGAAGCGGCGCAGCAGCTCAGCCCGATGCAGCTGTCCTTCATGGGCGAGTCACGACGCCTGCGCAACCGGCGTTTGAAAGCCGAGCTGCGTGTCTCCTTGCGCTACCCCACCATCCACGATGGTTTGAGCGTGTGAGTCCGGTGTGAGCGCAAACCGAGCCAGCGCGGCGTGGTGCGTTCAGGCCGGCGCGGCGGTCTTGGGCTTGAACTTGCACCAGGTGGACACGCTGCACTCCCAGCAGCGTGGCTTGCGGGCCTGACACACATAGCGCCCGTGCAGGATCAGCCAGTGGTGAGCATGCTGCAGGTACTCCGCCGGGATGCGTTTGAGCAGCTTATGCTCCACTTCCAGCGGCGTCTTGCCCGGGGCCAGCCCGGTGCGGTTGCCCAGGCGGAAGATGTGGGTGTCCACCGCCATGGTCGGTTCGCCAAAGGCCACATTCAGCACCACGTTGGCCGTCTTGCGGCCCACGCCGGGCAGGGCTTCCAGGGCCTCGCGCGTGCGCGGCACCTCCCCGCCATGTTGCTCGATCAGGATGCGGCAGGTTTCCAGCAGGTGCTTGGCCTTGCTCTTGTACAGGCCGATGGTCTTGATGTACTCGCACAGCCCGTCCAGGCCCAGGTCGAGGATCTGCTGCGGCGTGTTGGCCACCGGGTAGAGCTTGCGCGTGGCCTTGTTGACGCCCACGTCGGTGGCCTGGGCCGACAGCAGCACGGCGGTCAGCAGCTCGAACGGGGTGCTGTACTCCAGCTCGGTTTCGGGGTTCGGGTTGGCCGCCTGCAGCGTGGCGAAGAAATGGCCGATGTCGGCGGCCTTCATCAAGCTCGTCATGTCACTTTTTGGGGGCAGGGGGAGGCGAGACGGGTTTGACCGAGCCGCAGTCTGCACCCAGCCATTTGGCGCGGTGCTTCATCGTCATGTTCTGGGGGCGACCGTCCTGCATCATGGTCATGTGCATCTGGGTGCTGTAGGCCTCGTTGCTGGTGAAGGTGGTGGTGCCATCCCCCTTGCCTTGCGGGCACGTCAGCTTCCACTTCCAGGTGTTGCCGCTGCGGCTGACGATCTCGCTCTTGCAGTTGTCGTCGTTCTTCTGCCAACGGCTCTGCGACAGCATCTCGGGCGTCAGGCACATGCGCACGGCCATGCCGCCGCCCGTGCCGGGGGCCATCTGCACGCCGTGTGACTTCATCTGCGCCTCCATCTGCTTGCGCATCTGCGGTGGCATGTCCTTCATGGCCTGGGCCATCTGCGCGGTGTAATCCGGCATGGCTTGGCCGTTGAGTTGTTGCGCTTCGTTGACCATCTCCCACAGCCCGGGCTTGATGGGCGGCGGGGCATCAGCCGCCGTGGCCGGTGAGCTCAGGGCCGCGGCCAGCATGGCCAGGATCAGGGTGTGCCCGTGTCGGGCCAGGGATGTCTGGGACATGAAGCCTCCTGGGGTGATCAACGAAATCATGACACAGGCCGTTGTCAGAGCAGCACGACGGCGTTGGGTAGTTCGTCGGGGTTGTGCGCGTGCCCGTCGCTGGGGAAGTGCTGGTGCAGCAACAGCCCGATCTCTTCGATGGCCAGGGCCAGACCGGCCTCGAAGTCTCCCTGGTGCAGGCTGTCGGACAGACGGTTGGCGAGGGTGGTCCAGAAATCGCGGGCGGTGCGGCCGTGCAGCCCCCGGTCGGCCAGGATCTCGATGCGTCGCTCGGCCAGCAGCAGGTAGATCAGCACGCCGTTGTTGTGCGCGGTGTCCCACACGCGCAGGGCGCTGAACAGCTGCACCGCCCGTTCGCGTGGGGTCACGCCGCGCCACAGCGCCACGGGGCTCAGACCGCCTTCCACGCACACGCGCAATTCGCCCAGGTGGCGCGCCTCGCTGCGGGTCACGGCGTCTTCCAGGCGCTGCAGCCCGGCACGGGTCAGGCAGCGCCGGCTGTCGGCGGCATCGAGCCACAGGTGGCGCAGCCATCGGGTCAGTGTGTTCATCGTGCCGCCCTCACCAGCGTCCTGAGGCACCGCCGCCTCCAAAGTTGCCTCCGCCGCCCGAGGAGAAGCCCCCGCCGCCCCCAAAGCCTCCGCCACCGAACCCGCCGCCTCCGAAGCCTCCCGGTGGGCCGCCCCAACCGCCACGCCCACGTCCGCCATGGCCCAGCGACAGGGCCAGGACGACAGCCAGCACGGCGGCGATCACGCCCAGCAGCAGGCTGGCGGTCAGCCACCACGCCAGACCGCCGCCGATCAGGCCAGTACCCAGTGCGCCGGCTTTGCGGCCAAGCACCGCGCTCAACACGCCGAACAGCACGGGCACGCCCATCAGGCCGAACACGAGCAGGTCATTCAGATCAAAGCCCTCGCCGCGGCCTCGGTCCGAGGTGGGCTCAGGCAGGCCTTCGCCGGCAATCAGCTTGTCGATCTGGTCGATGGCCTTGGAGAGTCCGTCGGCATACGCACCTGCCTGGAAAGCGGGTTTGAGCGTGCGCTCAATGATGCGGCTGGCCATCAGGTCCGGGATGGCGCCTTCCAGTGTCTTGGCCACCTCGATGCGCATGCGCCGGTCTTGCAGCGCCACCACGATCAACAGACCATCGCCCACCTCGCGGCGTCCGATCTTCCAGCTGTCACCCACGCGTTGTGCATAGGCGGCGATGTCTTCGGGCTGGGTGGTGGGCACCATCAGGATGACCACCTGTGAGCCGCGCTGCGTCTCCAGCGCCTGCAGTTGGTCGCTCAAGGCGCGCACCTGCTCGGCCGTCAGGGTGCCTGTCTGGTCGATGACGCGGGCACTCAGGGCCGGCACGGGCAGCACACCACCGGCGCCGGTCGTGATGTTCACCTGCGCCCAGGCGACAGGCGCGACCCCACAGAGGGCCAGGGTGAACATCAGGCTCAGCAGCCCTGCCAGCAGACGACCCGGCAGGGCCATCAAGGAATGCCGGGCCAGCCCGCGCAGCATGGCGAGCCTCACTTCTTGCCGAAATCGACCGTGGGCGGCGCGGAAATCTGGGCTTCGTTTTGCACCGTGAAGTTGGGCTTGGGCGCGTAGCTGAAGACCATGGCCGTCAGGTTGGTCGGGAAGCTGCGGGCCAGCACGTTGTAGGCCTGCACCGACTCGATGTAGCGGTTGCGGGCCACGGTGATGCGGTTTTCGGTGCCTTCGAGCTGGATGCGCAGGTCCTGGAAGCCCTGGTTGGCCTTGAGGTTGGGGTAGTTCTCGCTGACCACCAACAGGCGCGACAGGGCGCCGGACAGCTCGCCCTGGGCTTGCTGGAACTTGGCGAAAGCCTCGGGATTGTTGATCAGCTCGGGCGTGGCCTGGATGCTGGTGGCCTTGGCGCGCGCCTCCACCACCTTGGTCAGGGTTTCCTGCTCGAAGTTGGCTTCGCCCTTGACGGTGGCGACGATGTTGGGGATCAGGTCGGCGCGGCGCTGGTACTGGTTGAGCACCTCGGACCAGGAGGCCTTGGTGGCCTCATCCAGGCGTTGGAAGTCGTTGTAGCCACAGCCCGTCAGGGGCATGACCAATGCGATGGCCAGACTGAGGCTGGCAGCACGGCGGGCCAGGGGCGAGGGGGCGAATCGTGACGCGGACATCGCAAACCTTTCTGATCAGGAGGGGCCGGTGCCGCAAGGCGGCATACAGCCGGACAACCCACAGAATAAATCAGGTCGGTGGCGGCGTCTTCAAGAGGTCAGAAAGCGGCGCCCAGCTCCATGCAGGACAGCACTTCGTGGCGGCGCGAACGGGGGTAGCGGTCTCGCACGATCTTGACGGCACCCATGGGCGTGTTGGCCATGACCTTCAGGACACGTTGGACAGCTTGCTGCGACGGGTTGATCACGACCAGGGTCGAGACTTCAAACAGCTTGAGGGCGGGTTCAATGGCGAGGTTCATCAGGGCGCGCATGGCTTCTCCAATACATGAACAGCGGCGCTGTGGCTGTTCACAGCGATAGCATGCATTTTTCACGCCAAGAATGACACGGGGATGACCCCCATATCAGGGTTTGCCTCAGCTTTGTCCCCGTCTTGCACGGGCGCGGGCCAGGGCGGCTTCGATCATGCTGCGCTTGTGGTCGAGTTGAGCCGGGTCGGTGAGCTTGGAGGCGGCAGCCAGGTCCTGGGCCTTGTGCTCGCCCTTGGCCAGCAGGCGCGCTTCGTTGTCGGCCTTGGCCTGGATGAGCCTCTTTGACCGAAACGTGTAGCGGGCGCGTGCGTCATCGGCCTGTGTCGCCGACCAAGCCGCCCAGCCGGTGGGGGCTGGTTCGGGGTGAGCCGGCACCAAGGTGATGCAGTCCACCGGGCAGACGGGCAGGCACAGTTCGCATCCGGTGCACTGGTCTTCGATGACGGTATGCAACTGCTTGTTGGTGCCGATGATGCAGTCCACCGGGCAGGCCTGGATGCACAGTGTGCAACCGATGCACCAGGCCTCGTCGATCACGGCCAGGGTCCGAGGGCCTTCCAGGCCAAACTCTGGATCCAGTGGCAACTCGGGCAGACCGGTGAGGGCCGCCAAGCGACGCACACCCTCGGCTCCACCCGGCGGGCACTGGTTGATGCCCGCTTCGCCCTCGGCAATGGCCTGGGCGTAGCTGGCGCAATCAGGATAGCCGCAGCGCGTGCACTGCGTTTGCGGCAAAAGGGCGTTGATCTGTTCGGCGTCCATGATGGCGCCGCAGTGTACAAGCCCCGGGTGGATCAGGCGGCGATGCCCTTGAGTGTCTGACCTTGACCTGCCTGAGAGGGGCGGTTGTGGGCGAGGATGAAGGCGCGGATCTCGGGGTAGGCGTACTCGCGCCAGCGACGGCCCGAGAAGATGCCGTAGTGACCGGCTCCCGCCACCTCGTAGTGCTTCTTGTCCTTCTCAGGGATGCCGCTGCACAGGTCTTGCGCGGCACGGGTCTGGCCCGAACCGGAGATGTCGTCGAGCTCGCCCTCGATGGTCAGCAAGGCGGTCGTGGTGATGTCTTGCGGACGCACGAACTCCTTCTTGCCTTCAGGATTGCGCACCTCCCAGGTGCCCTTCACCAGTGCGAACTCCTGGAACACTGTGCGGATGGTGTCCAGGTAGTACTCGGCCGGCATGTCCAGGACGGCGTTGTACTCGTCGTAGAACTTGCGGTGGGCCTCGGCGTTGTCGTCGTCGCCGCGGATCAGGTCGAGGAAGTAGTCGTAGTGAGAGGTGGCGTGGCGGTCGGGGTTCATGGCCACGAAGCCGGTGTGCTGCAGGAAGCCGGGGTAGACCTCACGGCCAGCGCCGGGGTAGTTCTGCGGCACCTTGTAGATCACGTTGTTCTCGAACCACGAGAAGGACTTGTTGGTGGCCAGGTTGTTCACAGCAGTCGGCGAGCGGCTGGCGTCGATGGGGCCACCCATCATGGTCATGGTCAGCGGGGTGGGCTCGCCGCGGCTGGCCATCAGCGAGACGGCTGCCAGCACTGGCACGGTGGGCTGACACACCGAGATCACGTGCACGTTCGGGCCCACTTTGCGGATGAAGTCCTGCACGTAATTGACGTAGTCGTCGAGGTGGAACGCACCGTCTTCCAGCGGCACCATGCGGGCGTCGATCCAGTCGGTGATGTAGACCTTGTGGTCTTGCAGCAGGGTGCGCACGGTGTCGCGCAGCAGCGTGGCGTGGTGACCGGACAAGGGGGCCACCACCAGCACCGAGGGCTGGTCACGCATCTTGGTGAGCATGGCCGCGTCGTCGGTGAAGCGCTTGAAGCGCAGCAGGCGGCAGAAAGGCTTGGTTTCGACGATCTTTTCCTGGATCACCACGTCCACGCCATCGACCGTCACCTGGTTGATGTCGAATTCCGGCTTTTCGTACTCTTTGGTCAGGCGGCTGGCCAGATCGAAACCCGCCGAAAAGCGGTGCGAGGAGGGCAGGTGCGCAAAGGGCGACAGCGGGTTGCTGTAGAGCTTGGAGGCCGCACTGGCAAACTCAGAGAAAGGGCTGAGCCAGGCGCGGTTGGTTTCGTAGAGTTGGTAGAGCATGGCGTGACCTTCGGGTGTCGGTGTCGTCGAAAAGCATGCCTCTGATATCGAGCATGTTGCATTGCAGCATAAATGACTTTTGACAAGATTGCACGAGGTGTTTTGAGCAACGCTGCGTCATAAATGCACGAACTCTGTTCAAAGTTGTCACGACCAAAGGGGCGCTCACCTTCCGGTGGCGCCCCTTTTTTTGCGTGTTATCCCTTAAGCAGCGGTCGCTGGCTTGGTGCGCAGTTGTGTCACGTCCTGGCGCTGACGGGCTTGCTCGCGCAGGCTGAACACCGTCATGGCCACGGCGGCGATGGCGCCCGGGATGGCGAAGGCCAGGAAGTTGGCCTGCAGCGGCAGTTCAGCGGCCATCAGTGCGCCACCCAGGATGGGGCCGACGATGGCGCCGTTGCGACCGATGCCCGAGGCCCAACCCAGGCCGGTGGAGCGGATGGACATGCTGTAGAACTGGGCGCCCAGGGCGTACAACAGGATCTGCGTGCCGATGGTGGTGGCACCTGCGATGGCGATCAGGGTGTAGAGCACGCCGGTCGAGCTCTTGAAGCCCAACAGGCACAGCGAAGCGGCCGCGATGGCGCAGAAAGCCATGAGAACGCGAGGCATGTTGAACTTGTCACCCAGCCAGCCGCCACCGACCGCGCCGAAGATGGCGCCGAAGTTCAGCACCAGCAGGAAGCTCAGGCTCGAACCCAGACCGTAGCCGGCCTTGGTCATCAGCTTGGGCAGCCACGAAGCCAGGGCGTAGACCATCAGCAGGCAGCAGAAGAAGGCAACCCACAGCATCAGGGTCTGCAGGGCACGGCCTTCGCGGAACAGGTCGAGCACGTTGCCACCCTTGGCCTTGCCGCCGGCAGCGGCTTCCAGTTGCTCACCGGCCTTCAGCTTGAAGCCCGGTTGCACGCGGGCCAGCACGTCGGCAGCCTCTTGCGTGCGGCCTTGCTTGACCATGAAGCCCACCGACTCCGGCAGGAACTTCATGATCAGGGGCAGCAGCAACAGGGGGATGCCGGCGACGTAGAACACCGATTGCCAGCCGTAGCTCGGCAGCAGGACCATGCCCAGGCCTGCCGAGAGCATGCCGCCCACCGAGTAGCCGCTGAACATGATGGCGACCAGCGTGCTGCGGATCTTCTTGGGCGCGTACTCGCTCATCAGGGCGACCACGTTGGGCATGACCCCGCCGATGCCCAGACCGGCGATGAAGCGGCAGATGCCGAATTCCGTCGGGTTACGGGCAAAGCCGTTGAGCACCGTGAAGCCGCTGAACAGCACCACGCAGATCGTGATGGCCTTTTTGCGGCCGATCTTGTCGGACAGCGGTCCGAAGATGAGCGCACCGGCCATCATGCCGAACAAGGCATAGCTGCCCAGGGCGCCGGCCTCCAGGGGGCTGAGGTTCCACTCTTTCATCAGCACGGGCAGGACCACGCCGTAGATGACGAGGTCGTAGCCGTCGAAGATGATGATGAGCGCGCACCAGAACAGCACCATCCAATGGAATGGGTTGAACTTGGCCTCGTCGATGATTTTGTTGGCGTCTATTTTCTGCATGGCGCACCTCTGTGCATTAGGGTTAACACTTAGGAAATTCGGACAAGAGGGTCAAAAAAGAGGGGGCTGGAGGAGGGCCCCCTTGAAAGGAGTGATCAGAAACAGAAAGAGCAATCAGCCCAGGTCACCGCCCGCGACAGGCAGCGTGACCCCGGTGATGTAGGAGGCCTCGTCGGAGGCCAGGAACAAGATGGCGCCGACTTGCTCGTCGATCGTCCCGTAGCGCTTCATCAGGCTGGACGACACCGTCTGGTCGACGATGCCCTGGTACCAGACCTTTTCTTGTGGAGACTGTTCGGCGGTGTTGCGGGGGATGCGGCGCGGAGGGGCTTCGGTGCCGCCCGGAGCGGTGGCGTTGACACGCACGCCGCGCTCCGCGGTTTCCATGGCCAGGCAAGCCGTGAGGGCGTTGACGCCGCCCTTGGCTGCGCCGTAGGGCACGCGGTTCATGCCACGGGTGGCCACCGACGACACGTTGACGATGGCCCCTTGGCCTTGCGCCAGCATGTAGGGCAGGGCAGCGTGGCAGCACCACAGGGTCGGGAACAGCGAGCGACGCACTTCGGCTTCGATCTCGTTGGTCTGGTAGTGCTCGAAGGGCTTGGCCCAGATCGTGCCGCCCACGTTGTTGACCAGGATGTCGATGCGACCAAAGTGCTTGGCGGCTTCGTCCATCACGCGCTGGCAGTCGGCGTGCTGTTCCAGGTCGGCGGTCAAGGTCAGGACCTTGTCGCCGAACTCGGTCTTCAACTCGTGCACGAGTTCGGAGCGGTCCACCGCGACCACGCGGCCACCTTCTTCCACCATGCGCTCTACCACGCGACGGCCGATGCCCTGCGCGGTGCCGGTGACCACGGCCACCTTTTCGTTGAAACGTTGATTCATGTCAAACGGCCCAAGTTGTGCAAAAAAAAGCCCGCAGGGACACGGGCGTGGGGGCGCGCTCAGGCTCAGGCGCTGGCGGCGAACTTCTCGTAATAGAAGTTGGCGGGCTGGATGCCACGTTCACGGATGAACTGGCTGACGGCTTCGACCATGGGAGGCGGGCCGCACAGGTAGATGTCCACTTCGCCGTCGTTGAGGTGCTTGGGCTCGATGTGCTGGGTCACGTAGCCCTTGTGGGGATACGGGCTCTCCGGATTGGCCACACACGCGGTGTACGTGAAGTTGGGGATCCGTTGGGCAAACGCTTCGAGCTTGTCCATGTCCACCAGATCGGCGTCGTTGGTCACGCCGTAGATCAGGTGCAGGGGGAAGGGGCTGCCTTGTTCGGCGATCTTTTCCAGCATCGCGGTGAACGGGGCCAGGCCCGTGCCACCGGCCAGCATCAACAGCGGACGCTTGATGTCGCGCAGGTAGAAGCTGCCCAGGGGGCCGGCCAGGGTCATGTCGTCACCGGTCTTGGCCAGGCTGGTCAAGAAGGTGCTCATCAGGCCACCGGGCACATTGCGGATCAGGAAGGAGACCTTGCCATCGCGCGGCATCGAGCTGAACGAGTAGGCGCGGGTCTGCTCGCTGCCAGGCACCTTCAGGTTCACGTACTGACCCGGCAGGAAGGCGAGCTTGTTGAGGGCGTCGCCTTCGATGGTCAGCGAGATGGTGCTGTCCGACAGCTTGCGCACGTCGGCGATCTTGGCATCGAAGTTGGCCTGCTGTGTACGGCACACGGCCGACGAGGCCGGGATGCGCACGACGCAGTCGCTGGTGGCGCGCATCTGGCAGGTCAGCACGTAGCCTTGTTCGGCTTCGTCTTCGCTCAGCGCGTCTTCGATGTAGTCACCCATCGTGTAGGTGCCCGATTCGGCGAAGCACTTGCAGGTGCCGCAGGCGCCGTCACGGCAGTCCAGGGGGACGTTGATGCCTTGACGGAACGCGGCGTCGGCGACGGTCTCGGTGGGGTTGGCTTCGATGAAGCGGGTGACCCCATCTTCAAACTGAAGGGCAATGTGGTGGCTCATGGTCTGCTCCTCTGGATCAGAGGTGATAGACGTCGATGACGTGGTGCACGTAATCGTTCTTGAGGACGATGTACTTGCGCTTGATCAGCGGCTGACCGCTGCTGACGTCGATCGTGTAGTGGGAGGTGCCGAAGTAGCTGTCGGTGTGGTTGTAGCGGTAGCTCTGGGTGTGCCAGTTGAAGCGCACCTTCACTTCCGAACCTTCTTGCGACAGGATTTCGACGTTGTGGATGTTGTGGCCGGTACGGGGCTCAGGCGTGCTGGCCGACGAACGCTCGGTCTTGATGCGGAAGACGCGGTCTTCCAGGCCACCCCGGTTGGGGTAGTAGATCAACGAGATTTCGCGTTGCGGGTCGCTCACCAGCTGGCCGTCGTCGTCCCACGAGGGCATCCAGTATTCAACTTGCGGGTGGTAGCAGGCCAACCATTCGTCCCACTGCTTGTCATCCAGCAGACGGGCTTCACGGTACAGGAAGGCCTGGATTTGTT
Organism: Burkholderiales bacterium; assembly: GCA_029268225.1. Taxonomy (GTDB): domain Bacteria; phylum Pseudomonadota; class Gammaproteobacteria; order Burkholderiales; family Burkholderiaceae_C; genus Aquabacterium. The sequence continues at coordinate 38,207 of JAJUGJ010000001.1, read as the reverse complement.
CGATGGTCATGCTCATGGTGGGCCTCAGGCTTTCTTGGACTCGATCTCGATGGCACGCTGCATGGTTTCGAGCCAGTAGCGGTGCTGTTCGGTGTACAGACCTTCGTCTTCGGTCTTCACGCCGCTGAGCTTCGGATTCAGATTGATTTCCTTGGCAGCGTCGTCCGGGCCTTGCACCCAGTGGGTGGCGCCGCGGCACATGTCGTTCCACTTCAGGGCAATGCCTTGGTAGCCTTGCTGGCAAGCGCGGAACTCTTCCAGGTCGTCCGGGGTGGCCATGCCGGTGGCATTGAAGAAGTCTTCGTACTGACGGACACGGCGGGCACGGGCCTCGTCGGACTCACCCTTGGGGGCGATGCAGTAGATGGTGACTTCGGTCTTGTCCACCGAGATGGGGCGCAGCACGCGGATCTGCGAGCCGAACTGGTCCATCAGGTACACATTGGGGTACAGGCACAGGTTGCGCGAGTGACCGATCATCCAGTCGGCACGGGCCTGGCCGAACTTCTCGACCAGCTCGTCGCGGATCTGGAAGGCCGGACGGTCTTCCGGGTTGGCCCACTTCGTCCACAGCAGCATGTGGCCGTTGTCGAAGGAGTAGAAGCCGCCGCCTTGCTTGGCCCAGCTGCCTGCGTCCATGGCCTTGATCTGGTCACCGGCTTCGGACTGCTTGCGGTGGTTGGTGGTGGCCGCGTAGTTCCAGTGCACCGAGCTCACGTGGTAGCCGTCGGCGCCGTTTTCGGCTTGCAGCTTCCAGTTGGCGTCAAAGGTGTAGGTGGACGAGCCACGCAGCACTTCCAGACCTTCCGGCGACTGGTCCACGATCATGTCGATGATCTTGGTGGATTCGCCCAGGAACTCGGTCAGGGGTTGCACGTCGGGGTTCAGGCTGCCGAACAGGAAGCCGCGGTAGCTCTCGAAACGAGCCACCTTCTTCAGGTCGTGGCTGCCGTCCTGGTTGAAGGACTCGGGGTAGCCAGCACCGTTGCCGTCCTTGACCTTCAGCAGCTTGCCGCTGTTGTTGAACGTCCAGCCGTGGAAGGTGCAGGTGAAGTTGGCCTTGTTGCCCTTTTTCAGGCGAGCCAGCGTCGCACCGCGGTGCGAGCAGGCGTTGATGACCGCATTGAGTTCGCCCGCCTTGTTGCGCGTGATCACGATGGGCTGACGGCCGATGTACGTCGTCAGGTAATCGTTGACATTGGGAATCTGGCTTTCGTGGGCCAGATAGATCCAGTTGCCCTCGAAGATGTGTTTCATCTCGAGTTCAAAGAGCTCCGCATCAGTGAACGCGGCGCGGTTGAGTTGGTAGATGTGCTGGTCGTGGTCTTCGACCAGCATGTCTGCCAGGCGTTCCTTGACGCCTTCGAGAGATGCGGAGTGGCTCATGGTTTGTCTCAGCGTGTGAGGTGGACGAACGTGCGGTCAGTCAATCAGGCTGCAGCGCGGGGACGGGCAAAGTCGGTCACCGGGGCTTCAACCTTGGCAGGCTGCATGTCGAAGTTGAATTCGATTTCGTAGAAGGGCTTGTCGGTGCCCAGTGCGGCCATGGCGGCGGCGTCGCTGTTGGTCTTGACCGGGGGCACCAGACCTTCGCGGGTACCGAAGGCGAAGTCGTCCCACAGGTGCGGATCGCTTTCGATGTTGATCTGCGTGGTCAGCTTGCGGCAGCCTTCAGCGGTGACGAAGAAGTGGATGTGAGCCGGGCGATGGCCGTGGCGACCCAGTTGCTGCAGCAGGATGTCGGTCGAGCCGCCGGGAGGCACGCTGTAGCCGACGGGCATGATCGAGCGGAACTTGTAGCGGCCGTTGGCGTCGGTCATGATGGTGCGACGCAGGTTGAAGTCGCTCTGGGTCTTGTCGAAGTACGAGTAGTTGCCCAGGTGGTTGGCGTGCCAGGCTTCGACCTTGGCGTTGGGGATCGGGTTGCCAGCGGCGTCGCGCACCACACCGGTCATCACCACGATTTCGCCAGGCTGCGTGCCGTCGTCCATGCGGACTTCGCCGTGGGCCACAGGGGCGCCAGCCACGTACAGCGGGCCTTCGATGGTGCGGGGGGTGCCGCCGGTCAGGCCAGCCTTGGCTTCGGCTTCGTCCATGCGCAGGTCCAGGAAGTGCTCCAGACCGATGCCGGGGACAATCAGGCCCAGCTCGCCGTTGCGGCCGGCTTCGCTCAGGTAGTTCAGGCCAGCCCAGAACTCTTCAGGCTGAATGTCCAGCTCTTCGATGGCCAGCATCAGGTCGGTGACCAGGCGGCGCACGACGGCCTTGACGCGGGGGTTGCCGGGGCCAGTGACGCCGGTCGTTTCGAAGCGGTCGTACAGGGCTTCAATGCTCTTCTTGTCCATGGTGTGTCTCCTCGGTGTGGGGCGGTAAAGGAACGTGGGTGGGGGGGAAGGAACTCAGCGGTCGTCTTCGTGGATCGAAGACGGATGGCGGCACAAGGCGGTGACCTCGATGTCCATGTAGGGGAACAGGGGCAGGCTGGTCAGCAGCTGGTGCAGTTCATCGACGCTGTCGACGTCAAAGATGCTGACGTTGGCGTACTGGCCGGCGATGCGCCACAGGTGGCGCCACTTGCCGCTGCGTTGCAGCGATTGCGCCAGTTCGCGCTCGGTTTTCTTCAGTGCGTCGGCTTGTTCGGTGGGCATGTCCACCGGCAAACGCACCACCATTTCGACTTTGAAGAGCATGGTTGCCTCTCGGGTCTGGGGAACGTGGATACGCAAAGATCAGCGATCGCGCCGCAGGCGGGCGAGCTTCTCTTCATCGAGGTCGATCCCCAGGCCAGGACGGCGGGGAATCTCCAGGGCGAAGTCGCGGTATTGCAGCGGCTCGCGCAGGATTTCTTCGGTCAGCAGCAGGGGGCCGAACAGCTCGGTGCCCCAGGCCAGGTCGTGGAAGGTGCTGAACAACTGGGCCGAGGCCATGGTGCCGACGGCGCCTTCGAGCATCGTGCCGCCGTACAGCGCGATGTTGGCTGAGCGGGCGATGGCGGCCACTTCAGCAGCGCCACGCAGACCACCCGACTGGTTGATCTTGATGGCGAAGATGTCGGCGGCCTGGGTGCTGGCCACGACGAAAGCGTCGCGGGGGCCATGCAGGGCTTCGTCGGCCATGATCGGGATGATGTTGGCCTGGGTCAGGCGCTGCAGACCGACCTTGTCGCTGGCGACGATGGGCTGCTCGACCATGTCCACACCGGCGTCGGCCAGCATGGCCATGCCTTCCAGCGCTTCGGTCACGGACCAGGCCTGGTTGGCGTCAATGCGCACGCTCGCCATGTCGCCCAGGGCGCGCTTGATGGTGGCGACGTGGGCCACATCGTCCTTCACCGAGCGCAGACCGATCTTCAGCTTGAAGATGTTGTGGCGGCGCATTTCCAGCACGCGCTCGGCTTCGGCGATGTCCTTGGCGGTGTCGCCGCTGGCCAGGGTCCAGGCGATCGGCAGGCTGTCACGCACGCGGCCGCCGAACAGCTCGCTCAGGGGCTGGCCCAGGCGCTTGGCCTGGTTGTCGTACAGGGCGGTTTCGATCGCGCACTTGGCGAAACGGTTGCCCTGGATGTGGCCGTTGACCGAGGCCATCAGCATGGCGGGGAAGGTCGGGTTCTGGCCCACCAGCATCGGGGCGATGTAGGTGTCGATGTTGACCTTGATGCTCTCCGGGCTTTCCTCGCCGTAGGCCAGGCCACCGATGGTGGTGCCTTCACCCCAGCCGACCACGCCATCGCTGGTCTCGACGCGCACCAGCACCAGGGTCTGGTGGTTCATGGTGGCGACCGACAGGCGGTGGGGGCGGATGGTGGGCACGTCCACCAGAAGGGTCTCAACCGCCAGGATCTTGAGTTGGGAGCTCATGTCAACACGTTGTTTGATTGGAAGGTGAGCGAATGGTAGGAACGCCCTTGCTTCCTGTCCAAGACGGTTTTAGACTTACTCGATACCAAAAAGGTATGGCGCCATGGACCTCAGACACCTTCGCTACTTCGTGGCCGTGGCCGACGAGCAGAACTTCACCCGGGCGGCGGAGAAATTGCACATCTCGCAACCGCCTTTGAGTCGGCAGATTCAGGATCTGGAGGAGGAGTTGGGGCTGGCGCTGTTCGAGCGCGGTTCGCGGCCCCTCAAGCTCACCGAGGGTGGGCGGTTTTTCTATGGGCACGCCACGCGTTTGCTGGAGCAAGCTGCGCAGGCGATTCGCACCACCAAGCGCATCGCGCAGATGCAGCGGCGCCTGGTGATTGGCTTTGTGCCGTCAACGATTTACGGGGCTTTGCCGCGCCTGGTGCGGCTGTTCCGGGCGGCGCAGCCACAGACGGAATTGGCCCTGGTGGAAATGTCGAGCGTGGAGCAGATCGAGGCCCTGAAGAATGGCCGGATCGATGTGGGCTTTGGTCGGGTGCGGCTCGATGACCCTTCGGTCAAGCGCGAAATCCTGCGGGAGGAGCCGCTGGTGGCAGCCATACCCATGGAGCATGAGTTGGCGCAAGAACGCGGGCCGCTGAGTTTGACCGAAATCGCCAAGCATGACCATCTGGTTTACCCTAGGAATCCGCGTCCCAGTTACGCTGACCAGGTTTTGGCGCTGTTTCGCGATCTGGGTGTCGAACCGCGTGCGGTGTACGAGGTGCAAGAACTCCAGACCGCGCTGGGCCTGGTGGCATCGGGTATGGGCCTGTGTCTGGTGCCGGCCAGTGCCAACCGGATGCGGCCCGATGAGGTGATTTACCGGCCCGTGTTGGAGGCCAAGGCGGTCTCGCCCATCATCATGAGTACCCGCATTCATGATCAATCCACCGACATCGTGCTCTTGCGCTCGCTGATCGACGATATTTACCGCGAATGGGCGCAAGAGCGTCAACGTGTTGCCATGACTCGGCGCTTTTTGAGTTGACGCCGAGGGCGTGGGTTCAGGCCTTGGCCGCAGGGAGGCGCGGGGTCAGCATCACATAAGCCAGGCCGCCGATCACGACGCCCCAGAAGGCGGCACCCAGTCCCAGGAAGCTCATGCCGGAGGCCGTCACCAAGAAGGTGATGATGGCCGCCTCACGGTGCTCGGCGTCGTTGACCGCGCCCATCACGTTGGCGGTGATGGCACCGATCAGGGCCAGGCCTGCGAGCACGGCCACGAACTCCTTGGGCAAGGCCGTGAACAGCCAGATGATGGTGCCGCCGAAGCAGCCGCCGATCAGGTAGAACACCCCGTTGGCGATGCCGGCCACGTAGCGCTTGGCCGGGTCTTCGTGGGCATCCTTGCCGGTGCACAGGGCTGCCGTGATGGCCGCCACCACGGTGGTGATGCCGCCGAACACGGCCGTGAACAGCGAGGTCACGCTGGTGGTCACGATGATGGGGCGCGCGGGGGTGTTGTAGCCCGCGCTGTGCAGGATGGCCATGCCCGGCAGAAACTGACCGGTCAGGCTCACCATCACCAGAGGAATGGCCAGGCTCAAGGTGGAGGCCCAGGACCAGCTCGGGCTGATGAACACGGGCTGGGTCACCTTGAAGGGGATGGTGTGCCAGGGAATGTTGCCCAGCATGGCCGTCAGGGCCACGCCGAGCACCAGCACCATCAGCATGTGATAGCGGGGCCAGTAGCGCTTGAACACCAGGAAGCCGGCGATCATGCACAGCGTCAGGGCGGGCATGGATTCCACAGCCTTGAAGCCGCGGGCGCCGAACTGGAACAGGATGCCGGCCATCATCCCGTACGCCACACCCTTGGGGATGTGACGCATCAGCCGGTCAAACGAGCCTGACAGACCGATCGCCAAGATGATGACGGCGGCCGTGATGTAGGCGCCCACCGCCTCGTTCAGCGACAGGCTGGGAAACAGGGTGATCAACAACGCTGAGCCGGGCGCCGACCAGGCCGTGATCACGGGCACCTTGAGCCACCAGCTCAAGGCGATCCCCGACACAGCAGCGCCGATCGAGATGGCCCACACCCAGGAGGCCATCATGTCGGGCCCGAGTTGGGCGGCTTGGCCGGCCTGAAAAAAGATCAGCAGTGGGCCGGCATAGGAAATGGCCACAGCCAGGAAGCCGGCCGTGATCGTCGAGAGGGACCAGTCGCGATGCAGCATGGTGACGTGTTGTCAGTTCGGGCGCACGGAGCCGGTCCCGGATCGGCCTGAGATCAATGGCTGGCGAGCCATTGCCCCAAGGTCTGGATGAAAGCCTGCGGCTGCTCCAGCACGCTCAGGTGCGAGGCGTGGGGCAGGATGGCCAACTGCGCACCGGGGATATGGTGGGCAATGGCACGCGCCATCGCAGGCGGCGTGCCCAGGTCCAGCTCACCGGCGATCACCAACGCGGGCACGCTCACCGAAGCCAAGCGCGCGGTCGTGTCCACATCGCGGATGGCCTGGCAGCAGGCGATGTAGCCGGCCTGATCGCATGCCAGCACGCGTTGCTTCCAGTAGGCCACGACCTCGGGTTGCTCGGCGCGGAAGCCATCGTGGAACCAGCGCAGCATGGCGCCATCGACGATGGACGCCAGGCCACCCTGCGCGATGGTGGCGATGCGCTGATCCCAGCCCACACGGGCCTCGTCCGGGTAGAACGAGGTCGTGTTGGCCAGCACCACCGCCTGCACCTTGGCCGGATGGCGCAAGACCAGCTCCTGGCCGATCATGCCGCCCATCGACAGACCGATCCAGGTGATGGCACCCAGGTTCAGTTCGTCGATCAGGCGGGCTGCGTCATCGGCCAGCTGGGCCATCGTGTAGGGCCCCGCGGGCGCCTCGCTGCGACCGTGGCCGCGCTGGTCGTAGCAGACCACGCGGTTGTCAGCCGACAGGTGGGCCACCAGGGCATCCCACATCGTCACATCGCAACCCAGCGCGTGGCTGAGCAGGAAAGTGCGGCGCGGGGCCTGGCCATGGCGCGGTTCGGTGACCGTGTAGGCCAGGCGCGGGGCGCTGGTGGTGAACTGCATCGTGCTCATCCAGGACTCCGGGCTCAGACGCGTTCCACGATCAGGGCGATGCCCTGGCCGACGCCGATGCACATCGTGCACAGGGCGTAGCGGCCACCGGTGCAGTGCAGTTGGTTCACGGCGGTGGTGACCAGGCGAGCGCCGCTGGCACCCAGGGGGTGGCCCAGGGCGATGGCGCCACCGTTGGGGTTCACGCGCGGGTCGTCGTCACGCAGGCCCAGTTCGCGCAGCACGGCCAGGCCTTGGGCGGCGAAGGCTTCGTTCAGCTCGATCACGTCCATGTCGGCCAGGCTCAAGCCGGTCTGGGCCAGCACCTTGACGGTGGCGGGCGCGGGGCCGATGCCCATGATGCGGGGAGCGACGCCGGCCGTGGCCATGCCGACGACGCGGGCACGCGGGGTCAGGCCGTTGCGGGCGGCTTCTGCTTCACCCGCCAGGATCAGGGCGCAGGCGCCGTCGTTCACGCCCGAGGCGTTGCCAGCGGTGATGGTGCCGTCCGCACGCACGATCGGGCGCAGCTTGGCCAGCGCTTCCATCGAGGTCTCACGGGGGTGCTCATCCTTGGACACGACGATGGCATCGCCCTTCTTCTGGGGAATGGTCACCGGGGTGATTTCCGCATCGAAGAAGCCTGCCTTCTGGGCGGCGACAGCCTTGAGCTGCGAGGCCAGGGCCATCTTGTCCTGGTCTTCACGGCTGATCTTGAAGTCGTCGGCCACGTTCTCGGCAGTTTCGGGCATGGAGTCCACGCCGTACTGGGCCTTCATCAGCGGGTTGACAAAGCGCCAGCCGATGGTGGTGTCGTACACGGCGTTGTCGCGGGCGAAGGCGCTGGTGGCCTTGGGCATCACGAAGGGGGCGCGGCTCATGCTCTCCACACCACCGGCGATCATGATGCCGGCTTCACCCGACTTGATCGCGCGGGCGGCGGTGCCGATGGCGTCCATGCCCGAACCGCACAGGCGGTTGACGGTGGCGCCTGGCACGATGTGGGGCAGGCCAGCTAGCAGCAGGGACATGCGGGCCACGTTGCGGTTGTCTTCACCGGCCTGGTTGGCGCAGCCGAAGATCACGTCGGTCACAGCCTCCCAGTCCAGTTTGAGGTTGCGGGCGGCCAGCGCACGCAGGGGCACGGCGCCCAGGTCATCGGCACGCACCGACGACAGGCTGCCGCCGTAGCGGCCAAAGGGGGTGCGCAGGGCGTCGCAGATGAAAGCTTCACGGGTCATGGTGTGCAACCTTGAGTTCAGTGTGAAAGGGACAAAGACGGGGGATCAGGCGGCCATGCGCAGGGTGACGCCGGGGGTCATCGCCTGCAGGGCTTCCAGCGTCAGGCCGGGCGCCAGGGCCACGACAGAGGCGCCCTCGGCACCCAGGTCAATGATGGCCAGATCAGTGTAGATACGGCTGACGCAGCCTATGCCGGTAAGCGGGTAGCTGCAAGCGGGCACCAGCTTGGCCTCGCCCTTCTTGGTCAGGTACTCCATCATCACGTAGGTTTTCTTGGCGCCGATGGCCAGGTCCATCGCACCGCCCACGGCCGGGATGGCATCGGGGGCGCCGGTGTGCCAGTTGGCCAGGTCGCCCGTGGCGGACACCTGGAAGGCACCCAGCACGCACACGTCCAGGTGGCCGCCGCGCATCATCGCGAAGCTGTCGGCGTGGTGGAAGAAGCAGCCGCCCGGCAGCAGTGTCACGGGCTGCGTGCCGGCATTGATCAGGTCATAGTCTTCCTGACCTTCAGCAGGGGCCGGGCCCATGCCGATCACCCCGTTTTCGGAGTGCAGCACGATTTCCTTGTCGGCGCCCAGGTGGTTGGCGACCGCGGTGGGCAGGCCAATGCCCAGGTTCACGACCGAGCCGTCGGGGATGTCATTGGCCACCTGGGCGGCCATCTCGTCGCGGGTCCAGCGGGTGTAGGAAGCGTTGGATGTGGTCATGTGTGTTTCCTCAGGCACCCTTGAAACCACCGGCGGAGGTGGCGGTGCGGTCGATCTTGACAATGCGCTGGACGAACAGGCCCGGGGTGATCACGGCTTCTGGATCGAGGCTGCCCAGTTCGGCAATCTCGTGCACCGAGGCGATCGTGGTCTTGGCGGCCATGGCCATGATTGGCCCGAAGTTGCGGGCGGTCATGCGGTAGGTCAGGTTGCCCCAGCGGTCGCCCTTTTCGGCCTTGATCAGGGCGTAGTCGGCATGGATCGGCGACTCGAACACATACATCTTGCCGTCGATCTCGCGGGTTTCCTTGCCCTTGGCCAGCTCGGTGCCATAGCCCGTGGGCGTGAAGAAGCCACCGATGCCGGCGCCAGCGGCGCGGATGCGCTCGGCCAGGTTGCCTTGGGGCACCAGTTCCAGCTCCAGCTTGCCGCTGCGGTACAGGCCGTCAAAGTGGTGGCTGTCCGCCTGGCGCGGGAAGGAGCAGATGATCTTGCGCACCTGACCGGCGGCTAGCAAGGCAGCCAGGCCCACATCGCCGTTGCCCGCGTTGTTGTTGACGATGACCAGATCCTTGGCGCCAGTGGCGATCAGGGCGTCGATCAGTTCATTGGGCTGACCTGCGGTGCCAAAACCGCCGATCATGACGGTGGCGCCATCTCGGATGTCGGCCAGTGCTTCGGTGGCCGAGGCCACAATTTTGTTGATCATGAATGGCTCTCAGGAAAAACGGCGGTCGGCTTCACCACCTTGTCAATTTATGTTCTAATAGCGAACAAATATTCGCCAATCGAACAAACGCAGCTTAAAAGTCCGTCACACGCCTGTCAAGATTGGCGGGGGTTAACCCTAGGTGTCGGGTTCGTGCTGTGAAATGCCTGCCGAAGAAGGTGGCCGATATGCCTTTGACCTTGCCCGATGAAGGGGGCGCAGCCTCCTCCCTGAAGCCCAGCGACAGCTATGTGCAGTCATTTGCACGTGGCCTGGACGTGCTGCGCAGCTTCGGCGCCGATGCGCCCACACAGACCCTGTCCGAATGCGCTGAGCGTGTGGGCATGACCCGTGCCGGTGCTCGGCGCATCCTGCTCACCTTGCAGACCCTGGGGTATGTCGATCAGGAGGGGCGTGATTTCCGCCTGACGCCCAAGGTGTTGGAGTTGGGCTTTGCCTATCTGAGTGCACAGCCGTGGTGGGGTCTGGCCCAGCCGCTGCTGGAAGAACTCACGCAAGAACTGAAGGAGTCCTCGTCGGCGGCCGTGCTCGATGGCGACGACATCGTCTATGTGCTGCGTGTGCCGGCCAACAAGATCATGGCGATCAACCTGGGCGTGGGCACCCGCTTGCCGGCCTATTGCACGTCGATGGGACGGGTGCTGCTGGCCGCTTTGCCCGAAGACGAGCGCGAGCGCCGCGTGTCGGCCATGACGCTGGAAGCGCGCACCCCCCGCACCATCGTCAGTCACGACGAGCTGCTGCAGACCCTGGGTCAGGTGCGTCGCCAGGGCTGGGCCATGATCAACGAAGAGCTGGAGATGGGGCTGCTGTCACTGGCGGTGCCCATCCGCGACCGCGCTGGTCGGGTGGTGGCCGCCATCAACGTCAGCAGCCAGCCGCACCGGCAGACGGTGGCGGGCATGCAGCAGCACTTCCTGCCGCGCCTGCAGGCGGTGGCAGAGCGCATCAGCGCCCTGATGCCGCGCTGACCATGCTGGGTGCCGCGCGGCGGCGGTCCAGAAACAACAAAGGCCCCGTTTCCGGAGCCTTTGTCTGGGGTGAGGAGGCCGTCGCCTCCTGGTGTGCTCAGCGCAGGCTGATTTACATCACGGCCTTGATGGCAGCGGCCACAGCCTTGATGTTCTTGGTGTTCAGCGCGGCCACGCAGATGCGGCCCGAATCCACACCGTACACGCCGAACTCGGCGCGCAGACGCTGCATCTGAGCGGCGTTCAGGCCGGAGTAGCTGAACATGCCCTTCTGGCGGGTGATGTAACCCAGGTCACCTTGCACGCCAGCGTCGGTCAGTTCCTTGACCAGGGCGGCGCGCATGTCCTTGATGCGCACACGCATCTCGGTCAGCTCGTCTTCCCACATCTTGCGCAGCTCAGGCGAGCTCAACACCATCGACACCACGGTGGCGCCGTGCGTGGGCGGGTTGGAGTAGTTGGTGCGGATCACGCGCTTGAGCTGGCTCAGCACGCGGCCTGCTTCTTCCTTCGACTCGCTGACGATGCTCAGGGCACCGACGCGCTCGCCGTACAGCGAGAAGCTCTTGGAGAAGCTGGTGGAGACGAAGAAGTTCAGGCCGGCGTCCAGGAACTTGCCGATCACCTTGCCGTCTTCGGCGATGCCTTCGCCAAAGCCTTGGTAGGCCATGTCGAGGAAGGCCACCAGGTTGCGGGCCTTCACGGCGGCGATCACCTGATCCCATTCGGCTTCGGTCAGGTCGTAGCCGGTGGGGTTGTGGCAGCAGGCGTGCAGCACGATCACGGTGCCTTCTTCGGCCGCGTTCAGGGCAGCCAGCATGCCTTCAAAGTTGATGCCGCGCTTGGCTTCGTCGTAGTAGGGGTAGGTGCCCACGGTGAAGCCGGCCGTCTCGAAGATGGCGCGGTGGTTTTCCCAGCTCGGGTTCGAGATCAGGGCTTGCTTCTTGCCGCTGACGTTGTGCAGGAAGTCGGCGCCCAGCTTCAGGCCGCCGGTGCCGCCAATGGCTTGCGCCGTGACGATGCGACCTTCGGTGACGGCAGCGTGGTCAGAGCCGAACACCAGACCTTGCACGGCCTTGTTGTAGGCGGCAATGCCTTCAATGGGCAGGTAGCCACGGGCCTTGGGGGCGGCGGCGATCTGCTGCTCGGCAGCGGCCACGCACTTGAGCAGGGGCAGCTTGCCGTTGTCGTCGGTGTAGACGCCCACACCCAGGTTCACCTTGTTGGGGTTGGTGTCGGCATTGAATTGTTCGTTGAGGCCCAGGATGGGATCCCGGGGGGCCATTTCAACGGTAGCGAACAGCGAGGCCATGCGAGCAGTCTCCGGACGGTTGGGGTAATCTGATGAAGGGAAGACGAGACCGACTGCGTCTTCCATGCGCTTGTGGCGAACGAATGGCGTGTCGGGCAAACCCTTTATTTTAGCGAACTGCGATCCGGATGTCAGAACCGATTTCTCGTCAGACCCCCGCCATGCCCACGGAGCAGGGGGATGCTCAGCCTGTTTCCGGCCAGTTCGTGCATTTTCCCGACTCTCCGTTCGAGCTGTACCAGCCTTATCCGCCCGCGGGCGACCAGCCCACCGCCATCGCGCAGCTGTGCGAGGGCATCGAAGACGGCCTGAGCTACCAGACCCTGCTGGGCGTGACCGGCTCGGGCAAGACCTACACCATGGCCAACGTCATCGCCCGCATGGGGCGTCCGGCCATCGTCTTTGCGCCCAACAAGACCCTGGCGGCCCAGCTCTACGCCGAATTTCGCGAGTTCTTCCCCAACAACGCCGTCGAATACTTCGTCAGCTACTACGACTACTACCAGCCCGAGGCCTACGTCCCGCAGCGCGACCTGTTCATCGAAAAAGACAGCGCCATCAACGAGGCCATCGAGCAGATGCGGCTGAGCGCCACCAAGAGCCTGCTGGAGCGCCGTGACGTGGTCATCGTCGCCACCGTGTCGGCCATCTACGGCATCGGCAAGCCCGAGGACTACACGCAGATGCGTTTCATCGTGCGCACCGGCGACAAAGTGGGGCAGCGCGACGTGATCGCCCAGCTGATCCGCATGCAGTACAAGCGCAACGACATGGACTTCGGGCGCGGCACCTTCCGCGTGCGCGGCGACACCATCGACATCTTCCCAGCCGAACACTCCGAACTGGCGCTGCGCGTCGAGCTGTTCGACGACGAGGTGGACACGCTTTCGCTGTTCGATCCGCTCACCGGCCGCATCCAGCAGCGTATCCCGCGCTTCGTGGTCTACCCCTCCAGCCATTACGTGACGCCGCGCGAGCAGGTGTTGCGCGCCATCGAGGGCATCAAGGAAGAGCTCAACGTGCGCGTCAAGCAGCTCGTGGGCGACAACAAGCTGGTCGAAGCACAGCGCCTGGAGCAGCGCACCCGCTTTGACCTCGAAATGTTGCAGGAAGTGGGGCACTGCAAGGGCATCGAGAACTACACCCGGCACCTGTCTGGCGCCAAGCCGGGCGATCCGCCGCCCACGCTGGTGGACTACATGCCCGCCGACTCGCTGATGTTCCTCGACGAGAGCCACGTGATGATCGGCCAGCTAGGCGCCATGTACAACGGTGACCGCTCGCGCAAGACCACGCTGGTGGAGTACGGTTTCCGTCTGCCCTCGGCCATGGACAACCGCCCGCTCAAATTCGAAGAGTTCGAGACCAAGATGCGCCAGTGCGTCTTCGTGTCTGCCACCCCCGCGGCCTACGAGCAGCAGCACGCGGGCCAGGTGGTCGAGCAGGTGGTGCGCCCCACCGGTCTGCTTGACCCCATCGTGGAAGTGCGTCCCGCCACCCACCAGGTGGACGACGTGCTGCAGGAAATCCGCATCCGGGTCGAGAAAGACGAGCGCGTGCTCATCACCACGCTGACCAAGCGCATGGCCGAGCAGCTCACCGACTACCTCACCGACAACGGCGTGAAGGTGCGCTACCTGCACTCCGACATCGACACCGTCGAGCGCGTCGAGATCCTGCGCGACCTGCGCCTGGGCGCCTTCGACGTGCTGGTGGGCATCAACCTGCTGCGTGAGGGGCTGGACATCCCCGAGGTGTCCCTGGTGGCGATCCTGGACGCCGACAAGGAAGGCTTCCTGCGCGCCGAGCGCAGCCTGATCCAGACCATCGGCCGCGCCGCCCGCAACCAGAACGGCCGCGCCATCCTGTACGCCGACAAGATCACCGAGTCGATGCGCAAGGCCATCGGCGAGACCGAGCGGCGCCGCAACAAACAGATCGCCCACAACGAGGCCCACGGCATCACCCCGCGCACCATCAACAAGAAGGTCAAGGAGCTGATCGATGGCGTGATGTCCAACGCGGCCAAGGATGACCTCAAGGCAGCCGAAGCACTGGCGCGCTCGATGGAGGGCAGCGAAGCCCTGTCCGAGAAGGACCTCAGCAAGCGCATGAAGACGCTGGAGAAGGAAATGCTGGAAGCGGCGAAGAACCTGGAGTTCGAAAAGGCCGCCCGCCTGCGCGACCAACTGGCCTTGCTCAAGGAGCAGGCCTTTGGGGCGGTGGTGCACGACCATGTGGTGGTGAAGCCGAACAGCTGATCCTGACGCAGGCCGCAATGTGGTGCGTGCGGTTGTCACAAAAGCATCACCAGGCTGTCACCGCGAATTCATGGGCGATTTCTACGCTGTGGGCTTCTGTTTCCCTGCATGAGTAGAGATCATCCATGACCAAACAAGCAGCCCCCACCGTGATCGATTTCGACCACGAAGACTCCAACACCTCCAACAACCCGACCTTTGACTCGGTGTTGCAGGCTCGCTTGAGCCGTCGCAACATCCTGCGCGGCAGCATCGGTACGGCCATGACGGCAGCGTTCGGCGGTCTGTCCTTGACCGCGTGCGGTGGTGGCAGCGACGACGGCCCGGCCAACCCTGTGCAGGACGCCGTGCAGGAAACCTTGCTGTCCTTCGGTGCTGTGGCCAAGACCTTGGCGGACACCGTCACCGTGCCGGCTGGCTATACCGCCACGGTGGTGCTGGCCACCGGTGATCGCTTGTTCTCGGATGTGGCCGAGTACAAGGACGATGGCACCAACAACCGCTACGACCGTCGCAGTGGCGATTGCCACGATGGCATGGAGTACTTCGGTCTGTCCGCCACGGGCGCGCCGGATGCCAACAGCAGCGACCGCTGCCTGCTTGGCATGAACCATGAGTACATCACTCCGTTGTTCCTGCACGCCAACGGCCCGACAGCCGGTGCCAGCCGCGTGGCTTCGGAAGTCGATATCGAAGTCGATGCCCATGGCGTGGCCATCGCCGAGTTCAAGAAAACCGGCGGCAAGTTTGGTCTGGTGGTCGATTCGACCTTCAACCGCCGCATCACGGGCCTGAGCACGATCGAAATTTCGGGTCCTGCACGCGGCAACGCCAAGCTCAAGACCAAGTTCTCGACCACAGGCACCCAGACCCGTGGCACTTTGAACAACTGCGGCACCGGCAAAACCCCTTGGGGCACGCTGCTGACGGGCGAAGAAAACTGGGCGGGTTACTTCTACCGTGCCTCGGGTGATGCGGCGAACCGCACCACCGTGCTGGGCAACCAAGCCAACGTGGCGCTGACTCGTTATGGCCGTGGCGAGGGTGCCAGCCGCTACAACTGGGAAACCGCCGGCAGCGAGGACAAGTACGCTCGCTGGAACATGACTCTGGACACCACCAAGGCCGCAGACGGCACCGAAGACTACCGCTTCGAGATCAACGGCCAGGGCTACATCACCGAGATCGACCCCTACAACGCCACGTCCACCATCAAGAAGCGCACTGCACTGGGCCGTGTGGCGCATGAAAGCGCAGCTTTCTCCAACCCCGTGGTGGGCAAGCCCCTGGCGGTCTACATGGGCGACGACTCCCGCGGCGAGTATGTCTACAAGTTCGTGAGCGCCGCCAACTGGGTGGCTGCCGATGCCAACCCTGCCGATCGCGTGGCAACGGGTGACAAGTACCTCGACAGCGGCAAGCTCTACGTGGCCAAGTTCAACAGCGATGGCACGGGCAACTGGGTCGAGTTGAGCCTGAACAACGACACGGTGAAGAACTACGCGACCTACGTTTTTGCCGACGAAGGTGACGTGGCCATCCACACCCGCCTGGCGGCCGATGCGGTCGGCGCCACCAAGATGGACCGTCCGGAATGGTGCGGCACCCACCCGACCACGGGTGAGGTGTACTTCACCATGACCAACAACAGCAACCGTCGCGTCAGCCCCAGCGGCAGCCAGCAAGGGATCGATGCGGCCAACCCCCGCGCTTACACGGACATCAAGGGTGTCAGCAGCAGCCAGCAAGGCAACGTCAACGGTCACATCGTTCGCATCAAGGAAACTGGCGGCGAACCCGGTGCCACCACATTCAATTGGGACGTTTACCTGTTCGGTGCCGAATCCGCAGCCTCCCCGAGCTTTGTCAACCTGTCGAGCCTGACCGACGACCAGGACTTCTCCAGCCCTGACGGTTTGGTCTTCAGCAAGTCCACGGGCATTTGCTGGATCCAGACCGACGACGGTGCTTACACCGACGTCACCAACTGCATGATGCTGGCGGGCATTCCCGGCACGGTGGGCGATGGCGCCGACGTCACGCTCAACTATGGCGCGGCCTCGGTCACCACCAAGATGGGCAAAAAGCCCACCGAGTCGACCCTGAAGCGCTTCCTGGTGGGGCCGTCGCAGTGTGAGATCACCGGCTTGGCCGAAAGCCCTGATGGCAAGGTGCTGTTCATCAACGTTCAGCATCCTGGCGAAGACACCTCCAGCTTGGCCAACCCCGCCACCTATGGCAGCCACTGGCCGGGTAACAGCGGTTATGGCGCTGGCGGCAATGTGGCCCGCCCCCGCTCTGCCACGGTGATGATCACCAAGAACGACGGTGGCCGCATTGGCAGTTGACGTTTGATCCGCAGACGCATGGCGCGTGCGCGCGCCATGGCACGGATTTGCACGCCTGGACCTGTGTCCAGGCGTTTTTCATGGTGGGGGGGCTTTGGGGTGGGGCGCGGGGCATCCTCGGGTCAACCCTGACCTAAAGTTGACCAAAACAGTGGGATAGCGTATAATCGACTCAAACACTCGGGATTGACCTGTCCCCGATCTGCCGGAGATCCCGGTGGGTCCAGCGCTGACCGACCCAGGGCCAGCGTGGGGCAACGTCCGATCCCGCATAAGGAGTTATGCCATGCGTTTGACCACCAAGGGCCGTTTCGCTGTGACGGCCATGATCGATCTGGCTTTGCGGGAGCACACCGGCCCCGTCGCCCTGGCTGCCATCAGCCAGCGTCAACAGATCTCGCTGTCTTACCTGGAGCAGTTGTTCGGCAAGCTGCGCCGCCATGAGCTCGTAGAGAGCACCCGTGGTCCGGGCGGTGGCTATTCCCTCGGCCGCAAAGCCGAAGACATCACCGTGGCCGACATCATCGTCGCGGTCGATGAGCCCATCGACGCCACCGGTTGCGGCGGCAAGGAAAACTGCATGGGCGACGACGGCGGTCGTTGCATGACCCACGACCTGTGGACCAGCCTGAACAACAAGATGATCGAGTACCTCGACTCGATCAGCCTGCGCAAGTTGGTGGACGACCAGCTGGCCAAGGGCGTGTCGATCGAAGCGCAGCCCATCAAGCGCGCCATCTCGACCCAGCCCGTGGTCAAGCCCATCAAGGTCACCGCGCCCAATTCCGTGTTCGCTCTCGGTGCAGCCCTGACCAAATAAGGGACATCGGGCCCCCTCCGCCTCGGCAGAGGGTGGCTCGCCCTGATAATTCAGCCTCACTTCCGAGCGATCCTTGTACCGCTGCCTGCCGGGTCGTGTTGACCTGTCTGGCGCCAGCCATTGAGTCCCCACCATGGACATGACCCCGCATTTTCCCATCTACATGGACTACGGCGCGACCACGCCGTGTGACCCCCGCGTCGTCGACGCCATGATCCCCTGGCTGCGTGAGCATTTCGGCAACCCCGCGTCGCGCACCCACGCCTATGGCTGGGAAGCCGAAGCCGCCGTTGAAAAGGCCCGTCAACAGGTCGCCGACCTGATCGGTGCCGACCCGCGCGAAATCGTCTGGACCTCGGGGGCCACCGAGTCCAACAATCTGGCCCTCAAGGGCGCTGCGCACTTCTACAAGACCCGCGGCAAGCACATCATCACGGTCAAAACCGAGCACAAGGCTGTGCTCGACACCGTGCGTGAACTCGAACGCCAGGGTTTCGAAGCCACCTACCTCGACGTCAAGGACGACGGTCTGCTGGATCTGGACGTGCTCAAGGCCGCCATCCGCCCCGACACCATCCTGATCTCGGTCATGTACGTGAACAACGAGATCGGCGTCATCCAGGACATCCCCACCATCGGCGCGCTGTGCCGTGAGAAGGGCATCATCTTCCACGTGGACGCTGCGCAAGCCACCGGCAAGATCGACATCGACTTGGCCACGCTGCCGGTTGACCTGATGAGCCTGGCCTCGCACAAGACCTACGGCCCCAAGGGTATCGGTGCACTGTATGTGCGCCGCAAGCCGCGCGTGCGCCTGGAAGCCCAGATGCACGGTGGCGGCCATGAGCGTGGCATGCGCTCGGGCACGCTGCCCACGCACCAGATCGTCGGCATGGGCGAAGCCTTCCGCATCGCCAAGGAAGAAATGGCCGATGAGAACGCCCGCGTCAAGGCCCTGCGTGACCGCCTGCTGGCCGGCCTGCAAGACATCGAACAGATCTTCGTCAACGGCGATCTGGAAAAGCGCGTCGCCCACAACCTCAACGTCTCCTTCAACTACGTCGAAGGCGAGTCGCTGATCATGGGCATCAAGGGCATCGCGGTGTCGTCCGGTTCGGCCTGCACCTCGGCCAGCCTGGAGCCCAGCTATGTGCTGCGCGCCTTGGGTCGCAGCGACGAGCTGGCCCACAGCTCGCTGCGCATGACCATAGGCCGTTTCACGACCGAAGAAGAAGTCGATTTCGTCGTCACCACCCTCAAGGACCGTGTCGCCAAGCTGCGCGAACTCTCGCCCCTGTGGGACATGTACAAAGACGGTATCGACATCAGCACTATTCAATGGGCGGCACACTGATCGTGTCCGCCACGGCTGCGGGCGTCCGCAGCCACCGACGAGATTTGGAGTAACACCATGGCATACAGCGACAAGGTCATCGACCACTACGAACACCCCCGCAACGTTGGCTCTTTCGAAAAGGGCGACGAGACTGTAGGCACCGGCATGGTCGGCGCCCCGGCTTGCGGCGACGTGATGAAGCTGCAGATCAAGGTCAACCCGTCCACCGGCGTGATCGAAGACGCACGCTTCAAGACCTACGGCTGCGGCTCGGCCATTGCCTCGAGCTCGCTCGTGACCGAGTGGGTGCGCGGCAAGACGCTGGACGAAGCCCTCGAGATCAAGAACACCCAGATCGCCGAAGAGCTGGCCTTGCCCCCGGTCAAGATCC
The DNA here is from genome assembly GCA_029268225.1 of Burkholderiales bacterium. Classification (GTDB taxonomy): domain Bacteria; phylum Pseudomonadota; class Gammaproteobacteria; order Burkholderiales; family Burkholderiaceae_C; genus Aquabacterium. The sequence continues at coordinate 19,159 of JAJUGJ010000001.1, read as the reverse complement.
ACTGCTCCATCCTGGCGGAAGATGCGATCAAAGCCGCCGTCAACGACTACAAGACCAAACATGCAAGCTGATCAAGCCACCTCCGGCTCGTGCACCAGTGGGCCCGGCAACGGCCCGCTGGCCGAGATCGGTGCGGTCGATGCCACCATGTCCGTGGGCCTGACCGAGGCTGCCGCGCGTCACATCACGCGTTACCTGGCCCGTCGTGGCAAGGGCGTGGGCGTGCGCCTGGGCGTCAAGACCACGGGCTGCTCGGGTCTGGCCTACAAGATCGAATTTGCCGACGAGATCGCGCCTGAAGACATCGTCTTCGAGCAGCTCGGCGTCAAGATCCTGGTCGACCCCAAGAGCTTGCCTTACATCGACGGCACGGAGCTCGACTTTGTGCGTGAAGGCCTCAACGAGGGCTTCAAGTTCAACAACCCCAACGAGCGCGACCGTTGCGGTTGCGGCGAGTCTTTCCGCATCTGAGGCGTCTCGCATGCCTTGCGTCGGATGAAGCCCCACCCTGTGGTGGGGTTTCGCCTTTTCACACACCATGAACATCGACGCTGACGACTTCACCCTGTTGGGGCTGCCCAAGAGCTTTGCGCTGGACCGCAGCCAGCTGGACGCCGCTTGGAAGGCGCTGCAGGCGCGGGTGCACCCCGATCGCTTTGCCGCCGAAGGCGGTGCTGCGCAGCGCTTGGCCATGCAATGGGCCGTGCGCGTCAACGAAGCGCACCAGCGCCTCAAAGACCCGCTCAAGCGTGCCGCCTACCTGTGCGAGTTGGCGGGCGTGCCTGTGCAGTCCGAGAGCAACACCGCCATGCCGGGCGCCTTCCTGATGCAGCAAATGCAGTGGCGCGAGGCCCTGGAAGAGGCCGACACCGCCGCCGAAGTCGAAACCTTGTCCGACGAAGTGCAACTCGACCGCAAGGCCCGCATCGCCCGCGTGACCCGCTTGCTCGATGTGGACGCCAACCCCACCGAGGCCGCGCAGGAAGTGCGCGCCCTGATGTTCATCGATCGCTTGCTCGAAGAGATCGATGCCCGTCTCGAACGTTACGAAGACGCCGCCTGACGGCGCGAACGCAAACGACCCACCCATGGCCCTGCTGCAAATCTCCGAACCCGGGCAATCGCCCGACCCCCACCAGCGCCGCATCGCGGTGGGCATTGACCTGGGCACCACGCACTCGCTGGTGGCTTCCGTGCGCAATGGCGCGTCTGAATGCCTGCCCGATCAGAACGGCCGCGTGATCCTGCCCTCGGCCGTACGCTACCTGCTCGACGCCCAAGGCCAGACCCGCCGCCAGATCGGTTTCGAGGCCCTGGCCGCCCAGGCCGAAGACTCGCAAAACACCATCGTGTCGGTGAAGCGCTTCATGGGTCGCCGCCTGGCCGACTTGCCTGATGCAGGTCGCCTGCCGTACCAGTTTGAAGACCAGCCCGGCATGGTCGCGATCCGCACCGTGGCTGGTGTGAAGTCGCCCATCGAGGTGTCGGCCGAGATCCTGGCCAGCCTGCGCCAGCGTGCCGAAGACACCTTCAACGACGACCTGTTTGGTGCCGTCATCACGGTGCCCGCGTACTTCGACGATGCGCAGCGCCAGGCGACCAAAGACGCGGCCCAGATGGCCGGCCTGAACGTGCTGCGCCTGCTCAACGAGCCCACCGCCGCGGCCATCGCCTATGGGCTGGACAACGGCGCCGAAGGTCTCTATGCGATCTACGACCTCGGCGGCGGCACCTTCGACATCTCGCTGCTGCAACTCAGCCACGGCGTGTTCGAGGTGGTGGCCACGGGCGGTGATTCGGCCCTGGGTGGCGACGACGTCGACCACATCCTGGCCGAGTACGCGCTGGCCCAGTCGCAGATGCAGGCCACCACGCCGCAAGACAAGCGCACGGTGCTGGTCGCCGCGCGCCGCACCAAGGAAAAGCTGTCTACCGATGGCAGCGCCCACCTGTCGTGCGCGCTGTCGGGCGGCATGCTCTCGGTGACGCTGACGCGTGCCAAGCTGGCCGAGCTGTCCAAGCCGCTGATCGACAAGACGCTGGCCGTGGTCAAGCGCGTGCTGCGCGATGCCAAGGTCAAGGCCGATGAGGTCAAGGGCGTGGTCATGGTGGGCGGCTCGACCCGCATGCCCGCTGTACGCGAGGCCGTGGGCGGCTTCTTCGGCCAGCAGCCATTGACCAATCTGAACCCCGATGAGGTGGTGGCGCTCGGCGCCGCCATCCAGGCCAACCAGCTGGCCGGCAACAATGCGCAAGGCGAGCACCTGCTGCTCGACGTGCTTCCGCTGTCGCTGGGCTTGGAAACCATGGGTGGTCTGGTCGAGCGCATCATCCCGCGCAACACCCCGATCCCGTGCGCCCGTGCGCAGGACTTCACCACCTTCAAGGACGGGCAGACCGCCCTGGCCGTGCACGTGGTGCAGGGCGAGCGCGAGCAGGTCGAGCATTGCCGCTCGCTGGCCCGTTTCGAGTTGCGTGGCATCCCGCCGATGGCCGCTGGTGCCGCCCGCATCCGCGTCAGCTTCCAGGTGGATGCTGATGGCCTCTTGAGCGTCTCCGCCAAGGAGCAGCTGTCGGGCGTCGAAGCCTCAGTGGTCGTCAAGCCCAGCTATGGTCTGACCGATGACCAGGTGGCCCACATGCTGCGCGAAGGCTTCACCACCGCCGCTGCCGACATGAAAGACCGCGCCTTGCGCGAGGCCCGCGTCGAGGCCGAACGCATGCTCGAAGCCACCCGCACCGCGCTGGCCGCCGATGGCGACCTGCTGTCGCCCGAGCAGCGCGCCGAGATCGACGGCCTGATGGCCCAGATCGGCCAGCGTTGCGACCGCGGTGACCTCGAAGCCCTGGAAGCTGCGACCAAGGCCCTGGCCCACGGCACCGAGGCCTTTGCCGCCGAACGCATGAACCGCAGCATCCGCCAGGCTCTGGCGGGTCGCCAACTTGACCAGCTCTGATTCACCCCATGCCCATCATCAAGATCCTGCCCCACGCCAGCCTCTGCCCTGAAGGCAAGGAAATCACCGCGGCGCCCGGCACCAGCATCTGCGAAGCCCTGCTGGAAAACCACATCGAGATCGAGCACGCCTGCGACATGAGCGCGGCCTGCACCACCTGTCACGTGATCGTCCGTCAAGGTTTCAACAGCCTCAACGAGATGGAAGAAACCGAGGAAGACCTGCTGGACCGTGCCTGGGGCCTGGAGCCCAATTCGCGTCTGAGCTGCCAAGCCATCGTGGCCGGTCAGGACCTGGTCGTGGAGATCCCGAAGTACACGATCAACCACGCGCGCGAGAATCACTGAGCCCGCACTTGAATTGGCGCCATGTCCCGACAGATCTTCCTGGATACAGAAACCACCGGCCTGAGCCCTGACTCGGGCGATCGCATCGTTGAAATCGGTTGCGTGGAGATGGTCAACCGCCGTCTCACCGGGCGGCATCTGCACTTCTACATCAACCCCGAGCGTCCCAACAGTGAAGACGCGGTGCGTGTGCACGGTCTGACCGACGAGTTCCTGGCCGACAAGCCGACGTTCGCAGCCCTGGTGGACCAGATCGTCGAGTACTGTGCCGGCGCCGAGGTCATCATCCACAACGCGGCGTTCGACATCGGCTTTCTGAATGCCGAGCTGGCACGCTGTGGCCAGGGCAAGTTCACCGACCACGTCAGTGGCGTGATCGACACCTTGTTGATGGCCCGCGAGATGTTCCCGGGCAAGTCCAACAACCTGGACGCGCTGTGCCGCCGACTGGAAGTGGACAACTCGCACCGCACGCTGCACGGCGCCTTGATGGACGCCGAGTTGCTGGCCGAGGTCTACATCAACATGACGCGGGGCCAAGATGCCCTGTTGATCGAGGCCGAAGACGAAACGGGCAACGAAGGGCAGGGCGCACTGGACGTCGCCGCCATCGACCTGCGCAGCTTCGATCTGCCGGTGATCCAGCCTACGCCGGAGGAAGCCGAGGCCTTCGACAAAGCGTTGCAAGATCTCGACAAAGCATCGGGTGGCAAAAGTTTGTGGAAGTCTCTCGAAACCGTGCTATAGTTCAGGTCTTCGCTGATTGCGACAAACAAATCAGCGACGCGGCAAGTCCCGAACCAGTTTCGGGCGGTTAGCTCAGCGGTAGAGCACTGCCTTCACACGGCAGGGGTCGCAGGTTCGAACCCTGCACCGCCCACCAAGAAAATCAAGCACTTAGCAGCGATGCTAAGTGCTTTTTTCTTGCCCGTTTCAAAATTTGGGACAATTTTGGGACAGTGGGGCAGCAGTCAGGCCTGGCACTCGCACTCAACCACCACATGAGGCGCAGATTGTCCGCGCCGATCCAAATCTGAGCCACCGTGCCGATCCAATATTGAGCCAGGGCTGGTAGCCGACCAAAGGGTGGTCAGCTGTGGATAAGTGTAGAGCCTGGCCTGGGTTTTGAGTCTTCCGGCCGGCTTGATTGAACATCAAGGGGGAAGCCGCGCAGCGGCTTCCCCCTTCGCTTTGAGCTTCAGGCCTTGCCCTGTGCTGCAGCCTGCATCCGAGACTGCTCTCGTGCCTTGATGCGCCTCTTGGCCGTGCTGGAGCTGTGCAGGAACCGATGTGACTCGTTGCCCGTCTCCAGGATGTGGCAGTGATGCGTGAGCCGGTCCAGCAGTGCCGTTGTCATCTTGGCATCACCAAAGACACGCGACCATTCCGCGAAGTCCAAGTTCGTCGTGATCATCACGCTGGTGTGCTCATACAACCGGCTGAGCAAGTGGAACAGCAGCGCACCGCCTGCCTGGCTGAACGGCAGGTAGCCCAACTCATCGAGGATCACCAGGTCCAGGCGCAACAAGCTCGTCACGATGCGTCCGGCCTTGCCTTGTGCCTTCTCTTGCTCCAGCGCGTTGACCAGATCCACCGTGGAGTAAAAGCGCACGCGCCTGCCATGCTTGGTGATGCCGGCCACGCCAATGGCTGTGGCCAGGTGGGTCTTGCCGGTGCCAGGCCCTCCCACCAACACCACGTTGTGCGCCACTTCTGTGAAGCCTGTCTCTGCCAGCGTGTGAACCAGCTTGCTGTCAACGGGGGACACAGCGAAGTCGAACCCAGCCAGGTCTCGATGCACAGGGAACTTGGCTGCATGCATCTGATGGCTAACCGAGCGCATGCCTCGGTCTGTGGCCTCGGCCTGCAGCAGGTGTTCAATCAACCACCGCGCCTCCTCTGAGCCCGTACTGGCCCCTTGTTCGATCAGGTCTAGCCAGGCGCCCGCCATGCCGTGCAGGCGCAGTTGTTTGAGCTCTGCAGCGATATCACGCATGGTTGATCTCCTCCGTGCCGCCTTGCCCGCGCAAGCTGTCGTAGCGCGCCGTATTGGCCAGTGGGGTCACTGTCGCCTGCAGACTGGTCTGTGCATCTTCAGGCGTGGGCGCAGGGTTGAGCCTGCTCAGAACATTGATCACATGCTCGACGCTGACCTTGCCAGACGGTGGCGCGCTCTCCAGCGCCAATCCAACTGCCACCAGCACCGCATCCAGGCCAGCTGTGCTCACAATGGCCAGTACCTGCGCCATGACACGGTCGCCACCTGCCTGACGGAGAAGCCCTCTGCGTAGCTGCTGCAAGGCCGGGGGTAGGTCGGCGAAGGGGGCACCATTGCGCAGCGCACCGGGTTTTCTTTGCACCAGCGGGATGTAGTGCTGCCAGTCGTAGCGGGTCTGGCCTCGGTCAGTCAATCGCTCGTGCTGCGCAACCACCTCATCGTTGGCCACCACGACCACCCGCATCGGGTACAGGCGGGTGCTGACCATCTGCCCGGCCAGCTCGCACGGCACCGAGTAGCGGTTGCGTGCCACCGAGACCATGCAAGTGCTGGTCACCCTCGCCGGGCGTTCCACATAGCCGTCAAAGGGCTGAGGCATCGACATCAAGTGGGCACGTTCATGCTCCAGCATCTCGGCCACGCTGAACTGCGAATGCTCCGGGTGTCGTACCTCAGACCACAGGCTGCGACAGCGCTCGCCCAGCCAGGCGTTGAGTTCGGCAAAGGAGCCAAAGCGCTGCTTGGCCGCATCGATCCAGATGCGCCGCCTGCTGTCTTGCACGTTCTTCTCGACGACACCCTTCTCCCAGCCACTGGCCACGTTGCAGAAGTCGGCGTCGAACAGGTAGTGCGCACACATCACCGCAAAGCGGGCGTTGACCACTCGGCCCTTGCCCTTCTTGACCTGGTCCACGGCCGTCTTCATGTTGTCGTAGATGCCCCGACGGGCCACCCCGCCCAGCGCCGCAAAGCTGCGCGTGTGCGCATCGAACAGCATCTCGTGCCCCTGGCTGGGATACGCCACCAGCCAGAACGCACGGCTGGCACACAGCTTCATGTGCGAGACCTGCAGCCGGTAGTAAATGCCGCCCACCACCAGGCCTTCTTCGCTCCAGTCAAACTGGAATGCCTCGCCCAGCTCGAACGACAAGGGCACGAAGGCTCGCGTCGCTGCCGCTTGGCCCTCGCCTTGGCGCCACTGGCCGATGAAGTCCGTCACACGGCTGTAGCCGCCTTCGTAACCTGCCGATTTGAGCTCGCTGTACAGCGCCCGCGCCGTGCGGCGCTCGTGCTTGGGCCGATGGGCATCGGCCTTGAGTGCCTGCTTGAGAACCTCGTGGAAGGCCGTCAATTTGCCCGGTTGCTCGCCTCGCCGGTACTTGGGCTCGCCATCCAATGGCGCCTTGAGCCACTTGGCTATCGTGTTGCGCGACAGCCCCGTCATCCGCGAGATCTCCCGCTCTGACTTCTTGCCTCGGCTGTGCAGCCGCCGGATTCTGCCGATCATGTCCATGGTGATCACTCCTCGAACCCCGCTGCATCAAAAAGCAGCAGGGTAGGTTGAACACCTGGCTCAGTTTTAGATCGGCACACCCCTCATAAGTGGCTCAGTTTTCGGTCGGCGCCAACATGCGCAGACAGATCGGTTCAGTTTGATCGGGTTTCTGGTGGGAATGGCAGCCGGTCAACCGGTCTACGGCGCATGGTGGGAGCACCCCTGGGCCTTTGATCTTGCGAGTCTGGTTGCGATGGCCTGCGCAGATGTGAATTCTGCGTTCGGCCGTGTCCCAAGTGAGCACCTGGGCGGTTGGTGGGAGGTCACACTGCCGCTGAAATACGCGCTTTGGGGGCCAGGGCACATGACACATCGGGCGATGCACCGTCCAGTGCCCGAGATCCTCGCTACCGTGGTGAGTCAACGCGAGTGGACAGAACTGTTACGCGACTTCCGTCTCAGCTATTACGCCGGATTGGAGGGGCTGGGCATCACCGATGAGTTGATCCAGGCTGCAGTTGGTGACGGCAGCATTGAGTCCATCGGTAACGGGTAACGCTACGTTACTGTTACCGCCCGATGGGGGGCTCTGGCCACCTTGCTTCCGCTGCTAGAGTTTCGGCCAAACAAATCAGGGGAAGAGATGAGGCCGTTCATCGTCATCGGCGACAGGACCGATCACGGCGGCGTGGTCATCGGTTCGACCATGACCACCGACACGCATGGCAAACGCTTGGCTCGCGTGGGCGACCAGGTTACCTGTCCGAAGAAGGGGCACGGTACCACGGTGATCGTCACGGGTGATCCAACGATGATCGTTGACGGTGCTCCCGTGGCCAGGCACGGGGACAAGTGCGCGTGTGGCGCGACATTGATTTCCAGCCAGGTGGTGTCTCGCGTGGGAGATGGTGGTGGCGGATCCAGTGCCAGCACCAGTGCGGCTTCCAGTTCATCTGCTCCGGTTGGCGCCAAGGCGGCGGGCCTCATCAGCTCGCTGCTACCAGAGAACCATGACTACGACATTCACTTCGTTGTTCGTGACGAGCTCACTGGTCAGCCGTTACCCAGGGTGTCATACAAGATCACCCTGGAGGATGGCCGCTCCATCACAGGCATCACAGACGAAAAAGGGCTGACAGAAAAGATCAGCTCCAACACCAAACAAAAAGCGACATTGGAGGTCCATCACTATGGCGACGACGGTGACTGCGGAGCTGACGCCCAAGGCCGATACGACGCCTGCTGTTGCTAAGGTACCCGCGAAGGAGAAGAGTGGAGCCCAATGGGTGTCTCGCTTCCCCGGCAGTGCCAGCCTGAATGACCTTGAATCCACGTTCAAGGAAAAGGCGGAGAAGTTCATCTCCGCCATCAAGGCCGCTGGCGGGTCGGTCAGCATTGCAGCGACCTACCGCCCCAGGGAGCGCGCCTACCTGATGCACTACGCTTCGAAAATCGCTCGCGGCGAGATCACGGCGGACAAGGTGCCCGCTATGGATGGCGTGAACATCGATTGGGTTCATGACACGGATGATGCGTCGAAGGCTGCCGCCTCGGCCATGGCGAAGGGGTACACGATCGTGTACCCACCCGCGTTGATTTCACGTCACACAGAACGCGCGGCCGTTGACATGACGATCACGGGTATCGTCGGTAAGAAAATCAAGAATGCGTCGGGCGAGGATGTCGAGATCAAGAAGCTCAGCGACCTCAATGCCGTCGGCGCAACCTATGGAGTGAACAAGCTTGTTTCAGATCCGCCTCACTGGTCCGACAACGGGCGTTAAGTTGCTCGCGCTGTGGCTGTGTGCCATGGCCACGGACATGGCCTTCGCATCGGAGGCCCGATACGCCATCGTCCAGATGGATGGCGCTGGGCATGGCCATTTGATTGCTGCTGAGCCGCTCGCCCGAGGTGATTCAGTACACATTCAGTATCCCGCTGCAGCAGGGGACAGTGCATGCTGCAAGCGCCTCATGGCGAGTGACTTCACAGAAGCCTCTTCCGACGAGCTGCTGGCGACGAACGAGGTCAGCGGAGAGCGGGTGTTCGTCTACCGTGTTCGGGTTCCCCGACTTTGGTACGTGGCGCCATTCATTGGGGTCGCCGCAGTCGGCAAGAACATGAACACGCGCAATGCGGGTGCTGAACTGGTCTCGGTGGATCGCGGCCACGGCATTCGCAGAGCCGGGTTGTGTACTAGCGAAGAGGGCGTTCATCTCGTCGAGAGAACAGGTGCATCCGAACGCACGCACCTGTACCTGTCCGTTGGGTACGCCATCGAGTCACCCACCTGCCGTTGATTCACACGGGGGTATGCCGTCCAGCGCATTGATATCGATGGTGATGCCTTGGTCCTTCTCGGAAGCAGCCCAGACGAAGGGCGCTATCGCGTGGAGGTGGCCGACGTGTGGACGTGGCGTGGGCGCAGGCTGGGCGTGAAGGCCGTTTGGACGCCGACATGAGCCTTCTTTGCCAGGGGCGCGCATCCTTCGCTGCTGGGACAATTTTGGGACACTGACACTTGGATATCGAAGGACAAACAAGTACACTGAAGTACGCTAAGTGATTGTCATTCTTGGAGTTTTTCTCTAAGTCATTGATGTGAAAGACCGATTTTTTGCTTTCACACGGCAGGGGTCGCAGGTTCGAACCCTGCACCGCCCACCAGAATAAGCCTCGCATGTCATCGACTTGCGAGGCTTTTCTCATTGCGTCGTACGCAGTGCCAAGCAGGCACATGGCCTACCTGAGGCCTGCTCAGTGCCCGCCGCGCCCTGCCGCCTCGACCACCTCACGCGGATACTCTCTCGCCAGCGCGGCCAGTTCTCCATGCCGCTGCTGCTCACTCATGCCTTGCACCGACAGGATCTGCTGACGGGCCAGTTGGTAGCGTTGCATTTGCTCTTCCTGCCCATACAAGGCGTCCTTGAACTCGCTGCCCAGAAACTGCTCGCGCAGAGCACTGGCTTGTTGCAGCTTCAAGATGGCGGCCAGTTCGGGGGCAATGTTGGGTGCGGGCGCGGGCTGGGTCTGAGAGGCCCGCAGTGCGTCCTGATAAGCGGCGTAGCGCGTCATCAAATCCACGGCCTCGCTCAGCGCGGGCTCACGCAAATGCGCCTTGGCTGCATCCCTGAATTGCGCGGCGATCACGTCGGGCGCCGCGACTGGGTGCTCCGATAAGAAAGTGTCCAGCACGTCTCGTGTGCGGGCTGAGAGGTTCAGCCGACCGTTGGGTTGAGCCCGCAACAGATCGAGCGTGGCAGGGGCGCTGACAGTGCGGTCGCTGGTCTCCCAAGGGAAGCGGCTTTCCGACGAGGCGGACCGCCCGGCGGCGCCGTTCATGTGGGCGTCGTCTTCACCAGAGGGGGCGTCAGGCCACATCAACACCGCCACAACCAGCAGTGACAGGGCCGAGAGGGCAGCAGCAAAAGTTTTGTTCATGACATGTGCACAGGGCCCGATGCCGTGATTTCACGACATCGGGCCCTGTTGTTCTACCACTGAGGTGAGTTCAGATCAATTCAGGGTGTTGGCGGGCACCACCGGTAGCACGATGCTGGACGGATGCTCGGCGCTGTTGAGGATCACCGTGGTGCCACCAATGGCGTTGGCCTGGTTCGGCAGCGGCCACACGCCTTGCGCCTGGTTGCTGGCGCTGATGGCCACGCGCAGCTTGTGGCCGGCGCGGATCAGGGCAGCATTCGGGAAGATCTCCACCGGCACCAGCATGGGCTGGCCAGGCACCACCGGCTGGGCCGACGATGCGGTGAAGGCATGCCAAGGCTGGATCATGACGCCGTTGACGTAACGCGAGCGGCTGGTGTCCACCGCGCGATAGCGTGCCGACATCAGGCCGGTGCTGATCGGGGTGGCCACGCCATCGGGCGAGACGCTGTCCACGCGCACAGCGAGGGCCGCATCGGTGCGGGTGGTGGTCACCCACACGTCAGCCTGGATCGGACCGTTCAGGTACAGATCAGAGGACAGTGCAGGCGTTTCATAGATGGCAGCCTTTTGGGCGGTCTCCACCTTGTTGGCGTCCTTGTAGCAGGAGCCACCCAGGATACCGGCGATACCCAGGGTCCACTGGTCGTAGCTGCTCGAGCACTTGCTGCCGTCGTTCAGTGTGACCTCCGCCTTGACGCTTTCGTTGCCGCGCGAAATGGTCACGACCGGCGCTTGCGGTTCCGACACGGAAGCGCTCACCTCTGTCGCGGTGGGGGCCTGCGTGCTCAGCAGCTTGCCTTCACGCAGGTACATGCGCTGGGCGGTCATTTGCGGATGCGGCCAGTCGGTGGCGCGAGCGTAGCGCTCGGTGGAGCCATAGCCCTGCACGTACTGGGTCACAGTGGGCATGCTGGCGGCGCCGGTGTTCATGCCTTTGAGGTACTGGTCAAACCATTGCAGCAGCAGGTAGCGACCCTTGGGGATGCCCTCTGCGCCCGAGATGAGCTTGAGGATCGAGCCCACGTGCGAGCCCGGCAGCACCATCAGCTTGGTGTTGGCATTGTGCTTGATTTGCTCGTACAGCAAGGGCACGTCACGCTGGAAGATGTCGTTGGTGCCACCGACCAGGAAGGTGGGTACCTTGATCTGGTTGGAGCCTTCGATCGGGGAGCGCACCGACCAGAACGAGCCATCGTCGGTCGAGATACCGACCTTGCCGGCCAGACCGTTGTTCACGGTGGGCAGGTACCAGCTGTCGATGGCGTCGATGTGCTGTTGGTTGGCCAGCTTGATGGTGGAGGCCAGCTTGGGGTTGAGCAGTTGCTCTGCGGTGTTGAGCACGCCCACGCTCAGGCCGTGCGTCAGCGGCAGCCAGATGCTCAGGAACTGCGCGTTCAGCAGGCCACCCACACCGACCACGCCGCGGTAGGCGTCGCCCATGGGCACAGCAGCGAACACGGCCTTGACGGCCGGGTGCTGTTGCTTGGCGGTCAGCAGGCTGGTGATGCCCAGGTAGGAGGTGCCAGCCAAGCCCAGGTTGCCGTTGAACCAGGGCTGCTGGGTGACCCACTTGACGGCTTCGCCATAGGCCTCTTGCTCGGCTTCACCGATGAGCTGGGTTTCGCCGGTGGACATGCCGGTGCCCCATGCATCGACGGCCACGGTGATGTAGCCGCGGCGGATCATGTAGTCGTCCTTGCCGCCGATGATCAGCGTGGTGTCACCCGTGGCGATGGTGCCCAGGATCTGGCCCACGCCGTTGCGGTAAGCGGTTTGCGTCAGGATGACCGGGAACTTGCCTGGGGCCTGCATGCCCAGCAGATTGGCCGGCACGGACACGCGCACCGACAGCTTGTCACCCTTGCTGGTGGTGATGTACTGCAGCGGCAGGGAGATGGAGCGGGGGTAGTCGGCCTTGCGGTCGTATGTGGACCAGTTGGCATAGGGGTTGGTGGTGGTGGGCGAGTTGGCCTGACTCAGGGTGCCACGTGTGCCCAGCGTGGTGGTCTGGGCGACGGCGCTGCTGAGGGCGCCAGCCATGAGGCAGCTGCTGAGAACGGCCAGGGTGAGCGGACGCAAGGTACGTGTGCGGATGTTCATGGATTCCTTTCGGGCTGAAATGAGATCCGCGACGACGGTCAAGGCCGGGTGTGCTGGCCACGCATCATGAAATGAAGCGAGTCATCGGGAAATGTGACTTTGTACCGAGTCACTTCTGGGTCCCGAATGGGGGCAATCCCCCATAAGTCGTGTCTTTGTCGCGCTGGATCTGACAAAGGGGGTGAACATGTGAGTCAGTGCGATGTCACTCTCGCCCTTGCGCGGCTCAGGAGGTGAGCCGCGGTGTGGAGATGCGTGGGTACACGCCCGGTCGGCCCGGATGCGAGAGCACCCATTGCCAGAGCTGCACATCGCGCGCGCGGAAGGCGCCGGCACATGAGAGCAGGTAGTAGCGCCACATGCGGTGGAAGCGCTCGCCGAGTTGCTCGGCGAAGCGCGGCCAAGCGGCTTCGAAACGCTCATGCCATGCCATCAGCGTCCGGTCGTAATCGGCGCCAAAGTTGTGCAGGTCTTCCACCACGAAGCGACGCTCACAGGCTTGCCCGATTTGGGCGATGGTCGGCAACTCTCCGTTGGGGAAGATGTATTTGTGGATCCACGGGTCGGTGCCATGTCCGGCTTCGTTGCGACCGATGGTGTGCAGCAGGAACAGGCCGTCTGGCGCCAGGCAGCGTTTGACCACGTCCATGTAGACGCCGTGATTCTTCTGCCCCACGTGCTCGAACATGCCCAGGCTGACGATGGCATCGAAGCGCGTGTTCAGTTGGCGGTAGTCCATGAGTTCAAAGCTGACGGGCAGGCCCTTGCACAGGGTGCGGCCTAGCGCGGCTTGTTGGGCAGAGATGGTCACCCCAGTGCAGCGCACGCCGTGTCGTTCAGCGGCGTACTTCATGAAGCTGCCCCAGCCGCAACCAATGTCGAGCACGTGCATCCCTGCTTGCAGGCCCAGCTTCTGGCACACGAGTTCCAGCTTGTGTTCTTGCGCCGTGTCGAGGTCGGGGGCGCCACTGCTGGCGTCACCCCAGAAGGCACAGGTGTAGGTCATGCGTCGGTCGAGCATCGCTGCGTAGAACGCGTTGCCGAGGTCGTAATGCTGGCGCCCCACTTGCCAGGCACGGTGCTCTGTTTGCAGGTTCAGCCAGCGCGCGCGCAGGTGGTGCCAGGCGGTGCTCAGGCTGCGCACGCGCGAGGCGATGTCCGATCGCAGCAGGCGGTCAAACAACTGATCCAGTCGCTCGCATGTCCACAGGCCGTCCATATAGCTTTCGCCCAGTCCCAGGTTGCCGTGGGCCAGAACGCGTTCGGGAACGCCGTGAGCCAGCAGGTGGATGTCCCAGGGCCGCGACCCGTCAAGGCGCACATCTGCGAGGGCGAGCAAGGAGGCCAGGTGCCGGTGTGCCGCATCACTGGCCGTGTGTTGGCGTGGTGCTGGCCGAGTGACGTCGTGGTGCGCCATGTGTTTCACCCTGTCTAAGCGGGACACGACGCCATTGCAACAACGATGTGTACCCCCGTCAAGGGGAGGTGCGTGGGGCCTTGATCGGGATACTGTTGTAGTTTGGTCGGCCTCAGATGCCGTTGTGTCAGGGTGTTGTCATAATCGTTACAAATTCAGTGGTTGCCTTGGCGCGTCCATCGAAGGGCGTTTGTGCCTTGCTGTTTGAGAGTTGAGATTTGATGCATTGCCGTAAGTGTGGGAATGGGCTGGCCGCAGGTGCCCGGTTTTGTGGAAAGTGCGGAGAGCCTGTGACGGTGCCTGCGCCCGAGGTGATGCCCATGGAGCCCGTGGCGCCGCCCTGCCCGAGTTGTGGCGCAGCGTGCAAGCCCGGGGCGAAGTTCTGTGGCAAGTGCGGTCATGCTTTCACAGCACCAGCACCAGCACCAGCACCAGCACCAGCACCAGCACCAGCACCAGCACCAGCACCAGCACCAGCACCAGCACCAGCACCAGCACCAGCACCAGCCGTGGATGAAGCCGCGCCGGTTGTCACTGCGCCTGCTGATGTGGCCGCACCCGTTGAATTGCCTGCGGAGTCGCCTGAGGTGCCTGTGGCCGACGCGGCGGTGACTCCTGTGGTGGCAGCAAGCACGGCAACGACCACCGCGCCGGAGCCTGAGGCATCGCCAGCGCCTTCAGTGCCTCAGCCAGCCCCTCCAGCGGCCTCGCCCTCTCCCAAGGTTGAGCGCCCCGTGCCTGCTTCGCCTCAGCCCGCCTCGCAGCCCACCCGTTCGGGCAACAAGGTCCTCGTGGCTGCGGCTGCAGCGGCGGTCGTGGTCCTGGGGGCATTCGCCTGGTGGCTGACTTCGCGCAGTTCAGCTCCGGCAGCCGACGAGGTGGCCTTGCCCGAGCCCTCGGCCGAGGCATCGGCGGCATCCGTGCCTGAAGTGACGCCACAGCCTGACTCTCCCGTCGCGGAGGTGCCGGCTCCGGTGGCCATGCCTCCCGTGCCTGAGCCTGCCACGCAGGAGATCATCGAACGCGAGTCGATCGTGGTGCCGCCCAGTCCCAGCGTGGACGAAGCCGCTCAGGCCCAGGCCCGTCGCCTGAAGGTGGAAGAGGAGGCGCGTCAAGAGCAAGCACGCCGCGACGCCCAGGCCCAGGCGCGCCAGCGTGAACTGGACAAAGCCAAACTGAATCAGGCCAACAAGACTTTGGACGATTTGCTGAAATGAAAGCAGGAGCACGCATGCACAAGATTGGATTGACCGCCATCGCTTTGACCCTGGGTCTGTCGGGTTGCGCCAACACGGCCGGGCCAGGTGCCACGGACAACAAGACCACCGGCGCCGTCGTGGGCGGGGCTCTGGGCTGCGCGGGCGGCGCCCTGTTGGCCAAACTGGCCGGAGGGGACATGGCCGCAGGGTGCGCCATGGGGGCGGTGGTCGGCGGACTGGTTGGCTTCGAGCGTGCGCGTCAGCAAGAAATTGCCGAAGCCGAGCGCATCCGTCAGGAAGCGATTCAGGCGACGGCGTCCCTGCCGCCTCAGCAGCGTGCGCGTGGGGGAGAGGTGAAGACGGTCGAGGTCGTGGCCAAGGACAAGGCCACGGGGAACACGCAAAAGATCAAGACCTTCGACTCCGTCAGCCTCGACCTGCCCATCTCGGCCAAGGGCACACCCGAGTACACCGCGGCCATGGGTAAGCTCAAAACCCTGGCCGAGCGGGTGGCCGACGAGCGTGGATCGGCAGAGATCGTTGTGGCTGTGACGCCGGCCGATGCCAAAGCTAACAAGGTGAACATGGCGGGGGGCAAAGTGGCCTCTCCCAAGGGCAATCCCATCACGGTCATCAAGGTGACGGACGCCAGTGTGACCAAGGGCATGGAGCGCATCACCGTCAAGGCCGGGCGCCTCAGAACCACGGAAGTCTGATCCTTTGCAACCGCCTCGCGAGGCGGTTTTTTACTCTTTCTCTCATCACTACATCAGGAACATCGCATGGCCTTGGTCATCAAATCGTGGAGCGTCAAATCCAACCCGGCTTCGGGGGAGCCGTATGTCAAGGTGGTGGCCCGTGAAAGCGGCTTCTGGAGTTTCATCTTCTCCCTGTTGGGCATCGACGCCACGACCACCTTCCAGGTGACCGGCAGCCGCATCGAGTTCGAGCAAGGCTCGCTTTCCGGCTTCATTCGCCGTCTGACCACTTTCGAGCACGTCTGCTCCACCTTCTACGGGCGCTTCAAGCCCTGGAAGACCGCCTTGGGCATCTTTGGTTTCTGTCTGTTCCTGGGCAGCGCGATGCAAAGCGGATGGGCCCTGTTTGCCTTTTTCGTGCTGGGTGCGGTGATCTCGGGCTTGTACTACGTGCTCAACCGCCAACTGACCTTCGGCTTCACCGATGCCGCCGGTGAGGTGGCTGCGATCACTTTCAAGCGTTCGGTGATCGAAGGCCAGGAGATCAACGAAGTGCAGTTGCACAAGATCATTGGCGTGATCGAGAACCTCATCAAGCACCGGGACGATCATGTGGGTGAGGTGGACATGGGCAGCGGCCCTCAGGGCGGACGCATGGCGGGACCTGCGCCCACGTCGCTGCGTCAGGTCTTCAACGGACCGGATGCGGCACCCGCACCGGCTCAGCCTGCTGTTCAACCGAGTGCGTGCCCCAAATGCGGCAATGGTGTCACCCCTGATGACGTGTTCTGTGGTGGCTGCGGTCACAAGCTGAAGTAAAACGGCCTACTTCGCCCCGTCCCTGCCCACGATCTCTGTTTCGCCTATGTCTTACGAATACAGCTCCGAACAAGCGCAGCTTGATTTCCCCAATCCCTACCGGGTCGAGAACATCCTGTGGGCGGTGCGCGCCACCATTTTGCTGGTGTGCGCGCTGGCCCTGATCTTCCTGGCGCGCAAGCACCTGGCTCAGCAGGCGCTGGGCAGTTTCGTCGTGCCCGTGGCCTTGGGCGTGGGCATGATGGTGTTGGCTGCCTGGAACTTTGTGCGCATCGGCCAGCAGTTGCGCGTGTTCTTCGGTCGTGGCCAGCCCGCAGGGCTCGCACCTGAATTGGACGCCGACAAACTGGGCTTGCCCGATGGCGCCAAGACGCTGATGCAGACCGTGCGTCAGGGTGCGTTGGAGTTCGCCATTCCCAGTGGCGCCCTCAACGGCGTGCTGTATTCGCTGGTCAAGGACCTGATCACGGCGCCGGCCTACATCCAGAACGTCTTGCAGAACCGCTTTGCCAACCTGGCGTCGTACGCGTTCCTGCTCTTGATCATGCTGGTTGCGATGATCTTCGTCTGGGGATCGCCCATCCAGTCCTGGGTGGGTGCCTTCTTCCTGGCACTCGTGGTCTTCATGGCTGTCAAGCCCGTGTCGGGCAGCGATGTGCAGGCCAAGGTCAGTTTCAACCTCAAGCAGATCGTGGGGCTGACGCTCGCCGCCATCCTGGGGCCGGTGGCCCTGGGCTTTCTCAGTCATGTCCTGCCTGATCTGGAATGGGCCAGCTTCGGCACCCAGGCCCTGATCATCCTGGTGGCCCTGGCCGCCATCGAAGGCGTGTTCTTCATCGCCGTGCAGCGCCACATCGATCCGCCGCCCCCGGTCAGCAAGGTCGATACGCAAGACAACTTCAGCTTCAACGCCGACCCCAACCTGCTGATGCAGGAGCTGGACCGGGAGATGCAGCGCAACTGGACGCACCGCATCCCCAACCGCCGCTATGCGCGCGTCCTGCCCAACATCAACCTGGGCAGCCGTGCCGGCAACTTCAAGGGCCAGATGCTGGAAGAAACCCAGCCGATGGCGCCGTCGGCGTTCAAGCGCATGGATTTCTCGGTGGCCAAGGCCTACCCACGCTTCTTCTGGCTGATGGTCATTGACCTGATGGGTGTGGTGCTGACCCTGGCGGGGGCGTTGGCGCTGGTCGTCTTCGCGGTGCGCTTCGAGCCCACGTCCGACTGGCGCCCCGTGCTGGGCTTTGCCTCGCTGGGCCTGTCGCTGGTGGCGGTCGGTGGCTATGCCTTCCGCAGTGCGCACACGCTGTGGGGCCGTTTCGACTTCGAGTCCACGCTGACCTGGGTCGAGATGGAGGGCAGCTTCATCCGCTCCAAGGTCGACATCGGCAACCGTCTGCAAGACCGTGTCTTCACCGAGCGTGAGGTGGTCAACGTCGAGAACATGACCTTCCGCGTCTGGGTGATGCAGTTGCGCAGTGTGGTCTTCGGCCACCAGAGCCATGGCAGTGTCACGCCCCGCATCATCACCGGCATGCTCAGCCAGCCCAAAGAGGCCGAATACCTCAAGAACCTGGTGCGCCAGTTTGCCGGCGAGCAGAGCATTGTCATTGCGCCCACGGCCAATGAAGATGCTCGCCGCATGGCGGCCATGGGCGCATTGAACCAATTGGGCGCTGCTGCAGCGCCGGCTGCGGGGGCCTTGGCTTCGGGGATCGTCGCAGAGACCTTGCTGCAGGCGGCAGCGCCTGCCGGGGTGACACCAGTGCCAGCCGCGGTCGAGGTGACGGCTCCGCAGCCTGCTTCGGAGGTGGTGTGTGGGGCCTGCGAGACGGTCAATGACAGCGGCAATGCTTTCTGCGAAAGTTGCGGCAAACCGATTCTCGCCACCTGACCTTCCGACGCTGACACATGGACCCACTTCGCGCTGACCGGCTTCTGGCCATTGTGGCCCTGACCCTGCTGGGGGTTGGTTGCGTCTACGTGCTGTGGCCCTTCATGAGCTCGCTGGCCTGGGCGGCGATCCTGGCATCAACCTGCTGGCCGGCGCTGCTCTGGCTCGATCACATGTTGAAGGGGCGGCGCGTGTGGTCGGCGAGCCTGGTCACGGCGCTGATCACCTTGGTCGTCTTGGGGCCGGTGACGGCCCTGGCCTTCGGCCTGGCGGACAGCATGGCGCAACTGGGGCGCGGGGTCTCCGAGCTGATGAACAGTGGCTTGCCTGATGCGCCTGCCTGGCTGCGCGATGTGCCGTTGATCGGGCAGTCGCTGTTCGAGTATTGGCAGCGCCTGGCTCACGATGGCAAACGCCTGATGACCGAGTTGAGCAAGTTGGCCGACCCTGCGCAGAAGCTGGCCTTGGACACCGGCAGGATGGTGGGCAAGGGCGTGGTGGATCTGGGACTCTCGGTCTTTCTGGCCTTTTTCCTGTTTTTGCACGGTGAAGCGTTGGCCGTGCGTTTGCGAGTGGCCCTGTCGCGCTTGGCGGGTGCACGCTCGGGCTACCTCATCGACATCACGCAGGGGACCGTCAACGGCGTCATCTATGGCATCCTGGGCACGGCCCTCGCGCAAGGGGTGCTGGCGTCCATCGGCTTCCTGATTGCCGGTGTGCCCGGTGCCATGCTGCTGGGCGTGGTCACCTTCTTCTTCTCGGTCGTCCCGGTGGGGCCGCCCC